>NC_013729.1:5684616-6316240 GCF_000024345.1 Kribbella flavida DSM 17836 | reverse complement strand
CGGCCGCCGACGGGCATGCCGTGCGCGCGGTCGGCGTCGTGGTCCCGGGCATCATCAACGCCCAGCACGGCACCGTCAGCGCCGAGAACCTGGCCTGGGTCGGTACGCCGGTGCTCGCCGAGCTGCAGGCCGCGGTCGGGCCCGACCGGCAGGTGACGCTGGCCCACGACGTGCGGGCGGGCGGCTACGCCGAACTGCGCGAAGGCGCGCTCACCGGTACGACGAACTCGCTCTTCCTCCCGCTCGGCACCGGGATCGCCGCCGCGATGGTGGTCGACGGCTCCCTGGTCAGCGGCGACGGGTACGCCGGTGAGCTCGGCCACACCCGGTTCGTGCACGGCGAGGCCGCCGAGCTGTGCGCCTGCGGCCAGTACGGCTGCCTGGAGACCGTCGCGTCCGCCGCCGCCCTCGCCCGCCGGTACGGCGTACGGACCGGGCGGGTGGTCGACGGGGCGCGCGAGGTGCTGGAGCTGCTGGGCGAAGGGGATCCGGACGCTGCAGCTGTGTGGGAGGAGGCGCTGTCGGCGTTGATCGACGCGCTCGTGCTCTACACGACGCTGGTGGCGCCGACCCGGATCGCGATCGGTGGCGGCCTGGTCGGCGCCGGCGAGACGTTGCTGGCGCCGTTGCGGGCCGGGCTGCACGAGCGGCTGACGTTCCAGCGCGAGCCCGAGATCGTGGCCGCTGTGCTCGGCGAGGAGGCGGGCTGCCTCGGTGCCGCGCTGATGGCCTGGGACCGGGTCGCCCTCGAAGCAGCCCCGCCGGCCCGGATCTCCCCGGGCCGCACGGCGGTCCCTGAAGCCAGTACGCAAGCGCGCCCCGAAGCAGACCCTGATGCGAGCCCCGCGGTGGGCGTCGAAGAGAGCGGAGAGCAGGCGGTATGACGACCTATCGGGTGGGCCGGCTGGTCACGCCGGACGACGTGCTGGAGAGTGCCTGGATTCAGGTCGAGGACGGCGACATCGTCTCCTTCGGCCGCCGGTCCGAGGGCATGCCCGCCGACGGCAAGCGCCCGGAGGACCTCGGCGAGGCGACCGTCGTACCGGGCTTCGTCGACATCCACACCCACGGCGGCGGTGGCGCGACGTACTCGACCACCGATCCGGACGAGGCCCGCAAGGTCGCCGCCTTCCACGCCCGGCACGGCACCACCACGACGATGGCCAGCCTGGTCACCGGGCCGCTCGACGAGATCGTCTCGCAGACCGCGTGCCTGGCCGACCTGGTCACCGACGGCGTCATCGCGGGCGTGCACCTGGAAGGGCCGTTCCTGTCGACGGCGCGCTGCGGTGCGCACGAGCCGACGCTGCTGCGGGACCCGGTCGCGGACGACGTGGCCAAGGTGCTCGGCGACGCGGTGAAGATGGTCACCATCGCCCCGGAGCTGGAGCACGGGCTGGACGCGATCCACCAGGTCGTCGACGCCGGGGTGGTGGCCGCGCTCGGGCACACCGACGCGACGTACGAGCAGATGATCGCCGGCGCGGACGCGGGCGCGACGGTCGCGACCCACCTGTTCAACGGGATGCGGCCGTTCCACCACCGCGACCCTGGGCCGGTCGGCGCCGCGCTGAACGATCCGCGGCTGCTGCTCGAGGTGATCAACGACGGCATGCACCTGGACCCGCAGGTGGTCCGGGTCGCGCTGGCCGCGGCCGGGGTGTCCCGGATCGCGCTGATCACCGACGCGATGGTCGCCGCCGGCATGCCGAACGGGCGGTACCTGCTCGGCGGTCTCGAGGTGGACGTCACCGACGGCCTGGCCACGCTCGCCGAGGGGTCGCGCTCGATCGCCGGCAGCACGCTGACGATGGATGTTGCCTTCCGCAACGCGGTGAACGCGGGCGTCTCGCTGGTGGACGCGTCCCGGATGGCCTCGACCACCCCGGCCGAGGCGTTCGGCTGGTACCACGTCGGCGGCATCGAGACCGGCAAGCGGGCCGACCTGGTGGTGCTCGACGACGACTGCGTCGTCCAGAAGGTGATGCGGGCCGGGGCGTGGCTCGACACCGCGACGGACTCCGAGGCCGACGGTGCCGGCGGTTCGACGGCCGGCCGATGATCGGTACCGTCACGCTCAACCTCGCCCTCGACGTCACCTACGCCGTGGACGAACTGGTGGTCGGCGGCAGCCACCGGGTCACCGAGGTCCGGCAGCGGGCCGGCGGCAAGGGCGTGAACGTCGCCCGGGTCGCCGCCACCCTCGGCCATCCGGTGCTCGCCCTGGGCTTCGTCGGTGGACTGACCGGCGAGCTGGTCGCCGGTGAGCTGTTCGACGCCGGTCTGACCGCCCTGCTCACGCCGATCGCGGGTGAGACCCGGCGAACTGTTGCCGTGGTCAACGGCTCCGACGGGGACGCGACGATCTTCAACGAGCCTGGCCCGACGGTCTCCGACGACGAGTGGCGCGCCTTCCACGACCGGATGCCCTGGGGCCGGCTGGAGGTGCTCGCCTGCTCGGGCAGCCTGCCGCCCGGCCTGCCCGCGGACGCGTACGCCGAGATCGCGGTCCGCGCCCGGCACCACGACGTGCTGTCGGTGGTCGACGCCGGGGGAGAAGCCCTGCTGGCGGCCGCGCGAGCCGGTGCGGTCGTGCGGGCCAACGCCGCCGAGCTGCGCGAGGCGCTGGGCGAGGTGGACGTGCCGGACGGCGCGCGGCACCTGGTCGGGCTCGGCGCCACCGCGGCCGTGATCACCGACGGCGCCCGCGGCATGGTTGCTGCTAGCAACAAGGGAGTCTGGCGCGCGGACCCGGTCGAGCAGGTCGCCGGCAATCCGACCGGCGCCGGCGACGCCTGTACGGCGGTGGTCGCCGCGGCGGTCGCCCGGTCGGCCGAGCCCGACTGGTCCGAGGTCCTGGCCCGCGCGGTGGCGGCGTCCGCCGCGGCGGTGCTGACCCCGGTCGCCGGTGACCTCGACCTGGCGGCGTACCGGCGGTGGCAGCCGCAGGTCGCCGTCCGGGAACTGTAGATCCGGGCGATCCGGGGAGAAGGAGTTCGTCATGCCGTTGGTGTCCGGAGCCGAGGTCGTGCTCGCCGCCGCGCAGGCCGGTCGTGGGGTCGGCGCGTTCAACGTGATCCAGCTGGAGCACGCGACCGCGCTGATCGCCGGTGCCGAGCAGGTCGGCGCACCGGTGATCCTGCAGATCAGTGAGAACGCGGTGAAGTACCACGGCGCGCTGAAGCCGATCGGGGTCGCGACGCTGGCCGCCGCGGCCGCCTCCTCGGTGCCGGTCGTGGTGCACCTCGACCACGCGATGGACCGTGACCTGGTGACCGAGGCGGTGTCGCTCGGTTTCACCTCGGTGATGTTCGACGCGTCGAAGCTGGACTACGCCGACAACGTCGCGGCGACCAGCGAGGTGACCGCGTTCTGCCACGAGCACGGCGTGTTCGTCGAGGCCGAGATCGGTGAGGTCGGCGGGAAGGACGGCGTGCACGCGCCCGGCGCGCGGACCCGGCCGGACGAGGCGCTCGCCTTCGCCGAGGCGACCGGAGTGGACGCGCTCGCGGTGGCGGTCGGCTCGTCGCATGCGATGACCGAGCGGACCGCGGAGCTCGACTTCGCGCTGATCGGCGACCTGCGCGCCGCCGTACCGGTGCCACTGGTTCTGCACGGCTCGTCCGGCGTCGCCGACGCCGACCTCACCCGCGCGGTCGAGGCGGGCATGACGAAGGTGAACATCGCGACCCACCTCAACAACGTCTTCACCGGCGTCGTCCGCGAGGTGCTGGCCGACCAGCCGGCACTGGTCGACACCCGCAAGTACCTCGGCCCCGCCCGTACTGCGGTCGCGGCCGAGGTAGCTCGCCTGCTGACGGTGCTGAAAGCCGTCTAGGGCGGATCCGCCGGGATCAGGTCAGGTCCCGGCGGATCCGCCAGAAGCAGAAGCCGGTGAGCAGCAGGCCGAGCGTCAGGAAGAGCCCGGCCTCCCGCCACTGCAGAGCCCAGAACCGGTCGGCCGGGTGGTAGCTGATCTGCTGCCGGTAGCCGTCGTCCGCGAGGCGCTGGAAGCACTCGCTCAGCGGCTTCCTGGTCCTGGTCTGCTCCGGCGTGGCGTCCGGCGGGGGCGGACCGCACTCCGCGACGTAGCTCGGCAGGGTCTTCTGGGCCTGTCCGGCGGCGTTGACGGTCTGCTCGGACAGCTTCCAGTTGCCTTCGCCTGGCAGCTTCGCCTCCACCCGCACCACCGTCGCGTTGTCCTCGGGGCCTGACAGTTGCAGCCCGCGCATGTTCTCCGCGGTGACGACCACGGTCGTCTCGGCCGGCGTCATCAGGTGCGGGCGGATCAGGATCGGCGACAGGATCTGGAGCGCGATCACCCCGGCGAGGGTGAGCGCGATCGCGACCACGCTGCGCCGGACCAGCAGGCCGACGGCGACGCCGAGCGCGAAGGCGAAGGCCGCGTAGCCGATCGGCACGACGCCTCGCGCGCCGAACACCGGCGGCAGCAGCCGGGGCACGTTGAAGGGCCCGGCCGCCTGGCCGGAGTTGACCGCGTCGTCGATGGGGTCGGCCCACCAGCTCACGGCGAGACTGAGCAACCCGGTGACGGCGATCGCGCCGAGACCGGTGACCGCCAGTTTGGTGACCAGCCAGCGGGTGCGGGTGATGCTCTGGTTCCAGACCAGCCGGTGGGTGCCCGCTTCCAGCTCCCGGGCGATCAGCGGTGCTCCCCAGAAGGCGCCGATCACCGGCGGAGCGGCGTACATGAGCGCTTGGCCGGCGATGTACAGGTACTGGTTGATTCGGTCGAACTGGATCTGCTTCAGGAAGCCGGTCGGGTAGCGCTGGTAGTCGTCGGCCAGCCCGGGGCCGGTCACCAGCAGGACGACGGCGAGCACGGCGACCGCGCCGACGACGATCAGCGCCTGCAGGCGGACCTGCCGCCAGGTCAACCAGATCATCGCTGCACCTCCAGGACAGGCCGGTCCTTGGGCTGGGTCAGCGCCGAGCGGCCCATGTAGGCCAGCACCACGTCCTCGAGGCTGAGCTGCGAGACCGTCCAGGCCGAGTCGAGGATCGGCTCGTCGGTGCGGATCAGGAAGGTGGACTGCCGATCGGTGTGGCTGGCCGAGATCACGTGCTGGTGCTGCGGCATCGACTTCTCGTCCCGGCGAGGGCCGGTGAGCCGGTGGTGCGTGGCCAGCAGCGTCTCGATGTCACCGCTGACCTGGACGCGGGAGTCGACCAGCACGACCAGGTAGTCGCAGGACCGCTCGACGTCGGAGACCAGGTGCGAGGACAGCACGACGCTCAGCTCCTGCTCGGCGACGGCCTCCATCAGGTCCTGCAGGAACTCGCGCCGGGCGAGCGGGTCGAGCGCGGCGACGGGCTCGTCCAGGATCAGCAGTTCGGGCCGTTTGGCGATGCCCAGGGTGAGGGCGAGCTGGGCGCGCTGGCCGCCGGACAGCTTGCCGGCGCGCTGCTTCGGGTCCAGGCCGAGTCGCTGGATCCGCGCCTGGGCGAGGGAGTCGTCCCAGGCCGGGTTGAGGCGGGCGCCGAGCCGGAGGTGGTCGGCGACCGACAACCTGGCGTACGTCGGGGTGTCCTGGGCGACGAACCCGATCTTGGGGAGCTGCCCGCCGCCGGCCGGGGCGCCCAGCACGTCGATGCTGCCGGTGGTCGGGGTGAGCATGCCGACGGCGAGGTTCAGCAGCGTGCTCTTGCCGGCGCCGTTCGGGCCGACCAGGCCGACGACGCGGCCGGCCGGGACGTCCAGGGTGCACTCGGTCAGCGCCCAGCGGCGGCCGTACCTCTTGCCCAGACCTCGGGCGCTCAGTGCCGTGGGCGGGGCTGTGGGCACTGCCGTGGGCGGGACTGCGGGCGGGGCGGTCATGCTATGTCCTCCTGAGCGGCGGCCCGAAAGGTCGTCAGGAACAACGCCTCGATGCTGTCGTCGTCCAGACCCGCTCTGCGGGCCTTGGCCAGCCACCGCCGCAGGTCCTGCCGCAGCGGACCGTGCGCCGCGAGACTGTGGTCGGTCAGCGTCCGGGTCACGAAGGTGCCGCGCCCGGGCCGGGCCGCGACCAGCCCTTCGTGCTCCAGCTCGCGGTAGGCCTTGAGCACCGTGTTCGGGTTGATCGCGAGCTGCCCGACCACGTCCTTCACCGTCGGCAGTTGATCGCCCTCCCGCAGCAACCCCAGCCGCAACGCGTTCTTCACCTGCTGCACGACCTGCTGGTACGGCGAGACCCCCGACCGCCCGTCCAGGTGGAACTCAATCATCTGTCACCCATTTACCTAGTTACCTAGCACAATACAGGCAGGGGGAAGCGCCTGGTCAAGAGGTGACGGCGGCTACGTGATCGCGTCGTAGCGGCGCAGGGACTCCAGCCGGGCTTCGGCGTGGTCGACGATGGGTGCGGGATAGCCGGCCGGCGGGGCGGCGAGCTTCCAGGGTTCGTGCACGGACTTGCCGGGCAGGTCGGCGAGCTCCGGGACCCAGCGGCGGACGTAGCTGCCGTCGGGGTCGAACTTCAAGCCCTGGGTGATCGGGTTGAAGACGCGGTAGTACGGCGACGGGTCGGCGCCGCAGCCGGCGACCCACTGCCAGTTCAGGCTGTTCGAGGCGAGGTCGCCGTCGCGCAGCCGGGCCATGAACCAGCGGGCGCCGTACTTCCAGTGCACGTGCAGGTCCTTGACCAGGAACGACGCGACGACCATCCGGATCCGGTTGTGCACGAAGCCGCTGGCGGCCAGTTGCCGCATGCCCGCGTCGACGATCGGGTAGCCGGTCCGTCCCTCGCACCAGGCGGTGAAGGCGTCGCCCGGTTCGTCGTAGACCATCCGCTCGAACTCCGGCCGCAACGGCTTCCAGGCCGCCTGCGGGTACCGCGCCAGCAGGTCGGCGCAGAAGTCGCGCCAGGCCAGCTCGCGCCGGTACGCGTCGGCGCCCGCACCGGGGTGCCTGGCCAGGTCGGTGAGCATCGTGCGCGGGTGAATCTCGCCGTACTTCAAGGGCACCGACATCCGCGAAGTGCTGTCCAGGTCGGGCCGGTTCCGCTCGTCGTCGTACTGACCGACGCTCGCCAGCCACTGCGTCCAGTGCTCCCGGGCGGCGACTTCGCCGGCTCCTTCGATCGTGCCGGCCGCGGGCAGCGCGTCCCCGCGGGCAGCGATCCACTCGATCGTCGCCGGGGCCTCGGCCGGTTGGCGCCAGCCGTGCTCGAGCCAGGCGCGGAAGTACGGCGTGAACACCTGGTACGACCGGCCCTGGCCGTTGAGGATCCGCCCGGGCGCCACGGCGTACGGCGAACCGGTGGCGACGAGCGGGCAGCTCAGCGCGTTCTCGACCGCCTGGTCCCGGCGCACGCCGTACGGGCCATAGTCGGTGGTGACGTGCACGCTCGCCGCCCCGAGCTCGGCCGCCAGCTCGGGGATCACGGTGGCCGGATCGCCGCGGCGGACGACGAGCTTGCCGTCCATCGCCGCGGACAGACTGCGCAGCGAGCTGAGCAGCTGGGCGCGGCGCGGATCGCCCGCCGCGTCCCACAACGCGGGGTCGAGCACGAACACCCCGGCCACCCGGCCGTCGCCGGCGGCCACCGCGTCCAGCAGCGCCGGATTGTCCGCCAGCCGAAGGTCTCGCCGGAACCACATCACCGCAGCCATCGCCCCATCCTGGCCGATGCACAACTTTCAAGTCCCCTTCAACACCCGGGACCCGGTCGGCCGCGATTGGGTCAGGGTTGCCTGTATAGGCGAGAATGGTTGTCGTGAGCGAGCTGATCGATACCACCGAGATGTACCTGCGGACCATCTACGAACTGGAAGAAGAGGGCATTCTGCCCCTGCGCGCGCGGATCGCCGAGCGGCTGCACCAGTCCGGGCCGACGGTCAGTCAGACGGTGGCGCGGATGGAGCGCGACGGGCTCGTCACGGTCGAGGGCGACCGGCACCTCGAGCTCACCGAGGTCGGCCGGATGCAGGCGATCCGGGTGATGCGCAAGCACCGGCTGGCCGAGCGGCTGCTGGTCGACGTGATCGGCCTGGAGTGGGAGGACGTGCACGCGGAGGCCTGCCGCTGGGAGCACGTGATGAGCGACGCGGTCGAGCTGCGGCTGCTGAAGATCCTGGACAACCCGACCGAGTCGCCGTACGGCAACCCGATCCCGGGTCTGGAGGAGCTGCAGCAGGACAGCCGGGCGACCGCGATCGGCGACTTCCGCAGCGGCGTCGAGCCGCTGGACAAGGTGGTCGACCAGGCCACCGGCAACGCCGTGCGGGTGCTGGTCCGCCGGATCGCCGAGCCGGTGCAGACCGACGACAGCGCGATGGCGGTGCTGCGCCGCGCCGGCGCGCTGCCCGGCCGCGAGGTCGACTCGATGCTGGACGCCGAGGGCGTGCTGGTCGGCAGCTTGGACGCCGGCGGTGTGATCAGCGACGAGACCGCCGGGCACATCTTCGTCAGCCTGGTCTGAGGCGGCCGTTCCGAAGCGGGGACTCCTGGTCAGACCTGTGTCAAGAAAAGCAGTACCCAGAGCGCTCGATGCGGTACTGACTGTGGTCACCGGGTAACCTCTGTCCGCGATGTCTCAGAACCCGATCGACTGGCCCGGTTACCTGCGGGCGTTCCACACCGCCACCCCGGGCAGCACCGAAGCCCTGCTGTCCCGTGCCGTCGCGGGCGACCACACGCCGTACCGCTGGCTCGTTCGGGCCGTCTCCGGCGAGGCCCGCCGGGTCCTGGACCTGGCCTGCGGCAACGGTCCGGTCTCCCGTGAGCTGTACGGGCGGTGGGTCGTTGGCGTCGACAACAATCCGATCCAGCTCGCCGGGGCGCCCGGCCCGAAGGTGCAGGCCGACGCGCTGCGCCTGCCGTTCGCCAACGAGGCGTTCGACGTCGTCACCTGCTCGATGGGGCTGATGGTGCTGCAGCCGCTGCCGGAGGTGCTCGCGGAGGCGGCCCGGGTGCTGCGGCGCGGCGGGGTGCTGGCTGCGACGATTCCCGCCGTCCGGCCGTTGCGCCGCGGCGACCTGCGCACACTGACCGGACTGACCACCCGGCTGCGGTCCCGGCCGCAGTTTCCCGCCGGGGGCGAGATGTCCGGGCTGAAGGAGCAGTTGCGCGGGGCCGGCTTCATCGTGATGGAGAGTCAGCGCGAGCGGTACGCGTACACCGTGCGCAGCATCGACGACGCCCGCCGGCTGATCGGCGCGCTCTACCTGCCGGGCACGTCCGAGAACCGGCGCGAGCACGCCGCCGCCTGGCTGGCCCAGCGCGCCGGCGACCGCGGCGGCCTGGAGATCGCGATCCCGATCCGCCGGATCACCGCCCTGCGCACCAAACTCGCCCTCACCTGACCCCCACCCCGGCGCACCCGCGCCCCGAGCACCCCCACCCGGCCCCGCCTCGCCCCCGCCCCGACCCACCCACGCCCCGCCCTGCTCTGCCGCGCACTCCGGTGGGTCAACCCACCGGGTGCATGGTTGGCCACCGAAAATGTGGTGGGCCAACCCGGTCTCCGACGGGTTGACCCATCAGAGTCGGCGCGGTGTTCCGGCAGGGGTGGCGGCGGTGGGCCGTGGGACCGGCGGGCGGGCGGGGTGGATCGGCGGGCCGGGATGAGATCGGCGGCGGGGTGAGCGGGCCAGTGGGTACCGTTCTGCTGTGCCCGCACTGACCTGGTCCGTTCGCTCGGTCGACCACGCGGCCGACGGCGAGGCGGTCTACCGCGAGCTGTTCGCGGCCGAGCCGGTCGCCTTCTGGCTCGACGGTGGCCTGACCGACCGCAGCGCCCGCCGGATCTCGGTGCTCGGCACCAGCGCCGGCCCGGACGCCGAGGTCCTGGTCCGCGACGTCACCGACGGGGACGTGTTCACCGAGCTCCAGGAGCTGCTCGCCGCCCGCCGCACCGACGTACCGGCGGAGCTGGCCGACGTCTTCAGCGGCGGCTACGTCGGCTACTTCGGCTACGAGCTGAAGGCGCTCACCGGGGGAGCAGCGGCGTACGAGGCCCCGACGCCGGACGCGCTGTGGATCTGGGCCAACCGCTTCGTCGTGATCGATCACGACCGCGGCCGCAGCCACCTCGTCGCCGTGCACGCCCCGGACGACCAGGAGGCGCTGGACTGGCTCGACCGCGCCGCAGCGGCAGCGACCTCCCGATGGATGGGCTGGGTCGATCCGCCCGCGATCTCGCTGCTGGACGTCGAGCAGCACCTGGAGCAGGACCGCGCGACGTACCTGGCCGGCATCGACGCCTGCCGGGTGGCGCTCGAGGCCGGCGACACCTACGAGGTCTGCCTGACGAACCGCGTCCGGCTGCCACCCGTGCCCGACCCGCTCGACTTCTACCTCTGGCAGCGCGCGACCAACCCCGCACCGTACGCCGCCTTCCTCCGGTACGGCGAGATCGCGGTGGCCAGCTCGTCGCCGGAGCGGTTCCTCGCCGTGGACGCCGACGGCTGGGCCGAGTGCCGCCCGATCAAAGGCACCGCGCCCCGCTCGGCCGACCCCGCCCAGGACCAGCTTGTCGCGAAGGCGCTGGCCGAGGACGAGAAGACGCGCGCCGAGAACCTGATGATCGTCGACCTGATCCGCAACGACCTCGGCCGGGTGAGCGAGCCGGGCAGCGTCCAGGTCCCGCAGCTGATGGTGGTGGAGAGCTACCAGACCATGCACCAGCTGGTCACGACGGTCCGCGGCAAGCTGCGGGCCGGCGTGGGCGCGGTCGCTGCGGTGCGGGCCTGCTTCCCGCCCGGCTCGATGACCGGGGCGCCGAAGATCCGCACGATGGAGCTGCTCGACGAGTTGGAGCCGAGCGCCCGCGGCGTGTACTCCGGTGTGCTCGGCTACCTGACCGTGGACGGCCGGGCCGACTTGAGCGTGGTGATCAGGACCGCCGTACTGACCCCGCGGGAGACCGTCGTCGGGGCCGGCGGCGCGATCGTGCTCGACTCCGAACCGGTCGCGGAGTACGACGAAATGGTGCTGAAGGCAACCGCAACGCTGGGAAGGTCCGGGTGAGATCCGTGCTCGTCGCCGATTCGTTCCTCGTCGTGAACGGCCGGGTGCGCGGCCTGGACCGGCACCGTGAGCGGTTCGTCTCGTCCTGCGCTGCCGCCGGTGAGCCGGACGCCGGGGCGTTCTGGGACGACCAGGTCGGCCGGCTGCCCGGCTTCGGTCGCTGGTTCCCCCGCTTCGAGCTCCACGAGACCGGGTCGGCTGCTGCCGTCGCCGCACCCCGGGACGAGGTCGGCCCTGCCCCGGGCGCAGCCGGCCGGCTGCGGCTGGCGGTGCAGTTGCGGCCGGCGCCGACGCCGGGCGGCCGAGTGCGGATCGCGGTGCACAGTGGCGCCGATCCGCGCACGCAGCCACGGATCAAGGGCCCGGACCTCGATGCGCTCGGCGCGTTGAAGGCCGAGGCGGCCGCCGAGTGCGGCGCCGACGAGGTGCTGCTGATGGATGCCGACGGCATCGCGGTCGAAGCGGCGTACTCGGCGCTGGCCTGGTGGGAGGACGGCGTGCTCTGCTTCCCGCCGGCCGACCGCGACTTCCTGCCGTCGGTGACCGCCGCGCTGGTCCGCGACCTGGCCGCGACCCGGGGCGTGCAGACCACCGAACGCGCCCGCCGCCCGGAGGAACTGGCCGAGGCCGACGAGGTCTGGCTGCTCAACGCCCTGCACGGCATCCGCCCGGTGCACGCCTGGCACGACGGCCCGATCGACCCACTGCCCGGCTCGCAGTCCACCGAGTGGCAGCAGGCCCTGACCGCCCTGGCCTGCCCGGTCTGACCGCCGTGCTCGGCCGGTCCAGCTGAGCTCGCGAGGCACCGACGGCGGCCGGAGGATTGCCGCTTCCAAAAACTGATATCACTATGCTACCTTCGGGATATAGACCTGCGAAGGAGTGGACGATGACGACCGATGTCGACGTGATGGTGGAGATGCCCAAGCCGAAGGTGACCGAGCGGCCTGCCCGGGATCTGAACGGGTGGCCCGTGCTGGGGCTGTCGGTGCTGCTGCTGGTGGCCGCCGTGGTGCTGTTCGGTCTCGCGATCTCCCGCGAGCAGGCGACGCTCGGAGTGGCCGCGGCCGCGCTGCTGGTGGCCGCCCTGGTCCTGGCGGCCGGCCTCACGGCGGTGTCGCCGGGCCGGGCCCGGGTGCTGCAGATCCTCGGCCGGTACGCCGGGACGATCCGCACCGACGGCCTGCGCTGGGTGAACCCGATCTCGGTCCGGCAGCCGATCTCGACCCGGATCCGCAACCACGAGACCGCGGTCGCCAAGGTGAACGATGCCGACGGCAACCCGATCGAGATCGCCGCGGTGGTGGTCTGGCAGGTCGAGGACACCGCGCAGGCGACCTTCGAGGTGGACGACTTCGTCGAGTTCGTCGCGATCCAGACCGAGACCGCGGTCCGGCACATCGCGAACTCCTACCCCTACGACGTGCACACCGAGGACGGCGGCCTGTCGCTGCGGGACAGCACCGACGAGATCACCGAGACGTTGTCGGCCGAGATCGGGGTCCGGGTCCAGGCCGCCGGGGTGCACGTGATCGAGTCCCGGATCACCCACCTGGCCTACGCGCCGGAGATCGCCCAGGCGATGCTGCGCCGCCAGCAGGCGGGTGCGGTGGTGGCCGCCCGGCAGCGCATCGTCGAAGGTGCCGTCGGCATGGTCGAGCTGGCGCTGGACCGGCTGTCCGAGCACGACGTGGTCGAGCTGGACGAGGAGCGCAAGGCGGCGATGGTGAGCAACCTGCTGGTGGTGCTGTGCGGCGACCGAGACGCGCAGCCGGTCGTGAACACCGGCTCGCTGTACCAGTAAGGCCGGCCGGTGGCCACCGAGCGCAAGAAGATCCTGCTCCGGCTGGATCCCGCGGTGCACGACGCGCTGGCTCGTTGGGCGGCCGACGACCTGCGCAGCACCAACGCCCAGATCGAGTTCCTGCTCCGCCGAGCCCTCGCCGACGCCGGCCGGTTGCCCGGTGACGTCGGCACCATGCGCCGCCCCGGCCGTCCCCGCAAGGAGGACTCATGAACGCCCGTCTCGAACGCCGCGCCGACCCCACGAAGTCCGGCGGTTCCCACTCCGAGCAGTCCCCGGCCGGGAGTGCCGGCCGCACCCGGCCGGCGCGGCCCCGCTCCGGCGAGCGCGCACCAGGCCCGGCCGAACGGCCGCGAGCAGTTGGTCACGGCAGAAGTGCGCTGCCCGACGGGCTCGCGGCCCGGCTCTACCTGCTGGCTCTGGATCCCGCGACCGGCAAGCTCGCGAGCCGCAGCAAGCTCGGGCTGATGCTCCGGGCGGCGACGCTCGTCGATCTCCAGCTCGCCGGTCGCCTGGCCGACGAGGAGGGCCGGGTCGTGCTCGCGACGCCGAGGCCGGGCGGCGCTTCCTCCGCTCAGGCGCACCTCCACCTCAGCCCGGTGAGTGAACGCATGCTGGCCGAGATCGAAGCCGCCGGGCGGAAGCGGTGGCGGTACTGGGTGGAGCGTCACCAGCGGGCCGCTGTCGGCGCGGTGCGGGACGAGTTGGTGAAGGCCCGGCTGATCGACGTCGAGCGGTACCGGCGGTTCGGGGTGCTGCCGGCTGAGCGCCTCACGCTTCGGCAGCCGCTCGTCCGCCGGCACCTGCTGCACGCCGCCCTCGACACGCTGCGCCCTGCCCGGCTTGTCACCCGGGTCGATCTGCGCGACGCGACGCTCGCCGTACTGGCCGCGGCGGGCGATCTGCGGCTGGTGCTGCCCAAGGAGCAGCGCAAGCGGCACAAGGAGAGGCTCGCTCAGCTGGCTGTCCGGGTGGGGCCGGTCGCGCCGGCTCTGCGCAAGGCGCTCCAGAAGCAGGCAGGAGCCGCAGCGGGCGGCTAGGGCCGGCACTTGACGGTGGTGACCCCGGAGCTGCTACGGTTCGTTGGTCAAGTAATGAACCTACGAACCCCCGCAACGCACCAGCGAGCCGGCCCGAGACCAGGAGGGAACCACGGTGTTCGACGATCGCAGCCCGATCTACCTCCAGATCGCGGACCAGATCAAGAACGACATCGTCTCGGGTGCCCTCGCCGAGGACGAACAGGTCATGTCGACGAACCAGTACGCGGCGTTCTACCGGATCAACCCCGCCACCGCGGCCAAGGGTTTCGCCCAGCTGGTCGACGAGGGCGTGCTCTACAAGAAGCGCGGGATCGGCATGTTCGTCAGCCCGAACGCCCGCGAACTGCTGCGCAGCGGCCGGCGTGCGTCGTTCTTCGCCGAGGTGGTCGACCCGATGATCGCCGAGGCGCGGGCGGTCGGTGTCCCGCTGCGGGAGATCGTCGAGCACATCCAGAAGGAGGAGCAGTGAGCGGCGGCCTGGCGGTACGGACCGAGAACGTCACCGTCCGGTTCGGCGGAGTCCCCGCCGTGGACGGGCTGGACCTGCGACTGGCCCCGGGCAAGATCCACGGCCTGCTCGGCCGGAACGGGTCCGGCAAGAGCACCCTGGCCGCCCTGCTGGCCGGGTTCCGCCGGCCGGACGAGGGCCGGGTGCTGATCGAGGGCGGCGACCTGGGCGCGGCGCGTTCGCCGTACGAGGACGCGGTGGTGACCAGCCGGATCTGCCTGATCCGGGAGTCGGGCGACCTGTACGACCAGGCGCCGGTCAAGCGCATCCTGGACTACGCCGCGAGTCTGCGGCCGTACTGGGACCACGACCTGGCCGGTGAGCTGCTGGACAAGTTCGAGGTGCCCGTCGGCAAGCGGGTGCAGAAGTTGTCCCGGGGCAAGCGGTCCGCGCTCGGCGTCGTGCTCGGCATGGCCAGCCGGGCGCCGCTGACCATCTTCGACGAGAGCTACCTGGGCATGGACGTGCCGTCCCGGGAGCTGTTCTACGACGCCCTGCTGGCCGACTACGCCGAGGTGCCGCGGACGATCCTGCTGTCGACCCACCTGGTCAGCGAGGTCAGCGCGCTGCTGGAGGAGGTCGTCATTCTCGACCGTGGGCGGCTTGTCACCCAGGCGCCGGTCGACACCTTGCGCGGCCGCGGCGCGTCGCTGGCCGGCCCGGCGGCTGCCGTGGACGAGCTCACCAGCGGCCTCGCCGTCCTGGCCGCGCAGCGGCTCGGTGGCACCAAGTCGGTCACCGTGCTGGGCGACCTGGACGACGCTCTGCTGGCCAAGGCCCGGTCCGCCGGGCTGGAGGTCGGACCGGTCGGCCTGCAGGACCTGTTCGTGCACCTGACCGCACCGGCCTTGTCGAAGGAGGGAAACCGATGACCGCGACCACCAGCCCGGCCGCCACCCTGCCGAACGGCGTCACCTCCGGACAGCGCCTGCGCCGGGTGCTGCAGGCCATGGTGATCGGGATGCGCCCGATGCTGGGCGGCTACTGGCTGATCATGGTGCTGTCGTTCCTGGGCATCGGCCTGATCATCCAGCTGGCCAGCGACGGCAACGACCACTCGATCTGGGACTACGGCACCCAGTCACCGAAGTACTTCTCGGTGGCGATCGGCGTCACGCTCGCCCCGGCGTTCTTCACGCTGATGGTCTCGCTCGGCATCACCCGCCGGATGTTCTCGCTGGGAGCGAGCATCTTCCTGGTCGGCGCCGCGGCCGGTACGGCGCTGCTCTGGGTGCTGGTCTACCAGGTCGAGCACCTGATCTACGCCTGGCAGGGCTGGACGCAGACCCTGGCCAATCCGCACCTGTTCACCGAGACCTCGCAGGTCGGGCTGATCTTCACCGAGTTCTTCCTGCTGGTCCTGTCGCACGAGGTCGCCGGCTGGCTGGTCGGCATCACCTTTCTCCGCTTCGGCGCCTGGAAAGGGCTCGCGCTGCTGCCGCTGACGGTGCTGCCGGCCGCCGCCGCGGAGCTTCTGCTGGTCGCGCAGTGGCTCGCCGAGGCGATCGCCAGCACCGGCTACCACCGGCCGTCGCTGGCGGTGGCCGTCCCGGGAGTGCTCGCCGTCAGCGCACTCGGGCTGTACTTCGGCTACCTGATGATCCGCCCGTTCGGAGTTCGGCCGACCAAGGGCTGATCCCCCCCACCCCGTCGTTCTTCACCTTCACCTGCACCGAGGAAGGCTGCGCCATGCCCGAAATCAGGCCCGAAAACAGGCCCGGAAACAGTCCCGGCACCCCACGCGACATAGGTCCGGCGCAGGACCTGGTCGTCGTTCGCAACCTCCGCAAGACCTACGGCGCCACCGTGGCGGTCGACGACGTGTCGCTGACGGTCCGGTCCGGCGAGATCTTCGGCATCCTCGGCCCGAACGGCGCCGGCAAGACCACCACGGTCGAGTCGATCGCCGGGCTGCGCGCCCCCGACAGCGGCACGGTCCGGGTCACCGGACTGGACCCGCGCAAGCGGCGGGCGGAGATCACCTCGCTGGTCGGTGTCCAGTTGCAGGCCAGCGAGCTGCCGGACAAGATCAAGGCCCGGGAGGCGCTGGAGCTGTACGCCTCCTTCTACCCGGCGCCGCGGGATCCCGGTGAGCTGCTGGAGCAGCTCGGTCTGGCCCAGGTGCAGAACACCGCGTTCGCGAAGCTCTCCGGCGGGCAGAAGCAGCGACTGTCGATCGCGCTCGCGCTGATCGGCAACCCGCGGATCGCGATTCTCGACGAGCTGACCACCGGCCTGGATCCGCAGGCCCGGCGGGACACCTGGGAGCTGGTCCGCGGTGTCCGCGACGCCGGCGTGACGATCCTGCTGGTCACCCACTTCATGGAGGAGGCTGAATACCTCTGCGACCGGATCGCCATCATCGACGGCGGCCGGGTGGTCGCCCTCGACACCCCTGCGGGGCTGATCGCGGCGGCCCGGTCGGAGCAGCGGATCAGCTTCCGGCTGCCCGGCCCGCTGACCGACCACAGCGTGCTCACCGCGCTGCCGGCGGTGCACGAGGTGACCGTCGAGAACGGCCGGTTCGTTGTCACCGGCAACGATGACCTGCTGGTCGCGGTGGTCACCGAGCTGGCCGCGCGCGGCCTGGCACCGCTCGACCTGCACACCGAACAGACGACGTTGGACGAGGCGTTCCTGACCCTGTCCGGACGGACCTCCGAAGGAGCGGACCGATGAGCCAGACCCTCACCCTGACCCGGATCGAGACCAAGCTGTTCGTCCGGGACTGGCCCGGGCTCTTCTTCGTCTTCGTGCTGCCGCTCGGCCTGCTGACGATCTTCTCGCTGATCGGCGGCGCCGACGACGGCTCGGACGGCATCCCGCCCAGCTTCCTGCCGACGATGGCGATCGGGATCGGCATCGGTCTGCTCGGGATGGCGACGCTGCCGATGATCCTGGCCGGCTACCGGGAGAAGGGAGTGCTGCGGCGGATGTCGACCACGCCGGTCCGGCCGGTCAAGCTGCTGATCGCGCAGCTGCTGCTGCACCTGGTCGCCGCGGCGCTCGTGATCGCGCTGATCCTCGCAGCCGGGGCGCTGTTGTTCGACGCCGACCTGCCCGGCTCGGTGCTGCCCTTCGGGCTCGCCGCGCTACTGTTCTCGATCGCGCAGCTGTCCATCGGCCTGCTGATCGCCGGACTGGTCTCGACCGCCAAGGCGGCCAGCATCGTCGGCAACATCCTGTTCTTCACGAGCATGTTCTTCGCCGGCGTCTGGACGCCCGGTGATCTCATGCCCGAGTCGATCCGCTGGCTGCGGGACGTCACCCCGCTCGGCGCGGGCATGACCAGCCTCCAGGACGCGTGGGCCGGCCACTGGCCAGGTTTCGAGCACGTGGTCGCCCTGGTGGCCGTCACCGTCGTCTGCGTGGCGGTGGCAGCGCGCTACTTCCGCTGGGAATGAGGGCCGGCCCGCCCAGGTGAGCGGGGTTATGCACAGGGCATGTGTATAACTGGAACGGTTTCTGTGGACGGGCACGCCTTCGCTGTGGACGACACGCGGTGGGTGGCGAATTGCCGGAAACAGCTGCCGGGAAAGGGTTGTGCGGGCCGCCGCCGCGGCGGTAGAAAGGGCGACACGTTGTTCCGTTCGGAGCAGCGGGTCGAGCGGAAACCGAGGCCCCTGTCGGTGGGGATCCCCACCGAGGTAGACCGGTGACGGGGTCTGCCGGACCCTACGGACCCGTCTCGGGAAGCTGGAGACGTCACTTTCCTTCAGCTCTGCGGGGCCCCTCCGGCTCATACTCGGAGGGGCCCCGCTTCACATTTCCCGATCTTTCCCTTTCCGGAATTTTCCACCGGGCGCGACAGCCGGTGCCGGCGGGACCCTTCCCACCGGCACCGGCTGCTGTCCACGTGGTCAGCGCAAGGTGATCCGCAAGCTGCTCGACGATCCGCGCGCGGCGACCCGGACCTCGGTCCCCCGACTGGTCGGCACCACCTGGTACGCCGTCCGCCGGCCGTTCAGGGAGACCGCGGCGACCTCTGCACCGGCGGGCAGTACGGCCCCAGCGGTGACGGTTGCCTGCAGGCCGTGGACTCGAACGTCGGTCCGCAACTCCTTGCCTGCCAGGCGTGCAGCCACGTCGACGGCGCCGCGTCCCAGCCGGATGTTGCTTCCAGCAATCTTCTGCTGGCCCTCCGGCAGCTGCGGGACGACGGCCAGCCTGCGGTGCCCCAGCTCAGGGTCGACACCGAGCTGCTGGTGCACGACCGGCCAGAGCACGCCGTACGCGCCCCAGGCCTGGAGTGACATCGAGCGATCGGTGAACGGCCGGTCGATGTTCGCCGGTGCGTCCGGCGACGGCGCGATCTCGGGCATCGCGCCGGGCGTCTCCCAGACCCGCGGGTCGAGCTGGATCCGGGCGTTGCCGGTGGTGTAGACCTGCTGCTGGTCCCGGCCGAGCCGACCGAAGTTGCCCTCGGCCACTGCCATGATCGAGGTGTTCAGCGAGAAGATCGCCCGCTCGCTCTTCACCGCCGACACGACGGTGTCGCAGGCCGGACCGGGGTTACCGGCCGGGTCGGCGGTCGGGCCCGTGCCGGTGTGGAAGAGGCCGAACTGCCCTGTGTAACAAGGCTTCTCGCGCTGGTCGAGCGCGATCGCGGCGTGCTCGGCGGAGGCCAGCGGTGCGTCCGGCCGGCCGGGCCGTACGAGCACCGCCTCCATCGGGGTGACGCCGGTCCAGTGCCGCTGGAAGATCGGCCGGTTGTCGTTCGCGGGATCGGCCGGGTCGTCGATCGAGTCGGCGTAGCCGAACGCCTTGGCGACCCACCACTGGGTCTCGAACCGCTTCTCCAGATCCGCGGCCTTGGTGGTCGCCCACTGCTGGGTCGCCCGGTCGCGCTTCGACGCGGCCAGGTCGGCGAGGTCGCGCAGACCGCGCGCCAGGTACACCGTGCTGTCCAGCTTCTCGGCGCCCATGCCGCTGCGCTCGACGTTCGCCAGGCCCTCGAGCCAGCCGTCGTTGTCCTTGTCCAGCGCGCGGTAGACATAGCGCAGGTTGCGCACACTGAAGTCGTACAGCTCGTCGCGGAACCGGTCGTCGCCGGTCCACCGCCACAGCAGCGCCACGGTGCTCGGGAACTTGACCGTCTCGTCGGTGTTGCCCGCGCTCCGGTTCGAGCCGAAGTAGACGTCACCGGTCGGCATGACTTCGTGCGCGACCTTGCCGCTGCGGTCGTTCAAGAGGTCGCTGATCTGCTGCAGTGAGCGCAGGTGCTGCTTCGCCGTGGCGAACTGGCCGGCCGCGACCGCGGCGTACGCGGTGTACTCGCCGTCGGTGGCGAACAGCCACGGATAGTCGGGGAAGCCGGCGCCGAACCAGCGGGCGCTGCCGACCGTGCCCACCGGCGCGGGATAGTCCTTGCCCTCGTTGACGTCGCGGATCCGCAGGTCGCGGGCCTCTTGCACGGAGTCGGCGAGATTCTGCTTGCTCCACTCGACGCTCTGCTGCAGCAATCGGTCGCCCGGCAGGTCGACTGCGGACCGGGCGGCGAGGCCGGCGCGATCCCGCAACTTTGCCTTGAGCAACTTCTCCGGGGCGCTGATCGCCCTGCGGTACTCCCGGGTGGCGTCCGCAGCGCCCCGGTCGGAGCCGGCCACGGCGAACCAGAGGGTCAGCGTCCGGTGGGCCTTCAGCGCGACGGTGTAGGTGAGACGGCCGCCGGTGCCCTTGCCGAACGCCGAGTCGTCGCACCGCGGGGGCGGCGTACCGTCGGCCGGGCAGACGACGGCCGGGTCCTGCGGGCCGCGGTGGTTCGGGCCGAGAGCGTGCGCCGTCGGCCGCAGGGACGATCCGACGAAGGCGGTGTAGTCGTGCGGCGCGGCGTTCGGGATCGGGGAGGTGCCGCGGTCGCGGAAGCGCAGCGCGCCAGCGGCGTACGAGCCGGTGTCGGGCAGGTTGGTCTGGCCGGCGTTGGGCGTGGTGCCACCCCACGGGTACGCCGGCATCAGCTCGGAGTGTGCGTCGACGTCGAGCTTGACGGTGGTCGACTTCGGCGACGTCAGAGTCAGACCGACGACCGTGGCGCGCACGCCGTCGGGGACGAAGTCGGTGCGCTGCACGTCGAGGGATCCGGCGTAGTCGATGCGCTGGTAGCCGTAGCCGCTGGTGTACTTCGCGGCGTGCACGTCCTTGCCGAGCCAGGCGCCGTTCACGCCGAACCACAGACCGTCGAGCAGCTTGATCGGCTGGGACCAGAACCCGCCCATCTCGCCGCGGGTGTGCCAGCCGGTCGCCGGGTAGCGGCCGGTCGCGTCGCCCATCGCGTAGGCCCGGTCGCCGACCACGAGCGAGCGGCGGTCCTCGAGCCGGGTCGTCTCGGAGAGCTCGGCCAGTACGCCGGAGGTGCGGGCGGCCTGGTGTGTGGGGGAGCGGGGCGCTGTCGTGGCGGCAGATTCCGAGCCGCGGGTGGCGGCGTCGGGGTGAGCGGTGCTTGTGCCGATGGTGCCGGGCGGGGCGGTACCAGGGCGTGGGCTCGGGGTGGCCGGGCCGGCGGTGGCGGTCGTCGACACGGCCGCCAGGAGGGTGGCGACGACCAGGGCGGTGGCGGCGGAGCGTCGGTGGCGGTGGCCGGGCGGTCGTGGGGTGGGGCGTCCGACAGGGCGGAGTGTCATGACGGGGATACCTCCTTCTCGCGGCGCTCGCACGCGTCGCATCAGCCAGGGGCTGAGCTGCCCCTGATCACCAGTTCCGGTTGCAGCAGTCGGTCGGCCGGCGCGGCTGGCTCGGCGCCGTCGCCGGGGGTGGCGGTGAGGATGGCGATCAGCGCGGTGGCGATCCGGTCCATCGGTTGCCGCAGTGAGGTGAGTGCGGGGGAGACCACCGAGGCGAGCGGTGAGTCGTCGAAGCCGGTCAGCCCGACGTCGGTGCCGGCGGTCAGGCCGCGCCGGGCGAGCTCGCGCAGCGCGCCGAGCGCGAGAACGTCGCTCAGGGCAACGATCCCGTCCACCGGCTCGGTCGCGTCGAGCAGTTCGGCGGTCGCGTCGGCGCCGGCGTCGAGGGTGTCCTCCGGGCAGTGCACCGCCAGGCCGTCGGTGGGCAGGCCGAGCTGCTGGCAGGCCCGGCGCCAGCCGCTCAGCCGGTCCTCGGCCAGGCCGGAGGTGCGCGGCCAGCCGAGAAAACCGATCCGCCGCCGTCCGGTCTCGGCGAGGTGCCGCGTCGCCGTCGCGCAACCACTCGCGCCGTCGACGTCGACGTACGGGCCGGGCTGGGTGGTCTGCTGCCAGACCCGGCCGAAGGAGACGAACGGAATCCGCTGCTCCTTCAGCCAGCCGTGCCGCGGGTCGTGCGTCTCGGTCTGCGACAGCACGAACCCGTCCACCAGTCGGCGCGCGTGCAGGTCGTCGTACACCGGCATGCCGTCCAGGCCAGTCGGCGCGGTGAACAGCAGGATGTGCCGACCGGTGTTCTCGGCGGCGGTGCAGAGAGCGTGCAGAAACTGGTCCATCACCAAATGCGCCTGGCCGTCGGGCCAGCTGGGGACGCAGTAGCCGATCAGCTCGACCGCGCTGGTACGCAGGCTGCGGGCGTTACGATTCGGGCGGTAGTTGAGCAACTCGATCGACCGGGTGACCCGCTCCAGGGTGTCCGGCCGTAGCCGGTGCGGGGCGTTCAACGCGTTGGACACGGTCTGCACCGACACCTCGGCGTGCGCCGCGACCTGCTTGAGCGTGGCCATCACGACCCCCTCGGCGGACAGGGTGTTTGAACGATAAAACTCCCCGCAGTCTGACCCGGGGGATTTGTTGTGTCAACGGGTCGGTCCGGTTGTACTCCGCCCCCAGCGGGCTCCTCGCTCGCACGGTGCCTGCTCCACCACTCGAATGCGCGCCGCCGTGCTTGGTGGAGGCGTACTCAGTTGCGCGGTGGCCCACCGCGCACGACCGCCAGCGCGTCCTCGAACGGGCCCGGCGGGACCCACCGTCCCCACCACGTGGCGCCGGCGGCGGCGAACGCTGCCGGGTCGCCGCCGCTGACCTTGAGGGCGAAGGCTGCGTCGCCGCGTTCCGCACGCAGCGCCGCGACGTCCTCCGGGGTGATCGGTAGGGATGCGGTGGTGGGGCCTTTGTAGGCGCACGAGCCGTCCCACCGCAGGATCCGCCGGCGGACGGCTGGTACCAGCATGTTGCCGCCGACCCACACCGGGATGCGCGGCCGCTGCACCGGTCGTGCCGCCAACCGCACGCCGTCCAACTGGTAGTGCCGTCCGCTGTGGTGGACCGGTTCGCCTGTCCACAAAGCGTCGATGACCTCCAGGGCCTCGTCCAGCATCTCGGCCAGGACCCGCGGATCCGTTGCTTCGCCGACGTCGGCGAGGAACGGGTCGGTGGGATCGCCGATCCCCACCCCGAGAATCATCCGGCCGCCCGACAGGTGGTCCAGCGCGACCGCTTCGGCTGCCACCTTCCACGGGCGGCGCCTCGGGAGCGGGGTCACCGTGGTGCCCAGGTGGATGCGGCTGGTCGCGCAGGCCATCGCTGCCAAGCAGACCCAAGGGTCGTACGCCGCCGCGGACGCGTCGCCCTGGTAGATCAGGTAGTCCTCCAGGAACATCCCGTCCCAGCCGCACTGCTCAGCCACCCGGGCCAACTCCGCCAGGCCCCGCGGATCCCGCCCAGCCCCCACAGCCCCGAACGTCACCGAAAACTTCATCCCCTCAAGCTAGGGGCCGCCACCGACAACCTTGCACGCTCCTGCGCCAGCCGCCACCCCAAGGGTCGGCAGCCGTCGCGGGTCGACCCAGGGGGCGGGTCGACCCGCGACGGGGCGGCTCGTCAGGCGCTGTGGCCGCCGTCGATGGTCAGTTCCGTGCCGGTGACGTACGACGCGGTCGGGCCGGCGAGGTACACGACCGCGGCGGCGACCTCCTGCGGGGTGCCGAAGCGGTCGAGGGCCAGGTGGCTGAGCTGCGGCGCGGCGTACGGGCCGTCGGCCGGGTTCATCGCGGTGTCGGTCGGGCCGGGCTGTACGACGTTCGACGTGATGCCGCGCGGGCCGAGGTCGCGGGCGAGGCCCTTGCTCATCCCGACCAGGGCCGACTTGCTCAGCGCGTACAGGGTCATGCCGGGTCCGGCGTTGCGGTTCGCGATGCAGCTGCCGACGTGGATCATCCGCCCGCCGTCGGCCAGCCGCGACGCCGCTGCCCGCGCCGCGACGTACGCGCCGCGCACGTTCACCGTGATCACCCGGTCGACCTCGGCCAGCTCCACGTCGGTGATCATCCCGCTGGTGCCGACCCCGGCGTTGTTGACGAAGATGTCGAGGCCGCCGAGCTCGCCGGCCGCCCTCGCCACCGCGTCGTCCACCGCCGCGGAGTCCGCGGCATCCGCCCGGAGGGCGAACCCGCGCTGCCCGAGCGCCTCGATCTGCTTCACCACGGCGGCCGCGGCATCGTCCGCGCTCTGGTAGGTCAGCGCCACGTCCGCGCCGGCCTCGGCCAGCGCCACCGCGGTCGCCGCCCCGATGCCGCGGCTTCCACCGGTCACCAGCGCCAGCTTGCCTTCGAGAACCTTCATCGTCCTGCCTTTCGATCGGTAGGCTTCCAGTCCAGCGCCCCGCGCCGTCGGAAGCTGGCGGGAATCCGCCGCGGGATCCTGGCGTCGTTTTTCCGCCGACCGGCGTGTTCAGGTTGATGGCGCAAATCCGCTAGCGCCGGTCTGCGCGGGCGGCGATGCTGGAGCACATGTACGAATGTGTCGAGCGGTGCGTGCGCGCGGTCCAGTCGAAGGACGCCCGGTTCGACGGCTGGTTCTTCACCGCGGTGCTGACCACCCGGATCTACTGCCGGCCGAGCTGCCCGGTGGTTCCGCCGAAGGTCAAGAACATGCGGTTCTACCCGAGTGCCGCCGCGGCCCAGCAGGCCGGCTTCCGCGCCTGCAAGCGGTGCCGGCCGGATGCGAGCCCGGGATCGCCGGAGTGGAACGACCGGGCCGACCTGGTCGCCCGCGCGATGCGCCTGATCGCCGACGGCGTCGTCGATCGCGACGGCGTGCCTGGCCTGGCGACCCAGCTCGGCTACAGCGTGCGTCAGGTGCAGCGGCAGTTGCAGGCGGAGCTGGGCGCCGGCCCGCTGGCGCTGGCTCGGGCGCAGCGGGCGCAGACCGCCCGGGTGCTCATCGAAACCAGCGACCTGCAGATGGCCGACGTCGCCTTCGCCTCGGGCTTCTCCAGCGTCCGCACGTTCAACGAGACGGTCCAAGAGGTGTTCGCGCTCTCGCCGACCGAGCTGCGGGGCCGGGCGCACCGCGGCTCGCACCCGACAGCGCCGGGGACGATCTCGCTGCGGCTGCCGTTCCGCGCGCCGCTCACGCCGGACAACCTGTTCGGCCATCTGATCGCCACCGGTGTTCCCGGCGTCGAGGAGTGGCATGGCGGCGCGTACCGCCGGACGCTGCGACTGCCGCACGGCCACGGCGTCGTCTCGCTCCGCCCGACGCCCGACCACATCGCGTGTCAGCTGTCGCTGACCGACCAGCGCGACCTCGCGATCGCGATCAGCCGCTGCCGCCGGATGCTCGACCTGGACGCCGACCCGGTCGCCGTCGACGAGTTGCTGTCGGAGGACCCGGTGCTCGCTCCGCTGGTCGCGAAGGCGCCGGGCCGGCGCGTCCCACGGACCGTCGACGGCGCCGAGTTCGCCGTACGGGCGGTGCTCGGGCAGCAGGTGTCGACAGCCGCGGCGCGGACGCACGCGAGCCGGCTCGTCCAGGCGTACGGCGAACCGGTGGACGACCCGGCCGGTGGACTGACCCACCTCTTCCCGCGGATGGACGCGCTCGCCGGGCTGGACCCGGAGACGCTGGCCTTCCCGCAGTCCCGGCGGACGACGCTCACCACGCTGGTCGCGGCGCTCGCGGCGGGCGAGATCGACCTCGGTGCCGGCAGCGACTGGGACCGGGCCCGCGAGCAGCTCGCCGCGCTGCCCGGGGTCGGGCCGTGGACGGTCGAGTCGATCGCGATGCGAGCGCTCGGTGACCCGGACGCCTTCGTGGCCAGCGATCTCGGCATCCGCTACGCCGCCCGCGACCTCGGGTTGCCGACGGCACCGAAAGCGCTGATCGCGCACGCCCGGGCCTGGCGGCCGTGGCGGGCGTACGCCGTGCAGTACCTCTGGGCGACCGGAGAACACCCCATCAACCGGATTCCCGCGGAGTGAGATGACCGAGCTGACCACCGACCGGCTGCGCCTGCGCCGCTGGACCGACGCCGACCGGGAGCCGTTCGCGGCGCTGAACGCGGACCCGGCGGTGATGCAGCACTTCCCGGCGCCGCAGACCCGGGAGCAGAGCGATGCGCTGATCGACCGGACCACCGAGAGCTTCGACCGGCTCGGCTTCGGGCTGTGGGCGCTGGAGGTGCTGGAGACCGGGCGTTTCATCGGTTTCACCGGGCTGTCGGTGCCCCGCTTCGAGGCGCACTTCACCCCGGCGGTGGAGGTCGGCTGGCGGCTGGCGAAAGAGGCCTGGGGCAACGGGTACGCCACCGAGGCGGCGCACGCCGCGCTGGCGTACGGCTTCGGCCCGGCCGGGCTGGCCGAGATCGTCTCGTTCACCGCGACCACCAACGTCGCGTCCCAGCGAGTGATGTCACGGATCGGCATGACGCACGACGAGGCCGGCGACTTCGACCACCCCAGGATTCAGCCTGGCCACCGGTTGCAGCGGCACGTGCTCTACCGGATCACCCGCGCGCAGTGGGCCTCGACGAGGAAGGACTGACATGCCGTACGCCGTGATCGGCAGCCCGATCGGCGACCTCACCCTGGTCGGTTCCGACGAGGGTGAGCTGATGGGCATCTACATGGAGCAGCACCGTCACCGCCCGCCGATGGAGACCTTCGGGCCGCGCGACGACACGATCCTGCCCGAGGTGGTCCGGCAGCTGACCGAGTACTTCGACGGCACCCGGACCACCTTCGACGTGCCGCTCAAACTGGTCGGCACACCGTTCCAGCGCGAGGTGTGGACCGCGCTGACCGAGATCCCGTACGGCACCACCACGACGTATGGCGAACTGGCGGACGTGCTCGGCAAGACTGCCGCCGCCTCCCGCGCCGTCGGCCTGGCCAACGGCAAGAACCCGATCAGCATCATCGTGCCCTGCCACCGAGTGGTCGCCTCCACCGGCCACCTGACCGGCTACGCGGGTGGGTTGTCGCGCAAGCAGGCTCTGCTCAGCCTGGAGCGCGCGGACGCGCTGTTCTGAGATCGCTCGGATAAGTGCTCAGTGGGTGAGCACTTATCTGCGGCAGAGTGGTGGTCGACGGCGAGGAGAGGAACCGCGATGACCAGCACGGCGGCGGTGGCGAAGGCGGACATGACCGACGACCTGGCGGTGCAGGTCAGCAGCGTGCCCGAGTGGCGGGACTGGCTGGTCACCCACGGGCGGTCGGAGCGGTCGGTGTGGCTGGTGGTGCACCGCGGCCGCGAAGGCGTTGCCGCGGTCAACTACGTGGCGGCGGTCGAGCACGCGTTGTGCTTCGGCTGGGTGGACAGCAAGACGATCAAGCGCGACGACCGGACGACGTACCAGTGCTTCACGCCGCGGAACCCGCGCAGCACCTGGAGTCAGGTGAACCGCGACCGGGTCGGGCGGCTCACGGCCGCCGGGCTGATGGCGCCGGCGGGGCAAGAGGTCGTCGAGCACGCCAAGCGAACCGGGACCTGGGACTGCCTCGCGGAAGCGCAGAATCTGGTCGTTCCGGCCGACCTGCAGGCGCAGTTCGACCGGAACGACTCGGCGGCCGAGCACTTCCAGGCGTTCCCGCCGTCGTCCCGGCGGCGGATCCTGGAGTGGATCGCGCTGGCCAAGCGGCCGGAGACCCGGGCCCGCCGGATCCGGCAGACCGTCGAGCTCGCCGCCGTCAACCAGCGCGCCAACCACCCGCGCTGAACGCCCACCACTCACCAACCTGATCGCTCCACGGCGTGTTGCCCCCGCCACGCCGTGGAGGCCGCGGTTGGTGAGTGCTGCAGGTCCGCGACATCAGCTCGCCGTGTTCGCCGGGTCGTCCAGCCGCTCTTCGAGCGGACCGTCGGCCGGGGGAGGAACGGCGGCCGGCTTCTTGGCGGTGAGCTTGCGGGCGATCGGCTCGGTGTAGCGCGCCGCCAGCGGGCCCAGGATGACCAGGATCAGCACGTACGCCGTGGCCAGCGGGCCGAGGCGAGGTTCGACCCCGACGGCGAGCCCGGCGATCACGATCGAGAACTCGCCGCGAGCCACCAGCGTGCCGCCCGCCCGCCACCGGCCGGCCGGCTTGATGCCCGCCCGGCGAGCGGCGTACCAGCCGGTGAACACCTTCGTCAGCGCGGTCAGCACGGCCAGCGCGAGCGCGATGCCGAGCACCGGCGGGATCTCCCGCGGGTCGGTGCTCAGCCCGAAGAAGACGAAGAAGACCGCCGCGAACAGGTCCCGCAACGGGGTGAGCAGGCGGCGTGCGCCGTGTGCGACCTCGCCGGACAGCGCGATGCCGACCAGAAACGCCCCGACCGCGGCCGACACCTGCAACTGCTGGGCGACACCCGCGACCAGCAGCGTCAGGCCCAGGACGACGAGTAGCAGCATCTCGGGGTTGTCGGAGGAGACAGCCCGGCTGATCAGCCGGCCGTAGCGCAGCGCCACGAACAGCACGAGGCTGACCGTGCCGAGCGAGATCAGCAGCGTGACGCTGCCGCCGGCCAGCCCGACGCCGGCCAGCAGCGCGGTGAGGATCGGCAGGTAGACGGCCATCGAGAGGTCCTCGAGCACCAGGATGCCGAGCACCACGGGGGTCTCCCGGTTACCGAGCCGACCGAGGTCGCCGACCACCTTCGCGATCACGCCGGACGACGAGATCCAGGTGACGCCGCCGAGCGCCACCGCGGCGACCGGGCCCCAGCCGAGCAGCAGCGCGACCGCCGCGCCGGGCAGCGCGTTCAGCAGGAAGTCGACCACCCCGGACAGGTACTGCGTCTTCAGCGTGCCGACCAGGTCGGACGCGGTGTACTCCAGGCCGAGCAGCAACAGCAGCAGGATCACACCGATCTCGGCGCCGGTGGCAACGAACTCCTCGCTGGCGTCCAGCGGCAGCAGGCCGCCGTGCCCGAACGCGAGTCCGGCGAGCAGGTAGAGCGGGATCGGCGAGAAGCCGACCCGGCCGGCGATCCGGCCCAGGATGCCCAGCGCGAGCAGGACCGCGCCCAGCTCGATCAGCAACGAGGCCATGTGGTGCACGTCAGCCTCCCGAGATCAGGTCGGCGACGGCGTCCACGCCTTCGCGGGTGCCCACCACGACCAGGGTGTCCCCGGTCGCGAACCGGAAGTCCGGCTTCGGCGACGGGGTCGCGCCGGTCCGCCGCAGCACCGCCACGACGGACGCGCCGGTCCGGGTCCGGGCCTGGGTGTCGGCGAGCGTCCGGCCGGAGTACGGCGAGCCGCTGGTGACCGGGATCTGCTCGGTGACCAGGTCGATCTCCAGGTCGGTGCTCAACGGGTCGCCCGGTGTCGGCACCAGCAGCAGCGCGAGCGCGGCCGCCTCGGCGGGATCCAGCGGCACCGAGTTCTGGCAGTTGTCGTCGTCCTCGGGATCGTGGAAGCCCAGGAACCGCCGCCCGTCCTCGTGCACGACGACCGAGACGTGCCTGCCGCCCTCGGTAACCAGGTCGTACCGGGTGCCGATCCCGGGCAGTGCGGTCCGGGTCGGGTGAGCGTGGTCCATCGCAGGCCTCCGGCGTGAAGAGATAGTCGGCTCTTGCAACCATTCTCTCGTACTGCCGGCACCGGCCGCTGTGATCTACCCTGCAATCAGCTGCACTGCAACTGGTTGCATAAATACGGTGAGGGCCGGAGGTGGTCACGGATGGCGCTCGAGCATGCGCTGCTGGTCTCGCTCAGCGAGCGGGAGGGATCGGGCTACGAGCTGGCGCGCCGGTTCGACCGGTCGATCGGGTTCTTCTGGGCCGCCACGCACCAGCAGATCTACCGGGTGCTGCGGCGGATGGAGGAGGCCGGCTGGGTCACCCACACCGACGTCGCCCAGGAGGGCCGGCCGGACAAGAAGGTCTACCGGGTGGCGAAGGCCGGCGCGGCCGAGCTGACCCGCTGGCTCGCGGAGCCGATCGAGCCGACCATGCTGCGGGACGAGCTGGGCGTGAAGCTGCGCGGCGCGTCCCTCGGCGATCAGGCCGCGGTGTTGCGCGAGGTCGAGCGGCACCGGGCCGAGCATGCGGCCCGGCTGGAGGCGTACCGCGCGATCGAGTGCCGTGACTTCCCCAGGCCGGCCAAGCTGTCCGGCCGCGAACTGCACCAGTACCTCGTACTGCGCGGTGGTGTCCGGGCCGAGCAGTCCTTCACCGAGTGGTGCGACGAGGTCGTCCGGGCCCTGCGATCGGACGGTGCGCGATGAACGACTACCCGACCCTGCTGGCGCCGCTGGACCTGGGCCACCTCACCCTGCCGAACCGCGTGATCATGGGCTCGATGCACACCGGTCTCGAGGACCGGGCCAAGGATCTGCCCAAGCTCGCGGCGTACTTCGCCGAGCGGGCGCGCGGCGGCGTGGGCCTGATCGTCACCGGCGGCTACGCGCCGAACCGGACCGGCTGGCTGACGCCGTTCGGCTCGCGGCTGACCAGTCGGCGGCAGGCCAGGCGACACCGCGTCGTCACCGACGCCGTGCACGCCGAGGGCGGCCGGATCGCGCTGCAGATCCTGCACGCCGGCCGTTACGCGTACCACCCGCTCAGCGTCTCCGCGTCGGCGCTGAAGGCACCGATCAACCCGTTCCGGCCGCGGGCGCTGTCGGACCGTGGCGTGCGCCGCCAGCTCGACGCGTACGTCGAGTGCGCCGCGCTGGCTCGCGAGGCCGGCTACGACGGCGTCGAGATCATGGGCTCCGAGGGCTACTTCATCAACCAGTTCCTGGCCGAACGCACGAACCGGCGGACCGACCGCTGGGGCGGGACGCCGCAGAACCGCCGCCGGCTGGCCGTCGAGATCGTCCGGCGGACCCGGGAGCGGGTCGGGCCGGACTTCCTGATCCTCTACCGGCTGTCGATGGCGGATCTGGTCGACGGCGGCCAGACCTGGGCCGAGGTCGTTGCCCTGGGCCAGGAGATCGAGGCGGCCGGGGCGTCGATCATCACCACCGGGATCGGCTGGCACGAGGCGCGGGTGCCGACCATCGTCACCTCGGTCCCGCGGGCGGCGTTCACCTCGGTGACGGCCGCGTTCCGCCCGCACGTGGGCATTCCGGTGGTCACCTCGAACCGGATCAACCTGCCTCAGGTCGCCGAGGAGGTGCTGGCTCGCGGCGATGCCGACCTGGTCAGCCTGGCCCGGCCGTTCCTGGCCGATCCGGAGTGGGTGCTCAAGGCAACCACCGGCCGGGCCGACGAGATCAACGTGTGCATCGCGTGCAACCAGGCGTGCCTGGACCACGTGTTCGCGAAGCGCCTGGCCAGCTGCCTGGTCAATCCCCGCGCGGCCCGGGAGACGGAGCTGCGGTTGCTGCCGACCCGGCGTACGCAGCGGGTCGCGGTGGTCGGCGCCGGTCCGGCCGGGTTGTCCGCGGCGGTGACGGCGGCGCAGCGCGGGCACCGGGTCGAGCTGTTCGAGGCCGACGACGAGATCGGTGGGCAGTTCGGGATCGCGCGGCGGATCCCCGGCAAGGAGGAGTTCGCCGAAACGATCCGGTACTACCGTCGCCGGCTGGAGCTGACCGGGGTCGAGGTGCGTCTCGGCCATCGTGCGACCGCGGCCGACCTGACCGGCTTCGACGAGGTGGTGGTCGCGACCGGTGTCGTACCGCGGATCCCGGCCATCCCCGGCATCGACCACCCCAAGGTCCTCTCGTACGCCGAACTGGTCCGCGGCGGTCGCCCGGCCGGCCGGCGCGTGGCGGTGATCGGCGCGGGCGGGATCGGCGTCGACGTGACGGAGTACCTCACCACCGGGGCGTCGCCGACGCTGGACCTCGCGGCGTGGCAGACGGAGTGGGGCGTCGGCGACCCGGTCGTGCATCGCGGCGGGCTGGTCGAACCGAAGCCCGAACCGCCGCAGCGCGAGGTGTTCCTGCTGCAGCGCAAGCCGGGCAAGATCGGCGCGGGCCTGGGCAAGACCACCGGCTGGGTGCACCGGGCCGCGCTGAAGAACAAGCAGGTGACGATGCTGCGCGGGGTGAACTACGAACGCATCGACGACGAGGGCCTGCACATCACCTTCGGGCCGAAGCGGGAGAAGGCGCGGCTGCTCGCAGTGGACCACGTGGTCGTCTGCGCGGGCCAGGAGTCGGTCAGCCACCTGGCCGAGGAACTGCGCGCACTCGGTCGGCCGGTCCACGTGATCGGCGGCGCCGAGGTTGCCGCCGAACTGGACGCCGAACGAGCAATAGAGCAAGGCACCCGCCTCGCCGCCGAGCTGTAGTCCGAAGGTCACTGACCGCGAAAGCTGACAGAGCAAGTTAGGTAAGGCTATCCTCTCGCCCATGCGAGAGTCGGTGGGGCTGGCGGGTGCCGGGTTGCGGCTGGGGTACCACGGGCGTCAGGTGGTGACCGACGCCGCGGTGCGGATCGAGCCGGCTGCGGTGACCGCGCTGGTCGGGCCGAACGGCAGTGGCAAGTCGACGCTGCTGCGGGCGATGGCTCGGCTGCACCAGCCCGACGCCGGCAGCGTGACGCTCGCGGACGGGTCGGACGCGCTGGCGTTGTCGGCGAAGGAGTTCGCCCGCAAGGTCACCTTGCTGTCGCAGTCCCGCCCCACTCCGAACGGCGTCAGCGTGCGCGACGTCGTCGGCTACGGCCGGCACCCGTACCGCGGTCGCTGGCGCGCCGACGACCCGGACGGCGCGGCCGCGATCACGCACGCGATGGACGTCACCGGGGTCAGCGCGATGGCCGAGCGGGCCGTCGACGAACTGTCCGGCGGTGAGCTGCAGCGCGTCTGGCTGGCGACCTGTCTGGCCCAGGACACCGGCGTCCTGCTGCTCGACGAGCCGACCACCTTTCTCGACCTGCGCTACCAGATCGAGATCCTCGACCTGATGCGCGACCTGGCCGACGAGCACGGCGTGGCGGTCGGCGTCGTGCTGCACGACCTGAACCAGGCGGCCGACGTGGCCGACCGGGTCGTGCTGCTGCACCAGGGCCGGGTCCGCGCGACCGGCACGCCCGCGGAGGTCCTGCGGGCGGAGGCGTTGACCGAGGCCTACGGGATCCGGATCGACGTCGGCACCGATCCGGCCACCGGCCGGATCAGCACCCAGCCGGTCGGCAGGCACCTGCACCGGCACATCCTTCAAGACAGCTGAGGTCCCTGATGAGAAGAATCACCGCCCTGGCCGCCACGCTCCTGCTGGCCCTGACCGCCTGCGGCAGCAGCGAGACGCCGGAGCCGGCCGCGGCTGAGGCCTCCGCCGAGCCGGTCTCGCTGACCGACGCGCGTAACAAGAAGATCGACCTGCCGGCTCCCGCCACCAAGGTGGTCGGTCTGGAGTGGGGTGTGGTCGAGGGTCTGATCACGCTCGGCGTGATGCCGGTCGGTGTGGCCGACGTGAAGGGCTACAGCACCTGGGTGACCGCGGCGAAGCTCGACCCGTCGGTCAAGGACGTCGGCACCCGCGGCGAGGCCAGTGTCGACGCCATCGTCGGGCTCGACCCCGACCTGGTCGTCGTCACCACGGACGAGTCCGCGAGCACCATCGCGCAGATCGAGAAGGCCGCCACGGTCCTGGTCGTGCGCGGCGCGGACGCGGCGAACCCGATCCCACAGCTGAAGAAGAACCTCGAACTGCTCGGCGCCGCGGTCGGCAAGTCCGCCCAGGCCGCCGAGGCGAACGCCGCGTTCGACCGGGCGCTGGCCGACGGCAGGAAGAAGATCGCCGACGCGGGCAAGGCCGGCGAGAACTTCACCATGGCCGACGGCTGGAAGCAGGGCAGCTCGATCTCGATCCGGATGTTCACCACCGGCTCGATGCTCGGCGCGATCGCCGGTGAGCTGGGCCTGAAGAACAGCTGGACCGGCGCCGGCGACAAGGACTACGGCCTGGCCCAGACCGACATCGAGGGCCTGACCAAGCTGCCCGACGGCAACTTCCTCTACATCGCCTCCACCACCGACGGCGGCGACGTGTTCGGCGGCGACCTGGCCAAGAACGCGATCTGGAAGAACCTGCCGTTCGTGAAGTCGGGCAACGTGCACCGGCTGCCGGACGGCATCTGGATGTTCGGCGGGCCGAAGTCGATGCAGCAGTTCATCGACGCCACCGTGCAGGCAGTCACGTCTTGACCCAGCTGACCACCGAGCGGCCGCAGACCGCCGGGACCCTGCTGCCGGTACGCCGGATCCGCGTCGCCGGGGTGTTCGTGATCGCCCTGGCGGCGGTGGTCCTGCTCGCCGGGGTGCACCTCACCCAGGGCACTTCCTCGGTGGGCACCGGCGACCTGCTCCGGCTGGTGATCGGCCAGGGCACCGACAACTCGGCCAACGTGCTGGTCGCGTCCCGGCTGCCACGGTTGCTGGCCGGCGTACTGGTCGGGCTGGCGCTCGGTGTCGCGGGCGCGGGACTCCAGTCGCTGGCGCGCAACGCGCTCGCCTCGCCGGACACGCTCGGCGTCAACGCCGGCGCCTACCTGGCCGTCGTCGCGGTCGCGGCGTTCGGGGTGCCGTTGCCGGTGCTGCCGGCCGGTGGCGTCGCGTTCCTCGGGGGACTGGCGGCCGCGGTCCTGGTGCTCGCGTTGTCGGCCGGGGGAACGTCGGGCCCGACCCGGTTGATCCTCGCCGGGTCCGCGGTGGCGATGGCCCTGTCCGGGATCACCACGTTGTTGCTGCTGCTGTTCCGCGAGGAGACGGTCGGCACGTTCGCGTGGGGGAGCGGCTCGCTGGTGCAGACCGACCTGGACGCGGTCGGGCAGATGGCGCCGGTCGTCGTCCTGGGGCTGGCGGCATCGCTCTGGCTCGCGTCGCGGCTGGACATCCTGTCGCTCGGTGACGACACGGCGGCGGTGCTCGGTGTGCGCGTCCGGCGGACCCGGGTGCTGATCACCCTGGTCACCGTGATGCTGTCCGCGGCGGCGGTGACCGTCGCCGGGCCGGTGGGCTTCGTCGGGCTGGTCGCGCCGGTGCTCGTCCGGTTGGTCGCACCGCTCGTTCCGGGGCTGATGCGGCATCGCGTGCTGCTGCCGATGTCCGGGCTCGCCGGGATCCTGGTGGTGCTGCTCGCGGACGTCGTACTGCGGGCGCTGCTCGGTGGTCAGGCGGGCGTCGAGATCCCGACCGGCATCATGACCATGCTGGTCGGCGCCGGCGTCCTGGTCTGGCTGGCTCGCCGGTACCGCGATTCCGGGCCGAGCCGGACGCCGGCCGGGGCGTCCTCCGGGCTGCGCAGTACGCGGAGCTTCTGGATCGCGGTCGGGGTGCTGTCCGCGCTGCTGGTCGGTGCGCTGGTGCTGGCGATGCTCGCGGGCGATGCGTTCCTGCGCACCGGCGACATCACGAACTGGCTCAGCGGCCGGTCGGGGCGGGCGATCACGTACGTGCTCGACCAGCGGTTCCCGCGGGTGCTGTCGGCCGTGCTGTGCGGCGCGGCGCTGGCGATCGCCGGTGCGACCGTCCAGGCCGTCTGCCGCAACCCGCTCGCCGAACCGGGCATCCTCGGCATCACCGGCGGAGCCGGCGTGGGAGCGGTGGTGACGCTCATGGTGGTGCCCTCGGCAAGCATCTGGCTGCTGTCCGGGGTGGCGTCGGCGGCCGCGCTGGCCACCTTCGCGCTGGTCTACCTGGTGTCCTGGTCCGGTGGGCTCAGTTCGGACCGGCTGGTGCTGATCGGGGTCGGCGTCTCGTCGGCGACGACCGCGATCATCACCTTCGTCATCGTCTACACCGACCCGTGGAACGTCAGCATGGCGATGACGTGGCTGTCCGGCAGCACCTACGGCCGGACCCTGCCGCAGGTCGTACCGGTGACGGTCGCCCTGCTCGTGCTCACTCCGGTGATCGTTCTGGCCCGCCGGGAGCTCGACCTGCTGTCGCTCGACGACGACGTACCGCGCATCCTCGGCGTACGGCTGGAACGGACGCGCCTGCTGGCCTTGGCGGCCGCCGCCCTGCTCACCTCGGCCGCCGTCTCCGCCATCGGGGTGGTCGGCTTCGTCGGACTGGTCGCCCCGCACGCCGCCCGGGCGCTGGTCGGCGGCCATCACAGCCGCCTGCTGCCGGTCGCCGCACTGCTGGGCGCGGTCCTGGTCTCGGTCGCCGACACACTCGGCCGGACCCTCCTGGCGCCCGCTCAGATCCCCGCCGGTCTGCTCACCGCCATGATCGGCGCTCCGTACTTCGTCTACCTGCTCTGGCGCACCCGAACCACCAAGGCTTGAGCCCCCGAGGGCCTCCAGAGGGCTGGACTCGCGACTGGCAGACTGGCTGCGTGAGTTCAGCCCTCGAGGTGGTGCTGAGTCTGCTGGTCCGGGACCTGCAGAGCACTGGTGGGATCAGCTTGCAGGTGCGGGACGAGCCGGTGAACGGCGATTCGGAGTACGAGTCGGTGTGGCTGCTGTCGCGCGATGGGTCGCGGACGGGGCTGTTGGCTCCGCTCGCGATGGCCGAACCTGACCGGGTGGTGCACGTCGCCGATCAGGTGCAGGAGTTCGTGCACGAGGAGCTGTGGGGGCTCGGCCGGCCGGCCACCTGGCCGGAGTGCCTGGAGCACCCCGGGACACATCCGCTCCAGCCGGAGCGCACGCCGAAGGGGCCGGGCTGGGTGTGCCCGAAGTCCGGGCACACCGCGGGCTGCATCGGCGAGCTGTAGCGCCGGCTGCAGCCGGGAAGGGCGCAGCGTCAGCCGGCGGACTTGGCGGCGGCCTTCTTCTGCTGCTTGTACTCGCGGACCTTGCGCAGCGAGTCGGCGTCCACGACGTCCGCGACCGAGCGGTAGCCGTCCAGGGCGTAGTCACCGGCGGCCTGCTCCCAGCCATCGGGGCGGACGCCGAGCTGCTTGGCGAGCAGGGCGACGAAGATCTGCGCCTTCTGCTTGCCGAAGCCCGGCAGCTCCTGGATCCGCTTGAGCAGCTCCTTGCCGGTGTCCGGCTCGGTCCACAGGCGGGTCACGTCACCGTCGTACCGGCTCTCGATCAGTGCGGCGAGCTCCTGCAGCCGGGTCGCCATCGAGCCGGGGAAGCGGTGGATGGCCGGCGGCTGACTGCACAGTTCCTTGAACGCCTCAGGGTCCGCTGCGGCGATGGCGGCCGGGTCGAGGGTGCCGAACCGGTTGAGCACCTTCCAGCCGCCTCGGAACGCGTGCTCCATGCCGTACTGCTGGTCGAGCATCATGCCGACGAGCACCGCGAACGGGTACTGGTCGAGGACCTGGTCGGCGGCCGGCTCGTTCGCGATCTGGAAGCCCATGCCTGCATCGTGCCACGACACCCGGGCCGATCCCGACGCCGACCGCACCGTCGACCAGGACCGTGCCGTCGGGCACCGCGAACAGAGCTGGACCTCCCGACCGCCGGGTGCGGGTTATCCCCTGATCCGCGCCGATCGCGGCGCCGCGCGGCGGGCCCGGGCCTATGCTCGGCTGGGCAGGCCGACGGGAGGGGACACGGATGGACATCCGGGATCTGGATCGACGGGCCGGAGCGGTGCTCGGCGAGGTGGTCATGCAGGTACGGGCCGAGCACCTGTGGTTCCCGACACCCTGCCCCGACTGGACCGTGCGCGGCCTGCTCCGGCACATCGTCAGCGAGAACGAGGGGTTCGCCGCCGCCGCGATCAACGGGTCGGCGCCGGTGCAGACGTGGACCGGTGGCCGGCTCGGTGACAACCCGGCGGGCGCGTACCGGCGGTCCAACGTGAAGGTCGCGGACGCGTTCGCCGACGGCGGGGCGCTGGACCGGGCGATGGAGGTGCGCGAGTTCGGCACCTTCCCGCGCCGGGTCGCGCTGACCTTCCACCAGCTCGACTGCATCGTGCACGCCTGGGACCTGGCCCGGGCGATCGACGCCCCGTACGACCCGCCGGCGGAGATGGTCGAGATGGCGCTCGGCCTGGCCCGGCGCATCCCCGACACCGACGCGAGCCGCGGCCCCGGCGCCGCCTTCGAACGCGCCGTCAAGGTCCCCGGCGACGCCTCCGACCTCGACACCCTGCTCGCCCTGCTCGGCCGCAACCCGGACTGGGTCTCGCCGCTCGACTGAGCGCCGGGCCGGCCGCCTCGCACCCCCGCCCGGACCGCATCTGAGGCGCACGTCGCTTCGTTGGCGTCATTCTCGGCTCGGAGTGGCCGGAGTGAGGCTCGGGTAGTCGGCCGGCGTGATCGCGTCCGGCCGCGCCGCGGCCGCCTTCGCCAGGATGCCGCGCAGCGGCCGGGACGTCATCAGCCGGATCATCGCGTCCCGCCCGCGGATCCCGGCCGCGGTCATCGGCATCGCCCCCTCGATCCCGCCGGGCGGCAGCTCGGACCGCTGCGCCACGTAGTCCCGCATCAGCCGCTGGTACGCCGGGAACGCGCGCGTGTGGTCGCCGTCGGAGGTCAGCTCCCCGGCCAGCACGTACGCGCCGACCAGCGACAACGCCGTACCGTGGCCGGCCAGCGGCGAACCGCAGTACCCGGCGTCCCCGAGCAGCACGACGCGGCCGCGCGACCACTCCGGTACGACGACGCTGCTGGTGCTGTCGAAGTAGAAGTCCTCGGTCGCGGTCATTGCCTCGAGCACGTGCGGGGTGTGCCAGCCGACGCCCTGGAACGTCTGCCGCAGCAGCTGTTTCTGCTCGGCCACGTCGTGCCGGTCGTAGCTGAGGACCGGCGAGCGGAAGGTGAGCAGGGCCCGGACGAACCGGGGGTCGTGGTCCGGCCGGAGCCCGACCCACCGGCCGCCCGGCACGGTGTGGATCTTCATCCACCCGTCGAGCGGCTCCGGTGCGGGAACGGTGAAGGACGATCCGTAGCCGCCCAAGTGGTGCACGAACCGCTCCTCCGGGCCGAAGGCGAGCGCGCGCACCCGCGAGTGCACCCCGTCCGCGCCGACGACCAGGTCGAACCGGCGCTCGGCACCTCGGTGGAAGGTCACCCGGACGCCGTCGTTTTCCTGGACCAGCCCGGTGATCGTGTCGCCGTAGACGTACTCGACGTCCGGCGTCGCTGCCAGCAGGATCGCCGACAGGTCGCCGCGCAGGATCTCGATCTCGGCGACCGGTCCGGCCCCGTCGAGCAGCTCGGTCGGCAGCGCCGCCGCCCGCCGCCCGTTCGCGCGCACGTACGCCAGCCCCTTCTCGTGCAGTTGGCGCGCCTGGATCGCCGGCATCACGCCCATCCGGGTCACCACCTCGCGGGCGACGCCGCGCAGGTCGACGGTCTGGCCGCCCGGCCGTGGCGCCGGCGCGACCTCGACCACGGTCGGGGTGCACCCGGCGCGCTGCAGCCAGTAGGCCAGGGCCGGTCCGGCGATCCCGGCGCCGGAGATCAGTACTCGCTTCGTCATGGTCGGTCCCCTTGCTGGGCTAGTGCGCTGTACGGTGTACGCAGCAACCGTGCCAAGCGGCCCGAGACACCGTCCAGCCGACGAGCAGGTGCTCTAGTGCACCGGTCACCTGAAGGAGCGAACCGTGCCAGCGCCCTACCAGCGGATCGCGGCAACGATCCGGCACCGGATCAGTACCGGCGACCTCCGGCAGGGGGACCGGGTGCCCTCGACCCGCGAGCTGATGCGTGCGTACGGCGTCGCGATGGCGACCGCGACCAAGGCGCTCACCACGCTGCAGCAGGAGGGCTTGGTGCACTCGCGCCCAGGGGTCGGCACGGTGGTCGGACCGCCGCGGCGCACGCCGGCCCGGACCAGCGAGGTGGTCTCCGTGCTGAGCCGCGAGGACGTGGTCCGGACGGCGATCACCCTCGCCGACACGGAAGGGCTGGCGGCGCTGTCGATGCGCCGGATCGCCGGCGAGCTGGGGGTCTCGACGATGGGCCTGTACCGCCACGTCGGCGGCAAGGACGCGCTGGTGCTGCAGATGGTCGACACGGCGATCGGTGACTTCCCGCTGCCGCCGGGTCCGCCGGCCGGTTGGCGCGAGGGCATCGAGACGGCCGCGCGGCTGCAGTGGGCGGCGTACCGGCGGCATCTCTGGCTGCCGGGCGCGATCACGGTCGGCCGACCGCAGCTCGTGCCGAACCTGCTGTCGCACGGAGACGCGGTGCTGCGCTCGCTCACCGACCTCGAACCGAGCAAGGCGCTGTACGTCTCGATCTCGGTGTTCGGCTACGTGCGCGGCGTCGCGCTGAACCTGGAGTCCGAGGCGCTCGCCGAGCAGGACACCGGGCTGACCGCCGACGAGTGGGCCGACGAGCAGGTCGACCGGCTGGCGGCGCTGACCGGCGAACTGCCCGGGTTCAAGGCGCTGGGCGTGCCGGAAGGGTTCGCGTTCGATTTCGATCTCGACACACTGTTCGAGTCGGGGCTGGAACTCCTGCTCGACGGCCTGGCCGTGCAGCTCGAACGGGCACGCACGCCGCTACGCTGAGTGTCGGGACCGGCTGCCGGCCGGAGCCGAGGAACCGGTGGACTGGGAGGTGCCGATGGGGCCGGATCCGGTGTTCGCGCCCGACGTACCGGTCGAGGTACGCCGGTTGTACGAGCGCAGCCCCGAGCTGTTCGTGCCCGCCGGACAGCCGCGGCCGAAACGGCGTACGGCGTGGTCGGAGGCGCCCGGCAACACTCTCGGATCGCTGTTGGTGTGGCTGGCGGTCTGTGTCGGCGGCTGGATCGTGGCGTTGATCGTGATGGCCCTCACGCTGCCGCCCGAGGTCGCGGCGTGGGCTTCGGTCGCGCTCGCCGGGGTAGCGGTGGTGGCGACCGGGGCAGTCGCGGTGCGGCCGGCGATCGAGGACCGGTCGCGCAAGGCAGTGCGGCGGCAGCACGGCAAGTACCTGCTGGCGGAGGACTTCGACGAGCCGGCCGGGCGGTTGCTGGCCCGGGCCCAGCGCGCGGTGAAAACGGTGCTGGAGGCAACGGTCACCCGGCAGGGACTGCTCGACGAGATGCAGAACGAGCTGGTCCTGCCCGAGCAGCTGTGGGACATCGGTCAGGTGCTGCACGAGCAGTCGGTGCTGCGCGCCCGCCAGCACGAGGTCGCCCGGGGGATGGCGACGGCGGAGCTGGAGGCCGTGCTCGGCCCGCAACGACGCGCGCTGGACCGGTCGGTCGACGCGATCAAGCGCAAGGTGCAGCTCCTGGAGCAGTACGCCGAGCGCGTTCGCTCCGCCGACGCCGCACTGCGCGCGGAGGCCGCTCTCGAGGACGGCGACCGCTACATCGAGCTGCTCGCCCGCACCGAACCCGCCGGCGACACCTCCGTGGTCCAGAGCTTCGCCGACGAGGCCACCGCCCTCAAGGACACCCTCACCCGCACGATCGACGCCGCCCGCGCCGCCGGCCGTACGCTCGCCCTTCCCGACTAGTCACCCGTCCAGCGCCCGCCAGGCCAAGGATCCGTCAAGGGCTGGGTACCCGGTCGCCCGGCGCGAGGGCCTGGAAGAGCGCCATCGCGCCGTGCAACTCGATTCGGTACGTCGCGAAGCGCTGGGCCAAGGCCTGGTCCAGGTCGGACAGGGTGTCGCTCGTGTTGTGGAAGACGCCTTGGCGGTTGAGCAGGTGCAGGGCGACGCGGGCGGCCGGGCTGTGGGGGACTCCGACGTCGAGGATTGTGCTGCCGAAGATCCTGGCGCCCGGTTCCAGGTACGGGATGATGCGGTCGAACACGCCGGCCTTGGCGCTGATCGGGCCGGGGATGCAGTGAAGCACCATGTTCAGACCGGCGGAGTCGAAACGGTTGTCGCCCAGTGCCAAGGGCTCCAGGACGTTGCGCAGGTGCGTCGTCGGGTTGTACCGGCGAAGGCGGTGGGCGGCTGTTGTCAGGACATCAGGATTCAGGTCCAGCAAGGTGAGCTGCGGCCGCCGGACCCCGAAGGTGCACCGGTCGAGGAAGTAGCCCGTGCCGGGGCCCAGGTCCAGATGGCGGGCGCCGATGTTGCGCTGGTAGAGCTCGAGCATCGTGCGCGGCGGACATCGCCAGAGCAGGCGGCAGTTGACCTCCAGAACTGCGAGGTCGTACCACCGGAGCATGGCGGTGGAGTACTGCGCGGCACCGGCCCGTACGTCGGCCTCGTCGGGCGGCGTCATGCCAGCGACAGGGCGAAAGCGGTGGCCAGGCAGGTGAGACCCAGTGCCGCGACCACGGTGGGCGGGCGGAAGAAGAACCGGCCCGCGACGGCCAGGTAGACGACGGCGACGACCAGGCCGGCCAGCACGAAGACGCCGCTGTCGGAGAATTCGTCGCCGGCCCGGAGGGCGAGCACGACCAGCGCGCCGGCGAACTGCAGCAGGCCCAGGCTGTGGCTCAGGTTGAAGCCGAGCCACGCGCGCCAGAAGGTGGCCCCGGGCATGGCGCTCACTCCGGTGTTCTTCAGCGTCTGCAGGACCGACGGGTCCGTCGGCACGAACGATCGTTCGTGCCGCACGTCGCGCAGCGCGAGCACCGCGTGGCCGGTGCCGAGCAGGGCGTACAGGAACGCGGCCAGCAGCAGGGCGATTCTCATGGCGACCTCCGTTCTCGCTTCGGCGCCTCGAGCGGACGCCCTGCCACGAATATACGGTTCCGTATATTCGTGCCGGAGAGAGGGTCCCCGGCGGCCGTACTACGCTGCCCGGTATGACGCGGAGCGTGATTGTTGCCGGGGGCACCGGTGGGCTGGGGTCGGCGGTGACGGCGGAGTTGCTGACCGCCGGGTGGCGGGTCGTCGTACCGGGGCGGAGTGAGCAGTCGCTGGCAGCGCTGGGGACGCACGAGGCGCTGGCGCCGATCGTGGCGGATCTGTCGGACCCGGCGGGAGCGGCCGACGTGGTCGCGCTGGCGACGGCCGAGCCGGAGGCGCCGCTGGCGGCGTTGGTGAACCTCGTCGGAGGGTTCGCGGCCGGGCCGCGGGTGCACGAGACGCCGGTCGAGGACTTCGAGCGCCAGCTGGCGCTCAACCTGCGGCCGCTCTACCTGATCACCCAGGCCGCCGTGCCGCACCTGATCGCGAACGGCGGCGGGGCGATCGTCTGTACCTCGAGCCAGACCGCGCTCAAGCCGTTCTCCGGTGCGGCGGGTTACGTCACCGCCAAGGCCGGAGTCCTGGCGTTCGCCGACACCCTCGCGGTCGAGTACGCCAAGGACCACCTCCGGGTCAACACCCTGCTGCCCGGCGTCATCGACACCCCCGCCAACCGCCGAACGATGCCGAACGCCGACCCCGCCGGGTGGACTCCGCCGTCCCGGATCGCCGGCGTCGTGCGCTACCTGATCGAAAACGAAGGCATCACCGGCGCCCGCCTCCCGGTCTGAGGCCGGGCTACTTCTTCCGCTGCTCGATGAGCAGGGCGATGCCGTCCAGGATGCGGTCGAGGCCGAACCGGAAGGCGTGGCCGGCGTCCAGCGTCGCCTGGTGTTCCTGGCCGGCTGAGTTGCCGACGCGACCGGCCACCGGAAAGCGGTCGGCGAGGCCGGCCATGTAGCGGTCGAGCAGCGGAGCTGTCGTCACCCACCACTCCTCGTCGGTCAGTCCGCTCTCCTGCTGCGTCCGCTCGTGCTCGGCCGCCGCCCGTGCCGTGCCCTGGATGTGCGTCAGCAGCAGGGTCAGTGCCGAGTCCATCTCCACGTCGCTCAGCCCGAGCCCGTCCAGCGGACGCAGTTCCGCCTCGTACTTGGCGGTGATGTTCGGCCCGAGCGCGGTCCGGAGCGTCGGCACCTCGTGGATCCACGGGTGCGCCATCAGCACCTCCCAGTTCCGCCGGGCGACGAACTCCAGCCCGCCCCGCCACCCGCCCGGCTGCCGGACCGGCTCGTCCGCGTCCGCGTACAGGTCGGCGTACACGGTGTCGAACATCAGCGCGGTCAGCTCGCCCTTGCCGGGTACGTGCGTGTAGAGCGACATCGTGCCGGCCTTCAACTGCTCGGCGACCTGGCGCATCGACACCGACTCCAGCCCGTTGGCGTCGGCCAGCGCGATCGCCGTCTCGACGATCGCCCGCACCGTCAGGCCGGACCGGCCGGGCTTGCTGTGACTGCCCCAGAGCAGGGCCAGGCTGCGCGCCGGGTCGGGCGCCGCGGACTTCTGTGCACTCACCGGGAACTCGCTCCTGCCGTTCGACGTTGACTCGATCGTACCCTGAGTCGTACGGTGTACGGTACGAAGTACGAAAGCTCCGGCGGATGAGGTGGACGTGCCAGCAGAACGCGTGATCGTGGCGAACGACGTGCGCAAGAACTACCCCGGCGGCACCGAGGGGGCGGGCCTGAACGGGTTCGACCTCGAGGTGTCGGCCGGGTCGGTGGTGGGACTGCTCGGGCCGAACGGGGCCGGCAAGACCACCGCGATCCGAATCCTGTCCACCCTGCTCGCGATGGACTCCGGCGAGGCGACCGTCGCCGGGTACGACGTCCGCCGTCAGGGGCAGGAGGTCCGGCGGCGGGTCGGCCTGGTCAGCCAGTTCGCAGCCGTCGACGAGGTGCTCACCGGCCGGCAGAACCTGGTGCTGTTCGGCCGGCTCAACCACCTGTCCCGCCCGGCGGCGGTTCGCCGGGCGGACGAGCTGCTCGAACAGTTCTCCCTGCAGGACGCGGCAAACCAGGCCGCCGCCAAGTACTCCGGCGGGATGCGCCGCCGCCTCGACCTGGCCGCCAGCCTGATCGTCGCGCCGGCGCTGCTGTTCGTCGACGAGCCGACCACCGGGCTGGACCCGGCCGGCCGGCGGGAGGTCTGGTCCGCGATCCGCGGCCTGGTCCAGGGCGGGACGACGGTGCTGCTGACCACGCAGTACCTGGAGGAGGCCGACCAGCTCGCCGACCGGATCTCGATGCTGCGGGCCGGCAAGGTGGTTGCCGAAGGCACCCCCGACCAGTTGAAGGCCGAGCTCGGCGCGGACTGGCTGGACCTGGTCCTGAGCGATCCGGCCGACGTACCCAGGGTGCTGGCCATCGTCGAGTCGGCGGCCGACGGGGAGGTGCGGGTCGACGAGCTCACCGTCAGCGTGCCGGTCCGCGACCGGACGAGGGCGCTGGTGGAGGTCGCCAAAGCGCTGCACGACGCACAGATCGAACCGGAGGACATCACGTTGCGACGACCGACCCTGGACGAGGTCTTCCTGCACCTGACCGGAGCGGGGGTGCCGGCATGACGAACCGCTTCGGCTGGGCACTGACCGACAGTTGGACGATCGCGCAGCGCACGTTGATGCACTGGCGCATGCAGCCGGGGCTGATGATCTTCGGCTGGCTGTTCCCGGTCATGATGCTGCTGGTGTTCGGCTCCCTGCTCGGCGGTGCGATGCAGCGCCCCGAGGGCCAGTCGTACTACGACCTGCTGGTGCCGGGCATGTTCGCGCTGGCCATGCTCTTCGGGCTGGAAGGCACGATGACCGCGGTCACCACGGACGCGGCCAAAGGGGTGACGGACCGGTTCCGCTCGCTGCCGATGAGCTCGGCCGCGGTGGTGCTCGGCCGGTGCATCGCGGACATGCTCGACTCGATCGTGGCGCTGACCGTGCTCGCCGCGGCCGGGCTCGCGGTCGGCTGGCGCTGGCACGGGTCGCTGCTGGAGGCGCTGGCGGCGTTCGGGCTGCTTCTGCTGCTGCGGTTCGCGCTGCTGTGGATCGGCATCTTCATCGGGCTGTCGGTGCGCAACGCGCAAAGTGTCACCGCGGTCCAGGTGCTGATCTGGCCGGTCGGGTTCTTGTCCAGCGCGTTCGTCGACACCGTGACGATGCCGTCCTGGCTGGGCGCGATCGCGCAGTGGAACCCGATGTCGTCGACCGCGACCGCGGCCCGGTCGCTGTTCGGCAACCCCGGCGGCGAGGCCGGGTCCTGGATCGGTGAGCACGCGACCGTCGCGGCGGTGATCTGGCCGCTACTCCTGGTCGCGGTCTTCCTGCCGCTGTCGGCGCGCAGGTTCCGGCGACTGTCCCGCTGATCCCCGGCCGGGTGGCGCGTGAGCCAGTACACTTTCCATCGAGGTAAACCGTTCGATCCCGTCCGACGTCCGACAGGTGTGTGGCCTGGGTACCAGTACGCCAGGCCAGGGGTATCGACAGGGGAGCCATGGGGCGTCGTCCACGCGTCACCCGCGCCAAGGGCAGCGGCACCGCCTCCGCGGAGGGGCGGTCCGGTCGCGCCCGGACCGTTCCGCGGTCACTGGCGCTGACGCTGCTCGGCGCGCTGCTGCCGGGCCTCGGCCTGATCATCGGCGGCCGCCGACGGATCGGCGCGGCGGTGCTCACCGTCTTTCTCGGCCTGGTCGGCGCCGGCCTGTACGCCGGGTTCTGGCGGCGCGGCGACGTCGTGCAGTCGACGGTCGTCCCGAGCCGGCTGCTGCTCGCCGGGATCGCGATCGCCGTGCTCGCGCTCGGCTGGATCGTGGTCGTCGTCACCTCCCACCGGTTGTTGCGTCCGGCAACGGGTGGGACGGCGGGCCGGGTGGTCGGGGCGGTCTTCGTCGGCCTGCTCTGCTTCGCCATCACGGCGCCGGCCACGGTCGGCGTCCAGAACGTGCTGGCCCAGCGCGACCTGGTGCAGAACGTGTTCGTCTCGCAGGGGGAGAGCAAGAGCGCGACCCGGCCGTCCACGGTCAACGTGAAGGACCCGTGGGAGGACAGACCACGACTGAACCTGCTGCTGCTCGGCGGCGACGACGGCAGGGGCCGGACCGGTGTCCGGACCGACACGGTGATCGTCGCCAGCATCGACACCCGGACCGGTGACACCGCGCTGATCTCGCTGCCGCGGCAGCTCACCTTCATGCCGTTCCCGAAGGACTCGCCGCTGCACAAGGCCTACCCGAACGGCTTCGGCCGGGAGGGACTCAGCCTGACCGGCCGGCTGGAGTGGATGCTGGCCGCGATGTACCAGAACGTCCCGGCGATGCACCCCGGCATTCTCGGCCCGTCCGACAACGAGGGCGCCGACGTGGTCAAGCAGGCCGCCGGCGAGGCGACCGGGCTGCCGATCGACTACTACCTGCAGGTCAACCTGCAGGGTTTCGACCAGATCGTCGACGCGCTCGGCGGGATCACCGTGAACGTCAACGAACGGGTCGCGATGGGCGGCATCAGCAGTGCCAACATCCCGCCCAGCCAGTGGATCGAGCCCGGCCCGAACCAGCACCTGGACGGCTTCCGCGCGCTGTGGTTCGCCCGCGGCCGGTACGGCGCCGACGACGACCAGCGGCAGGTCCGCCAGCGCTGCGCGATCAAGGGCATCGTGGACGCGGCCGACCCGGCCACGCTGGCGACGAAGTACCAGGCGATCGCCCGGGCCGGCAAGAACCTGCTGCGCACCGACATCCCGCAGGAACTGCTGCCGGCGCTGGTCCAGCTCGGTCTGCGGGTGAAGTCGGGCACCGTGTCCAACGTGCCGCTGGACGTGTCGAAGCTGCGCCTCAAGTACCTGCACCCCGACTACGAGGGCCTGCGCGAGACCGTGCGGAAGGCGCTGGAGCAGAAGCCGCCCACCCCGCCGCCGCCCAGCACTCCCGCGCCGACCAAGCCCGGCGTGCTCAACAAGCCGGGCCCGGTCGCGACCACGCCGGCCGGCCCCACCGAGGACCTGCGTGACGCCTGCGCCTACCACCCGACCGGCAACTGACGCACCGCGTCAGTCGCCGGTGGAGCCACGGGTGCCCGCTGAAGACGAAGAAGGCGGTCGAGGACTTCGGCTCGACGTGGCGCTCGACGTGCTGGAATCGCACGGCCTGGCCGTCCGGATCGGCGTCCTGCGGGGCGAGAACACCGGCAAGATGCTCGTCCGGCGGTGACGCCACATCCGAGGAACCCTGCGCTCCGGGGCAGGGTTCCTCGGACGCGACGCGCTCAGGTGAACAGGTCGGAATCGGGGCCGAAGTCGGCCTCGTCGACGACCCGGCGGACCTCGACCTCGTCGTTCAGCGCCTCGGCCAGCCGGGCGGCCCACTCGATCGCCTCGTCCTTGCTGCGTACGTCGATGATGATGATGCCGCCGACCAGCTCCTTGGTCTCCGCGAACGGGCCGTCGGTCACCGTGCGCTTGCCGCCGGACACCTTCACCCGGGCCCCCAGCGCGCTGCGGTGCACGCCCTCGGCCACCAGCAGCACGCCGGCCTTGGACAGCTCGTCGACCAGCTGGCCGACGTTCTGAGCGATCTCGTCGCTCACCATCTGCCCGGCTTCGCTCTGCTCGTCGCTCTTGTTGATGATCATGAAACGCATCTGCGCCACTCCCTTGCTCGTCGGTTCGGTCCTTACTCTCACGTCGACCGGGTCACCGCCGGATCGACACCCGGGCGACGGCCCTTTTCGGCGGCCGGGAGGTGGCCGGCTTGCCCTGACCCCGGGCGTGCTGTTCTATCGGTCGGGTGACGGACACGCACGGGGCGATCGACGCGGTCTGGCGGATCGAGTCGGCCAGGATCGTCGCCGGGGTCGCCCGGATCGTGCGCGACGTCGGCCTGGCCGAGGAGCTGGCCCAGGACGCCCTGGTCACCGCGCTCGAGCAGTGGCCCGACTCCGGCGTACCGCGGAACCCCGGCGCCTGGCTGATGGCGATCGCCAAGCGGCGCGCGATCGACCTGATCCGGCGCAAGGAGACCTACCAGCGCAAGCTCGCCGAGCTGGGCCACGAGCTGGAGATCGACGGCGACTCCGTCGAGGACGACGTGGAGGCGATTCTCGAGGACACCATCGAGGACGACCTGCTCCGGCTGGTCTTCACCGCCTGCCACCCGGTGCTCACCACCGACGCCCGGGTCAGCCTGACGCTGCGGCTGCTCGGCGGCCTGAAGACCGACGAGATCGCCCGCGCGTTCCTGGCTCCCGAGGCGACGATCGCGCAGCGGATCGTCCGGGCCAAGCGCAACCTGGCCAAGGCCGGGGTGGAGTTCGAGGTGCCGGCCGGCGACGAACTGCTCGACCGGCTGTCGTCGGTGCTCGAGGTCGTCTACCTGATCTACAACGAGGGCTACTCGGCCACCGCCGGCGACGACTGGATGCGCCCGGCGCTGTGCAACGAGGCGATGCGACTGGGCCGGTTGCTCGCCGAGCTGATGCCGCAAGAGCCCGAGGTGCACGGCCTGCTCGCGCTGATGGAGCTGCAGTCGTCCCGCGCCAAGGCTCGGATCGGGCCGTCCGGCGAGCCGGTGCTGCTGCTCGACCAGGACCGTCGCCGGTGGGACCGGCTGCTGATCCGTCGCGGGCTGGAGAGCATCGACCGGGCCTGGGCGCTCGACGGACAACCCGGTCCGTACCTGCTGCAGGCCGCGATCGCCGCCTGCCACGCCCGCTCCGCCGAGGCCGACGACACCGACTGGGCCCGCATCGCCGGCCTGTACGCCGTGCTGGCGCAGGTGGCGCCGTCGCCGGTGGTCGAGCTGAACCGGGCGGTCGCGATCTCGATGGCGTTCGGGCCGGAGAACGGCCTGATCGCGGTGGACGCGCTGGCCGGCGAACCGGCGCTGAAGGACTACCACCTGCTGCCGAGCGTGCGCGGCGACCTGCTGTTCAAGCTCGGGCGGCGCGACGAGGCCCGGGCCGAGTTCGAGCGGGCCGCCGCTCTGACGCGGAACGAGCGCGAGCGGGCGCTGCTGCTGGACCGGGCCGCGGCCTGCTGAAAGCAGGTCGCGGGCGGTGTCGATCTGCCGCCGGGGTGTTCGACGCAGTGGTGTGAGGCCGGGGACGCGGCCCACCACCACGCGCAGACACCAGGAGAATCACGATGGACAAGGTCACCTCGGCGGACGGCACCGCGATCGCGTACGACCGGCTCGGCAACGGACCCGCGGCGGTCCTGGTCTGCGGCGGATCCGTGGACCGGATGTCGAACGCGCCGCTGGCCGCGCTGCTGGCGGAGCACTACACCGTCTACAACTACGACCGCCGCGGCCGGGGCGACTCCGGCGACGCCGAGGTCTACGCCGTCGAGCGGGAGTTCGAGGACCTGGAAGCGGTCTTCGCCGCGGCCGGGGGATCGGCCCACCTGTACGGGACGTCGTCCGGCGCCGCGCTGGCGTTGCTGGCGGCAGCGTCGGGACTCCCGGTGAACCGGCTGGCCCTGTGGGAGCCGCCGTACATCCTGGAGGGCGGCCGGCCGCGACCGCCGGCGAACACCGCGCAGATCTTCCGGGACTTCGTCGCGGCGGGCCGCCGGGACGCGGCCGCGGAGTACTTCATGGCCGAGGTGGTCGGGCTGCCGGCCGAGTTCGTGGCGATGGCGAAGGCGTCGCCGTGGTGGCCCGCGCAGGAGGCACTCGCGCACACGCTCGCGTACGACGCGACGGTGATGGGCGACTACTCGGTGCCGGTCGACGCGCTCGGCCGGGTCACCGTGCCGACGCAGGTGCTCACCGGCGGCGCTTCCTGGAGCTGGATGGTCGAGAGCAACCAGGCGGTGGTGGCAGGCTTGCCGGACGGCAGCCACCGGACGCTGCCCGGGCAGGAGCACACCGTGGACGCGGCCGTGATGGCGCAGGCGCTGAAGGAGTTCTGGCGATGAAGTTCCGTACCTTGCTGGAAGGGACCACGAAGGTCGGCTTCGAGGTGCCGGCGGAGATCGTCGAGGCGCTCGGCCAGGGAAAGCGGCCGGCCGTGCGGGTCACGATCGGCGGGTACACCTACCGCAACACCGTCGCGGTGATGGGCGGAAGGTACCTGGTCGGCGTGAGCGCGGAGCACCGCGCGGCGGCCGGAGTGGCCGGCGGCGACGAGGTGGAGGTCGAGCTCGAGCTGGACACCGCGCCGCGGCAGGTCGCCGTCCCGGCGGACTTCGCCGCCGCGCTGGACGCCCGCCCCGAGGCCCGGCAGTTCTTCGACGGCCTGTCCTACAGCCAGCGGCGCTGGTTCGTGCTCGGCATCGAAGAAGCCAAGAAACCCGAGACCCGCCGGGCCCGGATCGAGAAAGCCGTCGACCGCCTCGCTTCCGGCCGCGGCCAGCGCTGAGGTCGGGAGGCTTCGAGCGGTTTACTCTGCGGAGCGTCGCGCTTACTGTCGGTAGAGGAATTCCTGTTGCCGGGTGATCCGGGAGTGAGAAGCAAAGCCCCTCGAAGGAAGGCACCGCCATGCCCTGTCCCATGATCTCGCGCCGCGGTCTGACGGCGCTGTCGATCGGCCTTGCGATGGTCTGCGGTCTGCTCGCAGGCGCCTCGCCGGCTGCCCATGCCGAGGAGGAGCTCCCGCTGGCGGTATGCCCGGGGTACGTCGAGCAGACGATCAGTCCAGGGCTGGCCCTGCTGCCCCAGCTGCAAACGGTGACCGTGGACGGCGACTTCGCGCTGTGCACGGGACAACTCATCGATCCTGAGCATGTCTCCGCCGAGTACACCGCCAGGGCGTCCGGAGTGCTCAGCTGCACCCTCAACGTCCCGATCACGAACGCGAGCGGCACCGTGCGCTGGAAGGACGAGGACGGCCGGCACTCCGGCACGTCCCACTTCACCGGCGGCATCACGCTGAGCCAGCGGCCGCTGGGGGAGAACGTCGGGATCGTGGTGGCCACCATCGACTCGGGGGAGTTCGCCGGCCGCACCCTGGTGCTCGTCAGTGCCCGCCTGACCATCAACGTCGACCAGTGCCTGACCACCGGGGTCAAGCAGGTCGCCGGCCCGGGCTCACTGGAGATCCTGCCCCTCTGAGCAGACCCCGTTACGTCCGAAGAACCTCGGGGTGGTGCCCCAGGTTCTCCGGACGTCAGAGGTCGTCCGCCGGGTGACGCGTCAGGCGACGGTGATCAGGCCGCCGGCGTTGGCGCGGGCCGCGTCGAAGCGGGCCTGGGCGTCGGCCCAGTTCACCACGTTCCACCACGCCTTGACGTAGTCCGGCTTGACGTTCTTGTACTGCAGGTAGAAAGCGTGCTCCCACATGTCCAGCATCACCAGCGGGATCTGTCCGGCCGGCAGGTTGCCCTGCTGGTCGTACAGCTGGTGGATCAGCAGCTGACCCTGCAGCGCGTCCCAGCCGAGAATGGCCCAGCCGGACCCCTGGATGGTGGTCGCCGCCGCGGTGAAGTGCGCCTGGAAGGCGTCGAACGAGCCGAACGCCTCGTCGATCGCGGCCGCCAGCTCGCCGGTCGGCTTGTCGCCGCCCTCCGGCGACAGGTTCTTCCAGAAGATCGAGTGGTTGACGTGCCCGCCGAGGTTGAACGCGAGGGTCTTCTCCAGCCCGACGATCGCGCCGAAGTCGCCGCTCTCGCGGGCCCCGGCCAGCTTCTCGAGCGTGTCGTTGAGCGCCTTCACGTAGGTGGCGTGGTGCTTGGAGTGGTGCAGCTCCATGATCTCGCCGGCGATGTGCGGGGCCAGTGCGCCGTAGTCGTAGGTGAGGTCGGGAAGCGTGTACGTGGTCAACTCTGCTCCTTCGTCAGGGCCCGCGCGGGGCCGGTATCTCCGATGTCCTGTCTCAGCGGCACCAGCTTGAAACTTCAACCACGGTTGAGGTCAAGTCGCCACGCGGGGCGGCGTGGTGTCAGACCAGTGCCCGGTCCGTCGCCGCTCACGCGGTACGCGCCGGTCGTCTCCCAGCTTCACATACTCCGGCCGCGCACCCACGCCGGAGGTCGCCCCGTCTCATCCCCACCGCCCGCCTCAGAGCCTCCACCTCTCGAAGCGGCCCTCGCACCCCGGTCACCACCTACCAGGTACCGGTTCAGTACGACGGGGTGCCGCACCCGCGAGCTGCCGAGCGCGCTCACTACGACGGCCCACGCCGCGCCCGCAAACCAGCCCGTACCCCGCCCAAGCTGCCGCGAGAGTCCTCACCGGCACCCCCGCCTCCGACCTTGCGCACGGCTCGGCCATCGGCGAGGTCGCGGAACGGCTGAACCGTGCACGGAGTCGGCGTGTGCGGGAAGGTACGCCGACATCGTGCACGGCTCAGTGGTTCGTACGGCGGCGCAGGCGGCTGGGCCGTGCTCAACGTTGCGGCGGCAAGGAGCACCGACGTGATCGTGTTCGTCGGCCGTTCCTGCGGGGAAGGAAGTGCTGCGCGTGGTCGGGTGGTGACGGGTGGCGCGGGGACGGGGTGGGGGCGAATAGACTTCGGGGGCCGATCCCGGTGGCGTGCCCGGCCGCTGGGGTCCCGAGATCCCCGGACACCGAACGAGGTTGTTGTCGTGCTCACCATGCAGGACGCGCTGCTCGCGCTGACGAAGTACTGGACCGACCGGGGCTGCATGGTGGTGCAGCCGTTCAACACCGAGGTGGGGGCCGGCACGCTGAACCCGGCGACCATCCTGCGGGTGCTGGGTCCCGAGCCGTGGCGGGTCGCGTACGTCGAGCCGAGCGTTCGCCCCGACGACAGCCGCTACGGCGAGAACCCGAACCGGCTGCAGACGCACACCCAGTTCCAGGTGGTGCTCAAGCCGGACCCGGGCAACCCGCAGGAGCTGTTCCTGGCCAGCCTGGAAGCGCTCGGCATCGACATCCACGCGCACGACGTGCGGTTCGTCGAGGACAACTGGGCCAACCCGGCGACCGGGTCCTGGGGCCTGGGCTGGGAGGTCTGGCTGGACGGGCTGGAGATCACCCAGTTCACCTACTTCCAGCAGGCCGGCGGCATGACGCTGGACCCGGTGTCGGTGGAGATCACCTACGGCATCGAACGGATCATGATGGCGCTGCAGGGCGTCTCGCACTTCAAGGACATCGCCTACGCCCCGGGCATCTCGTACGGCGAGGCGTTCGGCCAGGCGGAGTACGAGATGAGCCGCTACTACCTGGACGACGCCGACGTGGAGAGCCAGAAGCGGCTCTTCGAGGAGTACGCGGCCGAGGCCCGGCGGATGCTCGACGCCCGCCTGCCGGTTCCGGCGCACGTGTACGTGCTGCGCTGCTCGCACACCTTCAACGTGCTCGATGCCCGCGGCGCGGTCAGCACGACCGAGCGCGCAAAGGCATTCGGCCGGATGCGCACGCTGGCCCGCGAGGTCGCCCAGCTCTGGGCCGAGCGGCGGACCGAGCTGGAGCACCCGCTCGGAGTCGCGGAGGTGCCGGCCGCGGCGCCGGTGCCGACCGAGTTCCCGAAGGTGAGCGGCACCCGGCAGCTGCTGTTCGAGATCGGCACCGAGGAGATGCCGCCGTCGGAGGTCACCAAGACCGCAGACGCGGTGCGTACGGCGCTGACCGAGAAGCTCGCCGCGACCCGGCTCGGCCACGGCACGGTCACGACGTACGCGACGCCGCGCCGGGTGGTCGCGTTCGTCACCGAGGTGCAGGCGGTCGAGCCGGACGCCGAGCGAGTCGTCCGCGGGCCGCGCAAGTCGGCCGCGTTCGATGCCGAGGGCAACGTCACGAAGGCGGCCGCCGGGTTCGCCCGTGGTCAGGGCGTCGGCACCGACCAGCTGCACGACCTGGACGTGGACGGCGTCGAGTACGTCGCGGTGACCAAGCCGGACCCGGGTCGCGGCGCCGCCGAGGTGCTCAGCGGGGTGCTGAGCGAGATCGTCAGCGGCCTGCGCTCGGACAAGAACATGCGCTGGAACGACGCGAAGCTGTCCTTCACCCGGCCGGTCCGCTGGCTGGTCGCGCTGCTCGGTGACCAGGTCGTGCCGGTCGCCGCGTCGACGCTGGCCGCCGGCCGGACCACCCGGGTGCACCGGACCGCGGCCCAGCCGACGGTGGAGATCGCCGCCGCCGAGGGCTATCTCGACCTGCTCCGGATCCACGGCATCGAGGCCGACCCGGCCCGCCGCCGCGAGCAGATCGTCACCGCCGCGCAGGAGCTGGCGAAGGCCGCCGGCGGCAGCGTCGACGTCGAGGGCGAGTCGGCGCTGATCGACCAGATCGTCAACCTGGTCGAGGAGCCGACCGCGATCCTCGGCAGCTTCTCCGCCGACTACCTGGACCTGCCGGCCGAGATCCTCACCACGGTGATGCGCAAGCACCAGCGGTACCTGCCGGTCCGCGACGCCGACGGCACGCTGCTGCCGCACTTCGTTGCCGTGGCCAACGGTTCGGTCGACGAGGACACCGTCCGGACCGGCAACGAGGGTGTGCTGCGGGCCCGGTACGAGGACGCCGCGTTCTTCTGGCGTGCAGACCTGCAGACCACGCCGGAGACGATGAAGGGCGAGCTGGACAAGCTGGCCTTCGAGCAGCGGCTCGGTTCGATGGCGCAGCGGGCCGGCCGGATCGGGCGGATCGCGGAGTCGCTGGCCGGCACCGTCGGGCTGGCCGGCGACGACCTGACGACGCTGCGGCGGGCCGCCGAGCTGGCGAAGTTCGACCTCGGGTCGCAGATGGTGGTGGAGCTGACCAGCCTGGCCGGCACGATGGCTCGGGAGTACGCGCGCCGTGCCGGTGAGACGGAGGCGGTCGCGCAGGCGCTGTACGACATGGAGCTGCCGCGGTCGGCCGGTGACCCGGTGCCGTCGACGACGCCGGGCGCCCTGCTGGCGCTGGCGGACCGCTTCGACCTGCTGGCCGGGCTGTTCGCGATCGGTGCCAAGCCGACCGGCAGCTCGGACCCGTTCGCGCTGCGCCGGGCCGCGGCCGGCGTCGTCGCGATCCTGCGCGAGCACCCGGAGCTGCGGGCGATCACCCTGCCCGTCGGGCTCGCCGCGGCCGCCGACCAGATCGGTGCCCAGGGCATCGAGGTGCCGGCCGAGTCGCTGGCCGAGGTGTCGGAGTTCTCCGTCCGCCGGTACGAGCAGCAGCTGATCGACCGGGGCGACGACCACCACCAGGTCGCCGCCGTCCTGCCGCTGGCCGAGGCGCCGGCGACGGCCGACGAGACGCTCGCCGAGCTCCGGCGTCAGGTCGAGACCGAGGGATTCGCCGAGCTGGTCGCCGTGCTGCAGCGGGTCCGCCGGATCGTGCCGGCCGACACCGACCCGCAGTACGACCCGAGCAAGCTGACCGAGCCGGCCGAGGTCGTGCTGCACGAGGCCGTGCAGAAGGTCAGCCCGGCGCCGACGACGCTCGCCGAGTTCGTGCCGGCGGCGGCGGTGCTGGTCGAGCCGGTCACCACGTTCTTCGAGGAGATCCTGGTGATGGCCGAGGACTCCGACGTGCGCGCCGCCCGCCTCGGCCTGCTCGCCACCATCCGCGACCTCGCCGCCCCGATCCTCGACTGGCAAGCCCTCGGTACCAGCCTGACCTCCTGACGCACACCGCTCTCAGCAGGACTGTGAACACCACCGCGGGACCGCGGACAGGGAACGCCTTGTCCGAGGTCCCGCGTTGCTGTTCACGCAGCCGACGGGTGGGCGGCCGTCAGAGGGGGAGAGTGAGCAGCGGGGCGAGGCGGTCGGCGAGCAGGCGGTAGCCGTCGGGGCCGGGGTGGAGGTCGTCGGCGTACAGGGCGTGGGCTTCCTCGGGGGTGAGGATCGTACGGCCGTCGACCAGCTGGAGGTCGGGGTCGGCGAGTGCGCGGGCGCCGAGCTCGACGCAGGCGCGGACGTCGTCGAGGGTGAGGCCGACCGCGTTCGGCCGGCCCTCCACCGCGGGAGCGACGAGCGGGGTGATCACCACCATCGGCGTGTGCGGATGCCCGTCGCGGACCGTGCGCAGGAACGACTCCACCTGCCCGGGCAGCGTCCGCCCGCTGAACGTCGCGCCGCCGTACACGTTGATGCCCAGGCAGAGCGAGATCAGCCGCGCCGGGGTGTCCCGGATCGTGCGGGCCGCCACCGGATCGAGCTGGCACTCCCCGGCGAACCCGAGCGACACCAGGTCCCATCCGTGCCGCCGCGCCACCAAGGCGGGCCAGGTCTCGGAGGGCCCGTACGCCCCGGTGCACTGGGTGATCGAGCTGCCGTACGTGATCCACCGCGGCCCCGTCGGCGGCAGCGGCACCGCCGGCTCCCCGGCAACTGCGCCGGTGGTCCCGTCCCCGGCGAACCCGTCTTCCGCGTCGAAGGCGACGGCGCGTACGCCGATCGCGCCGGCTTGCGGCAACCAGATCTGCAGCTCGACCGGACGGCCCGGAAGCGGGGCCGTGACCACCTGTTCGCCGGGCTCGATCTCCACCCGCCGATGCAGTTCTCCGTCGACCAGGAAGTCGACCGGCGCGATCTTCCCGGACAGGTCCAGCGCAGCGCGCAGCTCCAGACTCACCCGCGTCGCCGTCGTCCGCCAGGACGCCCGGACCCCCGCCGGTGTCGCCGCCCGCGACCACAACCGGTGTCCCGGCCGCTCGGCATCCCCGTACCAGTCCTGCAGCCCCACCGCCTCGCCGCGCGGATCCAGCCGCCAGAACGTCGCCCACCCGTCGGCGTCCACCTCCCGCAACCGGTAGCCGGTCCACAGCGCATCGACCATCACTGGTCCTCGCCGCGCGGAGCCGTCGTCCGGCTCGCCACCTGCAGGGTGAGCGCCTTGGCTCCGGCCACGTCGGCTCCTTCACCTCGTCGAGGGTCCCGGCAGTACGCATCGATCATGTCATCGCCGCCGAGTACGCTGCGAAGCCAGCGTGGCGTCGGGTGTGAGGGAGCTGGAATGTCCGAGCAGACCACTGAAGCACCGAGCCCGGCCGAGGTCGCGGCGCGGTCGGAGCGGGTCACGCCGCGGCTGCGGCAGCACCTGCCGGTCACGCCGCTGGTGCGGTTCGGCGCGTTCAGCGAGGAGCTCCGGGCCGAGGTGCTGGTGAAGTGCGAGCACCAGCAGCGCACCGGCTCGTTCAAGGCGCGCGGCGCACTGGCGAAGCTGCTCCCGCTGACCGATGAGCAGCGGGCGCGGGGAGTGGTCACCGCCTCGACCGGCAACCACGCGCTTGGTGTCGGCAACGCGCTGGCGGCACTCGGCGGTCGCGGCATCGTGTACCTGCCGGAGAACGCGTCGCCCAGCAAGGTCGCGGCGCTGCGCCGGTTCGGGCTGGAGATCCGCGCCGAGGGTACCGACTCCGGCGTACTGGAACCGAAGGCCCGCGCGTACGCCGCCGAGCACGGCCTGACCTACGTCTCGCCGTACAACGACCTGGACATCGTCGCCGGGCAGGGCACGGTCGGGGTGGAGATCCTCGAGCAGCTGAGCGGCCGGGCGCTGGACGCGGTGGTCGTCGCGGTCGGCGGCGGTGGGCTGGTCAGCGGCGTCGCGTCCGTGCTCAAGAAGCACCGGCCGGGCATCAGGGTGTACGGCGCCTCGCCGGCCGGGGACGCGGCGATGGCCGCCTCCGTCGAGGCCGGTGAGATCGTGCAGGTCGACGGCCGGCACACCCTGTCCGACGGGACCGCCGGCAGTGTCGAGCCGGGCAGCATCACCTTCGGCCTGTGCCGGGACCTGGTCGACGACTGGGTGCTGGTCAGCGAGGACGCGATCAGCGCCGCGTTGCGGACGGTGATCGACACCGAGCACCAGTTGGTCGAGGGGTCGGCGGCGATGGCGTTCGCGGCGGCCCGGGCCCGGCGTACGGAGCTCGAGGGACAGCGGGTCGCGATCGTCTCCTGTGGCGGCAACATCTCCTCGAGCACGCTGGTGGCGGCGCTGGCCTGACACCGCCGGGGGACATCGGCCGGGTGGCGTTGCGGCCGGCACTACTGTGAAGCGCGTGCGTGAACTCGTTGTGCTCGGCACCGGAAGCCAGGTGGCCTCCCGGGAACGCAACCAGAACGGCTACTTCCTGCGCTGGGACTCCGACGGGTTCCTGTTCGATCCCGGCGAGGGGACCCAGCGGCAGATGCTGTACGCCGGTGTCCCGGCCACGGCGGTCACCCGGCTCTGCGTGACCCACTTCCACGGCGACCACTGCCTCGGCGTACCGGGGGTGGTCCAGCGGCTGTCGCTCGACGGCGTGCCGCATCCCGTGCACGCGCACTACCCGGCGTCCGGGCAGCAGTACTTCACCCGGCTCCGGTACGCCGCGTCGTTCTTCGAGCGGGCCGAACTGCGCGAGGAGCCGATCGACGAGGAGGGCCTGTTGTCGGTCGGGCCGTTCGGCCAGTTGTGGGTCCGCCGGCTGGAACACCCCGTCGAAGCCTTCGGGTACCAGCTGATCGAGCCCGACGGGCGGCGGATGCTGCCCGACCGGCTCGCGGCGTACGGGGTGAGCGGTCCGGCGGTCGGCCGGTTGCAGGCGGCCGGCTCCCTGGTCGTCGACGGGCGGACGGTGACCGTCGAGCAGGTGAGCGAGCCGCGGCGCGGGCAGCGGTTCGCGTTCGTGATGGACACCCGGTTGTGCGAGGGCGTCTTCCGGCTGGCCGACGGCGCCGACCTGCTGGTGATCGAGTCGACCTACCTGTCCACGGAGGCGACGCTGGCCCGGCGCTTCGGCCATCTCACCGCGCGGCAGGCGGCCCGGGTCGCCCAGCAGTGCGGCGTCCGGACGTTGGTGCTGACCCACTTCTCCCAGCGGTACACCGACATGCGGCTGTTCGAGGAGGAGGCGCGGGCCGAGTTCGACGGTGACGTGGTGATCGCCGCCGACCTCGCCCGGGTGCCGGTTCCGGCGCGCCGGTGAGGGCGGGAATCCCGGCGGCGACGATATCGTTGCATTTTGAATAACCGCAGAGTCAAGGAGACAGCCAGTGTTGTACGGCGCCGAGCACGTGAAGGCCTACGAGGACAGCGACGGCGAGACCGGGTACGACTGGGGCGATCAGGGCGCGAAGATCCTGATCCTCACCACGGTCGGCCGCAAGTCCGGCGAGCAGCGCAAGAACCCGCTGATCTTCCGCGAGGTCGAGGGCGGCTACGCGATCGTGTCCTCCAACGGAGGTGCGCCGTCGCACCCGGCCTGGCACCACAACCTGCTGGCCGACCCGAACGTCAAGGTGCAGATCAAGGGCGACCGGTTCGCCGCGCGGGCCCGCGTCGCCACCGCCGAGGAGCGGGCGAAGATCTGGCCGCAGATGGTCGAGGTGTGGCCGGACTACGACACCTACACCACCCGGACCGACCGCGAGATCCCGATCGTCATTCTGGAACGCGCCTGATCCGGTGAACGGGCGGGCCCGGCCGGGCCCGCCTCATCGCAGCCCGGCGAAGAACTCCCGGACGTCGGTAAGCAGCAGTTCTGGCTCCTCCAGGGCCGCGAAGTGGCCGCCCCGGTCGACGTCAGTCCAGCGGGTGACGGTGTTCTCCCGCTCGGTGTAGCGGCGGATGCCGACGTCGTGCGCGAAAACGATGGCCCCGGTCGGCACGCCCGAGTTCGCCGGCGTCCGGCCCCAGCCGCCCTGCTGCGCGTAGCCGACGTACGCCGCGGAGCCGGCCGAGCCGGTCAGCCAGTAGATCATCACGTTCGTCAGCAGGGTGTCCCGGTCGAGCAGCGCGTCCGGCAGGGTGGTCCGCGGATGCGTCCACTCGCGGAACTTGTCCATGATCCAGGCCAGCTGCCCGACCGGGGAGTCGACCAGCCCGTAGGCCAGGGTCTGCGGCCGGGTCGACTGGATCGCGATGTAGCCGAACTCCTCCGCCATGAAGGCGTTGATCCGCGCCACCCGGTCCTGCTCCAGCGGCGTGAGCGTCGCGAGCTCGTCGTCCGGCAGCGGCATCGGCGGCAGCGGGCCCGGCCCGTTCAGGTGCACCCCGACGACGTGCTCGGGGTCCACCCGTCCGACCTCCGGCGAGACGGCCGCGCCGATGTCGCCGCCCTGGACGCCGTACTTGGCGTAGCCGAGCCGGTTCATCAACTCGGCCCAGGTCCGGGCGATCCGCTCGGTACCCCAGTCCGTGCCGACGATCGGGGTCGAGAAGCCGAAGCCGGGCAGCGACGGGACGACCACGTGGAACGCGTCGGCCGCCGACCCGCCGTACGCGACGGGGTCGGTCAGCAGGCCGATCAGGTTCAGGAACTCGACGAACGAGCCGGGCCAGCCGTGCGTCAGCAGCAACGGCAACGCGTCCGGCTCCGCCGACCGCACGTGCAGGAAGTGAATGGTCTGGCCGTCGATCTCGGTCGTGTACTGCGGGATGTCGTTGAGGCGCTGCTCGATCGCGCGCCAGTCGTACTGCGTGCGCCAGTAGTCGACCAGGTCGCTCAGCCAGCTCACCGGGACGCCGGTGTCCCAGCCGTCGCCGGGAAGCGGTGCGGGCAGCCGGGCGTCGTCGAGCCGGCGCCGGAGGTCGTCGAGAGTGGCCTGCGGGACGTCGATGCGGAACGGAGTGATCATGCTTCGACAATGTCAGCCAGTTAGGACAGCTTCGGTCCTAGCTTGCTGACAGACTTCGGCCATGTTGGAAACCTCGGCACGGCTGCTCAAACTGCTCTCCCTGCTGCAGGCTCCCCGCGACTGGTCGGGAGCGGGGCTGGCGCGTGAGCTCGGCGTCGGTGTCCGGACCGTACGGCGGGACGTCGACAAGCTGCGCAACCTCGGCTATCCGGTCGAGGCTGTCGCCGGAGTGGCGGGTTATCGGCTCGGCGCCGGAGCGGCGCTGCCGCCGCTGCTGCTGGACGACGAGGAGGCCGTCGCGGTCGCGATCGGTCTGCGGGCGTCGGCTGCCGGGGGAGTGGCCGGGCTGGAGGAGTCGTCGGTCCGCGCGCTGGCCAAGCTCGAACAGGTCTTGCCGTCCAGGCTTCGGCATCGGGTCCGCCTGCTGCAGTCGGTCGCCGTACCGGCTACTCAGGGGGCTGCGGTGGATCCGGACGTGCTGCTGGCCGTGGCTGCTGTCTGCCGGGATCACCAGCGGCTGCGCTTCGACTACCGCAGCCACGACGGTACGGCGAGCGTCCGAACCACCGAGCCGCATCGGCTGATCCACACCGGCCGCCGCTGGTACCTCGTGGCGTGGGACCTCGACCGGCAGGACTGGCGCACCTACCGCCTCGACCGGATCACCCCGCGCATCCCGACCGGTCCGCGGTTCACCCCGCGCGAGGTCCCCGACTTGGCCGCCAGCGGCGCCGGCATCGCGTCCGGCGCCTACCGGTACCAGGGCGTCTTCCGGATGAGCGCGCCCGCTCAGGAGGTCGCGGACCGGCTGGCCTCGTCGACCGGCACCGTGGAACCCGTCGACGAAACCACCTGCCTGGTCAGCACAGGCTCCAACTCTCTCGACGAGCTGCTCCTGTACGTCGCCCTGCTGGGCTTCGACTTCGAGGTCGTCTCCCCACCAGAGCTGGCCGGCCACGCCCGCCAGCTCGCCGCCCGGCTCGGCGGGTGCTGATCGAGTCCGGTTCGGCCGAGAGCTGCACTGGGCGGACTTGGACACCTGTCTCACCCATCGGGCAGCGATTTCCGTCCGTGCCCCGGTCGGCCGGTAGCATTGCGGATCCAGGTCGAGAGGCGCTGCAACGGGCCGGAGGCCCGCCACGCTCGACCCGATGTTCAGACCGCAAGGGCGCCTCCGGAGATCTTCTGGAGGCCAAGGGTGACCACAAGCTCGTTGCGAGACCTGCTCGACCGGCGAATCGCGGTGCTGGACGGTGCGTGGGGCACGATGCTGCAGGCCGCCAACCTCACGTCCGAGGACTACCAGGGCGACCGGTTCCTCGACCACAGCCACGACGTCAGCGGGGACCCCGACCTGCTGAACCTGATGCGCCCCGACCTCATTCTGGACGTGCACCGGCAGTACCTGGACGCCGGCGCGGACATCACCACCACGAACACCTTCACCGCGACCAGCATCGGCCAGGCCGACTACGGCCTGCAGTCCCTGGTGCGGGAGATGAACCTGGAGGGCGCCCGGCTGGCGCGACAGGCCGCCGACGAGGCCGGTGGCCGGTTCGTGGCCGGGTCGGTCGGGCCGCTGAACGTCACGCTGTCGTTGTCGCCGCGGGTCGAGGACCCGGCGTACCGGGCGGTGTCGTTCGAGCAGGTGCGCGACTCGTACGCCGAGCAGATCACCGCGCTGCGCGACGGCGGTGTCGACCTGCTGCTGATCGAGACGATCTTCGACACCCTGAACTGCAAGGCCGCGATCGCCGCCGCCCGCGAGGCCGCCCCCGAGCTGCCGCTGTGGATCTCGCTGTTCGTCGACCTGTCCGGCCGCACCCTGTCCGGCCAGACCGTCGAGGCGTGGTGGAACTCGATCGAGCACGCCGAGCCGCTGGTGGTCGGGGTGAACTGCTCGCTCGGCGCGCGGGAGCTGCGGCCGCACGTCGCCGACCTGGCCCGGTTCGCCGACACCTACGTCGCCAGCCACCCGAACGCCGGCCTGCCGAACGCCTTCGGCGGCTACGACGAGACGCCCGAGCAGACCGCCGGGATGATCGGGGAGTTCGCCGAGTCCGGCCTGGTGAACATCGTCGGCGGCTGCTGCGGCACCACGCCGGCGCACATCGCCAAGATCGCCCAGGCGGTCGCCGGGGCCGCCCCGCGCACCGTCGTACCGCCGGCCGGGACGACCCGGTTCAGCGGGCTGGAGCCGTTCAAGATCGGCGCCGACACCGGCTTCGTGATGATCGGCGAGCGGACCAACGTGACCGGCTCGGCCAGGTTCCGCCGGCTGATCGAGTCCGACGACTTCCAGGCGGCGGTCGACGTGGCGCTGGACCAGGTCCGCGGCGGCGCGAACCTGCTGGACGTCAACATGGACGCCGACCTGCTGGACAGCGAGCAGGCGATGACCACGTTCCTGAACCTGATCGCGACCGAGCCCGAGGTGGCCCGCATCCCGATCATGATCGACAGCTCGAAGTGGACCGTGCTGGAAGCCGGCCTGAAGTGCGTGCAGGGCAAGGGCGTGGTCAACTCGATCAGCCTGAAGGAGGGCGAGCAGGAGTTCCTCGAGCGGGCCCGGCGGATCCGCGACTACGGCGCCGGCGCGGTGGTGATGGCCTTCGACGAGCAGGGCCAGGCCGACACCGTCGAGCGCAAGGTGGACATCTGCGGCCGCGCGTACGACCTGCTGACCGGGATCGGTTTCCCGGCCGAGGACATCATCTTCGACCCGAACGTGCTCGCCGTCGCCACCGGCATGTCCGAGCACAACGGCTACGCCAAGAACTTCATCGACGCGCTACCGCTGATCAAGCAGCGCTGTCCCGGCGTGCACATCAGCGGCGGCATCTCGAACCTGTCGTTCTCGTTCCGCGGCAACGACATCGTGCGCGAGGCGATGCACTCGGCCTTCCTGTACCACGCGGGCAAGGCCGGCCTGGACATGGGCATCGTGAACGCCGGCCAGCTGGCGGTCTACGAGGACATTCCCAAGGACCTGCTGGAGCTGGTCGAGGACGTCATCTTCAACCGGCGCGACGACGCCACCGACCGGCTGGTGAGCTTCGCCGAGAACGTGAAGGGCAAGGGCACCCAGCGCGTCGTCGACCTGAGCTGGCGTGAGGGCACGGTCGAGCAGCGGCTGTCGCACGCGCTGGTGCACGGCATCGTCGACTACGTCGAGGCCGACACCGAGGAGGCGCGGCAGCAGTTCGCCCGGCCGCTGGAGGTGATCGAGGGCCCGCTGATGGACGGCATGAAGATCGTCGGCGACCTGTTCGGTGCCGGCAAGATGTTCCTGCCGCAGGTGGTGAAGAGCGCCCGGGTGATGAAGCGCTCGGTCGCCTACCTGGAGCCGTTCATGGAGGCCGAGAAGGAGCTGGCCCGGCAGGAGGGCCGCACCGAGGACGTGCGCGACCAGGGCAAGGTGGTGCTGGCCACGGTCAAGGGCGACGTGCACGACATCGGCAAGAACATCGTCGGCGTGGTGCTCGGCTGCAACAACTACGAGGTGATCGACCTCGGCGTGATGGTGCCGGCCGCGAAGATCCTCGACACCGCGATCGCCGAGGGCGCCGACGTGGTCGGTCTGTCCGGGCTGATCACCCCCTCGCTGGACGAGATGGTCACGGTCGCCGCCGAGATGCAGCGCCGCGGGCTGGAACTGCCGCTGCTGATCGGTGGCGCGACCACGTCCAAGCAGCACACGGCGGTCCGGATCGCCCCGGCGTACGACCAGACCACGGTGCACGTGCTGGACGCGTCCCGGGTGGTCGGCGTGGTCTCCGACCTGCTGGACAAGGACCGCTCGCAGACCCTTGCCCTCAGCAACCGTGAGGACCAGGACCGGCTCCGCGAGCAGCACGCGAGCAAGCAGCGTGCCCCGCTGCTGTCGATCGACGACGCCCGGGCCAACCGCGAGCCGGTCGAGTACGGCGAACTGCCGGTGCCGGCGTTCACCGGGCTGCGCCGCGAGGCGCCGAGCCTGGAGACGCTGCGGGCGATGATCGACTGGCAGTTCCTGTTCCTGGCCTGGGAGCTGAAGGGCAAGTACCCGGCGATCCTGGAGCAGCCGGTCGCCCGCGAGCTGTTCGACGACGCGAACACGCTGCTCGACCAGATCGTGGCCGACAAGTCGTTCACCGCCGAGGGCGCGTACGGGTTCTGGCCGGCGCACAGCGAGGGCGACGACATCGTGCTGGACGGGCTCGGGGTGTCGTTCCCGATGCTGCGCCAGCAGACCCAGAAGCCGGCCGGCCGGTACAACCGCTGCCTGGCCGACTACGTGGCGCCGGCCGGTGACCACCTCGGTGGGTTCGGCGTCGCGATCCACGGCGCCGAGGAGCTGGCCGCGCGGTACGAGGCGCAGAACGACGACTACCGCGCGATCATGGTCAAGGCGCTCGCGGACCGGCTGGCCGAGGCGTTCGCCGAGTGGATCCACCTGGAGGCCCGCAAGGCCTGGTTCGAGCCGGACGCCGAGCCGGTGCTGGAAGATCTGCACGCCGAGCGGTTCCGCGGCATCCGGCCCGCGCTGGGGTACCCGGCCAGCCCGGACCACAGCGAGAAGAAGGAGCTGTTCGACCTGATCGAGGCCGAGAAGCTGGGCCTGGGGCTGACCACGTCGTACGCGATGACGCCGGCCGCGGCGGTGTCCGGCCTGATCTTCGCCAGCCCGTCGGCGCGCTACTTCAGCGTCGGCCGGCTCGGCCGCGACCAGATCGAGGACTACGCCAAGCGCCGCGGTCTGCCGGTCGCTGAGATCGAGCGCTGGCTCCGGCCGAACCTCGCCTACGACCCGCAGTAGGTGGCACGGTGGGGCGTATGACCGTGATCGTGCGCCCCGCCGCACCGGCCGACGCGGACGCCGTCGCCTGCATCTGGTACGCCGGCTGGGGCGACGGTCACCTGGGCCACGTCCCGGACGAGCTCGTCGCCGTCCGCACCGAGCAGTCGTTCCACACCCGGGCCGCCGAGCGCGTCGCCGCCACCACCGTGGCCGCCGTCGACGGCCGGGTCGCCGGGTTCGTGATCGTGGCCGGGGACGAGGTCGAGCAGGTCTACGTCTCCCGCGACCACCGCGGCTCCGGCGTCGCCGGCAGGTTGCTCGCCGAGGCGGAGCGACAGGTCAAGGCCGCCGGCCACTCCCGCGCCTGGCTGGCAGTTGCCACCGGCAACGCCCGGGCCCGGCGCTGCTACGAACGCTCCGGCTGGCAGGACGACGGCGCGTTCGCCTACCCTGCCTCCACCGAGTCCGGCCCGGTCGCGGTCGACTGCCATCGGTACGTGAAGCAGGTCTGATCTCCATGTTCCTGGAGCGTGAGCCGCTGCTCGCCGAGCTGCGGGACTGCAGGCCGGGCACGCTGGTCCTGATCGGCGGCGAGGCAGGGATCGGCAAGACCACGCTGGTGCGCGTTCACTGCGGGTCGCTGCCGGCGGACCTTCCGGTGCGCTCCGGGTTCTGCGACGCGCTGGGAACGCCGCGGGCGCTCGGGCCGTTGCACGACATCGCCAAGTCGGTTCCGGCCCTGGCCGGTCTGCTGGCTGCCGGAGCGGATCGGCACCGCGCGTTCACCACCTTGCTCGACCTGCTCGCCGAAGGTCCGTCGGTGACGGTGATCGAGGACGTGCACTGGGCCGACGAGGCGACTCTCGACCTGTTGATCTACCTCGGTCGCCGCATCGCCGACCTGCCGGCGGTCGTCCTGGTCACCTACCGCCCGGAGGAGGTTGGACGCGACCACCCGCTGCGTCGGGTCCTGGGCGACCTGGCCACTGCCCGCGCCGTGCGCCGGATCCAGGTGCCGGCGCTGTCGCCGGACGCAGTGGCGGCGTTGTCGGAGCCACTCGGTCGGGACGGTGTCCGGTTGCACGCGGTCACCGGCGGCAACCCGTTTTTTGTCACCGAGGCGCTCAGCGCACCGGCCGACGACGTGCCCGCGACCGTGCGCGACGCGGTCCTGGCCCGAGCGCATCGCCTCGGCCCGGCAGCGCGAGCCGTGCTCGACGTGGTTTCGCTGGTTCCGGACCGCGCCGAGGCCGGACTCGTCGACCCGGACGCGCTGGAGCCCTGCTTGCTGTCCGGCATGCTGGTGCTCGAGGACGGCGCGGTGCGGTTCCGGCACGAGCTGGCCCGGCGGGCGGTGGAATCCGACGTCTCCGCAGTACGGCGGTCGCTGCTGCACGGCAAGGTGCTCGACCACCTCGCCGGCCTCGACGGGGTCGACCCCGCACGGCTGGCCCATCACGCCGAAGCGGCCGGGGATCGAGCGGCGGTTCTGCGGTACGCACCGCAGGCGGCGGAGCGAGCCGCTCAGGCTGGGGCCCACCGGGAAGCGGCGGCGCAGTACGGCCGCGCAGTACGGCACTGCGTGGGGTTGCCGGTGGAGCAGCAGGCGCAGTTGTGGGAGCAGCTGGCTGAGCAGTGTGATCACAGCGACGCCCTGACCGACGGGATCGCGGCTGCCCGGCGCGCGATCGAGTTGTGGCAGTCGGCCGGGGATCCCGACCGGCAGGGGCGGGTGATGGCCCAGTGCTCGCTGATGTTGTGGAAGACCGCCGAGAACGCGGCGGCGCACGAGATGGCCACAGCCGCCGCCGCTCTGCTCCGGAGCCGTCCTCCGGGACGAGCTCTTGCCCAGGCCCTCGCCGCCCACGCCCGGCTGCTGATGCTGGCACGGGAGATGCCGGCGGCGATCTCGGTCGGCGCCCGGGCCGTCGAGCTGGCCGAGCGGCTCGGGGACACGCAGACGCTGGGGCGGGCCCTGAACGCCGTCGGAACCGCTCACTTCCTCGCCGATCCCGACCGGGCGGTCGAGCTCCTGGAGGCCGGTCTGGCGGCGTCCTCGACGGCCGGGGACGACGCAGGCATCGCCGCCGCGATGGTCAATCTCGGGTCCGGCGCCGGCGAGATCCGGCGGTACGACGTGGCCGACCGCTGGTTGGCGGAGGCGGTCGCCTGGTGCTCCGAGCGGGACCTGGACTCGTCGCGGGTCTACGCGCTGGCCTGGCAGGCTCGCTCCGATTTCGAGCAGGGCCGCTGGGCCGCGGCCGAGCAACGGGCACATGAGGTGATCGAGGGGACCGGGCAGCACGTGCCGGCACGGATCATCGCGTGCACCGTGCTCGGCTGGTTGCGCGCCCGGCGGGGCGATCCGGACTTCTCCGCTCCGCTGGACACGGCGTGGCGGCTCGCTCGGCAGACCGGTGACCTCCAACGCCTCTGGCCCGCTGTGGCGGCGCGGGCCGAGGCCGCTTGGTTGAGTGGATCAGACGGGACGACGCGACTCGACGGGGCGGCCGAGGGGGTCGGCGCGGACCTGCGGGCGACGTACGAGCTGGCACTGCGGTTGCGGCATCCGTGGGCGGTCGGCGAGCTCGGGTCCTGGCTCGGGGTCGAGCTCCCTGACTTCGCGGCCGCGCCGTACCGCGATGGCGACCGCTGGCGCGCACTGGGCTGCCCGTACGAAGCCGCGCTGTTCCTGGCGCAGGACGAGGATCCGCAGCGGCAGGTGGCCGGGCTGGAGGAGCTGCAGCTGCTCGGAGCGTGGGGCGCGGCGCATCGGGTTGCCCGGCAGCTTCGGCGCGAAGGCGTGGCGAGGGTGCCGCGCGGACCGCGTCCGGCCACCCGGAGCAATCCGGCAGGCCTCACCGACCGCGAGACCGAGGTACTGGCCCTGGTGGCCCAGCACCTGCGCAATGCCGAGATCGCTGCGCGGCTGCACATCTCGGCCAAGACGGTGGATCATCACGTGTCCGCCGTGCTCGGCAAGCTGGGGGTGTCCACCCGGCAGGAAGCCGGCCGCTGGTTCCGCGCGTTCACCGGATGACGCGAAGCCGGCGGGTCGCCGGGACGACCAGCAGGGCGGCGGCACAGAGCAAGCCGACGCCGGTCGCGAAGACCATCAGCGGGACCTCACCGGTGAGGCCCGCCAGTGGACCGGCGACGGTACGGCCGAGCGCCATCGTGACCAGTGAGCCGGCCACGTCGTAGGCGTAGACCCGGTTCAGCAACTCTGGCGGGACCTGCGTCTGCACGGTGGTCGACCACAGCACCGACCAGAACGCGATGCCGGCCCCTGCGACGGCCCAGCCGGCCATCAGCACGGACAGCTCCGGCCGCACGGCCGGGACCACCGGGTAGATCGCGAACAGCGCCCAGCCGATCGCGCCGACCGCGAGGGGACGGCGCGGGCGGAACCTGATCGCGAGCGTTCCGCCGATCGCGCCGCCGGCGCCGAAGGCGGCCAGGCCGAGACCGAGCGCGGTGGAGCCGAGGTGGCCGATCACCAGTTCCGCGCCGATCGGCAGGGACACCCCCACGACGAAGCAGCCGTAGAACCCGAAGATCGCGATGACCGCCCACAGCCAGGTCCGCGCCCGGAACGCCTGCCAGCCCTCGGCCAGCTCGGTGAAGAACGAGGCGCTCCGGGCGACCGGCGCGGTGCCGAGCCGCAGGGCCAGCAGGCAGACGCCGCTGACGGCGTACGTCGCGGCGTAGAGCGCGAAGACGACGGCCGGGCCGGCCAGGCCGACCAGCACTCCGGCCAGCGCCGGACCGAGCACGCTGGCCATCGACTCTGCGATCCGCAGGGTCCCGTTGGCGCGCTGGACGTCGTCCGCGACCTGCGGAACCATGCTGGCGACCCCCGGCTGGAACATCGCCGTGGCGGCGCCGCTGAGGAACTGCAGCAGCACGATCAGGACCAGCGACGGCGTGCCGAACGCGAACAAGGCCGCGGTGATCGCCTGCAGCACGAACCGGGCGAAGTCGGCCAGCACCATCATCCGGCGAGGGGTGAACCGGTCGGCGAGGACCCCGCCGAACAGCATGCACAGGGCCACCGCCGCCAGCCAGGCGCCGAGCGCGTAGCCGACCCCGGTGGCGCCGTAGCCGGCGTCGAGCACGCCGACCGACAGGGCCACCGGGATCATCGCGTCGCCGAGCAGCGACGTCGTGCGGGCGGCGAAGTACAGCCGGAAGTTGGCCGACCACAACGAGCGCACTCCGGGCGGTTCGAGGGCGGTGGGAGTCATTAGTGATCCTCACGAAAGCACCTGTCTGGGTGCAACGGAACCTATCCTGCCCACCCCTGCTGCTCCGGGCGTTTTCACCCAGCGAGACGGCTGGTCTGGGGAACTGGTCCGGCCAAGATGGGGAGGAACTCCCGATGAGTGGTCCGGTGGCGGCAAGGCAGGCTTTCCGGCAGGACAAGCCATCCCACGAGAGGAACGACATGACCCGCTACCTGGTCGAACGCACCTTCCCCGACGGTCTCGCCATCCCGGCCGACGACCGCGGCGCCAAGGCTTGCCTCGACGTCGTCGACGGCAACGCCCAGCACGCAGTGACCTGGGTGCACTCCTACGTCTCCCCGGACCACCGCACGACGTACTGCGTCTACGACGGTCCCTCCCCGGAGGCGATCCGCCAGGCCGCCGCCACCAACGGCCTGCCCGTCGGCAAGATCACCGAGGTGCGGGTCCTGGACCCGTACTTCTACCACTGAGCCGCCGCCGGCGGTCCTGGCCCGGTCCAGGGCCGGGATCGCCTGGGCCGCGGGTCAGCGGGGCAGCAGGCCGAAGAGCAGGCTGTCCGCGGCGGTCCGCAGTGCGGGGGCGAACTCGACCCGCAGCGCGGCGAGCTCGGGCGCGGCCTCGTACGCCGCGAGCATCGTCGGTGCCGGCCGTGAGTGCGTCCACAGTGCCCCGGCCAGCAGCGCCACGGACGCGACGAAGTCGGCCGCGCCCTGCTCGCCCAGTTCCGGTACGGCGGCCAGGATCGCCGCCACCAACCGATGTGAGTGCCCGATGGCGGCCCGCTTGAAGTTCAGTGCGACGTCGGTCGAGATGTTGTGCTCCAGGACGGCGGCCTGCGCACTGATCAGCTCGCACAGCATCGGCCGCGCGGCCAGGGTCTCCGCCACCGCGCGCGCCAACGACTCCGCCCGCTCGGCGGCCGGACGCGACGGGTCGACGTGGCTCAGCGCGGCCTCGAATTCGGCGAGCCAGGCGGCCGTCTCGCCGTTCATCAACTCCAGCAGCACGGCCTCGCGGGACTCGAAGTAGTTCAGCACGTTCGACTTCGCCAGGCCGACGCGGCGGCTCAGCTCGTTGAGCGTGAGCTGGGCGACCGGCTGCTCGGCCAGCATCTCGGCCGCGGTCGCCAGGATCGCACGCCGGCGTTCGGCCCGCTGCTCCGGACTGCGCGCTCGCTGGAATGTCATGCCCGACAGTTTACAAACCACCGGTCTCTTGTGATCAGACCAGTGGTCTGTTAGCGTCGTCCACAACAGACCGGCAGTCTTTTAAGGAGCGCGCGATGTACGAAGTCCCCGACCAGACCGGCCAGTACGCCGTCGTCACCGGAGCCAACAGCGGCACCGGGAAGGAGGCCGCGCGCAGGTTGGCCGCGGCGGGCGCCCACGTGGTGTTGGCGGTGCGCACGGTGGCCAAGGGCGAGGCTGCCCGCGCCGAGATCCTCGCTCGGCATCCCGGCGCGCTGCTCGACGTCCGCCGGATCGACCTGGCCGATCTCGGCTCGGTGGCCGAGTTCGCCGACGCCCTGATCGCGGACGGCGTACCGCTCGATCTGCTGGTCAACAACGCCGGGGTGATGATCCCGCCGGAGCGGATGCTCACCGCCGACGGGTTCGAGTTGCAGTTCGGCACGAACTTCCTCGGCCCGTTCGCGCTGACGCTGCGGCTGCTGCCGCTGTTGCTCGCGGCACCGGCGCCGCGCGTCGCGACGATGAGCAGCGGGATGGCGAACTTCGGCCGGATCGAGTTCGACGATCTGCAGTGGCAGCGGCAGTATCGCCGGGTGCGGGCCTACGCGCAGTCCAAGCTGGCTGATCTGATGATGGGCCGGCGGCTCGCCGCGATCGCCGCCGAACGCGGCTGGCCGCTGCTGAGCACGATCGCCCACCCGGGGATCACCCGGACGAATCTGCAGACCGCCGGCCCGAGCCTCGGCCGGGACAGGCCGTCCGCGGTGGACCGGATGCTCCTGCGCCTCGACCTGACGCCGTCCCAGGACGTCGAGCAGGGAACCGAGCCGCTGCTGGTCGCCGCGGTCAGCCCGGACGCGGTGCAGGGCGCGTACTACGGGCCTTCGCGCTGGTTCGAGATGGTCGGGCCGACCAAGCGCGCCAGGATCCCGCGGCGGGCGCTCGACGACAACAGCGGCGCCCGGCTGTGGGCGACCGCTGAGCAGTTGACCGGCGTAAGCCTTTCCACCGTCGCTGCCTGAGCCCTAGCCTGCCCCGATGGAGCGATGGTCGAGTGGGGAGCAGTACGAGCCGTACGTCGGACGCTGGAGCCGGCTGGTCGCGACCGAGTTCGTCGCGTGGCTGGAGCAGCCGGCGGGGTTGCGCTGGCTCGACGTGGGCTGCGGCACGGGGGCGTTGAGCAGCACGATCGTCCGGGATGCGAAGCCGGCGCGGTTGCTGGGCGTGGACCGGTCGGAGGCGTACCTGGAGTACGCCCGGCGGACCGTGCCGGGTGAGGTCGCGGCGTTCGAGGTTCGGGACGCGACCGAACTGACAGCCGGGCCGGACGGCGAGCGGCCGTTCGACGTGGTGGTGTCCGGCCTGGTGCTGAACTTCGTGCCCGATCGCGACGAGCTGCTGCGGCGGCTGGGCGGCCTCGGCGACGTGGTCGCGGCGTACGTGTGGGACTACGCCGACGGCATGCAGCTGATGAAGTACTTCTGGGACGTCGCGGGCGAGGTCGACCCCGAGCACCGCGACCTGCACGAGGGCGACCGGTTCCCGTTCTGCCGGCCGGATGCGCTGGAGGCGATGTGGCGCGACGCCGGGTACGCCGACGTGGCGAGCCGGGAGATCGTCGTACCGACGGTGTTCACGTCGTTCGAGGACTACTGGTCCCCGTTTCTCGGTGGGCAGGGGGCGGCGCCGGCGTACCTGAGCACGCTCGACGCCGCGACCCGCGACCGGATCCGGGACGGCGTCCGCGCCAGACTGCCGGTGGCTGCTGACGAGTCGATCAGCCTGACCGCCCGGGCCTGGGCGGTCCGCGGGGCGAGTCAGGCGTAGGCCAGTGGGGGTGCCTCGGCGGCGTGCCCGCGTCCCTGGTCCTCCGGAGCGATGTCAAAGTCCCGGGGTCGGCACCGTCTTGTCTGTGACGGCGGACCGACGGGAGTGGACCATGAAGTACGTGCTGATCCTGCAAGGTATCGAGCAGTTCCGGAGCGAGAGCCACGAGCGCTTCCGCCGAGCCGCCCAGGAAGCGGGCGAGTTGATCGACGGTCAGACGCTCGCCGATCCGGTGCTCGGCACCGTCGTCGGGACGCCGGGCACGAGCAGCACGATCCGCGGCTACTACCTCGTCGACGTCGAGTCCCACGAGCGCGCGCTGCAACTGGCCGAGCTGCTGCCGGAGGCCCGCGGGAACGGTCTCGCCGTCGAGGTCCGGCCGGTGATGTTCTCCACCGGCAGCGAGGACGTCAGCCTGCTGAGCTGAGCACCTTGAACCACAGCGCGGTCGCGTGCGGTACGGCGCTGTGGTGGACGCGTTCGAGCTGCACGGTCCGGCCGCCCGGGTGGTGGAACAGGCGGGTGCCGTCGCCGAGCAGGACCGGCGCGACGAAGGTGAGGACCTCGTCGAGCCGGCCCGCTTCCAGGCACTGGCGAGCCAGGTCCGCGCCGAGCACGTTGACGTACCGATCACCCGCCGCCGCCTCGGCGTCAGCCAGTGCGGTGGCGACGTCGGTGCGGAAGAAGACGCCGGGCGCCGACTCGGCCGGTGGGTGGTGGGTGACCACGTACTGCGGGCCCTCCCAGCCGCCGCCGAAGGCCTTGCCGGCGCCCTCGTCGTTCTTGTGCGGGTCGTCGCCGCGGTAGGTGTTCGCGCCGACCAGCAGGGCGCCGACCTCACCGATCAGGTCGTCGACGACCGGGTTCGGGCCGAGGTGGTCGGTCAGCCAGGACATGTCTGCGCCGGGACCGGCGATGAAGCCGTCGAGCGACATGGTCACGGAGTACAGCATTTTCGCCATCGAGAATTTCCTTCCGGAGCTGCGGCCGAGTCGCTCATTGAGACGAGCGATCCCCGCAGAACTCATCGCCGGGCCGGGCTCGGTCGTCGTACAACGGAACGGTGACAGCTCCGGATTTCGCGCGGAAAGAGGGTGGAGGCTCCGGGCGGGCTGCGCTACGGTCGCGACAATCCGGCTTTTCGGTTCTTGGGGCGGCGAGGTGAGTGCGGGTGGCGGACGGCGGTGGGCGCGCGTTCCTGCCCGACGTGGACACCAGCCGGCCGAACGCCGCGCGGGTCTACGACCTGCTGCTCGGCGGCAAGAACTGCTTCGAGGTCGATCGCCGACTGCACCACAAGCTGCTCGAGGTCGCGCCGGACGTGCCGGCCGTCGCCCAGCAGAACCGGCTCTGGCTGGGCCGGGCGGTCGAGCTGATGGTGGGCGAGGGGGGCGTCGACCAGTTCCTCGACCTCGGCTGCGGGTTGCCGACGGCCGAGAACACGCACCAGGTCGTCCGGCGGCTGAGTCCCGACGCCACCGTGGTGTACGTCGACAACGACCCGACCGTGATCACGCACGGGCAGGCCTTGCTGGACGACGAGCGGACGACGCACTTCGTTGCCGCCGACCTGACCGAGCCGGGCGCCGTGCTGGCTGACCCGGATGTCGCCGTGGTGCTCGACCTGACCCGGCCGGTCGGCGTGCTGCTGGGGCTGGTTCTGCATCACGTCCCGGGGCACGCCGACGCCCGGCAGGCGCTCCACGGCTACTGGTCGTCGGTGCCGTCCGGCTCCTACCTGGCGATCACGCACCCGGCCAACCCTCGCGACGGCAGTCCGCTCGCGGACTTCTCCGCCACGGTCGAGCAGGTCCTGCGCCCCGCGGTCCCATCGATCGCCTTCCGTACGCCGGCCGAGATCGCGGCCCTGCTCGAAGGCATCGACCTCCACCCGCCCGGCCTGGCGTCCCTCGCCGACTGGGCCGCCGCCCACGCCGCGGCGTCGGACGATGCACGGTCCGACGACTCCCCAGTTGACGATTCCCCGTCCGGCGCGCTGCACCTCGTCCTGGCAGCCCTCGCCCGCAAGCCCTGATTGCCGCCCCGGCCGTCCGGCTGGTTCCGGTGCGCGACGAACCGTTGACGAACTGCGTCCACGCCTGCAAGCTTTGGCTACTTGCCCGCAAGAAATTGGCATTGCGCTGCAAGTTCAGCTCGTCCAGCCGCAGGTCCCCGCTTGCGGCGGTTCCCCGCCCGTCAGAACTGAGGACGCCATGAAACGGAGCCAGCCCAGCAGACGACTGATCGGCGGCCTGCTCACCGCAGCCCTGATCCTCGCCGGGGTCACCCCGGCCGTCGCTTCCACAACCACCCAGGACGCCGTCCGCTCCACCACGACCGACGCCGCGGTCGCCCCCGCCGCGGCGCTGCCCCGCACGTTGTCGGCCAGCACCCAGCTGGGGGAGTATCCCGCGACCAACGCCGGTGACGGCAACCCGAACACCTACTGGGAGAGCAACAACAACCAGTTCCCGCAGTGGCTGCGGGCCGACCTCGGCGCCGCGAAGAGCGTCGACCGGGTGGTGCTCAAGCTCCCGTCCACCTGGGGCGCCCGGACCCAGACCCTCGCCGTCCAGAGCAGCGCCGACGGTACGTCGTACGCCGACGTGGTGACCAGCACCGGCTACACCTTCACCCCGGCGAGTGCCAACACCGTGACCATCACCTTCCCGGCCCGGACCACCCGGTACGTCCGGGTGAACGTCACCGCCAACACCGGCTGGCCGGCCGGGCAGCTGTCGGAGTTCGAGGTGCACGGCCCGGACACCGGCGACACCCAGGCCCCGACCGCGCCGGGCAACCTCACCCTCACCGAGCCGGCGTCCGGCCAGCTGCGACTCGCCTGGTCCGCCGCGACCGACAACGTCGGCGTCACCGGGTACGTCGTCTACCGCAACAACACCGTCGTCACCACGGTCGCCGGCACCGTGCTCAGCTACACCGACAACCAGCCGGCCTCCGCGACGGTCGAGTACTACGTCCGCGCGCGTGACGCCGCCGGCAACGAGTCCGGCGACAGCAACCGGGTCCGCCGGGCCGGCCAGAGCGGCGGCAGCAACCTGGCCACCGGCAAACCGATCGAGGCCAGCTCGTCGGTGCACTCGTTCGTCGCCGCGCACGCGAACGACAACAACCTCGCCACCTACTGGGAGTCCAACGGCTTCCCGGCCACGCTGACGGTCAAACTCGGCTCGAACGCCGACGTCAGCTCGGTCGTCGTCAAGCTGAACCCGGACCAGGCCTGGGGTCAACGGACGCAGAACTTCGAGGTGCTCGGTCGCGACCAGAACGCGACCGCCTTCACCTCGCTGTCCGGCCGGGCCAACCACGTCTTCACCTCGTCCACGCAGAACACCGTGGAGATCCCGGTCAGCGGCCGGGTCGCCGACCTGCGGCTGCAGTTCTTCAGCAACACCGGCGCTCCCGGCGCCCAGGTCGCCGAGGTCCAGGTGATCGGCACCCCCGCTCCCAACCCCGACCTGGTGGTCAGCGCGCTCACGTGGACCCCGGCGTCACCGAGCGAGGCGAGCCCGGTCACCCTGTCCGCGACCGTGCGGAACAGCGGCTCGGCCGCGGCCGGCGCCACCACCGTCAACTTCACCCTCGGCGGCACCGTCGTGGGCAGCGCTCCGGTCGGCGCCCTTGCCGCCGGTGCCTCGACCACGGTCACCCTCAACGCCGGCACCCGTCCGCAGGGCAGCTACGCCGTCGCCGCGGTGGTCGACCCGACGAACACGATCGTCGAGCAGAACAACGACAACAACGCGTTCACGGCGCCCACGCAACTGGTGATTGCGCAGGCGCCCGGCCCTGACCTGCAGGTCACCGGCATCACCACCACTCCGGCGAACCCGGCGGTCGGCCAGCCGGTCAGCTTCACCGTCGCGGTGCACAACCGCGGTACGTCGGCCTCCGGCGCGACCTCGGTGACCCGGGTCGTGGTCGGCAGCACGACGCTCACCGCCAGCACCGCGTCGATCGCGGCCGGCGCGACCGCCAACGTCGTCATCACTGGTACCTGGACGGCGACCACCGGCGGCGCGACGATCACCGCGACCGCCGACGCGACGAATGTGGTTGCCGAGGTCAACGAAACGAACAACACCTTCGCGCGGGCGATCGTGGTCGGCCGCGGCGCCGCCGTACCGTACGTGTCCTACGAGGCCGAGGCGGCGAACTACCAGGGCCAGCTACTGGTCGCCGACCCGCTGCGGACCTTCGGCCACACGAACTTCGCCACCGAGTCGTCCGGACGCAGCTCGGTCCGGCTGAACAGCCAGGGCCAGTTCGTCGAGTTCACCTCGACCAACCAGACCAACTCGATCGTGGTCCGCAACTCGATCCCCGACTCCGCCAACGGACAGGGGCAGGAGGCGACGATCAGCCTCTACGTCAACGGCACCTTCAGCCGGAAGCTGACGTTCTCGTCGCGGCACAGCTGGCTCTACGGCACCACCGACCAGCCCGAAGGCCTGACGAACACGCCCGGCGGCGACGCGCGCCGGCTGTTCGACGAGTCGCACGCGCTGCTCGGGACGTCGTACCCGCCGGGCACCCGGTTCAAGTTGCAGCGCGACAGCGGGGACACCGCGGCGTTCTACATCATCGACCTGATCGACCTCGAGCAGGTCGCGGCCCCGTTGAGCCAGCCCGCGGGCTGCACCAGCATCACGCAGTACGGCGCGGTGGCCGGTGACGGCATCGACGACGCGGACGCGATCCAGCGGGCCGTCACCGACGACCAGAACGGCGTGATCAGCTGCGTCTGGATCCCGGCCGGCCAGTGGCGGCAGGAGAAGAAGATCCTGACCGACGACCCGCTGAACCGGGGGCAGTACAACCAGGTCGGCATCAGCAACGTCACCATCCGCGGCGCGGGGATGTGGTACTCGCAGCTCTACTCGATCACCGAGCCGCAGAACGCCGGCGGCATCAACCACCCGCACGAGGGCAACTTCGGCTTCGACATCGACAAGTCCACGCAGATCTCGGACATCGCGATCTTCGGCTCCGGCCGGATCCGGGGCGGGGACGGCAACGCCGAGGGCGGCGTCGGCCTGAACGGCCGGTTCGGCACCGGGACCAAGATCAGCAACGTCTGGATCGAGCACGCGAACGTCGGGGTCTGGGTCGGCCGCGACTACGACAACATCCAGGAACTGTGGGGCCCGGCCGACGGCCTGGAGCTCAGCGGGATGCGGATCCGCGACACCTACGCCGACGGCATCAACTTCAGCAACGGCACCCGCAACAGCAAGGTGTTCAACTCGTCGTTCCGCACCACCGGCGACGACGCGCTGGCCGTCTGGGCGAACAAGTACGTCAAGGACCAGGCGGTGGACATCGCGCACACCAACGCCTTCACCAACAACACCGTCCAGCTGCCCTGGCGGGCGAACGGCATCGCGATCTACGGCGGCTACGACAACAAGATCGAGAACAACCTGATCTACGACACGATGAACTACCCCGGCATCATGCTCGCCACCGACCACGACCCGCTGCCGTTCTCCGGCCAGACACTGATCGCCAACAACGGCCTCTACCGGTGCGGCGGCGTGTTCTGGAACGAGGATCAGGAGTTCGGCGCGATCACGCTGTTCCCGCAGAACCTGCCGATCCCCGGTGTCACCATCCGCGACACCGAGATCGTCGACTCCACCTATGACGGTATCCAGTTCAAGACCGGCGGCGGACTGATGCCGAACGTCGCGATCACGAACGTGCGCATCGACAAGTCGAACAACGGCGCCGGCATTCTCGCCATGGGCGGCGCCCGCGGCAACGCCGTCCTGACCAACACCACCATCACCAACTCCCGCGACGGCAACGTCGAGATCGAGCCCGGCTCCCAGTTCACCATCACCGGCCAGTAGCCGGCCGAGCGCCAAGCCACGGCCCCCGCGTACGGCGTACGTGAGGGCCGTGGTGTTGCTGGGGGAGGACTCAGCTGGGCTGCGAGATGTCCTCGACCGTGGAGCCGGCCGCCTTGTCCGGCATCTCCCGGGCGATGTCGGCCTGGGCGAGCATGCCGACCAGGTCGTGCCCGTCGATCACCGGCAGCCGGCGCACCTGGTGCTCGGCCATCGTGCGGAGCGCTTCCTCGATGCTGTCGTCGGCGCCGATCGTCACCGGCTTGCCCTCACCCAGCGAGCCGGCCGTGACCTGGGTTGGGTCGCCGCCGTCGGCCAGGCACTTCACCACGATGTCGCGGTCGGTCAGCATGCCCTTCAACCGGTTGTCCTCGCCGCAGATCGGCAGCGAGCCGACGTCGAGGTCACGCATCTTGCGGGCGGCGTCGACCAGTGTCTCGTTCTCACCGACGCATTCCGCGCCGGGTGTCATCAGTTCGCGGGCCGTGGTCATGCCATCTCACCAACCTTCGGGTCGAGTGGAACTACGAACAGCCCCAGGTTCCCGATCGGCACCCCCGGAAAACGCCCGCGGTCAGTCGCGCGCGTCGCGGCCGTCCTGCTCGAGGGCGTTGACCAGTTCCTGGGCGACCCGGCGCAGCTTCACGTTGTGGTCCTGCGACAGCCGGGTCAGGAACGCGAACGCCCGCTGATCGGTCAGCTTGTAGCGCTCCATCACGATGCCGACGGCCTGACCGATCGTGCGCCGGGTGTGCATCGCCTCGTTCAGGTTCTGGATCTCCTGGGCGTAGGCGATCGCCGTCGCGGACTGGTGGGCGAACAACCTGCTGAGCGACTCGAAGTCCTTGAAGGCACCGGCGGCCGAGGAGTACAGGTTCAGCGCGCCCTGCGAGCGGGCGGCGTCGAACAGCCGGATCCCGGCCTGCGCGTGAATACCGTGATCGAGGGCGATGCCGCCGTACCGGGGGAAGCGCTGATCGGTCGCGAGGTCCGGCGCCGTGACGTGGGCACTGTCGACCGCGGCCTGGTAGCAAGGCCCTTCGCGCAGCTTGTACTGCGCGGCATCGACCTCCAGCAGCATGTCGTCGGTCGGTGCCACGGTCTCCAGCCGCCCGTCGGAGTGCAGTACGGTGATGCTGGCCCAACGGACCTCGGGCAGTACCTCGACCGCGGCCGTGGTGATCTGACGCAGCGTATGGTCGAGATCGCCAGGAGTCAGCGCTTTCGCCAACCGCTGCGCGGTCTCGATCAGGTGCGAGTCAGTCATGGTGTCGCCGTACCCATTCCGGTTCCGCCCGAACCAGTCTCGAAGGAGGCCCAACCGCTCCGATGGGCGGAGGTCGGCTCGGGAAACTGCCGCGTCTGGACCAAGTCCGCGGCGATGTCGCGCAACTTGCGGCCGCTGTCCTGAGAGTAGCGCCGCAGCACGCTGAACGCCTGCTCGTCGTCCATGCCGTACCGCTCCATCAAGATGCCGAGGGCGTGGCCGATCCTCGCCTGCGCGTCGCCTGCGACCTGCAGGTTGTCGCGGATCCGGGCCGCGTCCAGGGCGACCGCCGCGTGGGTGGCGACCAGACCGGCCAGCCAGGTGGCGTCGCGGTCGAAGGCTTCGGGGCGAGGGCTGGCCACCGAGAGCACACCGAGGGTGTTGCCGTTGCGGCTGAGCAGTTGCAGGCTGAGCCAGCTTCGCCAGCCCTCCGCCGCGGCATCCCGGCCCCACCTCGGCCAGGGCGAATCCCGCGCCAGGTCGGGTGCGAGCACCGCGCTGTCGCCTCTCAGGATGCTGACAGCCGGGCCTTCGTTCAGCTCCACCTGCCGCCGGTCCGCCCGCTCGAGTGCGGCGCAGCCGGCGCTGAGCGGAACGGGCCGGTGGCGGTGACTGAGCACGATGCTGCCGACCGCTCCCGCCATCAAGGACGGAAGGGCGGCGATGGTGGCGGTGGCTGTCCGCTCAACATTCGTCTGCTCGTGCAACGTCAGCGCCAGGTCGACCAGCGAGTGGACCGGCGAGTCGCGACCGCTACCACTGAGCATCTTTCACCACAGCCGCCGAGGGTCTGCACCTGCAGTGCCGCCCGCTGTTTGAGCGTGCCGGTGTCTCTCGACGTCGTCCGATCATCGCAGAGGGCGCCACCAGGGTCACTGCGGCGCGACGCGGTCGCCGTCGAACCCGACAAACGTGGCCTCAGTGGCCGCTCAGCGGTTCGCCGCCTCCGCGCCCGTGGAACTGGTGGCCGGCATCGGGCGGATGGCCCGTCATCTGGACGATGATGCCGCGGGCGACGTCGCGCAGCTTCAGATTGTTGTTCTGCGAATGGGTGCGCAGCAGGGCGAACGCGGTCTCGGCATCGCAGTGCTGCTGTCCCATCAGCACCCCGATAGCCTGGTCGATGACACTGCGGGAGGTCAGGGCATGCTCCAGCTGCTCGGCAACCTCAGCCTGCCGCGCGAACCGGATCGCAACGCCGAGCGTGGCTGCCGCCTGCGCCGCGAAGATGCGGATCCGCTCGCGGTCCTGCTCGGAGAACCCGGCCGGGCCGTCGTAGCCGTACAGGTTCAGCGCCCCCACGCCTTGGCCCTGCACGACCAGCGGATAGCTGACCGAGCACCGAACACCCAGCTTCACCGCTCGCCCGCTGTACGCCGGCCAGCGGACCTCGCTCAGCTGGTCCTCGACCACCACCACCCGCTGGCGACGCATCGCCTCCAGGCACGGTCCGTCGTCGTCGGCGTACTGGCCCTCGTCGACGAGCGCGGCGCGGGGGTCGCTGGTGGCGATCGACCGGTGCCGTCCGTCGTAGCTGGAGGTGACGCCGCAGGAGGCCGGTGGAACCACGACGTCCGCGGCCAGCCGGGCCACCTCGACCAGCAACTGCTCGATCGTCGACGTGCTCAGCAGCAAGGTGGTCAGTGCGCCGACCGCGGTCGGGTCAGCCGGATCGGTCCGTTCGGCAGCCATGGCACTTCCCCTCGGCCCGGGCCGTCGCCGGGCCGGGGTCGCACACTGCGAGCGACCGGCCCGTGCGGCACGATCGAGGAGCCGGCAGCGCTTTCCACTCTACGGGACGCCGGCCACGACAAATCCGAGCCGATCTCCCGTAGGGTCTGAGCCTGCCCGATCGCCGGACTCGCTGATGGGGGTGGGCACGACCGACCGAGCGAGCATCCTGGCCCGACTGGCCGGCCTGTCCGCCGCGAACGCGACGGACAGGCAACTGGCCGACCGCCTGTGCGAGGCGGGCCGGCTGATCACGTTGGCCGACGGCGCCTGGATCACGGTCGGGAACGCGACTCCCAGCGGCACGACACTGTGCAGCACCGATGCGGTGGCGACCCGGCTCGGAAACCTCCAGGACGTGCTCGGCGAAGGGCCGTGCCGTGACGCTATCTGACCGGGAGGTGGACGACCGTCAGGGTCGACAAGCGGCCGACGACGCGTTGGCCATCCTGCGGGCGAACGCGTACGCCCACGAGACCACCCTGGCGGACGTCGCCGACCAGGTCGTCAGCCGCACGCTCGACTTCCGCGGGGAGTCATGACCAGCCACGACCCGACAGGTCCTGTGCTGCCACCCCGGGCGGTCCGTGAACTGGCAGCCGCTAACGCGGCGCTGGTCTCCGACCACGAGGCGATCGGGCTGCCACCGACCTGTTGTCCCGGTGTACGCGCGCAGTCGAGGCCGCGGCCGCCGGCCCGGCCTGACCGATAGCTTCCGCGCGGCCGGGTACGCCGGGGTGTACGCCTCGCCGATGACGTGCAGAGCGGCCGGTCAGCTGACCGGACCGCACCGAACCGCCACCCCCGAGGTCCCTCGGGTGGGTCAGGAAGCCCGTTCGACCGGCCGTTCTTCGAGCTGCCGGTTGATCTTGTCGACCTTGGCCTCCAGCCGCTCCATGTCCTCGGTGTCGACGCGGACAGGAAGTGCTTGGCGCCGAGCAGCAGGATCGCCTGGAAGACCAGCTGCAGCCACTCGCTCTGCCAGTTCTCGAACGTGCTGGCGAGGAAGTTGGGCCAGTAGTCAGCCCACGCGAAGGCTTGGCCGTGCTGCTCCTGGTCGCTCTTGAACTCGCTCAGCTGCAGCAAGAACTGACCGATCCAGGAGCCCAAGAAGCGGGCGAGCAGAACGTACACGGCGCCCCACGCCGAGCATGGCTGTTCGGCGGCCGATCCCGGCGGGGATCGGGCTCGATGTTGCTGTGACTCATACCCGACCGGTACCCAGCCGAACGGTTCTCATGAAGCCGGTTCCATGCTGGCGGCAACCGTTTCGGCCGGTGGCGCAGGGCGTGCTCCACCACGCGGGCGACAGTCCGGTCGAAGCAGGACCGGTCGCCCTGCCAGACCTGGTGCAGGAAGACGTCGGCGACGAACTCGGGGGACCGTTTGCTCGGCAGAACCGTCGTACGCCGCGGTCAGGATCCCGCGCCGAGGTCGCCCGGCGTGTTCGGGACCGTACCGCGGAAGGCCGAGCGGTACGCGTTCGGGGTGGTGCCGACGACCCGCTTGAAGCGCTCCCGAAAGGCGGCGGGGGAGCCGAACCCGACCCGGCCGGCGATCCGGTCGACCGGCTGTCCGGTGGTCTCCAGCAACCCCTGCGCCTGCCGGATACGGGCCTTGAGCAACCACTGCAGCGGCGTCGTACCGGTCTGCTCGCGGAACCGCCGGTTCAGCGTCCGGGCGCTCATCCCCGCCTCGGCGGCGATCTGCTCGACCGTGAGGTCCCGCGCGCAGTGCTCCTCCATCCAGCCGAGCAGCGGCTCGAGCTCGGACCCGCGCGGGCTCGGCGGCTGGTCGTGCACGATGAACTGCGCCTGCCCACCTTCGCGTTCGAGCGGCATCACCGCCATCCGGGCCGCGTCCGCGGCGACCGAGGAGCCGTGGTCGCGCCGGACCAGGTGCAGGCACAGGTCGAGCCCGGCGGCGACGCCGGCCGAGGTGAGGAACTGGCCGTTGTCGACGTACAGCACGTTCGGGTCGACGTCGATCTCCGGGTGGCGCTCGGCCAGCAGTTCGGCGAAGTACCAGTGGGTGGTCGCCCGCTGACCGTCCAGCAGCCCGGTCGCCGCGAGCGCGAACGCGCCGACGCAGATCGAGGCGATCCGCGCACCGGCGGCCGCGGCCTCCCGCAGGGCGTCGACGACGTCCGCCGAGGGCGGATCGAGGTCGCGGGAGCCGGGGATGACGATGGTGTCGGCCTGCGCGAGCGCCTCCAGCCCGTACGGCGGCCGCAGCTCGAACGCGCCCGCGTCGACGGTCGGCGTGGCGCCGCACACGCGCACCCGGTAGCCGGCGCGGCCGCCCGGCAACCGGGTCTGGCCGAAGACGTCGACCGGCGTCCCGAGATCGAACGGAACCACCTGGTCGAGGGCGAGAACCGCGACGGTGTGCATGGCGAGATGGTAGATGACCGGCTGATTTCGGCCACCGCAGGGCTATCGGAGAATCGCCTGGTGGTGGGATTGGCGAGAATCCGTTGGTACCTGGCATTCCAGCCTGTGTTGTGCCGTTCGGGCGAGGGCTACCGTCGCCCGGTGACCAAGCTCCTGCTCTCGATCCACGTCATCGCGGCGATCCTGGCCGTCGGCCCGGTCGCCGTCGCGGCCAGCCGCTTTCCGGCCGCCACCCGCCGCGCTCTGGCCGGTGACGACCGCGCGGTCAGCGAGTTGCGCACGCTGCACCGGATCTGCCGGATCTACGCCGTGCTCGGGGTCGCCGTGCCCGCCTTCGGCTTCGCGACCGCCCAGAGCCTCGGCGTGCTCGGCGACATCTGGTTGATCATCTCGATCGCGCTGACCGCCTGCGCGGCCGGCGTACTCGCCCTGCTCGTCCTGCCCGGCCAGCAGCGCACGCTCGCCGCCGTCACCGCCTCGGACGCCGACCCGAAGGCTCCGGCCCAGCTGGCCATGCATGCCGGCATCTTCAACCTGCTCTGGGCCACCGTCACGGTCCTGATGATCGTCCGCCCCGGCTCCACGACGGGGGTCTGACGATGACAGCCCGCTGGACCCCGCTCCGCATCGCCGCCACCGCCGAGGTGGTCTCCCTGGCCGTCCTGTTCACCAACCTCTTCACCGTCCACTGGCCGGCCGTCTCGTCCCTCATCGGCCCCACCCACGGCTGCTGCTACCTCTTGGTCATCATCCTCACCGCCCGCGAACCGCACGCCACCACCCGCACCAAGCTCACCGCCCTCATCCCCGCCATCGGCGGCCTCCTGGTCCTCCGCCGCCTCCACCCATCACCGCTGGGCGCGGAACGGTCGACGACTGACGGCTAGGACGCCGACAGCTGGACGTTGGAGGCGGTGGCGGTGAGGACCAGTGACTGGCCGTCGACCGCCGCGCCGGTGACCTTCGCGCCGAACGGCAGCGCCGGGATGCGCACGCCCCGGCCGAGCAACGCGCCGACCACCCGGCGTACGGCGGCCGGAACGTCGCCGGGCAGGGCGTCGACGACCAGGCCGACCCGTCCGTTCAGCACCTGCGGCCGGACGGTCGCGACCGCGTCGAAGCCGCGCACGGACATCCGAGCCTGCAGCTTGTCGCCGACGATGCTGAGCTGCAGCCCTTCCAGCCCGCTGGCCGCGGCGGTCAGCTTGGTCAGCGCGTTCGGCGTCATCCGCAGCTTGATGTCGGCGTTGTCGATCACGACGGTGGTGTTGGTGCCACCGGTCAGCAGCTCACGCGGGACCTGGATCCCGGTCATCACCATCGTGACGTCCTCGCCGGCGACGTTCGAGATGGTCGGCTGATCCATCGTCACGGTGATCTCGGAGAACTCGCCGCGCGCCAGCTGCGGCAGGAACCCGAAGCCGCCGATCTCCGCCGCCGTGCTCGCCGCCCGGACGTCGTACTGCGCCGCCTCGTCCGCCGCGACCGTGGCCAGCCGGTTCTCCGCCACCGACTCGGCCGCGCGGTCCGCGACGAAGCCGAGCAGGGCCAGGATCACGACCACGATGATCAGCGTCCGGAACCGGCGCCGCGGTTTGCCGGCGCTCACGAACGCCGTCCAGCCCTCAGAGTTGTCACCCGGAGAGCCTAGTGGCCCGCCGGATCCACCCGCGTAGCGTGACCCGGGTGGACCGCATCGGCTACGTCATTCTCTACGTCTCCGACCTGGACGCCTCCATCGCGTTCTACCGCGACGTGCTCGGCCTGCCGCACCGCTTCACCGACGCCGGCTACGCGGAGTTCGGTACGACGGCGCCGCGCTTCGCCTTGTACGAACGGCGCCGGGCCGAGTGGCTCACCGGCGGCCCGGTCGCGCCCGGCCCCGCGGCCGAGATCGTCCTGCTGACCGACGACGTCGACGCGCAGGCCCGCCGGCTGGGGAAGCTCGGCGTACCGATCCTGACCGGCCCGGCGGATCGCCCGTGGGGTCACCGCACCGTCCACCTCGCCGATCCCGACGGGTTCATCGTCGAGCTGGCGCAGGAGATCCCGCGCCGGCGGGCACGTCGTCCGTGATCAGCGGTGGCGGTGCCCGTACCCGTGCTGGCGCCTGCGGTGGACCGGCCCGCCGAACAAGGCGATCCAGAAGAACATCCACAGGATCCACGGAGCCGCGAACGACACGCTGGCCACCACCAGCCCGATCACCAGCACCGGCAGCAGGAAGAAGAACGCCGGCGGCGGTCCGGCGCGCAGTTGCTGCGGCCCAGGCCCCCACCCGCGAAGTTCAGGCTGCACAGCCACCGGCTCCGGCAGATCGGCGAACAGCGGGGTGAGCTCGTTGGTGTACCGAGCCCGGGTCGCGCGCTCGCTGCGCTCCTCGAACTCCTCCTGCGTCAGCCGACCCGCCACGAAGTGGTCCCCGAGCGAGGCGACCGCCTGGTCCCGCTCGGCGTCCCCGATCCGCACCACCCGATCCGGAACCTGGCTCATGACCGGTCCTGTTCGTCGTCGTTCTGCAGGATGCCGTACAGCGTCCGCCGCAGCTCGACCAGCGCCTTGCGGGCTTTCGCCTGCTGCTCGGGAGTCCCTGTCGCGAGCACCTGCCACAACGCCGTACCGACCTGGCCGAGCAACGGCTTCAACCCGTTCTCGTCCTCGTCGGCGTTCGCGCTCATCGCCTCCCAGGGCGCCGACACCTCGTCCGCGTGCTCCGCGACGTACGTGCGCCCTTCGTCGGTCAACGTGAACGTGCGCCGCCCGACCGCCGCGTCAGCCCTGACCAGTCCCTCGTCCTCGAGCTGCTGCAAGGTCGGGTAGATCGAACCAGGGCTGGGCTTCCAGGCCCCGCCACTGCGCTCGGCCACCACCTGGATGATCTGGTAACCGTTCATCGGCTGCTCCGCGAGCACGGCCAGAATCGCCGCCCGCACATCGCCCCGCCGAGCCTTCGGCCCCTTCCATCCCCGCGGGCCGCCCGGCCCCGCCCACGGCGGCGCGAACAGCGGCCCGCCGAACGCCCCACCCCACTGCCCACCGAACCCTTGGTGGTGCCCTCCGTGCCCGCGCCGCCCACCCATGGCCGCCAGCACCTCGTCCTTGAGCTCCTCGAACGCGGAGCACCCCCACCGCCGCCCGAACCCCTCGAACGGCCACCCCGCCGCGTACGCCGATCCCGTCATCCTGACCACCGTCCCTAACGAACTGTCGCGATACGTCGACGATATATCGTTGATCGTCCGCACCCAAGGTGTGCGGCGCGATGGACGGCCGATCACTCTGCGAGGCGGCGTGCGCGCACTTTGTTAGGGTTGTGACTCGTCCACAACCGAAGGGTCTTCCCATGAGCATCTTCGACAAGTTCAAGGACAAGGCGTCCGAAATGCTCCAAGGTGCCGGCGAGAAGGTCAGCGAGGCGACCGGCATCGACCTGCCCATCGGCGACGCGACCGAGCAGGTGAGCGGAGCGGCCGACGGCCTCGGCGAGTCCGCCCAGGGTCACGTCGAAACCGCTCAAGGCCACGCCGAAACGGCTCAGGGTCACGTCGACAACGTGCAGGGCCACGTCGACAACGCCCAGGAGGCGGCCAACTCCGCCACCGACCGGCTCGACCCCGGCCAGAAGTAGCCCAGTACGTCGTACGACGGCCATCCGCGACAATCAGCGGATGGCCAAACGTCGTACCCGCGAACCAGTTGCCACGCTGTCACCCGCGTCTCCATGCCCCTGCGGCCTGAACGCCGCCTACGCAGACTGCTGCGGCGCTTTCCACGCAGGCCGTAAGACCGCCGCCACCGCAGAGCAGCTGATGCGCTCCCGCTACAGCGCCTTCGTGGCTCACGACGCCACCTACCTGCTGCAAACCTGGTCCACCACGACGCGCCCCACCACCCTGCGCCTCGACAACACCCAGTGGACCGGCCTGGAGATCGTCAACACCACCAACGGCACGGCGTTCCACACCGAAGGCACCGTCGAGTTTCGAGCCCACTACCTTCACGACGGACACCCCGCCAGCCAGCACGAGAACAGCCACTTCACCCGCGAGGCAGGCCTCTGGGTCTACGTGGCCCCACTCCCGCAGTAGTCGCCCCTTCCCTCTGTCGATCTGACGCGCCACCGTTCGTACAGATGGTGAGACCCACCCGCGCACCACACCACAGGGAGCCGACATGAACCACTACCTCTTGGCCGTTCAAATGGTCGAAGGCGAGTCCGCGGACCACGACGGCGCGGAGGTCGACGCCGTCAACGCCGAAATGAAAGCCTCCGGCGCCTGGCTCTTCGCCGCCGGCCTCCGGCCTCGGCACACCGCGTCGGTCGTCCGCTCCCGCGAGAACGAAATCCTCATCACCGACGGCCCCTTCGCCGAAAGCAAGGAGTACCTCGCCGGCTTCTGGGTGATCCAGGCCCCCGACCTCGCCACCGCCCACACCTGGGCCAGCAAAGCCACCCAAGCCTGCCGCCGCCCCATCGAGGTGACCCCCTTGGACACCGACACCCCCTGACCGGCCGTCAGGAACTCCGCCGCAACCCCAAGCACGCGAGCAACCCGAAGAACGAGTCCTCGCCGGACGCACCGCCGGCGCCCGGTACCCGCGCCGAACCACAACTCTGCGCGAGTAGAACATTTTTCCCTTGGGCTCCCGGGGTACTTGTCGAGTGTGGCCTGGGAGGTTGCGTCGGGAGACAGTGTCCGCGACGTGATCGTGGTCAGCTGGCGAGCTTGGTGACGAATCTCAGGAGTGCGGGTCGAACGATCCTGTCGGTGGTCTGGATTTGACAGAGGGCTCCACCAAGCAGGCTTCGGTGTCCTCGGTTGAAGACAGATGGTTCGGGCGGCGCGTATGGCTGCCGAGGCCTGTCAGCTGGCGGGCGGGCATTGAACACGATCAGCGCCCGCCGTTCCACCGAGCCGGTCACCCGAACCCCAGGCGACCAGCGGCCGGACTCCGGACTTGCCGCTCTCCGAGAGTTCGCGCCGGTTCGGTCACGCCGGACTGGAGTTCCTTTGCGCGGTCTCGCGGTTCAGCCGCTCGATCGTCAAGACGACTTTTGCACCGCCAAGTTCTGAGCTTCCGATGGTGAGCGAACCGCGTACTGCCTCGACCGTACGGCGTGCGATGTCCAGTCCGAGCCCGGTGGTTCCTGGCGTCCCTGCGGTCGGACCGATACCTGTGCCGGCGTCTTCCACCCAGGCGACGCCGTTGTCCTCGACGACGAGTCGAACGGCAGCGCTGTCGGGCGTGTGGCGGAATGCGTTGTCCAGAAGGACGTCGAAGGTCGCGGCCAGGTCCTCGGCGCCGATCCGCACCAAGACCGCCTTGGAGGGGATGTTGCCGGTGAGCGGTCGACCGGTGTCTTCAGCGAGGGCCGCCCAGAAGTGCAGCCGTTCACGCGCGATCGCCGCCAGGTCGGCCATCGCCACCGCGCCGGTCCGGCCCGGGCGACGTGCGGTACGGATGATCTCGTCAACCTGGGCTGACAGATCTTGCAGGCTCGCCAGCACACGTTCGGACTCGACCGGGTCGCGCAGACCGCCGATGTCGAGTCGGAGCGCCGTCAGGGGCGTGCGCAGCCGGTGGGCGAGGTCCGCGGCCTCTGCTCGTGCCGAGTTCAAGAGCTCGTCGATGCGATCGGCGAGCCGGTTCAGCTCGGAGCCGACGTTGTGGATCTCCGGTGGGCCGCCTGGGTTCACTCGGGCCGTGAGCTCGCCCCTGCTGAGCCGGTCGGCCGTCTCGGCGAGGGCGGTGACCGACCTGACCAGTCGGCGGCCGAGTCGATCGGCGATCACCATGCCCAACGCGAAGAGCGCGAGCCCGAGCAGGGCGAGCAGAGCCCAGGTCTTGGCGACCCCGTCGTACAAGGTGGAGGCAGGGACGAAGACGCGGACAACGCTTGTGCCGTCGGCACCGGACTGAACCCCGATCAGCACCTCCCGGCCGCCGGCGGTCTCGGCGATGAACGACTGGCCCTGCTGTGCCAGTCGCACCGACGGACTCGTAGCAGCCCTCGCGCCGATGACGCGGCCGTCCGCGAGGAAGACCGTGGTCGTTCCATCCGCCGGGAGAGAGCCCTCGGCAACGTCCGGGAGCAGTTGAGCGATCGAGTGGCCTTCCATCGACGCCTGCCCGGTTGCCCTCTCGGCAGCCTCCGACCGCAGGAGCACGGCGATCGGTACCAGGAAGGCGATCAGCACGAGTGATGTGGTGGCCGCCACGAGCATGGCAAGTCGCCTGCGCATCTTCAGGTCCCCGGCGGCGCTGTGAGCCGAACGCCTACTCCACGCACGGTATGTAGGTACCGGGGCTGCTGTGCGGTCTCACCGAGCTTGCGGCGCAACCACGACAGGTGGACGTCGACGGTCTTCTCAGCTCCTCCGTACGCCAGTTGCCAGACCTCGACCAGCAACTGCCGCCGGGTTACCACCTCGCCCGCACGCTCGGCCAGATAGCGCAACAGTTCGAACTCGCGCGGTGCCAACTCCAGCTCATCGCCGTCCAACCGAGCGCTGCGTGCCGCCGGATCGATCATCAGAGCGCCGACGGTGAGCACCCCGGGTCGATGGTCGACGCCACTACGGCGCAGTACGGCGCGGATTCGGGCGTCGAGCTGCCCTGGCCCGAAGGGTTTCACCAGATAGTCGTCGGCGCCGCCGTCCAGCATGTCCACCATCTGCTGTTCATCATCCCGCGCCGTCACCACGATCACCGGGACCTGGCTCACAACGCGCAGCATCCGAAGCAACTCCCCGCCCTCGATGTCAGGCAATCCGAGGTCGAGCAGAACAAGATCAGGACTACCGTGGGTGAGCTCCGACAAACCGCTCAGCCCTTCGCCTGCAGAGCTTGTTGCATAGCCCCGCTCGGTCAGGGCACGCAACAGGGCGTTGCGGACCTTCAGGTCGTCTTCAACGACCAGGACATGGGGCATAGCAGCACCGTAACCGTGGGCAGGCTCGCCAGCTTTGATCAGGAGCTGGCCTTTCGATCCGCTTAGCGTGGCCTTAACCGCTGCCAGGCGAAGATTCTGACATGAGACGAACAATTGCATTGACCACCCTGTGGGTTGCCACCGCTGCCGTCGCCGCTGGCGGCGCGACAATCAGCCTGGCCAGCACGGGCAGCTCCGGCACCGAAGTGCTGTCCCGCTCGGCGGTAGACGCCCGCCTGGCAGCCGCCCAGTCCAAGGTTGGCACTTCGGCCGGCTCAGGTCCCGTCAAGGGCCGCACCCCGAACGCTCCAGTCAACCGGCGTCTCGATCTTCCTGAGGCTACCGTCACCTGGAAGTGCGTCGGCGAACAAACCTTTCTGACTGTCGTTACGAAACCGGGTTACCGGGCGGAAACCAAGCCATACGTCACGCGGGCGGACGTCGTGAAGGGCGGAAAGCGCCACAAGTTGACCACCCGCGGGTACGCGGTCAGGTTCACACCGTCAACGTTGCCGGCCACCCGGCGGCTGTTCTTCTGCCGAGACGGCGTCGACTCGGACGCGATCAGCGTCGACGGCCGCGCTCAGCAAGTCGACAAGATGCTGTCGAAGCACCCGCGCCGCTGAGCGTCCGGCGTTGAGGGCTGCGTCGAAGCAGTCGTTGAGCAATCATCCCGGGGTGGTCTGCACCCGCCGGGGTCCCCGGAGTCGTTTGACGTGACGGGTCCGGCGGGTGTGGCCGCGTCCCCGAGTCCCTATGAACAGGATGCACGCAATTCGGCCCGGATGCGTAAGTCACCCACAGGCCCACACCTCTGCGGAGACCCTTCGGTGGCCACCGGGCCGTTGAGGGCCTCAGGAAGCCGTGCGCGGAGCGCATCTTGGCGACGCTCCGCTTGCGGCCGCAGGTAGGCGAAGTCCGTCACCCGCACACCACGCAGGTGCTGCCGTCGAATGTGGTGTAAGTCCCGGCCCATCAGCTCCGGACCACATGACGATCCCACCCGGCGCCGACAGTTTTCCAGAGCCGGTGCTCTCTGCAGGGCAGTCTTGGCCGCTTGGTCCCAGCCGCCTAGCCGCTCACCCGGGCGGACGTTTGCGATGTTCTCAGAAGAGGCGTGAGTTCTGCTCGGCGGGCCCAGTCAATGAATGAGCCGATTTGGGAGACGGCCTCGATGCTGGGGTCATCCGCGAGGAGAAAGTGATTTGAAAGTGCTTCTTGGTCTCCTGGAAATCCGCGGCCCCGAATCCAGACAGCTAGGAGCGACCCTTGAAGACTTTCGGACGACTTGCCACCAGCGGAGTAGCGTTACTGTCCGTCGGGTCGGTGCTCACCGCTTCCGCGGGGACCGCCCCAGCGACAGCCCGGCCGGCAGCGACAACTGCCGCCGCAACACCCAGCAAGCACTTCGACCCGTCGGGCGACAAGCCAGCTGGCACGGCACCTTCGACTCGGGGTGGCGCCGGTGGGGGTACCGACCGGCAATCGCCGCCGGTGGCCAGCGACAAGGCGACACTGAGCCGCCCGGGCCCGTATCGCATTCAGAGCAACGCGACGGTTCGATACTGCTTGGACAGCAATGGCAGCTACCACAACGGCGTCTACCTCGGCACCTGCGTAGACGGAGACGCCGGTCAGAAATGGGTCATTTGGAACGGCGGGTTCATTCAGCGGTACAGCAACGCCAACCAGTGCATCGCGGGATATACCGGCACCAATATCCCAACGCAGACCTGCGATCCAGAGAACCCCTACCAGTACTGGCAGCACTGGGGCACGACCACCGGCGGGTTCGTCAAGAACCTCGGCTCTGGCCTGTGCCTCATCTCCTCGTCCCCGCCGAGCATGTACTCGTGCGCGGGTCAGGATCACAGTCCCGGCTGGCTGTGGCAGGTACGACTGCGCGGCTGAACTCGAGGCGAACGTTGGTTCGACTCCCGGCCCAGGCCACCATAGTCGTCGCGCAGATAACCCCCTGCAGGTCCTCCCGGAACCTGTTACCGCGGACGGTCTGCAGGGCGATGTGGTTGACCAGGTGGTACCAATCCTCGTTGGTGATGTCGGCGAGCCCGGTCTGCACCAGCTTATGGACTCCAGTCGCGGCCGCGTGTTCGAACTGGCTGAGGTGCTGTTCGATGACCTCTGGTTCGAAATGTGGGCTGTCGTCGAGCACGAACGCTTGCGGGTCCATCCGGTAGAACCCGACCTCTGCGCAGGCCTTCCCCACCGCCGTGGGGTAGGCCGGCTGACGTCGTCGCGGTCAACGAGCAGGACCGTACCGCTCGGGTTCGCAAAAGTTGCGCACAGAGAACTGCGGCACGGTGTGATGACGGGGCGCCACCCGGCGATTGTTCCAGATTCGGCGGACGAGGTCTCCTCGTTTGTACGGCCAGGCGGCATCGCGCGGCTAGGTCGACGCGCGAACGGCAAGTGCCTGGGAGGCGAGTCCTACTCGGGCGCTCGCCATCAGATACGCTAGCCCCCGCGTGCGCCCCCGTAGCTCAGGGGATAGAGCAGTGGTTTCCTAAACCATGTGCCGCAGGTTCGATTCCTGCCGGGGGCACCCAGTAACGCCGCCGAGGCTGAGTGTCAACCCGCCGCGTTAACTACGACAGGCGGCTTGAACTGTCTGATCACTTTGGCCCTCCGGTACTGCTCCGCCTCGATTAACCCGAGGGCCTTCAACTCTGCGGTCGCGCGGCTGACGGTTCCTACCGAGACGCTGTGCTTTACGGCCAGCTCGCGTGCAAGCGGAAGGTCGGAGCCGACCGGGTACTTGCCTGCCTCGATGTCGGCTCGCAGTGCCGCCGTCAGGATTTCCCAGGCATGACGGGGCCTCCTGGCTGCGAAGTCAAGACGAGGGATCGAGTTGGCGAGCACGTCCGCCGCCGCGTTGTCCGTCCTCTCCAGCCAGGCCGTGTAGAACTTCAGCGTGGTCAAAGCCTGAGTGTGTCCCAGCCAACCATGGACTGCGCGGAGATCGACGCCGGCGCCCAGCAGTTCGGTGGCCGAGTAGTGCCGGATCGAGTGGAGTCTCGTACTGCGTAGGCCGTTCCTCTTCGCGAGACGACGGTATCGCTGAGTCGAAGGGTTGGGCTTCAGAGCGGCGCAGAAGTCCGGCTCGCTGGGAAACAGGCAGGCGTCACACGCGAGCACGACGCCGAGGCGCTCGCATTGGTGTTTGCAGTACTCGTGGCACATGGTCAGCAGTTCGACTGTGTACGCATCGAGGCGGAGACGTTTCTGCAGCTCGGCCTTGGTCGTGATCTCCTCGACCCGGTCGGCGTACTGATCGCCGGCGGGGCCGACCACGATCTTTCCGCGACTCAGATCGACGTCTGTCCAGCGGAGGACGCACATCTCGCCTCGTCGAGAGGCGCTGAGCATCGTCAACCACAAGAACATGCCCCCAGCAGGTCGCGCCACGCCTCGTTGATGACCGGCGCGAGTTCTTTGGGCTCGGTGGGTCAGGTATGCCCTGCTCGAATTCCGGGGGCTCGGCGAGTGCCGGCTGGTTGACATCGAGGTATTCCCACCTGACGGCGCGGCGAAAGCGGAAGTAGGATGAAGTGGATCGCGCGAATCGAGCTGTTCGCGAGCGGTTCGCACTTGTGCTCTTTGCCCTTGTGGTCCGCTCGTAGCTGGGCGTCGTGGTTCCAGGTCTGTAGTAGGGCGTAGTAGTTCTGCCTTCAAGTTTGGCGGCCTGGAACATGCCGCCAAACCGAGGTTCGATGCAGTCGCGTATCAGCTGGTCGCGGCGTACCTTCGTGCGTCGCTTGAGCTTGGGGTCAGCGACAGCGCGATGCTTCTCGAGCACCTCCATCGCTGTGAGGTTGCTCTTGTCAACCTTCTGCTTGTCGACCTGGTAGAGCCGCTCGGTCTGGGCTACCTCAGCCTCGGCGTACGTGTCGAGGGTTTCCTCGAGGTAGAGGCGCTTGCTGGTGAAGGGGCCCTGAGCTACGGGGGCGCACGTTGGCCCGGTGATGGGGCCTGGGACAGCCTAGCGGAACGGCGGGTGGGCGCTGTACGGCGTACGGGGGTCAGCCGGTGAGGGCGGTGACGCCCAGGTGGCCGGAGATGCTGGCGTAGCGTTCGGCGTAGAGGGTGGTGCAGCGGGAGTTGGCGCAGCCGGAGCCGGCGAAGGCCATGCCTCGGATGGTGGCGGTGGTGCCGGACGGGCGGGTGTAGACGGGGCCGCCGGAGTCGCCGCCGATGATGGCGGTTTGGCCGTTGCGGGTGGCTCGGATGACGTAGGTGGTGCATCCGTCGGGATCGCAGTACTTGGCGCTGAGGGAGCGGATGGTGATGCCGCACAGCGACGTGCTGAAGGAGCCGGACTGGCAGACGGACGTGCCGACCGACGGGTCGCTGCCGCCCTTGACGGTGCGGGTGTCGGCGGAGTCGCCGGGGCCGTCGGTCCAGATCTTCGGGCCGTAGGAGCTGCCGGTGAGCAGGGCCTGGTCGTAGTCGGGGTAGTTCGTGCGGACCGAGGTGGTGCCGTAGTAGTGCGAGCCGGAGCGCCAGGTGGTGCCCGGGCCGCCGCAGTGGCCGGCGGTGACGGAGGCGCGGGCCTTGGTGGAGCGGCGGACGACGGAGAAGCCGGCGGTGCAGTTCTTCTGCGCCGAGGTGATCCGGGCGCCGCCCCAGTGGCCGCCGTTCGGGGTGTCGTTGAAGCGGGAGAGGCGGGCGACGCCGGTGGGAACGGCGGAGACGCCTGCGAGCTTGCCGAGAGCGGCTGCGCCGGCGGCCGGCGTGGTCGCCTTGTCGTACTCGACGACGATGTTCTCGCTGGCCGGGTCGAGGTCGGCGGTGAAGGTGGTCTTGGCGGCGTCGGGGGACCAGGCGCGGGCGCCGACGGCCTTCCAGGCGGCGGCGATCGAGCGGGCCGAGCGGCAGCTGCGCTCGACGGTCAGCATCGGCATGCCGGCGGCAGGGACGTGCTGCCGCACCGCGGCCTGGTAGCGCTTCTCGTTGACCACGGAGTCGTCCAGCACGACCTTGTACCCGGTGTCCTGCGTGCCGAGTACGCCGATGATGCCCGCGCTGAGCCCGTACGGCAGGCCGGAGGTCGGGCGGCCGGTCGCGTCCAGCGTCTCGATCGAACGCATCGCGGCCGCGACGCCTTCGCCGAGGGCCTGGCCGAGCGGCCGGGGATCGCTCGCGCTGGTCGGCTGGGACAGTCGCTCGGAGTGTTCGGCACTGGTGACGGGGTCGCTGTGGTTGCAGACCGCGACCGACGAGGCGGCGAGGGGCACGGGCGCCGATGCCGACGGCACGGCGACTGCAACGAGTGACAACGAGCCAAGAGCGAGCAGCGGGACGGTAGCTGAGAGTCGCACCAAGCTCCCCAATCAGTGGACGGGCTTACGTAGATCCTTCAAGGAAGGACTCCGTATAGTCAATAGCTGACTACCGTCCGCAAGCAAATCCCGCTACCGTGCGCGAGCGTAGACCGCAACTTCGCGTCCGTCGCCCTGGTAGAACCGGAGCGTCGTCTGGTCGGCCGTGACCCGCTTCGCCGTCTGCAGCACCGTGGTGTGCGGCACGTTCGCGCACTCGATCAGGCGCTGGCCGTTCGCCTTGCCGGTGAACTCGCCGCGCTGCCCGATCGTGAAGGTGCCACTGATCCCGTTGCAGCCGTCGGACCCGATCCAGGTGCCGTCCGGGTTGAACGTGAGCAGCGGATTGTCCGGACGGGCGGTCTTCAGCGTGGTGAAGCCGTCCATCTTCAACGGCCGCCAGCGACCCGCCAACGCCGGCGGGGAGTCCGTCGGCGCAGAGCTGGTGACAGCAGGCGCGGGCGTGGTCGCCGCGGGCTGCGGAGACTTCGAGTCGCCCAAGCCGCCAAGGGCAAAGCCGGCCGCGGCGATCACGGCTACGGCGGCCGCGGCGGTACCGACAGCGACGACCGTACGCCGCTGCGCCTGCCGGGCGCCGCTGGTCGCCCTCGACACCAGGTCGGGGGCCGGCGGAACGGAAGCGGCGGCGCGGTCGAACGTCGCGCGCAGATCTTCCTCGAGCTCAGTCTTGCTCACGGCAACCTCTCGTCAACACGGTGGGACTGCCTCGCCTTCCGCAGCGAGGCGAGCGCGCGGCTCGCGACACTGCGGACCGAGGACGGTTTGATGCCGAGCAGGTCGGCGATCGTCCGGTCGTCCAGGTCCTGGTAATAGCGCAGTACCAGGACGACCCGCTCGCGGGCCGACAACGTGGCGAGCGCGCGCCACAGGTCGTCTGAGTTCACGATGTCGGTGGCGGGATCGGGCACCGTGCGGTCGGGGTCGAGGTCGGCCGCCGGAGCCTCGGTGAAGGACCGGCGGCGCGTCATCGACAGGTAGGAGTTGACCAGGATTCGCCGGACGTAGGTGTGCGGATCGTCCGCCCGCTGCACCTTGCGCCAGGAGCGGAACGCCTGCATCAGCGCGATCTGGGCCAGGTCCTCGGCGCGTTGGTAGTCGCCGGAGATGGTGAACCCGAGCCGCACCAGTTCCTGCCCGCGCGCGGACGCGTACTCCTCGAACTCCACTCGCAACTCCCCAGCTGGGCGTACAACACCTCACGTCTATTAGACGCATCGAGCGACGCAGGGTGCTGCAGAGATTCACACACAGTTGCGTCTCAGCCCAGCAGGAAGCCGCTGACCTGCGTCTTTCCGGTTCGGTCGGACTGGCTGCGCTGTACGCCGTGTCCGCTGCTCGGTACGACGACCAGGTGTGCCTGACGGGCGTGGTCCCGCTCCCACTCGGCCCAGGAGGTCGGGCAGAAGAGGTCGTTGCCGCCGTGCAGGATCAGCGTCCTCGGCAGCAGCTCCCGCGCTGGCGGGTACGTCGAAACCCGCGTGGCGGGCCACCGCAGGCACCCTTCGACGACGAGCTGGCTCCGCGCGGTCCGTACGTCGTACGGGTGCAGCTCGGTCCGGTCGAGGCGGCTGATCGCGGCGTCGACGGCAGCGGCCCGTTGGCCCGGTGGCGTGCCGGGTTTCCACGGGAAGCGCAGGTCGGAGCAGAGCGTGGCCAGGTGGAGTCCGGCGGACAGTTCGTCGTACGGCAGGCCTCGGCTGGTGGCGCGTTGGAAGAGTTCCTTCAGGGCGGCGGTGTCGCCCTGACGCGCGTCGTGCAGCACCTTCGGCAGGCCTTCGAGGGACGGGTTGACCGAGTTGAGGCTGAGGATCGACAAGGACTCGATCAGGCTCGTGCCGTTCACCGGGGAGCCGTCGAGCTCGCCGTGCCGGACCAGCCAAGCCAGGTCGGCCACCGGGTCCGTCGTACAGGCTGGGTCGCGTCGGCAGGCCGCGGCGAGGACCGTGCGGGTGTGGGCCATCAGGTCTGCGCCGAAGGGATCGAAGCCGATGTGCGGGACGACGGAGTCGAGCACCAGCGACCGCACCCGGTTCGGGTACTTCAACCCGTACTGCGCTGCGGTGAAGCTGCCGTACGACGTGCCGTTGAGCGTGAGCTGATCGCGCGCGAGGGAGCGGCGCAGGAGTTCGATGTCCTCGACAGTGTCGGGCGTGCCGTAGAAGTTGATGCTGGAGCCGAGCGTGCGCGCACATGCCTCGACTGCGTCGGCCGGCGGGGTCAGGAAGTCGGAGCCGCCGACAGCGGCCTGCAGTTCGGGGCAGTCGATGCCTCGCGAGCCCGTGCCGCGCTGGTCGAACATGACAAGCTGGTACTCCTCCAGCACCGCCGGATCGAGGTAGTCGCGGATCCGGGGCAGCAACGGCACACCGGGTTGGCCCGGGCCGCCGGTCAGCATCAGGAGTACGCCGCGGGGAGCGTCGGTGTTGTTCGCGGCGGCCACTGCGAGCTCGAGCTGCCGGCCGGTGGGCTTCGAGTGGTCCAGCGGCACGCTGAGCGTCGTGCAGGTGAAGCCGGAGATGCCGGCGCACTGCCGGTCCTGGGGGACGACGGACTCCTTCGGCGGGTCCGAGCAGGCGGCGGCTGAGCAGCTGAGCACTAGCGCGGCTACTAGGGCGTGCCGCATGTGGCCTCCCGGAACGGCTCCTGCCGATCAGGGTGCAGCCAACAACTGGCTGGGGCAAGGCTCAGCCGCCCGCCTTGCGGGCCGACCTCGAAGGGACCCGCAAGGCGAGCGGGGATGACCCCGTCCCGGACGGCTTCGGGGGGCGCGTCCGGTGCAGGGTCAGCGCAGGCCGAGCGACTTCTCCAGCTCGGGGGTGACCGCACGAGGCGCGGCGAGCTCGCCGGGCTTGCCCTGCCCCTCGAACGAGGTCGCCACCAGTCGGTGGCACCCGTACGCCTCGGCTGTGTAGGACAGGACGCCGCGGTCGTTGTCGGTGAACCGCAGCACGTAGGTCGGGCCGAGCTCCTTGGTGCAGAAGTCCGGCTTCTTCGGCTCTGGCTTCGCGGCGTTGACCAGGGCGAACAGGTCGGTCGCCTGCTGGCCGGTCCGCTGGGTGGTGACTGTGGCGTAGTCCTGGCCGGTCGCCAGCGCGTCGTACTGGCAGATCGTCACGCTGACCGGCTGGAACGCCGACTTCGGCGTTCCCTTGCCCCAGACCGCCTTCTCCACGGACTGACGGATCGCGCTGATCGTCTCCGGACAGTTGGTGCTCGGAGTTCCGCTGGGGGTGGGCGGGGTGGTGGTCGGCAGGGTGGGTGGGGTGGTGCTGGGCGTCTGGGTGGGCTGGGCGGCGGGGGCGGCGCCGTTCTCGTTGCCGCAGGCGGCGGCCGTACCGAGAACTGCTACCACCAGCGACGCTCCGATCAGGCCCCGTGTCCTTGATGCACTCACGACTCGGTCCTTCCGGGTTGGCAAGGAGGTCCATGATGCTGGACCGAGGCCTCGCAGACCGTGGCGGAAGTGTCACGACGCCGCGTCTATCTGGTCACAGGCCGGATCGCGTGGCAAAAGCAGCAGACCTGTGACAACTGCGCTCTGTTCGGCCGGTCGGGATGCGATGATGCCGGGTGCAGCCGGAGGAAGGACGGACGTGGGCAAGAGAAAGGACTCCGCCGAACTCGCTCGCCGCGAGCAGGAGGAGTGGCAGCTGGGGCAGGACTGGGCGCGCTGGCTGATGGCCGGCAACGCGCCGCAGCCGTTGCCCCTGTACGGCATCGTGCTGGAGCAGGGTGAGACGGCGTACCTGCAGACGGCCGTGCACTACGCGCGCCTGTACGGCGGCAGCGGCCGGTACACCTCGAGCGGCGGGTTCTTCCTCGGCAGCACCGGCTTCGTGCTCGGCATGATGGCGGCGAACGCGGCCGTCAACGCGGGCCGGAAGGCCGCGGCGAAGCGCGACATGCAGCTGATGTGGCGCGATCTGCAGGAGGTGCAGCTGATCGCGACGAACTACCGGCTGATGACGCATCTGCCGCAGCGCGGGTGGCTGAGCTTCTACTACAACTCGGTGCAGGAGTTCTACCCGGCGCCGGCCCACTGGACGATCACCTTCGGCTTCCAGAACGCCGAACCGCTGCAGCTGGGTGGACTGGCGACGCCGACGCTGTCGGTGCTGACCGCGTGGTCGGTGCTCGGCACGGACCGCTGGCTGACCGAGCCGGGCATTGCGCCGCTGCTGCACGCCGCAACCAGCTCACAGGTCGCGCCGGGCGCGGTGCAGGGCCAGATCGAGGGCGGTGGCGGGCAGCAGAACCTGCCGCGCATTCCGGGCCAGGACTGACGTCGCCCCTCCCGTAACCTGGACGGCATGACCAGCCCGTACGAGGACGACGAGCCGCTGTTCCCCGAGCAGACCCGGGACGACGACGCCCGCACCTGGGGCGAGCGCGACAACGGCAGCGACGACGACGACCGCATCCTGCGCGAGGTCCCGCCGCACCACGGCTGACGCGCCGCACCGCGGCTGACGCGCCGCACCGCGGCTGACGCGCCGCACGGCGTCGACGCGCCGCCCTCCGGTCGACGCGCCGCCCCCGGGCGACGCGCCGCACCCGCTGACCCCTCGCCGCACCCCGGCTGACCTTGCCGTTTCACACTCCGAGTGCGCGGAAACCGCCTGTCGTCCGCAAATCGCGCGCTGCGAAGGGCGCAGTGGGTGGATGCTTGGGGTGACGGGCGAGGGAGGGCGGCTGATGGAGCTGCGGGGGTTCGACGGTGACCAGGCGGTGGTCGCGGGCTGGGCGACGTCGGCGCAGGAGGTCGCGCTGCTGTCGGGGCGGAACGAGTTCCCGTTTCCGGTCGAGCTGCGGCAGAACTGGCGGAACGAGGCCGACGACGTCGAGGCCTACCTGTACTACGTGAACGGCGCGGCGGTCGGCTACGCCGAGCTGTGGCTGGACGACGAGGAGGACGAGGTCGAGGTAGCCCGGGTCATCGTTCGGCCGGAGGCGCGCGGCCGGGGGATCGGTACGGCGTTCGTGCGAGCGTTGCTGGGACCGGCGCTGGACGCGGGCTACGCGGACGTGTTCCTGCGGGTGCGGCCGGACAACGTGCCGGCGCTTCGGACCTATCGCCGGGTCGGGTTCGAGCTGGTGCCGGCCGAGCTGGCCGACGAGTGGAACAAGGACCAGCCGCTGCCCTACACCTGGATGCAGTACCCGAAGCCCGGCTGACACCGCCTCGCCACCCCACCCGAACCCCGGTCGGACGGCTCGCCCCCCGGGCAGAGACGCCGCCGGCCGCCCTGCCCGGACGCTCGGGCAGGGCCTGCCAAGAGCGCTGGCCCGGACTCCTACTGGCGGGCGCGCAGCGAGTCGCGGATCTCGACCAGCAGTTGCTGGTCCATGGTCAGCGGCTCCGCCTCGGGCACCTCGCCCTTCGCGGCGGCCGCCGCGGCGCGCCGGTCCTGGATCTTCTTCATCGGCACGACCAGCACGAAGTACACGACGAGCGCGGTCAGGAAGAAGACGACGAAGGCGTTGATGATCGCGGCGAAGTCGATCGTCGACTTCTCGTTGCCCTCGACGATCGTCCAGGCGAGGCCCTTCACGTTGGAACCGCCCAGCGAGGCGACCAGCGGGTTGACCAGGCTGTCGACCACGGTCTTCACCACGGTCGCGAAAGCGGTGCCGATCACGACGGCGATCGCCAGGTCCAGCACGTTGCCGCGCATCAGGAATTCCTTGAAGCCCTTGAGCATCTCTTTCTGCCTCCACGAAGAGGGCCCATCGGCCCCACGGCGGTGTGTACCGGGACAAGGTAGGACTCCGCCGGAGGGCAGGCGAGGGAGCGCGCCGGGCGATCGCGGATCGTAGCCGCAGATGTCCGCTCAGTGAAAGGGCCGGGTCAGCTCGTGTCGGGAGTGAGCGCGACGGTCAGTCGGGTGTTCGCCGAGGCCTGGGCCAGCCGGGCGGCGGTACCGGGCGACGCGGCGAGTACGACCAGAGCGCCGGTACTGCGGGTCGGCGCGGGCAGGGCCAGGATCGGAACCGCCTCGGCCAGTCTCGTCGCGGATGCGTCGGCGGTGGCCGAGGCGGCGTACAGGTCGATGCGGTCGCCGGGGCGGAGCAGGGCTGCGATGTCGGCGTCGTCCAAGCGGAGGGGATAGGCGAGCAGGCCGGGTGGGACCGCCGTCGGTGTCAGGAACCGGGCGTCGGTCAACGGCTCGCCGGACCGGACGGCGGTGGCCAGGACCCGGTGGGACAGGTCTGTGCCTGGTGGCAGGACGCCCGCAGGGACGGTCGAGGTCGGTAGCCGCAGCGTCCGGATGTCGCCCGCGGCGGGGGTGAGGCCGCCGGGCAGGTCCCGGGCGGCGGCCAGGACCGGTGTGGAGGCGGCCGGTGGCGGCGAGACCGCGACCAGCGCGAAGTAGACGGCGGCGGCCGCGAAGAGGCCGGCGAGGAGCCGGCGGTGCCAACGGGCGGCGCGGACCAGGTCGTGCAGGAAGGAGTTCGTCATGCCAGGGAAAGTACGAGTTTCCGCGGCCGAGCAGCTTCCGTTGTCCACAGGCCGGGGACAGCGCCCCCGGGAAGGGGATCAGGCAGCGCTGGAGGAGGACCCCGAGCCCGAGGAGCCGGACGAGGACGAGGATGACGACGAGGACGAGGACGACGAGGAAGAGGCCGCGGACGACGACTTGGACGAGTCCGAGGACGACGAGCTCGACGCGGACGTGGACGAGGAGTCGGACTTCGCGCCGACCGTGCTGCTGCCCGACGAGCGGCTGTCGGTGCGGTAGAACCCGGAGCCCTTGAACACGACGCCCACCGCGTTGAACACCTTGCGCAGGGTGCCGTCGCAGTTCGGGCAGACGGTCAGGGCGTCGTCGGTGAAGCTCTGCCGGACCTCGAGCGCTTCGCCGCAGTCGGTGCACTGGTACTGGTACGTCGGCACGTCATTCCCCTTCAGGCCGCTGGCACTCTTGCTACTCGACTGCTAATAATGCGGCAGAGCGGCGAAGTATTCCAACTCGGATCTGCGGACCGAGCGAACCGGCAGGCCCCAGGAAGCATCTTCAGTCTGTGGGACCACTGGGGCGGGAACTGAAAAGTTGTGCGCGGTCGGCGAGCCGGATGGCGCCGGGAGCACTGGTCTGGGCCGGGGCTGCGGGCCTGACCGGAGCCTTCGGGACGCCATGGGGCGACGTACTGCTCTACAGCGTCTACCTGGGACTTGGCATCATGCTGCCAGGCGTCCTGCTGTGGCGGTGGGGCCGTGGAAACCAGGACGGCTTCCCGGCGGACCTGGCCTTCGGCACGGGTCTCGGCTTCGCGCTGTCGATCCTCACCTACATCCCCGGCCGGGCCATTGGGCTCCCGCTGCTGCCGGTAGCCGTGCCGGTGGTGACAGTCGTTGCCTTCGTCGCGGTGCGGAGCCTCCGCGCCCACTGGCGGAGTAGCCGGCCGCCGATGCCGGCGTGGTGGGCCTGGAGTGTCGCGGCCGCTGCGGTGCTGGGCCTCTGGGTGATCATGCGCAGTGGGCTCCAGATCGAGCCCATCGCCTTCCCCGACGCCGCCTTCCAGTACAGCGACCTGCCGTACCAGTTGGCGCTCGCCGCCGAGCTGAAGCACCACATGCCCGGTCAGATCCCCTTCGTCATCGGGGAGTCGCTCAGTTACCACTGGTTCCTGCACGCCGAGCTCGCGGCGGCGAACTGGCTGACCGGGATCGAGCTGGACCTCCTTCTCCGCCGCCTGATCCCGGTCACAGCGGCTCTGGTCCCAGTGCTCGCGGTGGCGGCCTTGGCGACTCGGCTGGCGCGCAAGTCCTGGGCGGGCCCGCTGGCCGCCTGGCTGCTGCTGACCGTGTCCAGCTTCGACGTCTACGGCTGGAACGGCCGCGACCTGATCAGCCAAGCGGCGTACTCGAGCGGCGTGCTGATGTACAGCCTCACGCACGCGTTCGCCGTCGTGCTGGCGTTCCCGGTCGTCTGGCTGATCGTCTGCGTACTCCGCGGCGACACCAGGAGGAGTCACTGGGTGCTCCTGGTCGTCGGCTTGGCAGCACTCGCCGGCGCCAAGGCCTCGTTCGTGCCCTTGCTGGTCGCCGCGGTCGGCCTGGCCGTGGTCGCTCGCTTCGCAGTGACCCGTCGAGTGGATCGCGCCTCGGTAGCACTGGGGCTCACAGTGCTGGCGACGTTCGTCTTCGCCCAGGCCGTGCTGTTCAGCGCAGGCTCATCCGGAGTTGCCTGGGGACCCGGGCAGAGCTTCCACGCGCTGGCCGGGCAGGTCGGCTTCGGTTCCCGCTACCACGGCGAACCGGCGGCCATTGCGGTCCTGGGTACGACGGGCACCACGCTGCTGGTCTCCTGGGCGCTCGGCGGCCTCGGCATGCTGGGCTTCCTCCGGGAGCGCCGCTGGAAGTCACCCGACGCCGTCTTCCTGGTCAGCTTCGTGCTCGTTGGCGTGGTGGCAGGCGCGGTCTTCCGCCATCCCGGCTACAGCCAGCTGTACTTCGTCCGCGCAGCCTTCCCGATCGCCATCGCGGCCTCGGTGTGGGGGCTCACGCTCCTTCTCGGCGGCCTGCGCCTGCGCCAGCTCGTTCCTCGCGTGCTCCTGGCGCTGGCCGCCGGCATGGTGCTGGCCAAGGTGCTCTCCGCGCTGACACCGACCAAGCCGCGCCTCAGCCAAGGCATTCTCGCCGTCAGCGTCCAGGTGCTCTGGCCGTGGGCCACCGTGTTCCTGGTCGCCGCCCTGGTCACGCTCGTCCTGAGGCGCACCGGCGAGCGGGCGGTAGCACTCGGCCTCGGCGTCCTGGTGGTCTTCGGCGTGGCGGCCGTCCACCTCCCGGAGACGGTGGTGACCACGTTCGCCGACCGCGTCTGCGTCGCCGGGCCGGATCGGCCGGAGTGCCGGCAGACCAGGCGGCAGGTCCCGGCCGGGGGAGCGGAGGCGGCCAGGTACATCCGTGACCACTCGGACGTCGGCGACCGGCTCGCCACGAACTCCCACTGCACGCCGGTCTACACCGTGAAGAGGTGTGACGCCCGCAACTTCTGGCTCGCCGGGTACGCCGAGCGCCGGGTCCTGGTGGAGGGCTGGGCGTACACCCCGACCGCCCAGAGCCGCCAGGACAGCTACGCCGCGATCAACGGGCCGTTCTGGGACCAGCCGCTGCTGGAGGCCAACGACAGGGCGTTCAAACGGCCGGCCAAGCGGGACCTGGATCACCTCTGGACGCAGTACGGCGTCCGCTGGCTGGTGTTCGACACCAACCTCGACCGGCCGTCAGCAGCGCTGAAGCGGCTCGCGCAGCACCGCTTCACCTCCGGCGCGGTGGAGGTGTACGCACTGGTCGAGCCCAGCAGTTCGGTCCCGGATCCGGGTACGGAGCGTTAAGGAGTGGTTCCAGCATTTGGGGTGGGCGGCGGCATTCTCTACGGTTGGTCCGTGCGTCGCCTGCTTCGGTTACTCGTCATCAGCGGAATCGCGTTGGCCACCCTGCTGCTCGTCGTGGCAGGGACCGGCATTTTCGTGGTCCGGCACTCCTTCCCGTCCTACGACGGCTCGATCGAGCTGTCCGGGCTCGACGCGGACGTGGAGGTGGTCCGCGACGCCAACGGCATTCCCCAGATCTACGCCGACCGGCCGGCCGACCTGTTCGCCGCCCAGGGCTACGTGGCGGCGCAGGACCGGTTCTTCGAGATGGACTTCCGCCGGCACGTCACCTCCGGCCGGCTGACCGAGCTGTTCGGCCGGGACGCCCTGGAGACCGACAAGGTCGTCCGCACGCTCGGCTGGCGCCGGGTCGCCGAGAAGGAGCTGGGCCTGCTCAGCCCGGCCACCCGTCAGTACCTGGAGGACTACGCCCGCGGCGTCAACGGCTACCTGGACCAGCACTCCGGCTCCGGCCTGAGCCTCGAGTACGCCGTCCTGTCGCTCAAGGGCACCGACTACCGCCCGGCGCCGTGGACGGCGGCCGACTCGCTGGCCTGGCTGAAGGCGATGGCCTGGGACCTCGGCCGCGGCAACATGGACGACGAGATCACCCGGACCAAGCTGGCCGCGACGCTGCCCGCGAAGACCGTCGAGACGCTCTACCCGGCCTACCCGTACGACCGCAACGAGCCGATCCTGGCCGGTGCGCGGGTCGAGGGCGGCAAGTTCACCGCCACGCCGGCCGAGAGCCAGGCGCCCGGCCGGGCGATGCTGACCCCGGATGTGCTGAAGTCGCTGGACAGCGTCGACAAGGTGGTCAAGGCGCTGCCGACGCTGCTCGGCAGCGGTGACGGCATCGGCTCGAACTCCTGGGTCGTCTCCGGCGAGCACACCGACAGCGGCAAGCCGCTGCTGGCGAACGACCCGCACCTGGGTGCCACCATGCCGGGCATCTGGACCCAGGTCGGTCTGCACTGCCGCAAGTTCAGCCCGCAGTGCCCGTTCGACGTGTCCGGCTTCAGCTTCTCCGGGCTGCCGGGCGTGGTGATCGGCCACAACAGCGCGATCTCCTGGGGCTTCACCAACCTGGACCCCGACGTGATGGACCTCTACCTCGAGCGGCTGACCGGCGACGGCGTGCTCTACAACGGCAAGGTCGAGCCGCTGAGCTCCCGGACCGAGTCGTTCAAGATCGCCGGCCAGAAGGAGCCCGAGACGATCACCGTCCGGGAGTCCCGGCACGGCCCGCTCATCTCCGACGTCACCGACGAGGCCCGGGAGGCCGGCGAGCTCGCCGCCAAGGGCAAGAGCTCCGAGGCGTACGCGATCGCGCTGCGCTGGACCGCGCTCACCCCGGGCCGGACTGCGGACGCCATCTTCGCGATGAACAAGGCGCAGAGCTGGACCGCGTTCCGGACCGCCGCGACCCTGTTCGACGTCCCCTCGCAGAACCTGGTGTACGCCGACCGCGAGGGCCACATCGGCTACCAGGCGCCCGGCAAGGTCCCGGTCCGGCGGGCCAGTACCGGCGACTGGCCGGTGCCCGGCTGGGACCCGAAGTACGAGTGGGCCGGCACCATTCCGTTCGCCGCGATGCCGACCGAGTTCGACCCGGCCGACGGCGTGATCGTGACCGCCAACCAGGCCGTCGTGCCGCCGTCGTACCGGTACGACCTGACCAACGACTGGGACTACGGCTACCGGTCCCAGCAGATCCTGGAGCGGATCCGGGCGGCCGGCAAGCTGAACGTGGACGCGATGGCGTCGATCCAGCTGGACACCAAGAACCGCAACGCCGAGCTGCTGGTGCCGTACCTGCTGCGGATCGGCATCGAGGACGAGTTCGAGAAGCAGGGCCAGGACACGCTGAAGGGCTGGGACTTCACCCAGCCGGCCGACTCCGCCCCCGCGGCGTACTTCAACATCGTCTGGCGCAACCTGCTCGCGCTGACCTTCCACGACCAGCTGCCGGAGGCGGCCTGGCCGGACGGCGGCTCGCGCTGGTTCGAGGTGGTGCGCACGCTGGTCGCCCAGCCGAACAGCGTCTGGTGGGACAACCTGCGCACCCCGCAGCGGGAGAGCCGCGACGACATCCTGCGCGAGGCGCTGGTCGACGCCCGGGCGGAGATCACCACCAAGATGGCCCGCGACCCCGCCAACTGGCAGTGGGGCCGGCTGCACAAGCTGACCCTGACCCATCAGACGCTCGGTGACGTCGACGTGGTGGACCGGCTGTTCAACCGCGGTCCGTACGAGCTGGGCGGCGGCTCCTCGGTGGTGAACGCCACCGGCTGGAACGCGGCCAAGGGCTACGCGGTGACCGCGACGCCGTCGATGCGGATGGTGGTCGACCTGTCCGACTTCGACAAGTCCCGCTGGATCAACCTGACCGGTGTCTCCGGCCACGCCTTCAGCGGCAACTACACCGACCAGACGGAGCTCTGGGTCAAGGGCGAGACGTTGCCGTGGGCCTTCACCAAGGGTGCGGTCGAGGCGAGGCGTGAGCACACCCTGACGTTCACCAAGCCTGCGGAGTGATCGGCCAGGGTCTCACCGCCGGTCGGTGAGACCCCCGGTCCGGTCAGACCAGGCCGCCCGCGAAGGGCATGGTGCGCCAGTTCTCCACGAACGGCTTCAGCCCGTCGGCCAACTCCGGCAGTTGCGGGACCAGCGGCAGGCAGACGATCAGCTGGAAGGCCCGGGCGAGGTCCATCGCGACCTGGGCCCGCTCGTCCAGGACCGGCCGGCCCAGCGCGGCCGCGGCCTCGTTGTAGATCCGCGCGTGCTCCGGACCGAAGCCGGCCAGGTCCCACTCGATCGGGCCGAGGTTGACGTCCTCGAAGTCCGACCACAGCACGCCGTCGGGGGTCGCGATGATGTTGTACGACGGCGCGTCGCCGTGGATCGGCTGGACCACCGACCCAGGGAACGCCTGCTCCCAGCCCTCCCGGGTCATCAGCAGCGGCGCTACGGCGTCCCACTCCGACCGGACCCGGCCCACGTCGTCCGGAGTCAGCATCGGCGTGTCGTTCTTCAGCTGCTCGAGTCCCTGCGGCACCACAGACGTCACCGGCGCGAACCACGGCAGCTCAGCCGGGTAGTCAGCCAGTACTGCGTGCAGCTCGGCAGCTCGGGCCGTGCCCTGGCTGTAGTCCGGCTCGGTGGACGTGTCCTGCTCGACCAGCTCCCAGAACGTGAACGACAAGCCGTCGCGCTGGACCGGCTCCCGAGGGACCAGCGGGCTCGGCCGGGCCACCGGCTTGTCCAGCTCGGACAACCACTGCGCCACGTCCAACTCGCGCTGCTGCCGCCGACCGGCCACCTCCAGGTCGAGCAGCGCGTCCGGCAGTACGACGGGGACGCGCGCCACCACTGGCGACGGTTTGAGGTGCACCACGACCGAGAACACGTCGTACAGCACAGTCGGCTCGGTGACCGACAGGCCCAGCTCACGCGCGGCCGCCGCCGCAGCCTCCACTGCTCGGCTGGATCGGTCTGCTCGGGAAATCATCGGGACATCCTGGCAGCCCGAACCGGCTCAGGTCAGCCGGACGAGCCCGGTCGGCGTGAGCGCAGCGTGTACCGGTTGGTCGTGCGGGTCGCTCGGCAGGTGGTCCAGGATCTCCGTGTCGTAGACCGCCGCCCAGACCGGTACGCCGGGCGCGACCCGGCCGAGCGCACGGTCGTACGAGCCACCACCCCGTCCCAGCCGGACGCCGGTCCGGTCCACGGCGAGCGCGGGACAGATCACCAGGTCCACCGTCGCGATCGCGTCGGAGCCCAGATCGACCCGAGGCTCGGACAGGCCCAGCCGGCCGGGAACCAGGTCGGCAGCCCCGGGAGCCAGCCCCCAGCCGAGGTCGTTGTCGGCGTACAGGATCGGCAGCAGCACGTCACGGTCGCGGGCCAGCAGCCAGTCGATCAGCGAGCCGGTCTGCGGCTCCCGGCCCCTCGACACGTACAGCGCGATGCGCCGCGCTCGCTGGACCTCCCCGGTCGCCAGGGCGGAGTCGAGCAAGCCCTTGCCGGGCGGCAGCGAGCGGCGGGCGTCCAGGAGTGACTGCCGCACGGCAGCCTTGGCGGTGAACACTCCCGGATTGTATGAACGTGACACTGGCCACTGGGCCGTCGCACCTCTTCCCCTAGGGTTGGGTCATGAGTGAGGCGGGTCTTCAGCAGGCACAGGACAAGATGCGGGCGGCCGGCGCGGCCGAGGTCGCGATCAGGGTCTTCTCGCACTACTACCGGTTGCTCGAGGCGGGACAGCAGGGCACGATCCGCGAGAGCGAGATCGAGCCGGTCGGTGAGCTGCCGCAGCTGGACCGCCTGGACACCGACACCGAGTCGATGCGGGCCGCGCTCGCGGAGACCGTGGTGATCAAGCTGAACGGCGGCCTCGGCACGTCGATGGGCGTCACCGGCCCGAAGTCCGCGCTGCCGGTGAAGGACGGGCTGAGCTTCCTCGACATCATCGCCCGGCAGATCCTCAGCACCCGCAAGACGTACGACGTACCGCTGCCGCTGGTGCTGATGAACTCCTTCCGGACCCGGGACGAGTCCCTGGCGGTGCTCAACCAGTACGCCGACCTGCCGGTCGACGGGCTGCCGCTGGACTTCCAGCAGAACATGGAGCCCAAGCTGCTCGCCGAGGACCTCACCCCGGTGGAGTGGCCCGACGACCCCGAGCTGGCCTGGTGCCCGCCGGGTCACGGCGACCTGTTCACCGCGCTGGTCGCCTCCGGCACGCTGGACGCGCTGCGCGAGCACGGCTTCCGGCACGCCTTCATCTCGAACGCCGACAACCTCGGCGCCACGCCGGACGGCCGGATCGCGGCCTGGATGGCCGAGCACGACGTGCCGTTCGGGATGGAGGTGTGCCGCCGGACCCGCTCGGACCGCAAGGGCGGGCACGTCGCGGTGCGCACGTCCGACGGCCGGCTGATCCTGCGCGACAGCGCCCAGGTGCACGCCGACGACACTGCGTCGTTCCAGGACATCACCCGGCACAAGACGTTCAACACCAACAACCTGTGGATCGATCTGGACCGGCTGGCCGACCTGATGGCCGGCCACGACGGCGTGCTCGGCCTGCCGATCATCGTCAACCACAAGACCGTCGACCCGGCCGACCCGGACTCGCCGAAGGTGATCCAGCTGGAGACCGGCATGGGCACCGCGATCGAGACCTTCGAGGGATCGCAGGCTGTCCTGGTGGACCGCAGCCGGTTCAAGCCGGTGAAGACGACCAACGACCTGCTGGTGCTGCGCTCGGACGTCTACGACCTGGACGAGGCCGGCGACCTGACCACCACGCACGAGGGCGACGAGCCGTACGTCGACCTGGACCCCGACCACTTCAAGATCCTGGCCGACTTCGAGGCGCGGTTCCCGGCCGGGCCGCCGTCGCTGGTCCGCGCCGACCGGCTGGAGGTGCGCGGCGACGTTGCCTTCGGCAAGGACGTGGTGGTGGTCGGCGAGGTCGAGGTGACCGCGCCCGAGGGCGAGCGGCTGCAGATCGCCGACGGCACCGAGCTGCGCGGCTGACCGCTCACCGGGTGTGACGGGGGGAGTGGGATGGACGACCTGCTGATCCGGCCGCTGGAGCCGTGGGACACCGACGAGGCGGCCGCGGTCTGGTGGAAGGCCCGGCACGCCGACGCGGGGCAACTGCCGGCGGCGATCCACACCGAGGCCGAGGTGGCGAAGTGGTTCGCCGGCGTGCTGCTGCCGGACGGGCAGACCTGGGTCGCGCTCGACGACGGCCGGATCGTGGCCGTGCTGACGCTGGACGGCGACGACCTGGACCAGCTGTACGTCGACCCTGCCGCGGCCGGCCAGGGCATCGGCTCCACCCTGGTGGATCTGGCCAAGGACCTGCGGCCGGGCGGGCTCGCGCTCTGGACCTTCCAGACCAACACCCGGGCCCAGGCGTTCTACCGCCGGCACGGATTCACCGAGGTACGCCGTACCGACGGCCGTGCCAACGAGGAGAAAGCGCCAGATATCAGGATGGTCTGGGGCAATCACCCCGAACGACTAGAGTCGTCTGCGTGAGACGCAGCGTTGACGAGCACCTCGAAGAGATTCTCGGCAGGGTGCAGGCCCTGCCGCCGTTCGAGCAGCCGTTGATGGAGGCGCTCGGGCTGGTGCTCTGCGAGGACATCGTGTCGGGCGTCAGCCTGCCGGGCTTCGACAACTCCGCGATGGACGGGTACGCCGTGCAGGCGACCGACCTGGCCGGAGCCTCGCAGGACGAGCCGGTGACGCTGCCGGTGGTCGGCGAGATCGCCGCCGGCCGGAGCGAGCCGATCGTCGTCACGCCCGGGACCTGTGTCCGGATCATGACCGGCGCCCCGATGCCGCGCGGCGCCGACAGCGTCGTACCGGTGGAGTGGACCGACGGCGGCGCGGCGCAAGTCCGGATCGCGCGGCAGCCCGCGCTCGGCGCCTCCGTACGCCGGGCCGGTGAGGACCTGCGCGCCGGGGACCAGGTGCTGGACCGCGACACCGTGCTGGGGCCGCGGCAGCTCGCCGTACTGGCGGCGGTCGGGCGGGCCCGGGTGAAGGTGCGTCCCCGGCCCCGGGTGGTCGTGGTGTCGACCGGAGCCGAGCTGCGCGAGCCCGGCACCCGGCTGGCCGAGGGACAGATCTACGACTCGAACAGCTACACCCTCGCGGCCGCGGCTCGGCAGGCCGGCGCCGTCGTCTACCGGGTCGGCATCGTCGACGACGACCCGAAGCGGATCATGGACACGCTGTCGGACCAGCTGGTCCGCGCCGACCTGGTGATCACCTCCGGCGGCGTCAGCAAGGGCGTGTACGACGTGGTCAAGGAGGTGCTGACCAAGCTCGGCACCATCGACTTCCCCGAGGTCGCGATGCAGCCGGGCAAGCCGCAGGGCTTCGGTGTGATGGGCGACGACGCGGTGCCGATCTTCACCCTGCCCGGCAACCCGGTCTCGGCGTACGTCTCGTTCGAGGTGTTCGTCCGGCCCGCGCTGCGCAAGCTGATGGGCCGGATGCCGTACCGGCGCCGTCCGGTGCAGGCGGTCGTGCTGGACGGGTTCTCGTCACCGGCCGGGAAGCGGCAGTTCGTGCGCGCCGCGGCCACCTCCGGCGACGAGGGGTGGATGGCCAGTACAGTCGGCGGCCACGGCTCGCACCTGCTCGGCGGGCTGAGCCGCTCGAACGCCCTGATCGTGGTGCCCGAGGACGTCACAGCGGTCCGGGCCGGTGAGCAGGTCGAGCTCTGGCTGCTGGACGAGGAGACCGGATGACGCAGGACGTGGGCCCCGGCGGGCTGACCCATGTGGACGCCACCGGCGCGGCCCGGATGGTCGACGTCTCGGCGAAGACCGAGTCGGCCCGGCGGGCTGTTGCCTCCGGCAAGGTTTACGTGTCGGCCGCGGTGGTCGAGGCGCTGCGCGGGGACGGCGTACCGAAGGGGGACGCGCTCGCGGTCGCCCGGATCGCCGGCATCATGGGCGCCAAGCGGACACCGGACCTGGTGCCGCTGTGCCACCCGATCGCGATCACCGGCGTGAAGGTCAACCTGGAGGTCGTCGACGACGCGGTGCTGATCGAGGCCGTGGTGAAGACCACCGACCGGACCGGCGTCGAGATGGAGGCGCTCACCGCGGTGTCCGTCGCCGGCCTCGCGCTGATCGACATGGTGAAGGCGATCGACCCGGCCGCGGTGCTGTCCGACGTCCGGGTGGAGACCAAGGACGGCGGCAAGACCGGCCACTGGGAGCGTCCGTGAAAGCCCTCGTCGTCAGCGTCTCGAACCGCGCGGCAGCGGGTGTGTACTCCGACACCACCGGGCCGCTCATCGCCGAGCGGCTGACGGAGTGGGGCTTCGACACCGACGGGCCGCAGGTCGTGCCGGACGGTGCGCCGGTCGGGCAGGCGCTGCTGGCCGCGGTCGCCGCGGCGTACCAGGTGGTCATCACGACCGGCGGCACCGGTATCTCGCCGACCGACGAGACGCCGGAGCGGACCGCCGAGGTGCTCGACCAGCAGATCCCCGGCATCGGCGAGGCGATCCGTGCCTTCGGCATCGCGCAGGGCGTGCCGACCGCCGCCCTCTCCCGCGGCCTCGCGGGAGTCGCCGGCCGGACCGTGATCGTGAATCTGCCCGGCTCCCGGGGCGGGGTCAAGGACGGGCTCGCCGTGCTCGAACCGCTGCTGCGCCACGCCGTCGACCAGGTCGCCGGCGGTGACCACGTCCGGACGGACGACGACTGATGGCAGTCGTCCACTGGCCTGTCGAACTGCAGCACGGACAGGTCGGGCTCCGGCCGCTGCGCGCCGGTGACGGACCCGAGTGGAGCGCGGCCCGGCGGCGCAACGTGAACTGGCTGCGGCCGTGGGACGCCACCCAGCCGCCCGGCGCGGAGGACGGCGCCCGCACCTTCCGGGCGATGGCACGGGACTGGAACCGGCAGGCGCGGTACGGCCGGATGCTGCCGTTCGTGATCACGTACGGCGGCGCGGCGGGCGTCGGCGCACGCGCCAAGTGGCCACTGGTCGGCCAGTTGACCGTGTCCGGCATCACCTACGGCTCGGCCCGCTGGGCGAACCTCGGCTACTGGGTCGACGAGCAGTACGCCGGCCGCGGGATCGTGCCGACGGCCGTCGCGATGGCCGCGGACCACTGCTGGTTCACGCTCGGGCTGCACCGGATCGAGGTCGCGATCCGGCCCGAGAACCAGGCCAGCCTGCGGGTGGTGGACAAGCTCGGCTTCCGCTACGAGGGGGAGCGGCCGCGGTTCCTGCACATCGACGGCGACTGGCGCGACCACCGGATCTTCGCCCTGAACGCCGAGGAGGTCGGGCCCGGGCTGGTGGCCCGGCTCGGCTGATCACGCTCCGTGGTTGTTCACACCAGTCACACGAGTCTTCTTGCGACACACCGCGCCACGTACCCCGCCTGACCCGTTCGGGGTCTTAGCGTCGTCGCATGGGGACGACCGGACTGATCTACGTGGCGATCGTCGCCGCGTGGGCTGCCTACCTCGTCCCGATGATGCTGAAGCGCGGCGACGAGGTGAGCAGGCGCCGCTCGGCGGAGGCGTACTCGTCGTCGGCGGCGCGGGTGCTGTCGCGGGCCGACGGGACGCGCCCCCGGTACGTCGTACGGCCGCCGGGCACGGGAGTGCGGACACCGGCCGGGACGACGGTGACCGGGACCTCCGCTCATGGTGCGATCGTCACCGCGACCGGGACGCCGTCGGTGGAGCCGCCACCGCCTCGCTACCTCCCCAACCGAGCCCGCCGGGTGGCCGCGATGCGCCGCCGGCGGGTGCTGTCGATCCTGACCCTTTCGCTGCTGTCGATGACGGCGCTGTCGGGTCTCGGCATCCTGCTGTGGTGGAGCCTCTCGATCCCGGCCGCCCTGATCGTCGCGTTCATCGTGCTGACCCGGATCCAGCTCCGCCGGCAGGCCCGCGAACGCGCCGCCCGCGCCGCCCAGCGCCGCGCCAAGGCCCGCGCCCGGCACGACCGCGGTCCGGCCACGGCCCCGCCGCAGGACGACGAGCCGACCATCGAGGTGAAGCTGCCGGTCGCGACCGAGCCCGTCGTCGCCGCGCCCAAGCCGGTGATCTCGTCCGAAGGCCTGTGGGACCCGGTGCCGGTCACGCTGCCGACGTACGTGCACAAGGAGAAGGCCCCCGACCGGACCGTGCGCACGATCAACCTGTCCGGGCCCGACGTCTTCTCCTCCGCCCGCATCGTCGAGCCCGAACCGGAGTCCGCGCCGATCGTGCCCGACCCGATCGAGACCCCGGTCGAGCCGGAGATCAAGCGCGCCGTCGGCGACTGATCGTCCCCCGCCGCTGCCCCCTGCCCGCCGCCTTCCCGCGCCGGGCAGTTCCGTTCCCGCGCCAGCACGCTGGACCCCGAATCGGATTTCAGCTCCGGACTGTCACCGTGTTAGAGTTTCGCGGTCGCAAGGCACCACCGCGACAAGCTGGGGCTGTGGCGCAGTTGGTAGCGCGTCTCGTTCGCAATGAGAAGGTCAGGGGTTCGAATCCCCTCAGCTCCACCCCGGCACCACAGAGCCCGCAGGTCAGGACGACCTGCGGGTTCTTTGGTGCCTGGTGCAGTGGAGGGATATGACTGACGTCCCTTTCTCGTCGTTGGCCCGGGGGTGAAGTCTCCGGACTCGCCCGGGCGAGTCAACGCCCTAGAGCAGCCCGGCCTCGTACGCCGCGATCACGAGATGGACCCGGTCGCGAGCGCCCAACTTCGCCAGAATGCGGGCCACGTGAGTCTTGGCGGTCAGTGGGCTGACGACCAGGTCGTCCGCGATCTCCTGGTTGCTTCGGCCCGCGGCGACCAGCCGAAGCACCTCGCGTTCGCGCGCCGTCAGGCTGGCCAGCCGCTCAGGCGGAGGGGCGTCCGGGCGACTCAGCGCACGGGTGATGACCGCCCTGGTCGCGCCGGGCGACAGCAGCGCCTCCCCCGCCGCGACGGTGCGGATGGCGTCCAGCAGGGCGTCCGGACGGGTGTCCTTGGGCAGGAATCCGCACGCCCCCGCGCGAAGGCCGCGCAGTACGTTGGTGTCTGTCTCGAACGTGGTCAGGATCAGCACCTTGCTGCTCGCATCGTCAGCGCAGATCTGCCGGGTCGCCTCGATGCCGTCGGTGCTCGGCATCCTGATGTCCATCAAGACGACGTCGGGGCGCAGGTCCCGGGTCAGCGTCACCGCCTCGTCGCCGGTGCCGGCCTCCCCGACGACCTCCATGTCGTCAGCGGAGTTGACCAGCAGCGCGAACGCGCCGCGCACCAGGGTCTGGTCGTCGGCGAGCAGCACCCGGATCACGACGGCACCCGCCAGATCTCCGGCAGCGGCAGGCTGGCCCGTACCTCGAATCCTCCGGACTCGTCCGGGCCGGCGGACAGTTCGCCGCCGACGGCCTGTGCTCGCCCTGTCATCCCGGCGATCCCGAAGCCGGCCGGTGTCACGGTTGAGCTCGCTCGCGCGGGCCCGTGATCGATGACCGCGATCCGCAGCCGGTGGCCGTTCTGGTCGAGTCGGACGGTCGCGTGCTTGGCCGTCGAGTGTCGAATGACATTGGTGAGCGACTCCTGGATGATCCGGTAGGCCACGACGGACACCGTTGACGGTAACTCGTCCGGGAGGCCGTCAGCTTCCACGTCGACCCGGACATCAGCCGCCTCGGCCATCTCCACCAGACGCTGCAGCTCGCCGAGGTGGGGCGCTGGCTCGGTTGGCTCGGCCTCGCCACCATGCAGCACGTCCAGAACGGCGCGCAGCTCATGGAGTGTGGCCCGGCTCGTGTCCGACAGGTTGTGCAGCGTGCTGGACAGCTCCTCCAGCGACGCATCCCCGCGCCTCGGCAGCTGGTCGATCAGGTGCGCAGCGACGGACGCCTGGACGTTCGCGACCGCGAGGCCGTGCGCCAGGACGTCGTGCAGCTCGGCAGCGATCAGGACCCGCTCCTCGGCGACCCGCCGCTCGACCTCGTCGGCCCGCTCCTGCTCGACCCGCGCGGTGACGGCGGCCTTCCAGTTTTCATGGAAGCGGACCGCCAGCCCGGCAAAGAAGGCCATGAACAGCCAGCCGACGCCGAGGAGAGCATCGCCAGGTGCCCCCGACGCCTCGTCGGCGAGGACCGGTACGGTCACCGCGGCCACCGCCAGCAGGACGGCGGCGGCCCGCCGCGGTGGCGCGCTGTAGCGCGCCGCCGCGAACGCCGCCACCAGTGAGGCCGGCATCGTGGCCTCATGGGGATAGTCGAGGATGTGGTACGGCGTCGACACGGCGAGGACCGCGAGGACGACGATGATCGGCCGGCGCCGGCGGGCCAGCAACGGCGCCGACATCGCGCCCAGAAGCGCGATCGCCCACAGATCCACGTTGCGCTCGCCGTCGAAATCGACCGCCTGGAGCGTGATCGCGACGACGACGCCGAGCACGAACGCCCCCGCCGCCAGCAGCCGATCGGCTACTGACGGACGGAGCGCCATCATCGGTCCCACAGTGTCATCGACAGGGTCATCGACACAGTCCTATCCCGTGCGCCAGAGCTTGCTGGGCCACCAGATCCGCGAACCCAGCGACATCGTCAGTGCGGGAACCACGATGGACCGCACCAGCAAGGTGTCGATGAGCACGCCGACGGCGACCAGTATCCCAATCTCGACGAGCATGACGAGCGGCAGCGTGGCGAGCACCGCGAACGTCGCCGCGAGCACGACGCCGGCTGAGGTGATCACGCCACCGGTCACCGCGAGGCCAAGCTTCGTGCCCTCGACCGTGCCGTGCCGGGCGGCTTCCTCACGGACCCGGGTCATCAAGAAGATGTTGTAGTCGACTCCGAGTGCGACCAGGAAAAGAAACCCGATCAGGGGTACTGACGGCTCCAACCCGGCGAAACCGAGTACTTGCTCGAACAACAGATTGCACAGTCCGAGGGCTCCGAAGAACGACACCACGACGGTGGCGACCAGGACCAGCGGAGCCACGATCGCCCGCAGCAGGATCCCGAGGATGGCGAGCACCACCAGCAAGATCAGCGGCATCACCAGATTGCGGTCGCTCTTGTTGGTCTCGGCCTCGTCAAGCCTTTCGGCACTCGGCCCACCGACCAGCACGGCTTCGCCGGCGACCTCGTGCACGTGCTGCCGCAGCCGCTTGATCATTGCCGTCTCACCAGCGCTTTCGGGCGAGTCGGCCGGGATCACGGAGATCTCCACCCAGTCGTCACTGGTCCGGCCGATCTCGGCTTCGGCAACCCCCGGGGTGCTTTTCACGGCGGCCAGGACCGCGCGGCTCTGGTTCGGCCGACTCATCACGGTGAGCGGCTGACCGCTCTGGTCGGGGTAGCGCGCCTCGATCAGCTTCGCCCCGGCCACCGATTCCGGTGTCGAACGGGCGAACTGGTCCAGCTGCGGAAGCGAGCCGCTGGCGCCCACTGTGCCCAGCGCGAGGGCGCCCAGGATCACCAGCGGCACCGCCCAGCTGACGACGCGGCGGCGCGCAACCAGCTCGCCGAGCCGAGCCCACCGCGAACCAGCTGCGTGTGCCTCAACCCCGAGTCGCGGCACGAACGGCCAAAAGACCCGGCGCCCGAGCACCACCAGCAGGGCCGGGAAAAGCGTCAACATGACGAGCAGCGTGGACCCGATGCCAGCCGCACCCACGGGGCCGAGACCGCTGGTGCTGTTGAGATCCGCGGCCAACAGGCACAACAGGCCGGCGACCACCGTCGCCGCCGAAGCCAGGATTGCCGGGCCGGCCCCACGCAGCGCCGCCAGCATCGCGTCGATCGGCCGCTCGTGGTTGTGCAGCTCCTCGCGGTACCGAGACACGAGAAGCAAGGCGTAGTCGGTGCCCGCGCCGAAGACCAGGACGATCAGCAGCGCCGAGCTCATGCTCGTCACGGTGAAGTCGAAGATCTGGGTGAGTGCATAGACAACACCCATCGACATGATCGCCGCGACCCCGACCGCCGTGAGCGGGACCAGCCACAGCAGCGGACTGCGGTACGTCAGGATCAGCAGGACCGCCACCACTACGGCAGTGGCGAGCATCAACGTAGCGTCGACGGCATCGAAGACCTCGTCCATGTCGGCCCCTAGCGCGGTCGGACCGGTGACATAGGCATTCAGACCGTTCGGCCGGTCGGCGAGAAGGTCACGCGCATCCGCGGTGGCGCGGGCCTCCTCGTTGACCGCCTCTCGGTTGAGCGGCAGCGCGTACATCAGGGCTGTGCCGTCGGCGGAGTTGATGATCTCGGGCGGTGCGGCGGTGTCGTTGCCGAATCGCTGCGCCAGCTCGGTGTGGCCGCGTACGACCGCCTCCCGATCGCCCGGTCGCAGGCCGCCGGGTCGTTCGTACAGGACCACGAGCAGGCCGTTCTCGCCGCCGGGCAGCTCGGCTTCGGCCAGGAGCACCTTGGTCGACTGGGCGCTGGCCGGCAGGTAGTCGGCCTGGCCGTCGCGGGTCACCGAGTCGAGTTTGCCGGCGAGTGAGAAGCCGCCCACCACCAGCCCGATCCACACAGCCAGCATGAGCCACGGCACCACGGTCTTGGTCCGTGATCCCTTCGGTCTGGTGTCGGCGCCGGAGTGGTCGGGCGCCCGTAGTTGAGAAGTCATGACGATCACGCTGTCAAGCCGGCGGGGTTGACGCGTCTGGCCACGGCAGACACCTCGTCGTACTCCGCGCGGAGTACGACGAGGCAACTTGTCCCTGGCGTTCGTGGACGGGGTGGGTGAGGATGGCTCGGTGCGTCCTTCCTTGCTGACCAGTCCTCGATGGGCAGTGGCCGTGGCGGCCGGCGTTGCTGCAGGGGTCGTCGTTGGCGTTGTCGCCATGGTGTTCACGTCGATGCCATGGTCGGCGGCGGTGGCTTGTGGTGTGCTTGCCGGTGCTGTGGCCGGCAGCGGGATCGATGCCTCGGCTCGGATGCAGCGCGAGCAGGTGCGTACGGCCGTCGGAGACCTGCCACCTGACCAGTTGCTCGCCGCCGTCCGTGCCACGCGAAGTCACGCGGCTGTCGCCGATCCGGTGATCAGGGCGGCCGCGTTGAGGATCTTGCAGCACCGACTGGCGCTTGTTCCCTCGAAGGCCGTGCTCGTGCTGTTTTCGCCTGTTCCCGCTGTGACGGCCCTGGCGACGTCCGGCGTGATGGGCGCGCCGGAATGGACCACCTGGTTCATCGCAGGGCTCACTCTGCTGTCAGGACTCTGCGCTGGGGTGTTGGCCTGGCAGGCGTTCTACTTGCCGAGACGTCTGACCGAGCGGATCCGCCTGTTGACTGCGGCCGACGTTTCCTGAGCCGGGCCGTCTGCGGGAAGGACGCCTCAGCCGGGCGCGCGCAGGACCGTCCACGTGATGTGGTCGGCGTTTCGGGTGGTGGAGGAGCCGGAGGCGTGGGTCAGGTCGGTGACTCGGGGGAGCGGAGCCTCGGCGTCGGAGGTGAGGGCGACGGTGAGCAGGTCCTGGCGGAGCTCCAGGCGGAGGACCAGGTCGTGGGTGCAGTGCTGGGCCGCGGTGTGGACCAGGTCGGCGGCGATGAGGGCGGCCTCGGGGGCCAGCGGAGCGCAGCCCCAGGTGCTGCAGACGTCGGCGACGTAGGTGCGGGCGGTGTGGGCGCTGAGCTCGGTGGGCGGGAGGATCTTCGCGGCCAGGCGGCGGAGCGGGGCTCGGCGGGTGGCGGAGCGGGCAATCGTCATCGTCGGGTAGATCCGGACGAAGCGGGACAGCGCGCGGGCGGGGAAGCGGAGGCGGCCCTGCAGGGCGGCGCCGGAGACGAGGACCAGCTGGACGCCGGACCAGAGGGCGGCGCGGCGGGCGACCACGGAGAAGACGTTCAGCAGCTGCGGATGCTCCACCTGGGCGAACCGCAGGTCGGCGATCACCGCGGCGGGCTGCTCGGCGATGCACTGGGTCAGCGTCTCGCAGACGCGAGGTGCGGTCGCCAACGTCAGGACGCCGGTCAGCCGGACGACCGCGAGGTCCGCGAACGAGTCGTCCACGCTGATCATCACCGAGGATCCGTCGGTTCCGCGAACCCACTCGGACTCTTCAGCCTCCACGACGGATCACCCCCAGGTCTGTCGAGCAGGCCATCGTGGACGTCAGATTACACCGTGCCGAGAGGTCGCGCCGCCGGCGGAGGGTCGCCCGGCCGGTGAGCGGCGCTACCGGACCGCAACGAGCAGCGCGGGTGTCCGAAGACGTTGTGCTGCACGGGATGTGCCAGGGTAGGACTCGAGGCGTGGGAGGTGGGGTTGGCGTGAGGCAGCGGGTTGCGGCCGGGCTTTTCGTGCTCGCGTTCGCGATGGCGGGTGCTGCGGCCGGGCACGGGAACGCGAGTGGGTCCAAGGTGGCCGACGACGGCGTACGGTGCGAGCTGCGGTTCGAGGGTGCACCGCCGGACGCGGGACGCGGCGAGGGGGAAGAGCCGCCGTTGACGGTGACCAGGGAACCGTCGGGGCTGGTGAAGGGGTACGTGTTCACCCCGGCCGCGTTCCTGATGGCGATGAAGACCTGCACGGGCGGCGATCCGGGCGGCGTGATGTGGGAGAGCTGGCAGGGCCCGCAGCACCTCGACGGCGTCCAGTTCACCGACTCGCAGCTCGCCAAGGTGCACGTGTACGACGGTGACCCGCTCGGCCCGCGGACCTGGAAGGGCCCGCTCGACGCGAAGGGTGTCACCTTCAACCAGGTCGAGATGGACATCCGGCTCGGCACCGACATCCAGCGCATCTCCTCGACCCCGCAGGCCGACGGATCGGTCCAGCTGAAGTACGTCGTACTGCGGTACTCGCCGGACGCGAAGGGCCTCGAGCCGTACGGCGCGGCCGGCGTGACGGTGGAGAAGCGGTGCGGCGGCGACTGGTCGGAGCTGGCGAAGACCACGACCGATCCCGAGCGTGGCGAGTTCACCTTCGACGTACCGGCTGGTGAGTGCGCGGAGCTGGAGCTTCGGGCGACGCCGGACGATGCCGACGACACCTGGGGAATGACGGTCCCGCTGACGGTCTGACAGCGAACAGGGACTCCGAAACCGTCGGTCACCGCCTACTGCGCCTCGGCCGCGAAGTCGTCGGGGTCGCCGAGCGTGATGCCGAGAGCCGAGGCCATCGCGAGCGTGACGGCGAGCGCGTCGATCGGCGAGGAGTTGGCGATCGTCGCGCCGCCGAGGCTGGCGATGCCGCGGGTGCCCTCCCAGCTGCAGTCGACGAAGACGGCGCCGGTCGCTTTCACTTGGGAGAACTCCGCGCCGCTCAGGTCGCAGCCGCGCCATACCGTGCCGGACAGGTCGGCGGACACGAAGTCCGCGCTCTGCAGCCGGCAGTCGGTGAACTCGGCCTTCACGAACTTGGCGAAGCGGAACGAGCTGAAGTCGAGCACGGAGTCGCGGACCGCGGTGTGCTGCAGGTTCAGCCCTGGTCCGGCGAAACCGGTCAGCCGGGACGAGGTGATCTGCACCCGGGTGGCGGAGGCGTCGGACCAGCGAGCGTTGGCGAGGTCGCAGTGGTCAAGCACCAGGTCGACCAGGACAGGCTTCTCCAGCTCCGAGCCGCCCAGGTCGCAGCGGGTCAGCCGGCAGCCGCTGAGCTCGAGGTGCTCGGCGACCAGATCGTGCAGGTCGACGTCGTCCAGCGCAAGGTCGAGCAGCCGGTCCTCGTCGTCGATCTGGTCCACGCTCGGCGTGGCCGGGTCGAGCTCGCCGCGCAGGCGCGGACCGGCAATCTTCTGTACGGCTTTGGCCTTCCGAGCGTTCATTCCGTCACCGTAACCGGGCCCTCCGACAACGCCGCCGGTCCTCGCCTCAGACGGGAGTGCGGCGTTCTCGGCTCGATCCTGGCGATCGGCTCGCTCGCCCGCGACGGCCGTCCAGTTGATCGCGCACGAGGTCGGCGTTCCCGCAGTGGCTGCTCCCGCCCGGACCGATCAGTCGGTCGCGAGGGCTGCGGCGCCGATGAGGCCGTGGTGCTCGGTGTCGGTGGTGACGGTGACGTCGAAGTCGAACACCTGCTGGACAAGGTCGAACGCCCCGGAGATCGAGCCGCCGAGTACGACGCGGGTGGCGCCGAAGCGCTCGAGCCACGGGGTCAACGCCTCGGCCAGGCAGGTGAACGCGTCGATCAGGACGGCGTGCGCGACCGGATCCCCGGCACGAGCCGCCTCGGCGATCTCCTTCACCCCGATCTTGCCGGCAGCTTCACCGAGCCGACCGCCAGCGACGACCGCGCTTTCGCTGCCGGCGGCGCCGGCTCCGTCGCTGCCCGCCACACCCGTGCCGTCGCCCGCCCGGGCTCCGGCGGCTTCGCCTCGGCCGAGGCGTTCGGCGTACGCGCGCAGGATCGCGCGGGACGAGATCCAGTCCTCCAGCGGGCGGCCGCGGAGGTCCGTGCGGTAGAGCTCGCCGCCGGGCGGCACCGTCTCGCCGTCGCGGACCACCCGCCCGTCGGCGAGGAACGCCGATCCGATGCCCGTGCCGATCGTGATCCCGGCGCACCGGGCAAGACCCTGCAACGTCCCGGCCGTCCACTCGCCGACGGAGAACGCCTCCGCGTCGTTCACGAACACGATCCGCTCCAGCCCGAGCAGGGCGCGCAGGCTCGCCCCGAGATCGTGCCCGTAGAGCGCGTCGAACTTCTCCACCCCGCGGTACCACGCGATCCCGGTCCGGTAGTCGAACGGACCGGGCAGTGCCAGCGCCAACCCGTTTGCCAAGGGCAACTTGCCGGCGACCTGGGCGAGCTGCGCGACGATCTCCTCGGCGGAGGTCTGCGAGTTGAGCGGTGTCCGCCGGAGCGACTCGACCCGCCAGCTCCCCGGGACGACCACTGCCGCCGTCACATGGCTGCCCCCGACCTCCAGCACGGCCACACCCGCATCGTTGCTCATCCGCACATCATGTCCGATCGGCTGGGCCGCACCTTCACCGGCGCAAGGCCCGGCGGCCGCGCACCGAAACCCAGATCGCGAACGCGGCGGACGCCACCCCGCCGACGAGCAGGAGGACGGCGAAGACGAGAGCGGCCAGTTCGAGGTTCGGCGACGGCCGGAGGTGGTCGACGATGAACCCGACGGGGACCGTCAAGGCGGCGGCCGGCAGCATGGCAAAACCCGCGAAGACGCCCAGACCCTCTCGGCGGTGCTTTCGGGTGGTCATCGAGTAGAGCCAAGGAAACAACCGGTCCTGGGACACGCGGTCATGCTGCCACACCGCCAGCCCACCACCGGCCGGGGGATATCCCGCCAATTTGTGGGTTCACCGCACCGAGTACCGGGGGTGAACCCACAACTTGCAGGGTTATCCCTGCGCATGGGCGGCGGGGGAGCGGAGGCGGGGGTGGGGCGTGAGGGTGTGGAACGATGGTTCGGAGGGGTGGCCCGGGGTACCTGGGGTGCCCTGCCGCCCGAGCGACGAAGGTGACCCGGTTTGCGTGCCGAGACGACAGCCACGTCCGCGGTCCTGACGCTCAGCGTCGCGGTCGCGGTGGCGGGGCATGCGCTGGCCGGGGGAGCGGTGGCGCTCGGTGTGCTTCCGCAGCTGCTCGCCCTCGCCGCGGCGTGCTGGCTGGTGGGTGAGCACTTGGCCGACCGCCGCGACTGGGCGGTCGTCGCCTTGGCCGGGATCCAGCTCGTCGTGCACTTCTCGCTGGAAGCAGTGCACTCCGCGGCAGTCGACTCGACGGCGGCAAACCCAACGGCGGCGCACTCAGGTCACCCGGCGCACGCGCACGGCCTACCGATGCCGGCGGCAACCAGCAGCGGGCTCGCCGGCTCGCTGACGATGGCGACGACCCACCTGGTCGCGCTGCTGGCCGGCGTCGTGCTGATCGACCGGACCCGCCAGTGGGCGACCCGCGTACTACGAATCCTCGCGCGCCTGGTTCCGCAGTTGCCCGCCGAGGCGATCGCGGTGCCGGCCGTCGGGCGCGGACCTCGTACCGTGCGCTCGACGCCTGGCCTGGTGCAGCGCCGGCTGACCTCGAACGTGTCGCGGCGCGGACCTCCCGGCGTACGGACTCTCACCGCACTGTCCTGAACCGGTCGCGCCCTGCGCGGACCGGTTTCCGAGTGTCCGCGAAAGGCGCTACCCATGTTCACGAGAATTGCCCTGCGCGCTGCCGCCATCACCGCGGCGTCCGCGCTTGTCCTGGCCGGGGCGGCGAGCTCCGCCTCTGCCCACGTCACGGTGTCGTCGCCGGACGCCAAGCCCGGCGGCTACGCGAAGCTGGTCTTCCGCGTGCCGACCGAGTCCGACACCGCCAGTACGACGAAGCTGGTGGTGTCGCTGCCGAAGGACTACCCGTTCGCGTCCGTCGGTGCCCAGGTGAAGGACGGTTGGAAGGTGGTCAAGGCCACCGAGAAGCTGGCCACGCCGGTCAAGGTCGGCGACGTCACCCTGTCCCAGGCGGTCACCACGGTGACCTGGACGGCGACTGCCGGAGGTGTGCCGGCGGGTGACTTCGACGAGTTCGCGCTGTCGGTCGGACGGTTGCCCGAGGGGGTCGACACGTTGAGCTTCCCGGCCGAGCAGACCTACAGCGACGGCGAGGTGGTCAAGTGGGCCGAGGTCGCCGCGGACGGCGCCGAGGAGCCCGAGCACCCCGCCCCGTCGCTGAAGCTCACCAGTGCGATCACGCCGGTCGCCGCCGGCACCGACGACGACGGCGATGACGACGAGGCAGGCTCGGACACCGTGGCCCGAGGCCTCGGTGCAGCGGGCCTGCTGCTGGGCCTGGTCGCCCTCGGCCTGGCGCTCCGCCGGCGGCCGCCGAGCGCAGCCCCGACCGCGAGCCCCGGCGACGGCACGCGCGGCGCGGACGCCTCCGGCGAGGCCAAGTAGCCGTGCGACGGATTCTCGTGGTGCTGGCCGCGTCGCTGCTGGTCCTGGTGGGTTCCACCGGGCCGGCGGCGGCGCACGCCAAGCTCGAGTCGATGACGCCGGCCGACGGGACCACGATGGCGGTGCCGCCGACCAAGGTGGTGCTCACGTTCAACGAGCCCGTCGGCAGTACCGGCGCGAAGGTGGAGGTCAAGTCACCGACCGGGGTCAACGTCGCGTCGGGTGAGCTCGAGGTGCTCGACAACACCGTCACCCAGCCGGTCGGCGCGATGATCGAGACCGGGCGGTACCAGGTCGCCGTCCGGATCGTGTCGGCCGACGGCCATCCGATCACCGCCACCGGGAGCTTCACCGTCACCCATGCCGGCCACGACCCCAACCAGCCGGCCGTGCCGCCGACCACCCCGGCCGAACGCGGCTCCAACGTGGCCACGATCGTCGCGATGAGCCTGATCATGCTGGTCGTCGTGGCGCTGGCCGTCGTGATCGTTCGCCGTCGCCCCGCCGCATGAGAGCCCCGACCGGTCAGCTGAGACTGGCGATCGCCGCCGCGAGCCTGTGCGTACTGGTGGTCGCCCTGCTGGCGGCGGGCGGTGCGCCGGAGTCCGCCACGTTGTTCGGCGCGAGCCTGCCCGTCTCCTGGGCCGTACCGGTACTGCGCCTGGCGGCCGACGGGGCGGCCATCGCGTGCTGCGGCGCGGTGCTGGCAGCGGCGGCGTTCGTGCCGAGTGGCGACGGGATGCTCGGCAAACAAGGGCTTCGAGCGATGCAGGACGCTGCTGTCGCTGCGGCCGTCTGGGCGGTGGCCACCATCGGCGGGATGGTGACGACGGCGTCGGTCGTGCTGGGCGTCCCGCTGCTGGAGCTGCCGCAGCAGGCCGGGGCGGCGGGTGAGTTCACGCAGGTGCGTGCGCTCGCGGTCGTCGTGGTGCTCACGGCCGCCCTGGCGGTCGTTGCCAGCGGCACCCGGACCGTCGCGACCGCGCAGCTGTGCTTCGTGCTGATCGCGGCCGCTCTCATCGGCCCGCTGCTGACCGGGCATGCCGCGCACAACGGCGTCACGATCTGGGCGACGCTTGCCACCGGTTCGCTGGTCGTCCATGTCGCGGCGGCGACTGTCTGGGTCGGCGGGCTCTGGGCCGTGATCCGGTACAGCCGTGAGCGCGCGGCCGTCGAGAGGTTCAGCCGGATCGCCCTGATCTGCGCCGTCGCGATCGGCGTGACCGGGTTGCTCACCGCGGAGATCCACCTCGGTGGGCGCGAGGACGGCTGGGGCCTGATCACCCAGTGGGTGACGACCGGGTACGGCGTACTGGTGTTCGCGAAGGCTGTCGCGTTCGCCGGCCTGGTCGGGATCGGGTGGTGGCACCGGCGGGCGACGCTGCCCGCGCTCGCGCAGCGGCCGGCCCTGTTCTACCGCCTCGCCGCGGTCGAGCTGCTGGTGATGGCAGGCACGGTCGGACTGGCCGTCGCCCTGTCCCGTACGCCGTGAGGTCCTGCGCCGACCCGAACCCCGCGGGTCCGGCGGAGGAGGATCGGTGATCCGTCAACAGCCCACGTATGATTGGCGAATGGCGGACACCCCCTGGCTCGATGCGCGCGAGGCGCACGTGTGGCAGTCGTACCGCGACGCCTACCGTGAGCTGTCGATCGCCCTCGAGAACCGCCTCACCGCGAACTCCGGTCTTTCCGGTGCCGACTACGCCCTGCTGCACCCGCTGTCCAACGCCGACGACGGCGTACTGCGGACCCGCGACCTCGGCCGGTCGGTCGGCTGGGAGCGGAGCCGGTTGTCGCACCAGGTGAGCCGGATGGAGAAGCGCGGTCTGGTGGTCCGTGAGGAGTGCGTGTCCGACGCCCGCGGCTCGATGGTCCGGATCACTCCGGCCGGCCGGCAGGCGATCGAGGCGGCGGCGCCGGACCACGTCGACGCCGTCCGCACCTACCTGTTCGACAAGCTGTCGCCCGAGGAGCAGGACCTGCTCGGCGGTCTGTGCGACCGCATCCTGGCCGGCCTTCCGGCCCGCGACCTCTGCCGCGTCCCCGGCGCTCCCGCCGACTGCTGACCGCGCCCGCGCGCTGACGTCCGCGAACCCGAGGTCACGCCTCCGCCAGCTCGGACGCTGGGCGATGTCCTGGCATGGCGTGCACAACTCCCGGCTCCCTTCGGTTGACATGTCATCTCGATTTGCTAAGTTTGGTGATGCATCACCAAACTCCCTCCGCACGAAGGATCGACATGCCCAAGATCGCGATCATCCTCGGCAGCACCCGCCCCGGCCGCAACGGTGAGGCCGTGGCCCAGTGGGTGCTGGACATCGCCAAGCAGCGCAGCGACGCCGAGTACGAACTGGTCGACATCGCCGACTACAAGCTGCCGCACCTGGACGAGGCGATCCCGCCGTCGATGGGTCAGTACAGCCAGCCGCACACCAAGGCCTGGGCGGACAAGATCGCCTCGTTCGACGGCTTCGTCTTCGTCACCCCGGAGTACAATCACTCCACCTCCGGCGCGCTGAAGAACGCGATCGACTTCCTGTTCGCCGAGTGGAACGACAAGGCGGCCGGCTTCGTCAGCTACGGCTCCGTCGGCGGCGCCCGCGCGGTCGAGCACCTGCGCCTGGTGATGGGCGAGCTGAAGGTCGCCGACGTCCGCGCCCAGGTCGCGCTCTCGCTGGCCACCGACTTCAAGAACTACAGCGAGTTCGCCCCGGCCGAGTACCACGTCGGCGAGGTGACCACGATGCTCGACCAGGTCGTCCAGTGGAGCAACGCGCTCGCCGCCCTGCGCAGGCCCGTCGCAGCCTGACCCGCACCGGTACGCCGACGCCCGGCGCGGCGCGAGGTCGCCGGTTCTCCTCGATCGCTGAGCGGTGTCCCGCAGTCCGGCCGGACTCCGGGGTGCTGCTTAAGCTCACCGGATGGTGATCGACGGATGGACCGACGACCTCGCCCCGCCGGGCGTCGCTGTGCGTTCGGTGCGCACGCTGGTCGGCGGCTTCGCGAACAACACCTGGCAGGTCACCTTCGCCGACGGTACGACCGCGGTGGTGAAGTCCTCGGCCGCCCCGGATGCCGGCCTCTTCGCCGAAGAAGCAGCCGGCCTGGAGGTGCTGCGTGGTCGGGGTGGCCTGCGGACTCCGGCCGTGATCGCCGTCGGCCCGCGATCGCTGACGCTCGAGGCGCTCAACCCCGTCGTACCGGCGACGCCGGCGTTCTGGGAGGCCGCCGGTCGCGCGGTGGCCGCGCTGCACGGCCACACGTCGCCGCGTCACGGCTGGGACCATGACGGCTGGCTCGGCCGACTGCCGCAGGAGAACGCCTGGGACGAGGACGGCCATCGCTTCTTCGCGACGCGTCGCATCCTGCGCTATCTGCGCGAGCCGGCCACCCGCCGGGCCCTGGATGCCGGGGATCTCCAGCGGGTGGAGTGTCTGTGTGACCGGCTCGACCAGTTGCTGCCCGCTGCTCCGGCCGTGCTCACCCACGGGGATCTCTGGCGCGCGAACCTGATCGCGACCGCCGACGGCGAGCCCGCCTTCATCGATCCGGCCGTCAGCTGGACCTGGGCCGAGGTCGACCTGAGCATGATGTTCTGCGCCGGCGGTGTGCCGGAGCGCTTCTTCGCCGCCTATCACGAACTCCGCCCGCCCGAGCCCGGCTGGCGTGAGCGGATGGGTCTGCTGTACCTGCGCGAGCTGCTCAGTGTCGTCGCGCACTTCGGGCCGATGGGCGATTACGTGGCACAGATCCGTGAGGTACTGCGCCGCTTCGCCCCGCGCTGACGCCGAAACCTGGTGGTGACTGCCAGTACCCGGAGGTAGGGACTGGTGACACGCCGTCACGGAGAGCGGCGCGGTGGCGGGGGCGGAAAGAATGAGGGCTGTTCAGAATGCGCGCTGAATTTGACAACGATTTTCACTAACGGCAGGATCGACGCCGGCGGGGGGAGCTCGCCGAGACCATCGCACCGTGAAGGAAACTGGATGTCCGAAGCGCTGAACAGACGTGGGTTCCTGGGGCTGGCCGGGGGACTGGGACTTGCCGCGATGACCGGGTGCGGCAGCGGGGGCGGGACCGATCAGGCCGCCGCCCAGCCGCAGCAAGGCGGCCGGCTGCGCGCGGTGTACGCCGGCGGCGGTGCCAAAGAGGTGCTCGATCCGCACGTGCAGAGCCTGTTCGTCGACATCGCCCGGCACAAGGCGATGTACGAGAAGCTGGTGGAGCTGGGGCCGGACCTCAAGCCGGTGCCGCGGCTGGCGGAGAAGTGGGAGCCGGACGCCCAGGCCGCGACCTGGCGGTTCACTCTGCGAGAGGCGACGTTCCACGACGGGCACACGCTGACCGCCGAGGACGTCCTGTACAGCCTGGCCCGGATGGCCGATCCCGCCGCGCCGGAGCGGGTCGCGCAGTCCTCGCTCGCCACCGTGGACCTGCGCCGCTGCCGCGCGATCGACAAGCGCACGGTCGAGCTGACGCTGACCGCGCCGAACGCCGAGTTCCCCGCCCTGCTGGCCGGCATCGGCACCCAGATCGTCCGGGACGGGTTCAAGGACCCGACCAAGCCGGTCGGCACCGGGCCGTTCACGTTCGTCTCGTTCGAGGCCGGTCGCTCGATGGTCGCCAAGCGGTACGCCGACTACTGGGACGGCGCCGCCCGGATCGAGGAGCTGCACCTGCTCTCGGCCGACGCCGAGGCGCGGGCCAACGCGGTGCAGGGCGGCCAGGCGGAGTACGCCAACGACATGACCGCGACCTTCGCCCGGACCGCGGAGGCCGGCCGGACGGTGAAGATCGTCGCGGCCAAGGGCAGCACCACCCAGGCCTTCGTGATGAAGGTCGACCAGCCGCCGTTCGACAACCCGGACGTGCGGATGGCCTTCAAGCTGCTGGCCGACCGGCAGCGGCTGGTCGACGTCGTGCTGGCCGGCCGCGGCGAGGTCGGCAACGACCTGTTCGGCAAGGGCTACCAGTACTACCCGGCCGACCTGCCGCAGCGCGAGCGCGACCTGGACGAGGCGAAGGCGTTGCTGAAGAAGGCCGGCGTGCTGAACAAGGAGCTGGAGATCTTCACCTCCGACGCCTCGGCCGGTTTCGTCGAGGCGGCGACCCTGCTGGCCGAGCAGGCCGGTGAGGCCGGGCTCAAGCTCAAGGTCACCACCGGCAGCTCGCAGACGTACGCCAAGGACCTGCTCACCAAGGGCGCGATCGGCAGCCATCGCTCCGGCGCGATGCCGATTCCGCAGTACATCACCGACCGGCTGCTGTCGAAGTCGCCGTTCAACGTGACGCACTGGCGGCGCCCGGCCTTCGACGCCGCCTTCGCGGCCGCCCAGGTGCTCACCGACGAGACCGCCCGCGCCGCGAAGTACGGCGAGCTGCAGCGGTCGCTGCGGGACGAGGGCGGCATTCTCGCCTGGGGTCATCCGGACTTCATGGTCGCGGTGTCGGCCAAGCTGCAGGGCGTCGAGGCGGTCCCGCCGAACACACTGGACTCGGCCCGCTTCGACAAGGTGTGGCTGGCCTGAATGCGGTCGTACGCAGCGCAACGGGCCGCTCTGGCGGTGCTGCAGCTCGTTGTGCTGTCGGTGCTGGTCTTCGTGCTGACCTCCCTGCTGCCCGGTGACGCCGCCGACATGCGGTTCACCGAGACGCTGACGCCTGACCAGGTCGCCCGGCTGCGCGAGCAGCTGGGGCTGGACCAGCCGGCGGTCGAGCGGTTCATCCACTGGCTCGGCGACGTCCTGCGCGGTGACCTCGGCACGTCCTTGATCAGCGGCGGTCCGGTGCTCGACATCGTCAAGGCGTCGGTCGGCGCCACGGTGGTACTCACGCTGGCCACGCTGGCCGTCGTCGTGCCGCTGGCGGTTGCCCTCGGCATCTTGATGGGCACCCGGGAGAACGGCCGGCTGGACCGGGCCGTCACCTCGGTCACGCTGGCGCTCAGCGCGATCCCGGACTTCGTCATCGCGGTGGTCCTGATCGCGCTGTTCTCGCTGAAGCTCGGCTGGCTGCCCGCGACCTGGGTCGGCGGTGATCTGCTGGCGAATCCGGTGCTGCTGGTCCTGCCCGTGGCGGTGCTGCTCGGCCGGACCGTGTGTCTGCTCTCCCGGCAGGTCCGCGCCGGCACGATCAACGCCCTGCACGCCGAGTACGTCGTACAGGCTCGGCGGCTCGGGGTGCCGAGGTGGCGGTTGCTGCTGCGGCACGTGTTGCCGAACGCCGCGGTCCCGGGGGTGCAGGAGCTGGCCAGGACGGGCGACACGCTGCTCGGCGGCGTCCTGGTGGTCGAGGCGATCTTCGCGATCCCGGGCTTCGCGACGGCGCTGGTCGACGGTGTCGAGACCCGAGACCTGCCGGTCGTGCAGGGGCTCACGCTGGTGCTGGCGGTGGCCGCGCTGGTGATCAACCTCGGCGCCGACCTGGTCTGCAACCGGCTGGTTCCCCGGACGGAGCTGCTGCGATGAGCCGCCCCGGCTGGCGAGCCCGTACGCCGCTGGCGGTGTCGGCCACGCTGGTGGTGATCCCCTTGCTGGCGGCGATCTTCGGCCCGTTCGTGAAGCTAAAGGCCGAGCCCGGCCTGCCGTACGAGCGAGCCGCCGGGCACCCGCTCGGCAGCGACGGGCTCGGCCGCGACGTGCTCGAACTGCTGCTCACCGGTGGCCGGACGGCGCTCGGCATGGCGCTCGGCGCGGTCGCCGTCGCGTACCTGGTCGGCGGGCTGATCGGTCTGGTCGCGGCGTCCACCCGGCACCGCTGGCTCGACGAGCTGCTGATCCGGCCGCTCGACGTGCTGCTGCCGTTGCCGTCGCTGCTGGTGATCAGCGTCGTCGCGGTCGGCTGGCAGGCATCGGCGCTCGCGATCACGCTGGCGGTTGCCGCGGTCAACGTGCCCACGGTGGCGCGGCTGGTTCGGGCGGCCGCCCTGGACGCCGCGAGCGGGCCCGTGGTCGAGGCGCTGCGGATGCAACGGGAGAGCTGGATCGGCATCCACCTGGGCTACGTCGGGCGCTCGGTGCTCGGGCCGGTCGCCGCCGACATCGGCACCCGCATCACGTTGGCGGTGTTCCTGGTCGCGTCCGTCAACTTCCTCGGCCTCGGCCTGAGCCCGACCGCGCCGGACTGGGCGGTCAGCGTCTCCCGCAACCGCGAGGGCCTCCTGCTGCAGCCGTGGGCAGTGCTGGCGCCCGCGCTGATGCTGGTCGCTTTCACCCTCGGCTTCAACCTGCTCGCCGACCGCCTGGTCCACCGCACCCGCCGGATGGCCGAGGTGACCCGATGAAGCCGCTGGTGCAGGTGACCCGGCTCAGCGCGTACGCCGGCAAAGCGGTGATCGTCGACGGCGTGGACTTCGAGGTGTGGCCCGGGCAGGTCACCGCGCTGGTCGGGGCGTCGGGTTCGGGCAAGACCACGTCTGCGCTGGCGCTGCTCGGCGAGCACGGCGACCAGGTGAGACTGTTCGGCCAGGTCGAGGTCGCCGGCGAGGTCGTTGTCGACAGCAACGGGCCGACGTCCGCCGCCGCGGGTGTTCGTGGTCGAGTGGTCGCCTACATGCCGCAGCATCCCGGCAGCGCGCTCAACCCGGCCCGGCGGATCGGCGCGGGCCTGCACGAGCTGGAGAAGTTGCACCACCCCGGCGAAGACGTCGTCACCGAGGCGCTCCGGGCAGCGCAGCTGCCCTCCGACCGCGCGACCCTGCGTCGTTTTCCGCACCAGTTCTCCGGCGGCCAGCGGCAGCGGATCGCGCTGGCCCAGGCGCTGACCTGCCGCCCCCGCGTCCTCGTCCTGGACGAACCGAGCACCGGCCTCGACTCCGTCACCCGGCTGCAACTGGTCGGCGAGCTGCTGGAGCTGGCCGCCGAAGGTCTCGGCATCCTGCTGCTCAGCCACGACCTCGACCTGGTCCGCGCTCTCGCGCAGTACGTCGTGGTCCTGGACGCGGGCCAGGTGATCGCCTCCGGTGGTCCGGAGGTTCTGCCGGAGCCCGTCGACCTCCCGATCGAACCGGCGACCAAGCAGTCGGCCGAGCCGTTGCTGGAGGCGGCCAACCTGTCCGCCTCCGTGCGTCCCCGGGGCCGTGACCCGATCCTGCGCGAAGTCGATCTCAGCGTGCGGCCGGGAAGCTGTCTGGGCGTGGTCGGTCGCTCCGGCAGCGGCAAGACGACCCTCGCCCGCTGCCTGGCCGGACTGCACGAGCGGCACACCGGCCGGATCACCCTCGACGGCCGCGACCTGCCCGTACTGCGCAAGCGGTCGGCCGAGCAGAACCGCCGGGTCCAGTACGTCTGGCAGGAGGTCCGCGGCTCCTTCGACGAACGCCGGCCCGTGCTCGACCAGGTCGCCCGGACGGCCCGCCGCCTGCGCAACCTGGCGGCCGAGCAAGCCGAGGCCGAGGCGGTCGCCACCCTGGCCCGGCTCGGTGTCTCGGCTCTCGTCGCGGCCCGTCCACCGAGCCAGTTGTCCGGCGGGGAGCTGCAACGGGCCGCGCTGGCGCGCGCCTTGCTGGCCCAGCCCGACGTCTTGATCTGCGACGAGATCACCACCGCACTCGACGAGCACGGCACCGCCTTGGTCGTCGAACTGCTGAGGGAGCTCACGACGCAGGGCACCGCTCTGGTGTGGATCAGCCACGACCTCGGCCTGGTCGCCGCCGTTGCCGACCACGTGCTGGTGATCGACCACGGCCGGGTCGCCGAGCGGGGCGCACCGGTCGCCGTGATGACCCGCCCGTCCACCGAGGTGGCCCGGCGGCTGGTGAGGGCCGCCCGGGTCGGGCACGAACCGCCTCCGCCCGTGCTGACCCTGAGTGCCGACACGAGGAGCAACCCGCAGTGAGCATTCCTGTCACGCCCCGGCTGCACGACCACCTGGCGGAGGCGATCAAGGACCCGGACCCGATCCGGGTCGGCGACGACCTGATCTGCCTGCGGTTCGAGACGATGAAGGTGTACTCCGCGCTCGGCGCCGTCCGGCACCTGCTGGAGACCGGCGCGGTCCGGCCCGGCGACACGTTGATCGACAGCTCCAGCGGGATCTACGCGCACGCGCTCGCGCTGGCCTGCCACCGGTACGGGATGAAGTGCCACATCGTCGGCTCGACCACCGTCGACCGGACACTGCGGATCCAGCTGGAGATCCTCGGTGCCACCGTCGAGCAGGTCCCGTCGTCGAACGACCTGCAGCTCGACCAGAACCTCCGGGTCCGCCGGATCGCCGAGATCCTGCGCGACAACCCGACGTACCACTGGATGCAGCAGTACCACGACGACATCCACTACCTCGGCTACGGCGCGGTGGCGGACCTGGTCGCGCAGCTGGTCCCGGCCGGGCCGCTGTGCCTGGTCGGTGGCGTGGGGACCGGGGCCTCGACCGGCGCGATCGCGGAGTACCTGCGCGACCGCGGCCGGGACGTGAACCTGGTCGGCGTGCAGCCGTTCGGCAGCGTCACCTTCGGGGCCGGGCACACCCAGGACCCGGACATGATCATCGCCGGGATCGGCAGCTCGATCGAGTTCCGCAACGTGCGGCACGAGCTGTACGACCGGCTGCACTGGGTGTCGTTCGACTACGCGATGTCGGCCGCGGTCGACCTGCTCCGGACCTCCGGGGTGTTCGCCGGGCTGTCCGCCGGCGCGGCGTACCTGACCGCGCTGTGGGAACACACCTGCGACAGCGCGCGGACGCACGTCTTCCTGGCCGCCGACACCGGCACCCGGTACGTCGAGTCGGCTTTTGCCCGGCATGCCGAGGCGCGGCCGATCGCCGGCCTGCGGCCGCGGGAGATCGACTCGCTCGACCAGCTCGCCGTGCCGTGGTCGGCGATGTCGTGGCACCGCCGGGCATCGGTCCGGACCCAGCGCGAGCAGTTTCCATCTGCGACTCCGTCGCACTAACCTGTGATCATGTCGGGGTACGAGGTGCTGACGCGGTTGTTCACGGCAACGGAGGTCGCCCGGCTGCGGGACGCGGTCGAGCGGGTGCACGCGGACGTCGTCGCGGCCGCCGAGGCGGGCGAGACCCGGGTCACCGTCTGGCCCGACGGTCACCGGCTGGAGGAGATCGGCGGCACCACGATCCACTGGGAGCCCGACGCGCCGGGCAAGGCGGTCCGGTCGCTGTCGCCGGTCTCCGGGATGTCCCCGGTGCTGGACGCGCTGTGGACCGACGAGCGGCTGACCGGGCCGATGGCCGCCCTGCTCGGTGTCGCCGAGGTCGGGCCGTTCGTGGCCAAGCTGAACTTCAAGCGGGCCGGCGTCGGCTCGGAGTTCGCCTGGCACCAGGACTTCCCGTTCTGGTACTGCTGCGCCGGCGACGCGGCGTACGACGTGGCGACCGCGATCGTGATGCTGGACGACAACACCGTCGGCAACGGCGCGATGACGCTGATCCCGGGCAGCCACCTGGCCGGCCCGGCGCCCCGCGATCCGGCGGATCCGACCGGGCTGCTGGTCGATCCGCGCGCGGTCGACGAGACCGCCGCGGTGACGGTCGAGGCGCCGGCCGGGTCGGTGCTGATGTTCCCGGGGCTGATGGTGCACCGGTCCGCGCCGAACCGCACCGCCACCGACCGCCGCTCGCTGCTGTTCTGCTTCCAGCCGGCCGGCCGGCCGGAGTTGTCCGCCCTGACCTACGACGCCGACAGGCTGGCCGATCTGCCATCAGCGCAGATTTCGGCCGGGAGGCTCCATGATTGAATCCGTCACCGCCCTGACCGCATCAGTTCTCGCCGGCGAGCGGGGTCCCGCGCCCTCGACGTTGTCGGTGACCAGCGCGTTCTGGCTGCACAACACGACCCGGCTGCCGGGCGCCGACGTGACGTACAAGAACTACTACGTCCTGCTCCGCGTCGGTGAGGTCTTCGGCGCCTGCGCCTTCGAGGAGGGCGAGCTCGACCCGGCGTACTGCGCGGACACCTCTGGTACGGCGGTCTCGGAGCTGTTGACCGAGGCGCCGCTGCCAGTTCGGATCGCCGCGCTGGACGCCTACCTGGCCTCGGTCGAGCCGCACCACGAAGCCGCCGGCGCCGAGGAGATCGTGCTGCCCGCCGGGACGCCGGACGTCCGCGCGCGGGCCCGGGACGCGGCCGTCGCCGGGCTGCTCGAGGTCGCCGAGGGTACGAAGGTCGCGCTGATCGGCGTGGTGAACCCGCTGGTGGACGCGATCACCGAACGCGGCGGCATCTGTCTGCCGTGCGATTTCAACCTGCGGGAGACGGCGTCCGGACTGCCGGTTTCCCGCGACATGACGGAGGTTCTGGATGCCGCCGACGCGGTGGTGGCGACCGGAATGACCTTGAGCAACGGCAGTTTCGACGTTCTCGTTGACCGTTGCCGCCAGCAACACAAGCCGCTGGCGGTCTATGCTCAGACCGGAAGTGCGGTGGTGCGCGCCTTCCTCGGCTCCGGCGTCACCGCGGTGTCCGCCGAGCCATTTCCCTTTTCCCAGTTCAGCTCCCGCCCGACGAGCTTGTACCGCTACCGAATCCAGGACGGAGCTTCCCGCACGTGAGTACCGACAGCCGCAACTCAGCTGCGCCCGCATCCACCATCGACTCGCCGGACGTGGACCACTCACCAACTGGCGACGGTGGGCACGAGCCGCATTCGGCCCCGCCGGAGCAAGGCGCGGCGCGGGGGTTGGTGAGTGGTGGAGGATCGCTGCCTCCGACGAGTGGTTCCAAGGCTGCGAGCGCTGGAGGTCCGCCGCCTCGGGCGGGTGGGCATGAGGCGGTGCCCGGCGATCTACGGATGGCGCGGCGGTTGTGGCCGTTCCTGCTGGCCTCGACGGTCAGCCTGATCCCGTTCACCGTGTTCGGCATGTACCTGGTGCCGATCGCGGACGCGGCGGACGGCAGCGTGGCGGAGATCGGCGGGCTGCGGGGGCTCGGCGGTCTGGCCGCGCTGGTGGTCGGGTTCGCGCTGGCGCCGCTGATCGACCGGCTGGCCCGTGAGCTGGTCGCGGCCGGTGGACTTGCGCTGCTCGGGCTGTCCGCGCTGCTCGGTGCCATTGGCAACGTTTTCGCGCTGGCCGCGTTCTGCCTGCTGATCGGGGCGGCGACCTCGATCCTCGGCCCGTCGATCGGTGCCGCCGCGGCCGACCGGTTCCAGTCCCCGGCCGCCGCCGGACGGGCCGCCACGTTGGTCTCGGCGACCACCTCGATGATGGCGATGCTGGCCGCGCCGGTGCTCGCCGTACCGGGGCTGCTCTGGGGCTGGCGGGGCAACCTGATCGCCGCCGCCGTGGTGTCGCTCGCGCTGTCCGCGGCGTTCTTCTGGCGCGGCCGCGGGCGAAAGGCGCCGGTGCGGGCCGACGGCGGCGCGCGGATGAGCTACCTCGCGACGTACCGGGCGCTGGCCCGGATCCCCGGCGCGGTGCCGCTGCTGGCGGTCGCGTTGCTGCGGACGGCGGCGTTCATGGGCTACCTGGCGTACCTGGCGGCCTTTTACGACGAGAAGTTCGACCTGCAGCCGGGCTGGTTCGCGCTGGTGTGGTCGCTCAGTGGGGCGTCGTTCTTCCTCGGCAACCTGTTCGCCGGCCGCTTCCTCGCGCTCGACCGGCCATGGCTGGGCGCCGACAAGCTGCTGGTCGCCGGGGTCGTCGCCGCGCTGATCAGCGTCACCGCGTTCTACTTCTCGCCGACGCTGCCGAGCACGCTGGTGCTCACCGCGCTGATGGGAGCCAGCCACGCGACCGTCGCGGCCTGCGTCACCACCCTGCTGGTCCGCCGCAGCGGCGACCTCCGCGGCTCGGCCCTCAGCGTCAACGCGGCCGGCATGTCGCTGGGCGTCTTCCTCGGCGCCGCCATCGGCGGCCTCGGCCTCGGCCTGGCCGGCTACCCCGGCACCGCTGCCGCCTTCGCCGCCCTCACCACCATCGCCCTGCTCTGCGCCCTCCGCGTCCGCCCCTCCGACGGCTGACCCCTTATACGCTCCGTGTTCGGGGATGACCAGTAGTGACATCGGCGAGTTCATTACCTATCGTCATTTTCTGATCACAGAAAGTGGTGATGATCATGCCGGTCGCCAATGTCAGCGCGGTCACGATGCCGGACGGAGCCGTCTACGCCTACATCTGCGGCGAAGGATGCCTGTGGCGTTACCACGCCGACGGCCACGGCAACGGCGTCCGGACGAAGTTGACCACCTCGTCCGCCGCGCCGGACTCCGGCCGCCCGGTTCAGGTGGTGGTGAACCGGGCCGAGGGCGCGGACCAGATCCGGCACGTGTTCTATCGACAGCCGCGGACCGACAACCTCTGGTACTCCGCCGACCACCTGCCGGACGGCGTCACGAGCCGGCTGCCGGTACGGCAATTGACGACTCCGTCCGGTCCGATCCAGATGATGCGGACCTTCGGCGCGGCGGCGCTGGCCGACGGTGTGCTGCTGGTCGGCGCCACGCCGCACCGGCCGGCCAGCCTGCAGATCGTTGCCGTGCCATGGGCCGCACTCGACCAGCCGACCTGGATGCAGGGGGTTACCGTTCGCACGACGCCGCTGCCGCTGTCGAGCGGGTCCGGCGCCGGCAGCCTCGACGCGGACGGCTGCGAGGTCAGCTGCGACGTGGTCGTGGGCCCCGGCGACCTGGGCCCGGTTCTCGTAGTGGTTGCCAAGCGCAAGGACGGCGAGCTGTTCCGGATCGGTTGCTGGGTCGCGCCGATCGAGCACGCCTTCACGGTCGGCTCGTTGGTCGAGCACCGGCAACGCTGGGCCGGACGGGGACTGAGGTTCGCCTCGGTCCAGGTGCTGCCCGACAACTCGGTCCTGCTGTCCTACTTCGACCATGCCGGGCAGGTCAGGTGGTACACGAACACCGCGGTCGGTCTCACCGGGCTGACCGATCCCGAGCCGATTTCGCCGTCGGACTGGATCGTCGGCGCGGCCGACAGGTCGCTGGCGGTGATCGACCAGATGAGCAAGGGCAAGTCCAAGCATGTCAACTACGGCGGCAACGCCTTCCGGGTGGTCGTTCTCCCGGGCGAGGTTGCCACGTCGCCCAGCGAGAACAACCCGAAGCTGGTCGACGCCAAAGTTCCGCTCCGGGCCGGAGTTCTGTACTACAACGGCAACGGGCAACTCGGCGAGCTGGCCGGCGCCGGCGTCTGGCGCTACCTCGTCCGGACCGCCTGCCCGGTGGTGGAGGGCCGCGAGCTCCTCGTCGGGATCATCGAAGGACCGCCACCGATCCCGAACGAGAACCTCAACATGCCCGACCGGTACGACCCGTTCCGGTACTTCAACGGCCCTGGATACTCGCAGGCGACGTTCGCCGGGACGCAGAACCGCACGACCGGGCTGGAGCTGACCTGGTCGGCCGGGCTCGTGACGAAGGCGACAGTCAAGGCGACCAGCGGCGTCGAGATCCCGATCATCGGTGAGGCCAAGGGTTGGCTCCAGGTCGAGGGATCTGCCGAGCTGGCGTACAAAGGGGCCTACACCAAGCTGAAGACGACGCAGACCGTCGCCACCGTCGTCGCCGGCGCCGAGATCGAGGGAGACGGCCAGACCCAGCCCTACTCGGTCCAGCCGGCCGGTGTCCTGGTGTTCCAGAACGCCGACTGGACCGGTTACCAGTACAACTATCAAGATGCCGGCGGCAACCTGCTGGACGGAACAGTGGCGGTGTACCAGCTCGAGCCGACCAACGTGTCGCTGTACGCGGTCCCGTACTTGATGAACCCCGACTTCCGGCCGGTGCCGGGCCGCCTGGACAGCTACGTTCTGAGCGCGGACGAAGCCCAGGCGTTGCGGCGGCGCTCCATCATCGATCTCGGGCACGGTACCGGGTACCTCACCGGGTCATGGGGCTTCGACAGCAAGACGGTCGCCACCTTCGGAACGACGACGTCGAAGACCACCGAGCACGGCTTCACCTTCGACCTCAGCACCTTGGTATCGGCGGGAATGGAGGCCGAGCTGCTCGGAATCAAGGGCGAGGCGGACTTCGGCATCGGAGTCGAGGTGTCGTTCGAGTCGACGTGGTCCGGCGGCGCCGCCGACGGGATCCAGGTCGGCGGCGAGGTCTGGTTGCGCGGAAACTCCAAGGCCCCGAACGCCTACACCGACTACAGCTACCGGCTCTACCTGTTGGAGGAGGACCAGCGCTGGACCAGTGACCTGCTGGCAGGGCTCGTCACTCCGACGTTCCCGGCGGATCCGCTCGAGCGGGCCCAGCAGCAGCGGCTGGCCGAGATGATCGCTCCGGACTCGCAGCCGTGGAAGCTTTGTTACTCGCTTGCCTCTTCGTCCTTCAACCAGCCCCTGCCGGACACGCTCACGCCGTACTGGCAGGAGCGACTGACTTCGGCCGGCGTCGGTACGACATACGAGCTCGCACGGCTGCTCGCCGGCATCCCGGACGGGACACTGCCGAACGATCCGGGACTGCGACGCCTGACCGAGGAGCTGAGGGCGGATCCGGACCAGTTGACGGACCTGCGCAATGCCGCCGGGAACGGCCCGGCCTCATCTGAGCCGCTCTGACTCGTGCCGATGGGGCGCAGCCATCAGGGGAAACCCTGGGGTTGCCCCGGAGTCGGTGGCGGCGATACCTGGAAGACCGGAATTCCCGTTCCGGGTGGCTGGAGCGGGCGCTATCGTCGAGGCCATGGAGAACTTGCCGGAGCGGTCCGCCCCGCACGCGCACCTGCGGGCCTCCGACAGCGACCGGGACCAGGTGGTCGAGGTGCTGCGGGACGCGTTGATGGCCGGCCGGCTCACCCAGGACGAGCACGCCGAACGGCTCGAGCAGGCACTGCACGCCCGGACCCTCGGCGAGCTGGAGCCGATCACGCTGGACCTGGCAGTGCCCGGGCAGCCGTTCCGCCCGGCGGCCCCGGCGCACTCGACCTCGCGGGTGCCGATCGAGGAGCCGGCCAACCCGCAGGACAGCTTCGACTTCGTCGTCGGCATCTTCGGCGCCGGTGAGCGCAAGGGGCGCTGGCGGGTGAAGCGGCGGACCAACGCGCTGGCGTTGTTCGGCGGCTGCGACCTGAACATGGCCGACGCGGTCTTCGAAGGCCGCGAGGTGACCGTCTACGCGTTCGCGATCTTCGGCGGCGTCGACGTCACCGTGCCGCCGGGCGTCGAGCTCCGCAGCCAGGGCGTCGGCATCATGGGCGGCTTCGGCACCACCGGCCGCAAGGACGAGATCGATCCCACCGCCCCGGTCGTCGTGCTCAAGGGCCTGGCCCTGTTCGGCGGCGTCGGCGGCAAGGTCCACAAGCCCAAGAAACCCAAGGGCCGCGACAAGCTCGACCAGTAACCGGGCCCGGCCGTCGCGGTCGGGGTCAGATCCAGGACTTGAACCACATCCGGTTGAGCCAGTCGGGGTGCGGCAGGACCTTGTCGGTCAGGATCGGCCAGATGTAGGCGAAGTTGAGCACGACCAGGACGACGAAGGCGCCGACGACCGCGCTGCCGATCAGCCGGCGCGAGCTGGGCGCCTCCAGGGCCGTCCTGGCCGGGCCGAGGATCTTGCCGAGCACCAGCGCCAGCGCCATCACCGTGAACGGGACCATCGTCACCGCGTAGAAGAAGAAGATCGGCCGGTCGTCGAAGAAGAACCAGGGCAGCCAGCAGGTCAGGTAGCCGACGATCGGGATGCCGAACCGCCAGTCGCGTTGCGCGATCCACAGCACCAGCGAGGCGATCAGCGCCAGCGCGCCGCCCCACCACAGCAGCGGCGTACCGATCGCGGAGATCACCGACAGGCAGTTCGTTCCGGCCGGGGCGGTGCAGCCGCCGGTCCCGGGCTTGATGTCGTTCACCGCGTCGAAGCCGATCGGGCGGCCGACGATCGGCCACTCGGCCGGGTGCGACGAGTACGGGTGGGTGGCGTTGTTGATGTAGTCGCCGGTGTGGAAGGCCAGGACTTCCTGGTGGTAGTGGATCAGCGACCGGAAGTCGTCGGGCACCACCTTCATCACGCCCTGCGCCGGGTTCTTCGAGGCGTAGTCGTGGTCGTAGGCGTTGTCGTTCAGCAGCCAGCCGGTCCAGGTCGCGGTGTAGGTGACGATGCCGACCAGCACGATGCTGACGAACGCCGGCACGCCGTCGACCAGCACGGACCGCCAGAACGCGCGCGGCACGCCGATCGCCCGCCGGGCGCCGAGGTCCCAGGCGAAGACCAGCAAGCCGAAACCGGCGATCACCCACACCGCCGACCACTTCGTCCCGAGCGCCAGGCCGAAGCAGACACCGGCCGCGATCCGCCAGGGCCGGACCAGCAGCAGCCGGCCGACCGTACGCCGTCCGCCCGGGCCGGTGCCGTCGTCCAGGGACTCGGCGTGCCGGCGGCGGGTCCAGTCGCGGTCGGCGACCAGGCAGGAGACGGCCGCGACCAGCCAGAACGCCAGGAAGATGTCGAGCAGCGCGACCCGCGACATCACGAAGTGCAGGCCGTCGGCCGCGAGCAGCAGACCGGCAATGCAGCCGATCAGCGTCGACCGGGTCATCCGGCGCACGGTGCGGATCACCAGCAGCACGGTCAGCGTGCCGAACAGGGCCGGCATGAACCGCCAGCCGAAGCTGTTCATGCCGAACAGGTGCTCACCGGCCGCGATCATCCACTTGCCGACCTCGGGGTGCACGGTCAGGCTCGGGGTGTCCTTGAAGACGTCCAGGTTGCCGGCCAGGATCTGCTTGTCGGCGATGCCTTCGGGCTTGTCGATGAACTGCCGCGCGTAGCCGAACTTGAGCAGCGAGAACGCGTCCTTGGCGTAGTACGTCTCGTCGAAGACGAACTTCACCGGGTTGCCCAGGTTCCAGAACCGCAGGATCGCCGCGAACGCGGTGATCGCCAGCGTGGCGATCCAGCCGCCGTCGAAGTCCCGCGGCATCGGCGGGTACAGCCGCTGCTTCACCGGCGGCAGCCGGCGCCCGAACGCGTCCCGGCCCAGCGTCTCCCGCGTCTGCGCGGAGTCCGCCCCCTGGTTCTCGATCACGGCAGTCACGCCCGCCATCGTACGGAGCCCCCCAGTCCCACCGCCTCCCGGCACCACGTGGAAGGGCTGCGATGATGGCCGACGTGACTGGGCGACTGATCTTGGCGGGGACTCCGATCGGGGATCTGGGGGATGCCACGCCGCGGTTGGCGCGGGTGCTGGCGGAGGCGGACGTGGTGGCGGCCGAGGACACCCGGCGGTTGCGGCGGCTGACCAGTGAGCTCGGCATCACCGTCGGCGGGCGGGTGACGAGCTTCTTCGAGGGCAACGAGCGGGAGCGGACCGTCGACCTGGTGGCGGCGCTGGTCGAGGGGCAGACCGTGGTGGTGGTGACCGACGCGGGCATGCCGAGCGTGTCGGACCCGGGGTACCGGCTGGTCGCGGCGGCGATCGAGGCGGACATCCAGGTGACGGCGGTGCCGGGGCCGTCGGCGGTGCTGACCGCGCTGGCGCTGAGCGGGCTGCCGGTGGACCGGTTCACGTTCGAGGGGTTCCTGCCGCGGAAGCCGGGGGAGCGGTCGAAGCAGTTGCAGGAGCTGGCCGGCGAGCGGCGCACCATGGTGTTCTTCGAGGCGCCGCACCGGCTGGCGGCCTCGCTGCAGGCGATGGCCGAGGCGTTCGGGGCCGACCGGCGGACGGCGGTGTGCCGGGAGCTGACCAAGACGTACGAAGAGGTGAAGCGGGGTCCGGTCGGGGAACTGGCCGAGTGGGCTGCCGACGGGGTGCGCGGGGAGATCACCGTGGTGGTCTCCGGGGCCGATCCGTCCGCCCGGCGGCTGGGGCCGGCGGAGCTGGCGGCCGAGGTGGCGGCCGACGAGGAGGCCGGGACGCCGCGCAAGCAGGCGATCGGCGACGTCGCGAAGCGGTTCGGCGTACCGAAGCGGACGGTGTACGACGCCGTACTGGCTGCGCGCGAACCCCGGTAAAAGCACCTGGTCAGGCCCACTACGCTGGAGGTATGTCCGGCGAGAAGGCTTACTACGTCACCACTCCGATCTACTACGTCACGGCCGCGCCGCACATCGGCAGCGCGTACACGACGGTGGCCGGGGACGTCCTGACCCGTTGGCACGCCCAGCGCGGCGAGCGCAAGTGGTACCTGACCGGTACCGACGAGCACGGTGAGAAGGTGCTGCGCAGCGCCCAGGCGCAGGGCATGTCCCCGCAGGAGTGGACCGACAAGCTGGTCGAGCAGGCCTGGAAGCCGGCCTGGGTGGACGTCGACATCGCGTACGACGACTTCATCCGGACCACCGAGCCGCGGCACACCGAGCGGGTCCAGGAGTTCGTCCAGGCGCTGTACGACCAGGGCGACGTCTACAAGGGCGAGTACGAGGGCCTGTACTGCGTCGGCTGCGAGGAGTTCAAGCTGCCGGCCGACATCCGCACCGACGACGACGGCACCCAGCGGTGCATGATCCACGGCACCGAGCTGGAGACGGTCTCGGAGACGAACTACTTCTTCCGGCTCTCGGCGTACGCCGACAAGCTGCTGGAGCTGTACGAGACGCACCCGGAGTTCGTCGCGCCGAGCAGCGCCCGCAACGAGGTGATCGCGTTCGTCAAGCAGGGTCTGCAGGACCTGTCGATCACCCGTTCGACCTTCGACTGGGGCATCCCGGTCCCGTGGGACTCCGACCACGTGCTCTACGTCTGGGTCGACGCGCTGCTCAACTACGCGACGGCCGCGGGCTACGGCGCCGACCCGGACCGCTTCGCCGAGCTCTGGCCGGCCGACGTGCACCTGGTCGGCAAGGACATCCTCCGCTTCCACGCGGTGATCTGGCCGGCGATGCTGATCGCCGCCGGCATGCCGGTGCCGAAGCAGGTCTTCGCGCACGGCTGGCTGCTGGTCGGCGGCGAGAAGATGAGCAAGTCGAAACTGACCGCGATCGCGCCGAAGGAGATCACCGACCACTTCGGCTCCGACGCGTTCCGGTACTACTTCCTGCGCACGATCCAGTTCGGCGCGGACGGCTCGTTCTCCTGGGAGCACCTGAACGCGGTCTACACCTCCGAGCTGGCCAACGGCCTGGGCAACCTGGCCTCCCGGATCGCGGCCATGGTCGGCAAGTACTTCGACGGCGAGCTGCCCGAGCCCACCGACCACGGCCCGGCCGAGCAGGCGCTGGCCGACAAGCTCGCCGAGACCGTCGCCGCCGCGGACCGGGCGATCGACACCCTGGCGTTCCACGACGCGCTGGCCGCGGTCAACGACCTGGTCGGCGCGGTGAACGGCTACGTCTCCGAGCAGGAGCCGTGGAAGGTCGCCAAGGACGAGTCCCAGCGGGCCCGCCTGGCCACCATTCTGTACACCTCCGCCGAGGTCCTGCGCGCCGTCGCCGTCCTGCACCACCCGACGATGCCCAAGACCGCCACCAAGCTCTGGACCCTGCTCGGCGCCGAGGCCAAGCTCGGCCCCCTCGCCGACCAGCGCATCCCGTCGGCGGGCACGTGGGGCCAGCTGCCCGCCGGCTCCACCCTCACCAAGGGCGAAGCCCTCTTCCCCCGCCTGACCGAAGAAGCCTGAGCCACGACGGACCGAGGCCGCCGCGAAGCAGACAGCGGCGGCTTCGGTTCCGGGGCTGGGTTGCCCCAGGCAATTCGATCGCCCGGAGGCTCAACGGGGTTCTACAGTCGGCGGATGGTGCACATCCTGGCGGCGGTGGCGTGGCCCTACGCGAACGGGCCTCGGCACATCGGGCATGTTTCGGGGTTCGGTGTTCCGGCGGACGTGTTCAGCCGGTACCAGCGGATGGCCGGGAACGACGTGCTGATGGTGTCGGGGACCGACGAGCACGGTACGCCGATCCTGGTGCAGGCGGAGCGGGAAGGGGTCAGCCCGCGGGAGCTGGCCGACCGGTACAACCGGATGATCGTCGAGGACCTGCACGGGCTCGGGCTGTCGTACGACCTGTTCACCCGGACCACCACCGGCAACCACTACGCCGTCGCGCAGGAGCTGTTCCGTACGGTTCACCGCAACGGGTACCTGGTGCCGCGGACGGCGATGGGCGCGATCTCGCCGTCCACCGGCCGGACTCTGCCCGACCGGTACATCGAGGGCACCTGCCCGATCTGCGGGTACGACGCGGCGCGCGGCGACCAGTGCGACAACTGCGGTAACCAGCTGGACGCGATCGACCTGCGGGAGCCGCGCAGCCGGATCAACGGCGAGACGCCGGTGTTCGTGGAGACCGAGCACTTCTTCCTCGACCTGCCGGCGCTGGCCGACGCGCTCGGCTCCTGGCTGCAGACCCGCACCGACTGGCGCCCGAACGTGCTCAAGTTCGCCCTGAACCTGCTGGACGACGTCCGGCCGCGGGCGATCACCCGGGACATCGACTGGGGCATCCCGGTCCCGCTGCCCGGCTGGCAGGAGAACCCGGCCAAGCGCCTGTACGTCTGGTTCGACGCGGTCATCGGCTACCTCTCGGCCAGCATCGAGTGGGCCCGCCGGACCGGCGACCCGGACGCCTGGCGGGCCTGGTGGTGCGACCCGACCGCGCTCTCGTACTACTTCATGGGCAAGGACAACATCACCTTCCACGCCCAGATCTGGCCGGCCGAGCTGCTTGGGTACAACACCCCGAACCCCGGCCGGTACGGCGCGCTCAACCTGCCGACCGAGGTGGTCAGCAGCGAGTTCCTCACCATGGAGGGGCGCAAGTTCTCCTCGTCCCGCTCGGTGGTCATCTCCGTTCGCCACGTGCTGGAGCGGTACGGCCCCGACGCGCTGCGCTACTTCGTCGCGGCCGCCGGACCGGAGAGCCAGGACACCGACTTCACCTGGGCCGAGTTCGTCCGCCGGACCAACGACGAGCTGGTCGGTACCTGGGGCAACCTGGTCAACCGCACCGCCTCGATGATCGCCAAGAACTTCGGCGCGATCCCGGCCGCCGGCGAGCTGACCACCGCCGACCACGAGCTGCTCGCGCGCAGCCGGGCTGCGTTCGGCACGGTCGGCGAGCACCTGGAGCACCACCGGCTCCGGCAGGCGGTCGGCGCCGCGCTCCGGGTCGCCACGGAGGCGAACCAGTACCTGTCCCAGCAGGCGCCGTGGAAGCAGTCGGACCCGGTCCGGCAGGGCACGATCCTGCACGTCGCCGCGCAGGTGGTTGCCGACAGCAATGTTCTGCTGACGCCGTTCCTGCCGCACTCCGCGCAGCAGGTGCACGAGACGCTCGGCGGGACCGGCGCGGTCACCGACCGGCCGGAGATCCGCGACGTGGCCGACCTCGACGGAGGTCCCGGTTACCCGGTGATCACGGGCAACTACGGCCGGGCGGCGGCGTGGCGGTCGCGGCCCGTGGTACCGGGGACGCCGGTGGCGCCACCGCGGCCGGTGTTCGCGAAGCTGCCGCCGTCGGTGGTGGACGAGGAGCTCGCCCGGCTGGCGTGATCCCGTGGCCGGGGCAGTACGACACAGCGCGGGGTTGGTTAAGCTGCGACAACTTGTCGCCTGGTGTGAGTTGCAGGAACCCCGATGCCCGTGCGTGCGCTCCGGCCCGCCCTCTGGCTCGCCTTGCCCGTCGTCACCGTCGTACTGCTGGCCGGCCTGGGTGATCCGGTCACGGAGACCATTCGCTACCTGATCACCTGGCTGCTGTCGGTGCAGCTCCCGGGTCTCCTCCTGTGGCGCGCGCTGACCGGTGGCCGGTCGCTGCCGCAGGACCTCGGGTTCGGCGCTGTGCTCGGGATCTCCTGGCAGCTGGCCGTCTGGGCGGTCTGCACCGCGCTGGGGGTGCCCGCTCTCCAGTGGGTCGTGGTGCTGGCGTTCCTGCTCGTCTTCCTGCTGGCACCGCCACTACGGCGGCAGCTGACGTGGCCGTCCTCACCAGGCTGGTGGCAGCCCGTACTGGCCACCCTGCTGCTTCTGGCGGTACTGCGCACAGCGGTGGGCGTGCTCCGGACCTGGCCGCTGCCCCCGGTCGCCTTCCACCGCCACCAGGACATCTGGTACCAGCTCGGACTGATCCAGATGCTCCGGAACGACGTCACCCCGTCCGATCCGTCCGTCCTGGGCGAGCCGCTGATCTACCACTGGTTTGCCAACGCGTCGATGGCCGGGCAGTCGGTGATGGCCAGCGCCGAGCCGTCGCACGTCCTGATGCACCTGTGGCCAGTCACCTTCGTGCTCAGCCTGGTCATGGCCGGCTGGGCGGCCGCGGAGGCGTTGACCGGCAAGACCTGGGCCGGTGCCGTGGCCGGTGCGCTGACCGGGGTGCTGCCCGGCACCCTGCAGCTCGCGGCCAGGCCCGGCTTGGACGCGTCGCCTGCCCAGGTGATCCAGGGTCCGACCGGTGCTCTCGCCGCGCTCGTGATGCTGGGGCTGGTCGGGCCGACCGTGCTCATCCTGCGCAAGCAGAGCACCCCCGGTACCTGGGTCGCGCTGATTCTGATGATCGGGCTGGCGACCGGGACCAAGCCAACGCTGCTGCCGATCATGCTCGTGGGTGCAACCGTCGTCGGAGGGTTCGCCTGGATCAGGGAGCGCAAGCCGCCCTGGCGGGTCATCGCGCTCTTCGGGCTGGCCGGTGCGTTCTTCGCCGCCGCGATCCCCACGCTGACCGGGAGCACGGGAGGCAGCCGGATCCAGGTGCTGGCCGCGCTGCGGGTGCAGCCGTTCTACGCCTCGGTGACCGGCGACCGGTCCTACCCGGCCACGGGCGGCTGGCTCCTGCCGTCGATCGAGTCCGGCACGCCGCGGCTGCTGCTGTTCGCCGCCACCCTGCTGGGCTACTACCTGCTGGTCAACTCCACCCGCCTGCTGTCCCTGCTCGGTACGACGGTCAGCCCCGTGCGCCGCGACCCGGCGTACTGGTGGCTGGCGGGCTGTGTGACGGCCGGGACAGGGATCACCATGGTGTTCTCGCACACCGGCTACTCGGAGTACCACTTCGTCAGGACCGTGACGGCGCTCGGCGTGGTCGGCACGGTCGCGGTGGCCGCCACGCTGGTCGACGGCACCACCCGGTGGCGGCCGGTGCTGGTCGCGGCGATCGCGGGCTTCGTGACCGCCTGGGTGATCCGGCTGTTCTGGTTCGACGTGCCGGAGGTGACCACGACGGTCGCCCGGTCGATCCTGGCGCTGGTGGTGCCGTTCCAGCTCCTCGCCGTGGTGGGGGTTGCGGTGGTGGCGCTCACCCGGAACGGCTCCCGGTCCCTGGCGGTACTGCAGGTGATCGCGCTGGTCGTCGCGGCCGGCCTGCCGAAACAGCTCGCCGCCTTCTCCACCAACCTGTACAACGCGTACTCGGACCGCCCGGTGGTCGCCAACACCGAGTCCCGGGTCTACCTCACCGAGAACGAGCAGCAGGCGATGCTCTGGTTGAGCGAGCACGCCCAGACCGGTGATGTGGCCGTCAGCAACGTGTTCTGCCTGCCGGCGCCCTACCGGCCCGGCTGCCCGGACGACGCGTTCTGGGTGTCCGGGCTGAGCGGGGTCCAGCAGTACCTGGGCGGTTGGGCCTACGCACCGAGGAACCTCGAGGCGACCCGGAACACGAACAGCTTCCTGCTCCAGCCGCCGCCGTGGCCGGATCGCTTGCAGGACAGCCTGGACGCCGTCCGCCGCCCCACGCCGGCGCTGCTCACCCGGCTGCGCGACCAGGTCGGTGTGGACTGGATCATCGCCGACCTGCGGGCCGGGCCGGTCTCACCCGCGCTGGAGCGGCTGGCCGTCCCGGCGTACGCGAACTCCGACGTACGGATCTACCGGCTGCGGTAAGTAGGCTGGGCGGCATGTCTACCGAGGGTGTGGAGGTCGACCGTCCGACGCGGGAACGCGCTGCGATCGGGGAGGACGGCCGGTCCCGGGACCGCAGCCGGCCGGCGTTGCCCGACCCGTTGCCGATGAGCGTGGTCGACGCGCACTGCCACCTGGACATCGCCGACGGCGAGGACGGCGCCTGGCTCGGGGCCGCGGAGGCGATCAAGCTGGCCGCCTCGGTCGGCGTGACCCGGATCGTCCAGGTCGGCTGCGACCTGCCGGGCGCGGTCTGGGCGGTCGAGGCCGCCGAGCAGTACCCGAACCTGATCGCCGGCGTCGCCCTGCACCCGAACGAGGCGCCCAAGCTGAAGGCCGCCGGTGAGCTGGACAGCGCGCTGGCCGAGATCGAGCGGCTCGCGGCGGCCTCGGCCAAGGTCCGGGTGATCGGCGAGACCGGGCTGGACTACTTCCGCACCGGCGAGGACGGCCGGGCCGCGCAGCACGAGTCGTTCGCGGCGCACATCGAGCTGGCCAAGCGGCTGGACAAGACGCTGATGATCCACGACCGCGACGCGCACGACGACATCCTCGCGATCCTGGACACCGAAGGCGTTCCGGACCGGGTGGTGATGCACTGCTTCTCCGGCGACACGGAGTTCGCCCGCCGGTGCGTCGAGCGCGGGGCGTTCCTCAGCTTCGCCGGGGTGGTGACGTTCAAGAACGCCCAGTCGCTGCGGGACGCGCTGGCGGTGACCCCGCTGGACCGGGTCCTGGTGGAGACCGACGCGCCGTACCTGACCCCGTCGCCGCACCGCGGTCAGCCGAACGCGTCGTACCTGGTCCCGCACACCGTCCGGAGGATGGCCGGCGTGCTGAACATCTCCGTCGCCGAGCTGTGCGGCGCGCTGTCCGACAACGCCGACCGGGCGTTCGGCGGACGCTGGTAGTGGAGTTCTCCGACGTCGTCCGGCGCCGCCGGATGGTGCGCGACTACGACCCGGACCGGCCGGTGCCGGCCGACGTCCGGGAGCGGATCCTCGCGAACGGCCTGCGCGGACCGTCGGCGGGCTTCAGCCAGGGCTGGGCCTTCCTGACCTTGGAAGGCGACGACCGGGAGCGGTACTGGCGGATCACGGCCGCCGCCGTCGACGAGAAGTATGTGCGATGGGTCACAGGACTGCGCCGGGCGCCGATGCTGGTGCTGGCCTTCGCCGACAAGGCCGCGTACCTCGACCGGTACGCCGAACCGGACAAGGGCCGCACCGACCGGGACGAGTCGCGCTGGGCCGCGCCGTACTGGTTCGTGGACACCGGGATGGCGGTGCTGCTGATGCTGCAGACGGTGGTCGACGAGGGCTTGGGGGCCTGCTTCTTCGGCGCTCCCAGCCAGTTGCTGGGTGATCTGAAGGACGAGTTCGGCGTACCGGCGGAGTACGAGTTCGTCGGGGTGCTGTCGATCGGCTACCCGGCTCCGGACCGGCGCTCGCCGTCGCTGCGCCGCGGCCGCCGGAGCATCGCCGAAGTGGTGCACCGGGGGCACTGGGGCCGGCACGCCGAGTAACCGGCTCGTTACACTTTTTCCGCCACGCCGACGAGCCGATTGGCGCTGCCGCGACTTCTTCGTTACTGTCTCGTGACGTTGGCCGGGATCGGGGAAGGTTCCGGATGGCAGCCCCTCGGCGGAGACCGCGGTGTCCGGGCCCTTGGCCCGGCGACTTACGGAGTCCGCCTGCGCCGTCCTCCCCCGTGCCCGGGTAGCTCTACCTGGGAGCATGAGTGCGTAAGTCCATCATTGCGGCCGTCGGTGCGACGGCTGCGATCGCCGTCGCAGGCGGTAGCGTGGCCTATGCGAGCAAGAGCAAGACCGTGAGCCTGTCGATCGACGGGCAGGTGCAGACCGTGCACACCTTCGGCTCCACGGTGGCGGACGCTCTCGAGGCGAAGAAGATCCAGGTCGGTGAGCGTGACCTGGTCGCGCCCGCGCTGGACGCCAAGCTGCAGGACGGTCAGGAGATCGCGGTGCAGTACGGCCGCCAGCTGACCGTCAACCAGGACGGCACCAAGAAGAGCTTCTGGACCACCGCCGACAGCGTGAACGAGGCGCTGACCGACCTGGGCCTGCGCTACGACGGCGCCCTGCTCTCCACCAGCCGCAGCGCCCCGATCGGGCGTGAGGGACTGGCGCTGGAGGTCCGGACGCCGAAGACGGTCCAGTTCGTCCGGCAGGGCAAGGTCGTCGCCGTGAAGTCGATGGCGATGACGGTCGGCGAGGCGCTGAAGGGCGCCCGGGTCGGCTACGACCGCGACGACCGGGTCACCCCGGCGGTGACGACGCCGCTGAAGCCGGGCGTCAACCGGATCACCGTGGTCCGGGTCGACGTCCGGAAGGTCACCAAGACCGAGTCGATCGCGTTCGAGAAGGTCGAGACCAAGTCGGCCCAGCTGCTCGAGGGCGAGACCAAGACGACCGTCGAGGGCACCGCCGGCAAGAAGACCGTCGACTACGTGCTCACCTACGTGGACGGCAAGCTGGTCAGCACCAAGAAGCTGGCGAGCAAGGTCGTTTCCGAGCCGGTGGACGAGAAGGTCACCATCGGCACCAAGCCGAAGCCGGAGCCGGAGCCCGAGTCCACGCCGGACGAGGAGACCACCGAGGCGGCCGACCCGCCGGTGGGCAACACCAGCGCCTGGGACCGGATCGCCGAGTGCGAGTCCGGCGGCAACTGGCACATCAACACCGGCAACGGGTACTACGGCGGCCTGCAGTTCAGCCACCAGACCTGGGTGGCCTACGGCGGCGACAAGTACGCCAACAACGCGCACCAGGCCAGCAAGGCGCAGCAGATCGCGATCGCCGAGAAGGTCCGCGCCGCCCGCGGCGGCTACGGCGACTGGCCGGTCTGCGGCAAGCGGGCCTGACACACTGACCTGTGTGACCAGCGCTGATTCGTCCACCTCCGCCGGACCGAGGCTTCTCGGTCCGGCGGACGTGCGTTCACTGGCCGCGTCGCTCGGGCTCCGCCCGACCAAGCAGCGCGGCCAGAACTTCGTCATCGACCCGAACACCGTGCGCCGGATCGTGCGCGCCGCCGAGCTCGACCCGGCCGGTGAGACGGTGCTCGAGATCGGGCCGGGGCTGGGATCGCTGACCCTCGCGCTGCTGGCCGAGGGACACCGGGTCACCGCCGTCGAGATCGACCCGCTGCTGGCCGCCGCCCTGCCCGCCACGATCGCCTCCTACGCGCCGGCCCAGGCCGACCGGTTCACCGTGGTCGAGGCCGACGCGATGGCCGTCCAGGCCGAGGCCATCGGCACGCCGACCGCCTGCGTGGCCAACCTGCCGTACAACGTTGCCGTCCCGGTGCTGCTCCACCTGCTGGCGATCGCGCCGTCGCTGCGGCACGGGCTGGTGATGGTGCAGTCCGAGGTCGCCGACCGGCTGGCCGCCCCACCCGGCTCCCGCACGTACGGCGTACCGTCGGCGAAGGCCGCCTGGTACGCCGAGGTGCGCCGGGCCGGGCCGATCGGGCGGAACGTGTTCTGGCCGGCCCCGAATGTCGACTCCGGCCTGGTCGCCTTCGCCCGGCGCGAGCCCCCGGCGACGAGCGCGTCCCGCCAAGAAGTGTTCGCGGTGATCGAGGCGGCGTTCTCGCAGCGGCGCAAGACGATCCGCTCGGCGCTGGCCCGCTGGGTCCCCGACCGGCCCACGCTGGACGCCGTGCTCGCCGCGGCCGGCGTCGACCCGGGACTGCGCGGCGAGATGCTCGGCATCGCCGACTTCGCAGCCCTGGCCGGAGCCCGTCACGACCTGCGCGGCTGACCGCTCGCCGCCGAGGCTCGCCTGCGCTGCGGCACGCCAACCGATGCCCTAGCCTGTGCCCGTGCCACCTTCAGCCCAGGTCACGGTCCGGTCGCCGGCCAAGATCAATCTCGGTCTGTCCGTCGGTCCGCCGCGCCCGGACGGCTTCCACCCGCTCGCGACGGTGTACCAGGCCGTCGCGCTGTACGACGACGTCACCGCGACCGTGCGGGACGACGCCGAGGTCACCGTCGAGGTGGTCGGCGACTTCGCCGTGAACGTCCCGACCGACGACTCGAACCTGGCGGTCCGCGCGGCCCGGCTGCTGCAGGCGGAGTACGACGTCGAGGAAGGCGTCGACCTGAGCATTCGCAAGACCATCCCGGTCGCCGGGGGCATGGCCGGTGGATCCACCGACGCCGCGGCCACCCTGGTCGCCTGCAACCGGCTGTGGGGCCTGCAGCTGACGCAGTCCGAGCTCCAGCACCTCGCGGCGGAACTGGGCAGCGACGTGCCGTTCTGCTTGGTCGGGCACACCGCGCTGGGCCAGGGACGCGGCGAGCACGTCACCGAGGTGATGTCGCGCGGCACGTTCCACTGGGTCTTCGCGATCGCCGACGGCGGCCTGTCGACGCCCGAGGTCTACGCCGAGCTCGACCGGATCCGCCCGCTGCGCCGGGTCGAGCCGCCGGAGGTTCGCCCCGAGCTGCTCGCCGCCCTGCTCTCCGGCCGCTCCGCCGCGCTGGCGGTTGCCATCAGCAATGACCTGCAGGCGGCCGCCCTGTCGCTGCGGCCCGAGCTCGGCGACACCCTGCAGTTCGGCCTGGACCAGGGCGCCCTGGCCGCGATGATCTCCGGCTCCGGCCCGACCTGCCTGTTCCTGGCCGCCGACAGCCGCCGCGCGGTCGACCTCGCCGTCGAACTCGCCGAGTCCGGCCTGTGCCGCATGGTCCGCCAGGCCGAAGGCCCGGTCCCGGGCGCGCGCATCCTCCCGGCCAACGTCAACAGGTAGGGGATTGCGTCCGCGTCCGCGCCCGGCTGCGGGCGCTGACCGGCCCGCGTGCCGGTCAGCGCAGCGTTGTCGTCCGCACCGTGAAGCCGTTGGAGGACCTGGGCAGGCCCGGCTTGCCGTTGAGCGGGTCCTTGAGGTTCTTGGGAAACTGGTCCAGCAGCTTGCCGCTGCGGTCGTAGGCGAACACGGCAAAGCCGAAGTCACCGGTCTTCGGCGGACCGGCGACCTCGCCGCGGTAGCTGACCCCCGCCAGCTTCGCCGAAGCCTGGACCCAGCCCCCAGGCACGGTGTGCACCGCGGCGTACCAGGCCTTGGAGCCGTGGGTGTAGACGACCGTGTGCACGTCGGCGCGGGCGAACATCGCGTTCAGCACCGGGCCACCGGGCGAGACCTTCACCTCCAGCGACGAGTACCGCGAACCCGGACCGGTGAGTCGATCCCAGACGACGTCGTTCGATCGCCCGACGACCGCCCACTGGTCGTTCTCGACCTGGAACGAGTAGCCGCCTCCCAGTGCCGCCCGCCCGGAGGCACCGAGGGGCTTCGGTGCTCGCGGGCTGTTCTGGAAGTTGGCCGCCGTGGCCGTGGCTGAGGTCGCCGCGGCGGCGACCGGACGGATGACCGGCTTCGAGGCCGGCGCAGCGGTCTCGGCCTGGGCAGTCGCGGCGACGGCGATCCCCGTGGCGGAGATCGCGGCCACGGCCAGGCCGATCAGCAAGCGGGTGGAACCGGTTCGCGGTCCTCGGTGGTCGGTGAACATCAGGCATTTCCTCTCGTTGTGGCAAGACGCTCTAGGAACGCGATCCGCGGCGAGAAGGTTCTGGTCGTCCGCAGGTTCAGCAACCGCGAGTCGTCAGCGGGCAGTCGGTGGGGTCGACCTGGTAGGTCTTCGTGACAGTGCCACCGCCGTCGAGCAGATCGACCCGGATCGGACGCGTGACGTCGTTTCCGCTCGCCGGCGCGTCGGACACGTGCTGCATGATCCAGTAGCCATCCCTGGCCTGCGACACGCTCCGGCTGCCGTCCCAGAAGGTGTAACGAACTTTTGCCACTCCAGGAGGCAGAACGCCGGCCGCCCAGCGGTAGGAGCGCAGCGTCCCGCTCACCTTCAGCACGTTGTACGCCGCTGCGAAGGTGCCTGCGTCGACCGCTGCGTTGTTGTCGGTGGCGGAGGTGATCACGGCTTTGCCGCCGTCGGCCGCGGTGTCACACCCGACCCAGGAGGTGTCGTCGGCAAGCACCAGGAGGTGGCCCCCGGTCGCGTTGACGCGTTGCTCGGCCACCACCCGCGCCGTCGTGCTCGGCTTCGGTGGTCGACGGGCGCGGTTCGCGGTGGCGGCGACCTCGGCCCGGCAGGCCCGTTCCGCCTCGGCGGCGCCCGGCGCCCGCGCGACCGTCGGCACGGAACTGGGCGGGGCTGCCGGTGGCAGAGGGCTCGGTGCGCCTCCGCCGAGCAGCTGGGCACCGCCGCCCAGCACCACCAGGACCAGGGCGGTCGAAGCGGCGACGGCGAGGTTGCGTCGTCTCCGCCGCCGGTAGCCCGCGATCACTGTGGCCGGATCGAGCGGATCGCCGATCGGTTCGGCCTGCAGGGCCTCGGCCAGGTCTTCAGCTCTCATGTGGACTCTCCGACGTAGCTCTCACCGAGTGGCGCCGAGACCCGCAGCTTGCGCAAGGCCCGGAACGTCACGCTCTTCACCGTGCCGACCGCCAGCCCGAGCTCTTCGGCGGTCTGCTTCTCCGTCAGGTCCTCGAGATACCGCAGCACGATGACGCTTCGCTCGCGCCGGGTCAGCACGTCCAGCGCCGTCGAGATGACCATCCCGGTGACCAGTCCGTCGATCGGGTCGGCGAACCGGGCCGGCGAGCTGTGGTCGAGGTCCGCGGCGTCGCCGGCCGACCGCTCCCGCCAGGGCCGGCGCCGCAGCCACGACAGATGATGGTTGACCACGACCTGGCGGACGTACGCGTAGGGCTCACCGTCGCGGATCCGGTCCCACCGCGGGTAGGCCTTTTCCAGCGCGGCCTGCACCAAGTCCTCGGCCTGCGCGGCATCACCGCACAGCAGCCGGGCGTACCGCAGCAGCCGGCCGGAACTGGCCTGGACGAAGGCAGAGAAGTCCTCGTCCCGGCTCACGGCTCCCATACGTCTGTTCCTTTCGGCCACCTACGTACCAGAACGCCACTGCTGCCGGAATGGTTCTGGTCGGTGCCGAACTTTTTCCAACGACGGGTTCGCCGCCTGGCGGGCGACCGGCCCGGTGACAGCGGTCACCGGGCCGGTCCCGGTCAGGGTTGGTGGAAGCAGCAGGTGGCGGTGGCGCCGGTGGACATGTTGACCACGTCGCCGTCGAGCTGCTGGGAGCCGCGGACCAGGAAGCCGCCGAGGCCGTCGGAGACCAGGATGGCGCCCCAGCTCAGCAGCCACTCCTCGGTGCCGTCGTCGGTCGGGAAGACCTCCGGCACCGGGCGGATCCGGCGCTGCAGCACCCACGGGTTGTCCATCGCCTCGGAGAGCTTGGCGGCCCAGACGTCCGGCTCGGTCTGCCAGCCCAGCAGTACGCCGTCCCCGCCGTGCAGCGCGGTCGGCTTGAGCACCAACTCCTCGCGGTTCGCCAGGGCGTACTGCTCCAGGTCGATCCGCTCGCCGTCCACGGTGACCGGGCCGCTGCGTACCATCCGGGTCCAGGGCAGGATCCGGTCCAGCGCGGCCAACTCGTCGGCCGGGTAGCGGTCGCGGTACGCCTCGTCGGACAGCAGCGCGAGCGCGCCCTTGCTGCCGTACAGTTCGGCGTCCAGCGGGGTGAAGATCGCGACGTGCCCGCGCTCGGCGGCCTGCAGCACCGGCTCCAGCAGCTCGACCGCGCCCGGCTTCAGCACGTCTTCGATCATGAACAGCCGGAACACCACGTCGATCTGGCGGTCGCCCAGCCAGATCCGCTCGTCGCGGTACTCCAGCGCGTCCACCGGGCAGGGCAGCGCGTCGATGCCGAGCGGGGCCAGCATGGCGGCGCTCTTGTGCAGGATGCGCTCCAGCTCGGGGTAGCTGTCGGGGAAGTCGGCGATCGCCATCACCGGCCGGACGCCGCTCGGGACCTTCGCCTCGGTCAGGATGGTGCGGGCGACCTCGGTCATCGTGTCGCGGTAAGTGAGGCCGTTGGCGTCCACGAACTCGGCGATGAACGGGTGCTGCAGCATCGCGGCGTTCAGCACCGTGTTGTCCACGCCGCCGACGGTGCTGCCCATGTTCATCTCCAGCAGGTGGAATCCCTGCGCGTCGCGGTACATGTCCGCGCGGCCCATTCGGCTCGGGGCCGGGCCGCGGCCTCGGCAGATCGCCTGGACCTGGGTCTCGGCCATGCCGACGGTCCGGGCGAACTCGGCGAGGTCGCCGCCGAAGACCCGCTCGGGCAGTCTGGTCAGGGCCGAGTGCAGCAGGTCCAGGTCGGCGGCCAGCTGCCGGTAGACGTCGGCCTCGAGAAAGACCGGCCGGCTCAGGCAGCGGCCGAAGTAGGTGGTGGCGTCGAGTTCGGGGGCGGCGGCTGCGAGGATCGCGCTGGCCTTCGGGCCGCGATCGGCGGCGGCGGCGAGATAGTCGTCCGTCAGTGACATCGGAGCTCCTTGGTGTCCACCGCGCCCGAGAACCCTTGTTCCGCGAAGTTTTCAAACAAGACCTGGGCGCCGTGTGGGCGGCAGGTTACTTGTCGGGGCGAGGGGTCGGGAAGGGGTTGCCGAAGGTCGCGGAAAAGCAGCTGCGGGCCGCCGCGGCCGCAGCTACCATCAGCAAACGTTTGAAGCGCGGTCGCGCAGACAAGGAGATCCCGATGCGCCGAGGCTCGATCCACCCCGTCTTCCCCCGATGGATCGACGCCCGCACGAGGATCTGTGAACACACTGACGATGGGAATCCTGGCGCATGTTGACGCCGGCAAGACGAGCCTGACCGAGCGGCTGCTGTACGCCGCCGGCGTCATCGACCGGGTCGGCCGGGTCGACGACGGCAGCACCCGGACCGACTCGATGGAGCTGGAACGCCGCCGCGGCATCACGATCCGCTCCGCGGTGGTGTCGTTCGAACTGGCCGACCTGACCGTGAACCTGATCGACACCCCCGGCCACGCGGACTTCATCGCCGAGGTCGAGCGCGCGCTGTCCGTGCTGGACGGCGCGGTCCTGGTGCTTTCCGCGGTCGAGGGCGTCCAGGTGCAGACCCGGCTGCTGATGCGCACGCTGCAGCGGCTGCACATCCCGACCCTGCTGTTCGTGAACAAGATCGACCGGATGGGGGCCCGGCACGACGAGCTGCTCGCCGACGTGCGCCGGCTGCTGACACCGGCCGCGATCCCGCTCGGCACGGTCCGCGACCTCGGCGGACGGAGTGCTCGCTACGTACCGTTCCCGCCCGGTGCGACGGCGATCTCGGAGACACTTGCCGAGCGCAACGATCAGTTCCTGGCCCGGTACCTGGACGACGAGGTGACCGCGGCGGACCAGTGGCGGGAGCTGGCCGAGCAGGTTCGCCGCGCTCAGGTCCAGCCGCTGTACTTCGGATCCGCGATGACCGGTGACGGCGTGCCGGAACTGATCGAGGGCATCCGTACCATCTTGCCCAGAGCAACCAGCTCGCCCGGCGATCGCTTGCAGGCTTCGGTGTTCAAGGTCGAGCGCGGACCGGCGGGAGACAAGATCGCCTCCGCCCGGATCTTCGCCGGGACGCTGCGCGAGCGGCAGCCGGTCGACGTGCACCGCGGCGGTACGACGTACCAGGCGAAGCCGGCCGCGGTCGAGCTGTTCTCCCGCGGTGGGACCCGGCGGGTCGCCGCGGCCGAGGCCGGGAGCATCGTCGCGCTGCGCGGGCTGAAGGAGATCCGGATCGGTGACCAGCTGGGAGTCCCGAGCCGGCGGGGCGGCCGGTTGTTCGCCCCGCCGACGCTGGAGACGGTTGTCCGGGCCGCCGACCGGATCAAGCTGTACCAGGCGTTGCAGCAGCTCGCCGAGCAGGATCCGTTGATCCGGGTCCGGCAGGACGAGGAAATCTCGGTCAGCCTGTACGGCGAAGTGCAGAAGGAGGTGATCGCCGCCCTGCTCGCCGACGAGTACGGCCTGGCCGTCACCTTCGACGAGACCCGGCCGATCCACCTGGAACGCCCGGCCGGCGTCGGTACGGCGTACCGGGAGATGGGGGCACCGGGCAACCCGTGGCTCGCGACGATCGGGTTCCGGGTCTCGCCCGCGCCGGTCGGCACCGGGATCGACTACCGGCTGGAGGTCGAACTGGGCGGGCTGCCGCGAGCGTTCCACACCGCGATCGAGCACACCGCCCGGCAGACCTTGCGGCAGGGCCTGTTCGGCTGGGAGGTGGACGATGTACAAATCGACCTGACGCACACCGGCTACTCCTCGGCGGGCAGCGTCGCGGCGGACTTCCGCCGACTGGTCCCGGTGGTTCTGATGGAGGCGCTCGACCGGGCCGGGACGACGGTGGTCGAGCCGGTCCACCACTTCGAGCTCGAACTGCCGCCGGACGCGGTCGCGCCGGTCCTCGGTCGCCTGGCCGAAGCCCGGGCCGCCGTCGAGACCAGCCGGATCGACGCCGAGCACGCCGAGCTGACGGGCCAGATCCCGGCCGGGAGCGTGCACGCGTTCGAGTCCCAGCTCCCCGGTCTCACCCACGGCGAAGGCATCCTGCTCACCACGTTTGAGGGCTTCCGGCCGGTTCCCGGGCCCTCGCCCACCCGTCCGCGGACCGACGGAAACCCCCTCAACCAGAAGGAGTACCTGCTGCACCTCAACCAGCACCAAGCCGGGTGACGGCCGCGCGACGATCTCCAGGTAAGGCCCGGGTAAGAACATTGGAACAGCGGCGCATCGTCGGCGACTGGTCGTCACCGAGCCACTACAATCATCAGCGACCCTCCCCCGGGCAAGGAAAGGGAGTTGTGCATGTCCCCCGAAAGCGCAGTACCGGCCGATTCCGAGATCGTCCTGAACCACGGAATGCCGACGGCGGCCCGCGTCTACGACGTGATGCTCGACGGCAAGGACAACTTCGAGATCGACCGGCAGGTCGCGGAAGCGAGCCTGCACGTGATGCCCGAGCTCAAGGAGATCGCGCAGCACAACAGGGCGATCCTGCACCGGGCGGTGCGTCTGCTCGCGGCCGAGCGGGGCATCACGCAGTTCCTCGACCTGGGATCCGGTCTGCCCACGGCGCGCAACACGCACGAGGTGGCCCAGGAGGTCAATCCGGACGCGAAGGTCATCTACGTCGACATCGACCCGATCGTGCTCGCCCACGGCCGGGCCCTGCTGGAGGACAACGAGAACACCCGCGTCGTCACCGCCGACCTGCGCAAGCCCGTCGAGGTCCTGCAGCACCCCGACGTGCTGGCGCTGATCGACTTCGACAAGCCGGTCTGCGTGATGCTGTGCGGGATCCTGCACCACCTCGCCGACGACGAGGACCCGAAGGGGATCGTCGAGACGCTGCGTGACGCGGTCGCGCCCGGCTCGTACTTCTTCATCACGAACTTCACCCGGCTGTCGGACTCACGGGAGAGCGAGAAGCTCGAGCAGGTCCTGCTGTCGCAGTTGGGCACCGGCCGCGTCCGCACCCCGGCGGAGCTGGCGGCGTACTTCGACGGCCTCGAGATCCTGCCGCCGGGCATCGTGCCGCTGCCGCTGTGGCGCGCTGACCAGGTCATCACCGACGCCACGACGATCGGCGTCCGCTTCATGACCGGCGGCGTCGGCAGGAAACCCTGACCTCCGATCCGCCGGAAGGTCGAAACGGTCGGACTGCCCGGCCAGGACATCGACCCGGCAGCGGCGGCCTCCTGCCGGGGTCAGGCCGACCGCGGCGCCGGGGCAGTCCGGTGTCACGTACTCTGGGGCGGTTATGGCTGCCAACCCCGCACCCAATCTGGTCAATCTCGAAGCCGTCAGCAAAGGCTTCGGCACCCGGCTCCTGCTCGACAAGGTGAGTCTCGGCGTCGGCCGGGGGGACCGGGTCGGCGTGGTCGGGCGGAACGGGGACGGCAAGTCGACGCTGCTGCAGATCCTCGCCCGCCGCCTCGAGCCGGACGCCGGCCGGGTGACGCAGAACCGCGACCTCCGGCTGGGCTACCTCGGCCAGAGCGACGACCTGGACCCGGCGCTGACGGTGATCCAGGCCGTCACCGGCGACGTCGAGACCTACACCTGGGCCGCCGACCCGCGGGCCCGGTCGGTGATGGAGCACCTGCTCGGCGAGATCGACCACGAGGCGCTGGTCGGCACGCTGAGCGGTGGCGAGCGCCGCCGGGTCTCGCTGGCCCGGCTGCTGCTCACCGACGTGGACCTGCTGATCCTGGACGAGCCGACCAACCACCTGGACATCGAGGCGGTGAACTGGCTGGCCGCGCACGTGGTCGACCGGGCCGGCGCGCTGATCGTGGTGACCCACGACCGGTGGTTCCTGGACGCCGTCTGCACCGACACCTGGGAGGTGCAGGGCGGCCGGGTCTCGTCGTACGACGGCGGCTACGCGGCGTACGTGCTGGCCAAGGCGGAGCGGGCGCGGACCGAGCAGGTGACCGAGGCGAAGCGGCAGAACCTGCTGAAGAAGGAGCTTGCCTGGTTGCGCCGCGGTGCGCCGGCCCGGACGACGAAGTCGAAGTTCCGGGTCGACGCCGCGAACGCGCTGATCGAGGACGAGCCGGCCCCGCGGGACAAGCTGGCCCTGTCGCAGCTGGCGACGTCGCGGCTCGGCAAGGACGTGTTCGACGCGGAGGACGTCAGTCTGGCCTTCGGTGACCGGCTGATGCTCGACCGGGTCACCTTCCGGCTCGGCCCGGCCGACCGGATCGGGCTGCTCGGCCCGAACGGCGCGGGCAAGACGACGTTCCTCAAGGTGCTGACCGGGCAGCTGGCGCCGACCGCCGGCCAGGTGAAGCAGGGCAAGACCGTCCGGACCGCGCACCTGTCGCAGACCCTGGACGAGGTCGACGGGTCGTCGACGGTGCTCGCGCACATCACCGGCATCCGCCGGACCGCGGCCCTGGCCGGCCGCGGCGGCGAACTGGCCTCCTCTCAGCTGCTGGAGCGCTTCGGCTTCACCGGCGACAAGCTGACCACCCGGATCAGCGACCTGTCCGGCGGTGAGCGGCGCCGCCTGCAGCTGCTGCGCATCCTGCTCGACGAGCCGAACGTGCTGATCCTGGACGAGCCGACCAACGACCTGGACGTCGAGACGCTGACCGTGCTGGAGGACTTCCTCGACAGCTGGCCGGGCGTCGTCGTGGTCGTCACCCACGACCGGTACTTCCTGGAGCGGGTCAGCGACATGGTCTACGCCATCATGGGCGACGGCCGGGTCCGGCACCTGCCGCGCGGCGTCGAGCAGTACCTGGCCGAGCTCACCGCCGGTACGCCGGTACGCCGTGCTGTCGTGCAGCCCGTCCCCGGCGCCCAGGGCGGCAACCAGGCCGGGACCACGTCGAGCGGTGCCCGGACCAGCACGCTCACCGAGGACGCGCCGACGTCGCCGGCACCGAGCACTCCGGCCGACGCGGCCGCGGCCCGGGCGGCGAAGAAGGAGCTGAACCGGATCGAGCGGCAGCTGTCCAAGCTCGCGGACACCGAGAAGAAGCTGCACGACCAGCTGGCGGCGAATGCCAGCGACTACGCCAAGCTGGCCGAGCTGGACACCGAGCTGCGCAAGGTCACCGAAGAGCGGGAAGAACTCGAAACGGCGTGGCTGGAAGCCGCCGAGCGGGCGGAATAACCCGGCCTTTCGATCAACGTATACATGATCAAATACGGCGGGCGCGCGAGTCGCGGCGTACTCTCCCATCCCCTGTGATTGGGAGGTACGCCGCGACCCTGGGTGAGCGGGCCCCGTTCCGGCCGGCGTTGTTCGGGCCCCGAGCCCCGGACACCGTCGACCTCTTTCGGCGAACCACCTCTCGCCGCCGAAAGTCCGTCGTTCAACGGTCTGTAGCTGACCTTGTACCGACAGTGAGGACCCTAGTTCGGCGGGTTCCTCAGTGTCGACAGTGGTGTGCTACAGCAGCTTCACGATCGGGTTGCAACTAGCAACGATCGAACGGGGCATTAAGTGACGAGCCGTCTTTTCGGATAATTCCGAGGCAATTCTTCGAAAGTCCGAATGGACTGGTCAGTGGGTTTCCTGGTCGAACGGCCCGACCAGTTCGCGCAGCAACTTCGCCAGTTTGACCTGATCGCGCTCGGTGATCGCGGCCAGCAGGGTCCGCTCGTGCGCGAGCAGGTCCGCCAGCGCAGCGTCGACCGAGTCGCGGCCCGCGGTGGTCAGTTGGACCAGCACGCCGCGGCGGTCCGCCGGGTCGGGCAGGCGCTCGACCAGACCGCGCGCGGCCAGCCGGTCCACCCGGTTCGTCATCGTGCCGGACGTCACCAGCGTCTCCTTGAGCAGCCGGCCGGGGGAGAGCTGGTACGGCGGCCCGGCCCGGCGCAGCGCGGCGAGCACGTCGAACTCCCAGGACTCCAGGCCGTGCGTCTCGAAGGCCTGGCTGCGGGCGCGATCCAGGTGCCGGGCCAATCGGCTGACCCGGGAGAGCACCTCCATCGGCGCGACGTCGAGATCGGGCCGCTCCCGGCGCCAGGCCTCGATCAGCCGGTCGACCTCGTCTCTCATGATCTCGACACTACTCATCAAGACTCTTGACATCAAGACAACTCGCGGGCGTAAAGTATCTCGACATCAAGAGAACGTGGTCGGCGAAGGAGCAGGCGATGCGTACGTCACCGGTGTGGAGTCCCGAGCAGTACGGCACGTACGCCGACGAGCGCGGCCGCCCGTTCGCCGACCTGGTCCGCCGGGTCGGGGCCGAGGACCCGCGCACGGTGGTGGACCTCGGCTGCGGGCCGGGCACGCTGACGGCGACGCTGCTCGACCGGTGGCCGACCGCAACGATTCACGGTGTCGACAGCTCGCCGGAGATGATCGCCGCGGCGGAGCAGCTGCGCGCCGAGCCGGCCGTCGCGGACCGGCTGACGTTCGAGGTGGCGGATCTACGGGACTGGTCACCCGCGCCCGGCTCGATCGACGTCATCGTCAGCAACGCGACCTTGCAGTGGGTTCCCGAGCAGCTCGACCTGCTGGCCGGCTTCGTCCGGGTGCTGAAACCCGGCGGCTGGCTGGCGATCCAGATTCCGGGCAACGGCGACGCGCCGTCGCACGCGATCCTGCGCGAGCTGGCCAGCAGTCCGCCGTACGCCGGGTACGCCGCGGACAAGTCACTGCGGCCGGACGTTCCGGGGCCGGCGGACTACGTGGAGGCGCTCAGCGCCGAAGGATGCTCGGTCGACGCGTGGGAGACGACGTACAACCACTTGCTGGCGGGGGAGAACGCGGTGCTGGAGTGGGTGAAGGGCACGGGCGCGCGGCCGGTGCTGCAGTCGTTGCCGGACGACCTGCGCGCGCGGTTCGAGGCGGAGTACGGGGAGCGGCTGGCGGCGGCGTACCCGCGGCGGGAGTACGGCACGCTGCTGCCGTTCCGGCGAATCTTCGCGGTCGCTCACAAGACGCCGTCGGAGGCCGGCCGGTGATGCGGATCGATCATGTGCAGGTGTCCTGCCCGCCCGGTGGTGAGGACGTTGCGCGAGCGTTCTACCGGGACGCACTCGGCCTGACCGAGGTGGCGAAGCCGCTGCTGCTGGCGGGGCGTGGCGGATGCTGGTTCAAGGACGGCGAGGTCGAGATCCACGTCGGCGTCGAGGCGGACTTCCGGCCGGCCCGGAAGGCCCATCCGGCCCTGGCGGTCGAGGATCTGGACGCGCTGGCGGCGACGCTGGAGTGGCTCGGCTACCCGGTGACCTGGGACAACGAGACGATCCCGGGCCGCCGGCGGTTTCACACCGCCGACGGCCACGGGAACCGGATCGAGATCGTCTGACCGACGGTGGTGGCCGGAGCTGCTGGGCTGAACGCCGGCCACCACCTGCTCACTCGGTGGCGAGAGCGCCGGCCGGGGCGACCTTCGCCGCTCGCCGGGCCGGCAGGACCGAGGCGAGCAGACCGGCCACCGCCGCGACCAGCGCGATCGTGACCAGCAGGCCGCCCGGTACGGCGTACTGGACCTTGCCGTCGGTCTGCGTGCTCATCAGCGCCGCGGTCCCGGTCCAGCCGTAGACCAGCCCGAGGGCGATGCCGAGCCCGGCGGCGACCAGGGCCATCAGCAACGATTCGACCGCGAGCATGCCGCGCAACTGGCGGCGGGTCAGGCCCATGGCCCGCAGCAGCGCGTTCTCCCGGGTCCGCTCCAGGACGGAGAGGCTGAGCGTGTTGCCGACGCCGACCAGCGCGATCAGTACCGAGACCCCGAGCAGGCCGACCGCGACGATCAGCAGTACGTCGAAGACCTGGGTGTAGCTGCTCCGCTCGGCCAGACCACCGCCGACCGACAGCGACTTGACCGTGGGCAGCGACTGCTCGACCGCGTCGATCACGTCCGGGCCGTCCGCCTTGGGGTCGGACGCCAGCCAGTAGCCGGTGACGGCCGCCGCGGGGGCCAGCTTCTGCAGGTCGGCCTGGGTGATCGTGATCGGGTCCAGTCCGGTCGCGTGGTAGGCCTTCAGGCTGAGCTTGTGGCCGCCCGCGACCAGCGTGATGTCGGCGCCGTCCGCGAGGTTCAGCATCCGCATCGACGGCTTGTCGAGCAGGGCGACGCCGGGCTGCAACTGGTCGACCAGTTGCGGGTTGTGGACGACCGAGCCCGCCTTGCTCTGCTCGATGCCGGAGATGCTCAGCGTCTCCTGACCCAGCTTCACCTCGACGCTGCGAACCGGGACGACCTGGGTGATGCCCTTGATGTCGCGGAGCTGCTGCTCGGCGCCGGCCGGCAGCTTCTCGTCGTACGTGCGCACCGTCACGTCGACCGGGAACTCGCCGTTCATCGTGACGTCGAACGTCTTGCGGACCGAGGCGATGCCGACGCAGGTCAGGCTGATCAGGGTCACGCCGATCAGCAGGGCCGACGTGGTCGCCGCCGTCCGTCGCGGGTTCCGGACGGCGTTCGCGACCGCGATCCTCCCTGGGACGCCGCTCGCCCGGGCGGGCAGTGCGCCGAGCAGCCGGACGAGCGCGGGGACCAGCAGGGTGCCGACCGCCAGGACGCCGAGGAAGGAGATCGCGCCGCCGGCGACGCCGATCATCACCTGTCCGCTCGAAGCGCTTGCTGCCAGCAACAGTCCGCCACCGGCCAGCAGCAGGAAGCCGAACACCAGCCGGACGGCGCCCTTCTTCGACGAGGCGGCGGGAGCCGCCTCCGGGCGCAGCGCCGCCAGCGGGGCGACCTTGGTGGCCCGGCGGGCCGGGACGATCGCGGCGAGCACCGTCGCGACGGTGCCGAGCAGGAGCGGCAGGACGATCGAGACCGGGCTGAGGTGCAGGCCGATCGGCGGCAGTTCCAGGTCGAACTCGCGCGACAGTGCCAGGCCGAGCGCCGACAGCGCGACGCCGACGGCCACGCCGATTCCCGAGGCGACCAGGCCGACCACGGCCGCTTCCGCGAGCACCGAGGAGAAGACCTGCCGGCGGGACGCGCCGACGCAGCGCAGCAGGGCCATCTCGCGGGTGCGCTGGGCGATGACGATGGTGAAGGTGTTCGCGATCACCAGGCAGGCGACGAACAGCGCGATCACGGCGAACATGCCGAACACCCCGCCCAGCACGTCGATGCCGTTGGTGAAGCTCTGCACCTCGTGGTCGATCCACGCTTCACCGGTGAAGACCTGAAGGCCGGTGGCCAGCGGGGTGAGCGCGGCCGCGAGCGCCTCCGGGGTGGTGCCGGGCGCGGCCGCCACCTTGATCTGGTTGATGTAGCTGTCCGGCTGGAAGATCTTCACCGCCTGCGCGGTGGCCACGGCGTTCGCCATGCCGTAGCTGGTGCTGTCGTCGAGGGTTCCGACGACGGTCACCGTCCACTGCTTCTCGTCGTACGAGCTGAGCCGGAGCTTGCTGCCGATCGCGACCTGGTGCTTCTCGGCCAGCCGGGCCGGCAGCGCGATCTCGAGGGTGCTGGCGGGCAGCCGACCCTGCGCGGCGCGGGGGCCGGCGATCCGCGAGGTGTCGTAGAGAGCCTGCACACCGAGGTGGTCGGGACGGACCCTGCCCGCCCAGGAAACCTGCAGGAACGCGCTGGTGTCGCCGACCACCGAAGCGGCCTGGGGCAGCTTGCGGACCGCGGCGAGGTCCTTGGCCTCGATCGAGCGCTGGTCGTTCGCGACCACCGCGTCGACGCCGGCGTTGGCCTTGCCGATGGTCTGGTCGATGCCGTGCGAGGCCGAGCTGTGCACGGTCAGCGCCAGGGTGCCGAAGCCGACCCCCAGCACGATCGCCAGGCAGGCGGCGACCAGGCGGCCCAGGTGGGCGCGCAGCGAGGAGAGGATGGAGCGTCGCACGGGTCAGGCTCCCAGCTGCCGCAGGGCGTCGAGCACGGTCTCCGGCGTCGGGTCGTACAGCTCGCCGGCGAGCTTGCCGTCGGCCAGCAGCACCACGCGGTCGGCGTACGAGGCGGCCAGCGGGTCGTGGGTGACCATCACCACGGTCTGCCCGAACTCGCGGACCGAACGGCGCAGGAAGCCGAGCACCTCGGCGCCGGAGCGGGAGTCCAGGTTGCCGGTCGGCTCGTCGGCGAACACCACCTCGGGCCGGCCGACCAGCGCGCGGGCCACGGCGACCCGCTGCTGCTGACCGCCGGACAGCTCCGACGGGCGGTGCGTGAGCCGGTCCTGCAGCCCGAGGACGTCGACCAGCGTCGTGAGCCACTCCTGGTCGGGTTTGCGGTTGCCGAGCTCGAGCGGCAGCAGGATGTTGTCCTTGGCCGACAGCATCGGCAGCAGGTTGAACGACTGGAACACGAAACCGACCCGGTCCCGGCGGATCTTCGTCAGCTCGCTGTCCGGCAGCTGCGTCAGCTCGGTCTCCCCGAGCAGCACCTGGCCGCCCGTCGGCGTGTCCAGTCCCGCCAGGCAGTGCATCAACGTCGACTTGCCGGACCCCGACGGCCCCATGATCGCGGTGAACCGCCCGACCCCGAAGTCGACGGACACCCCGTCGAGGGCCGCCACCGCGGTGTCGCCCTGCCCGTACACCTTGCGCAGCTCGTGCGCCCGGATCGCCGTACGAACGCTGTCCTGCGGCAAACGGCCGAGCGGGAGCTCGCCGGTCTGGATGGTCATCGGTCTCCTCTGAGTGCCAGTGACGAGCCGATCCCGCCACCCTTGAGAAGTTAGTGATCGCCGCCGCCGCGAACGTCGGACCAGGGACTGCACTCGCCGTACGACCAGGGTCGTAGCTTTCGCTTACCGCGCAGGCTTTCCGGCGGACGCCGACGCCGCAGGAGCGCCGGGCGGGACGGCTGCTTCCCCGCGGCTGCTGCATGTGCAGGGATAACCCTCGAAATGCTGGGTTCTCCGCGCGCATGCGGGGGTAGAACCCGCACTCTGCGGGGATATCCCCGGAATTCGATGGGCGGGGCGCGGAGGTCGTCGACCGGGTGCTGGCACGACGTCAGAACAGAACATCTCGTCCCAGGCCGGCGATCGAAGGATGGGGATTGCGGTTCAGCGTGTGCCTGTACGACGCGAGAGCGCGTGTTGCTCCCGGCCGCGCGTACGCCGGGGACAAGGCCGGCGCGTACGACGCCGCGGCGCGGGTCATCGCGCGGCAGCGCGCCCCCGGGCGATGAGCGCGCAACCCGCGGCAGCGTCACCCGCGCGCAGTGCCAGTCCGGCGCGGTAGCGCGCAACCCGCGCGCCAGCGCGCACCCATGACCGGGTGGGCGGGAGCGCCGCGAGCACGCGACGAAGGAGCGCACGTAGCCGGCGCGTGGGGAAGAACTCCCCACGCCAGAAACTTGCTCCCCCGCCAGGTTTCGATCCTGGTCTTCGAGATTCAAAGTCTCGCGGGCTGCCGATTACCCCACGGGGGACCGCTGGTGCGTCCGCACAGTTTGCCATGGCCGGGTGGCGACACGCGCAGGGGTTCCTTACCTACGGCGGCGTAGGTTACGGTGGCGTAGGTAAGACCTCCTGCCAGCCGAGGGGAACACGACATGACTTCATCCGCCGTGGCCGCACCGGAAACGCCGGACCGCGCCGACCAGTCCGGAGACCTCGCCGAGCCGGCTGCCGGGGCCGGTGCCCAGGCCGGTGTCGAGACCGGCACGATGGGCGGCGAGCAGAAGAACTTCGGCGAGCAGCTCGCGCTCGGGTTGTTCATCGGGATCCCGTTCCTGGCTGTGCTGGCCGCCGTGCCGGTTGCCTGGGGAGGGTTCCTGGGCTGGCGCGACGTCGTGATCGCGGTGGTGTTCTACACCGTCTCCGGGCACGGCATCTCGATCGGTTTCCACCGGCTGTTCACGCACAAGTCGTTCAAGCCGAACCGGCCGCTGAAGATCGCGTTGCTGGTGGCCGGCTCGCTGGCGATCGAGGGGCCGGTGGTGCGCTGGGTCGCCGACCACCGCAAGCACCACAAGTTCTCCGACCGCGACGGCGACCCGCACAGCCCGTGGAAGTACGGCACCAGCGTGCGCGCGCTGACCAAGGGTTTCCTGCACGCGCACATCGGCTGGTTGTTCGACACCGAGCAGACCCCGCAGCGGCAGTACGCGCCGGACCTGCTGAAGGACAAGGACATCGTCAAGGTGTCCCGGATGTTCCCGGCGCTGGTCCTGGTCTCGCTGCTGCTGCCGGCCGTCATCGGCGGGCTGTGGTCGTGGTCGATCGAGGGCGCGCTGACCGCGTTCTTCTGGGCCAGCCTGGTCCGGATCGCGCTGCTGCACCACGTCACCTGGTCGATCAACTCGATCTGCCACACGATCGGCGCCCGGCCGTTCAAGAGCCGGGACAAGTCGGGCAACGTCTGGTGGCTGGCGATCCTGAGCCAGGGCGAGTCCTGGCACAACCTGCACCACTCCGACCCGACCTGCGCGCGGCACGGCGTCCTGAAGGGCCAGCTCGACACCTCGGCCCGGTGCATCTGGTTCTTCGAGAAGATGGGCTGGGTCAGCGACGTCCGCTGGCCGGTGCCGGAGCGTCTCGAGGCCCGCCGGGTGAGCGCCGCCGAGCAGGCCACCGCCAAGGCCGCCGGGCGGGCCGCCCGCTCCGGCCGCGACCGGGCCGCGGCCTGAGCGGGTCGACCCGATCGGTGCGCTGCCCGGAAATCTCCCACCCGGCGGCACGCAGGTGCGGCATGATGCTGACGTGATCTCGACGTGACGGAACCCAAACCGCGACGGTCCGGACGGATCCGGATGACCAGTGCGGAGCGTCGTGAGCAGCTCATCACGATCGCCCGGGCGCTGTTCGCGCAGAAGGGCTACGAAGGCACCTCGGTGGAGGAGATCGCGGCCCGCGCGGAGGTCAGCAAGCCGGTCGTCTACGAGCACTTCGGCGGCAAGGAAGGCCTGTACGCCGTGGTGGTGGACCGCGAGGTCCGCCGGCTGCTCGACACCGTGACCGTGTCGCTCACCGCGGGCCGGGCGCACGAGCTGGTCGAGCAGGCCGCGCTGGCGCTGCTGGACTACATCGAGAACTCCTCCGACGGGTTCCGGATCCTGGTCCGGGACTCGCCGGTCGGGTCGTCCAGCGGGTCGTTCATCTCGATCCTCAGCGACGTCGCGACCCGGGTCGAGCACATCCTGGCCGAGGAGTTCAAGCGCCGCGGGCTGGATCCGAAGAACGCGCCGATGTACGCCCAGATGCTGGTCGGCATGGTCGCGCTGACCGGCCAGTGGTGGCTGGACGCGCGCCGGCCGAAGAAGCCCGACGTCGCCGCGCACCTGGTCAATCTCGCCTGGAACGGCCTGTCCGGCCTGGAAGCCCAGCCGACGCTGTCCACGCGCCCGCACAAGTAGCTGTCGGTACCTGCAGCACTCACCAACCCGCAACGTCGTTGCTGCACGCTCGCGGGCTGAGCGGCGGCGATGCCGGCGCGCCGGGGTTGGTGAGTGGTGGCGGTCCGTCGGTCCCCGGGTGGACGCCGACATCCGACCGTGGCATGACCTTTCCCGGGCCGGGCCGCCGTACGCTGACCGGCATGACGGGGATCCTGACGGCTCGACGCGTCCCGCCACCGAGCAAGGCGTTCGACCTGCTGCTGGCGGGCGGGCTGACGGTGTTCTTCGGGTTCCTCTCGCTGGCCCAGGCGCAGCTCGGGGGTGTGTTCAGCCTGCTCATGCTCGGTCCGCTGGTCTGGCGCCGCAAGTACCCCGAGCTGGTGTTCTTCGGCGTCTCCGGGGTCGCGGTGCTGCAGTGGCTGGCCGGCGTCGACCTGCAGGTGGGCAACATCGGGTTGCTGGTCGCGCTCTACACGATCTCCGTGTACGGCGAGGTCCGCTACAGCCGGATCGCGCTCGGCGTCGGCGGTCTCGGCGTGCTGATGGCGACCGCCCGGTACTACGCGACCTCCGACTGGCGCCAGCAGATCACCATGATGGTGGCCTTCGGCGCGGTCGTGTTCGGCGTCTGGGCGTTCGGCGAACGCCGCCGTACCCGCGGCCTGTACGTCGCCCAGCTGGAGGAACGCGCCGCCCAGCTGGAACGCGACCGCGACCGGGAGGCGGCGCTGGCGGTCTCGAACGAGCGCACCCGGATCGCCCGGGAGATCCACGACGTGGTCGCGCACGGCCTGTCGATCATGATCGTCCAGGCCGACGGTGGTCTGTACGCCGCCGACGCGTCGCCGGAGCAGGCCAAGAAGGCGCTGGCGACGATCGGCGACACCGGCCGCGCCTCACTGACCGAGATGCGCAAGATGCTCGGCCTGCTCAAGCAGGACGAGCAGAACGAGCTCGACCCGGACCAGCCGCGCCCGCAACCCGGCGTCGACTCGCTGCCCGAACTGATCGAGAACGTGCGCGAGGCCGGGCTGTCGGTCGACTACCAGGTCACCGGGACGCCGCGGGACCTGCCCGCGCTGCTGGGACTGACGGCGTACCGGATCGTGCAGGAAGGGCTGACCAACACGCTGAAACACGCCGGGCCGGGAGCGCACGCCTGCGTCACTTTGCACTTCGGGCGCGAGATGCTGACCGTGGTGGTCACCGACGACGGCCGCGGTGCCGGGGTCGCGTCGAGCAGCGACCCGGGCCACGGACTGGTCGGGATGCGGCAACGCGCCTCGATCTCCGGCGGTACGGTGAGCGCCGGCCCGAAGGCCGGCGGTGGGTACGAGGTGGTCGCCAAGCTGCCGTACGACCTGCCCGGCAGCCCGTAGACCCATGCCCGGCCCCGCGCCGGCGAACCGGAGGATCTGGACGTGAGCGAGACCGACGACGGCGTGATCCGGGTCTTCCTGGTGGACGACCAGGAGCTGGTCCGGGCCGGCTTCACCATGCTGGTGGACTCCCAGCCCGACATGCGGGTGGTCGGTCAGGCCGGTGACGGCGGCGAGGCGCTGGAGAAGCTGCGGGTGACCGGCAGCGACGTGGTGCTGATGGATGTCCGGATGCCGCGGATGGACGGGGTGGAGGCGACCCGGCAGCTGCAGTCGTTGCCGACGGCCCCCAGGGTGATCGTGCTGACCACCTTCGACCTGGACGAGTACGCGTTCGCCGCGATCAAGGCCGGCGCGGCCGGCTTCCTGCTGAAGAACACGCCGCCGGCCGACCTGCTGTCCGCGATCCGGCAGGTGCACTCCGGCGACGCGGTGGTCTCCCCGAGCACGACGCGGCGGCTGCTCGAGCACTTCGCCGGGTCGCTGCCGGACGGCGAGCGCGAGGTCCCGGACCTGGCCGACCTGACCGCGCGCGAGCGGGAGGTGCTGGTCGAGGTGGCCCGCGGTCTGTCGAACACCGAGATCGCCCGGCTGTTCACGCTGTCCGAGGCGACGGTGAAGACGCACATCGGCCGGATCCTGGCCAAGACCGGGCTGCGGGACCGGGTGGCGCTGGTGGTGCTCGGCTACGAGACCGGCCTGGTCAAGCCGCACAGCTGACTTGGTCGGTGGCCTCCCGGTGGGCCACCATGGGGGCCCTGGGTGGCGGGCCGGGAAGGGCCGGGAGAGGTTCGGTGTGATGCCGGGGTTGACCGGATGGTGGGCGGCGACGCGTCGCTGGGTGGGGTCCGACGGTGCTGCCCTGTGGCCCGTGCTGGCCGCGATGCTCGTCGTGGGCGGCAGCCTGTGGGCCGGCGTACCGTCGACCGGCCGGGACGTCACCCTGACCACCGACGCGATGGGCGGGGCCACGCTGCAGCAGGTCCGGCCGCACCCGACCGGTGAGGTCGATCCCCGGCTGGGCGCGGCGGTGGACGCGCTGCTGGCCCGCCGCGGCATCGCCGTCCGGACGAACAACCTGCCGCAGTTCCTGCGTGACGTCGCACCGGAGCTGCACGACGAGCAGCGCCAGCTGTTCGAGAACCTGCGCGCGCTCGGCATGGACGTCACCTACCGCCGGGCCGAGCTCTGGACGAACTACGAGGCGGTCCGCCGGTACGGACTGGCCACCGGCACCTTCCGGGTCAGCATGCGGTACCAGATCTCCGGCACCCGGCTCGGGCAGGCCGCGACCGACGTCGGCTACACCTACACCGTGCGCGACGGCCGGTTGCTGCTGGTCGACGACAACGACCTCGACCGGGCGGTCGGCGCCGGCCGGCAGCCCTGGGACTACGGCCCGATCGACGTGGTGAAGCGGCCCAACGTGCTGGTCGTGGCCGACCGCGGCCGGCTCGCGTACGCCGAGCGGCAGGCCGACGAGACGGTCGCGATGGCCCGCAAGGTCCGCAAGCTGTGGCGCGGGTACCTGCAGATCGTCCCGATGGTGGTCGCGATGCGGGACCCGAGCGTGCTGACCGAGTTGCCGGCGCCGGTGACCGAAACCGAGCCCGCCCGGGTGCGGCCGATCCCGAGCCCGGCCGAGAACGGCCGGCCGGTCGGCGGCTGGATCGTGATCCGTCCGGCCGCGCAGGCGACCTTCGACTCCGCGCAGCTGACCCACGCGCTGCTGCACCTGCTGCCGGTCCGGCTCGGCGACGAGGCCCCGCGCTGGCTGACCGAGGGCCTGGCCCGGTATGCCGAGAGCCGGCAGCTGATCGCCACCGGCCGGGCCGAACTGGTCACCGCCCAGCGCGACGCCGTCCGCCGGAAGGCGCTCGGTGACCTGACCCGGCTGCCGGCCGACGACGAGTTCGCCGCTACCGACAGTGACGACATCAGCTGGCTCGCGGTCGAGCAGTTGATCGCCGAGGTCGGTGTGAAAGCGGTCACCGAGTTCTACCCCCAGGTGGCCCGCCGGGGCTACAACGACTTCGTCCGCCAGCGGCTGATGAAGGAGTACACCGGATTCACCGAGCAGGACCTGGTGGATGCGCTGCGCACGCTCGCGCGATGACGAAGTAGGCTGTCGCGGGCGCTCGTTCCGGGTGCTCACGCCCCGCACTCGCCTGCACAACGGCAGGAAACCCGAGGAGAAGACCGCGTGACTTCCCACCGTCCTTCGGCGGTCATCGTGATGGCCGCCGGTCAGGGGACCCGGATGAAATCCGCGACCCCCAAGGTCCTGCACGAGCTCGGCGGGCGCAGTCTCGTCGGGCACGCGGTCGTCACCGCGCGTGCACTCGCCCCCGAGCACCTCGTCGTCGTGGTCGGTACCGGTCGCGAGCTGGTCGAGGCGCATCTGGCCGGCGTCGACCCGGACGTGCGGACCGCCGTCCAGGAGCAGCAGCTCGGCACCGGCGACGCCGTCCGGGCCGGGCTGAGGGCCGTACCGGCGGACTTCGCGGGCACGGTCGTGGTCACCTCCGGCGACGTCCCGCTGCTGGCCGGGGACACGCTGCTGGAGCTGGTCGCCGAGCACGACAAGCAGGGCAACGCGGTCACCGTGCTGACCGCCCGGGTGCCCGACCCGACCGGCTACGGCCGGATCCTGCCGGGGCCGGACGGCACCGTGGCGGGCATCGTCGAGCACAAGGACGCGACGCCCGAGCAGCGCCAGATCGACGAGATCAACGCCGGCATCTACGCCTTCGACGCGGCGACGCTGCGCGACGGGCTGAGCCGGCTGACCACCGACAACGCCCAGGGTGAGCTGTACCTGACCGACGTGCTGGCGATCGCCCGGGGCGACGGCAAGCGGGTCGGCGCGTTCGTCACCGAGGACGCGATGCAGACCGAGGGGGTGAACGACCGGGTCCAGCTGGCCACGCTGCGCGCCGAGCTGAACCGGCGCACGCTCGACGCGCTGATGCGCTCCGGCGTCACGATCGTCGACCCAGCCACCACCTGGGTGGACCGGACGGTCCGGCTGGAGCAGGACGTCACCCTGCTGCCGAACACCCAGCTGCACGGCGCGACGACGGTCGCCACCGGCGCCACCATCGGCCCGGACACCACGCTGACCGACGTCGAGGTCGGCGAGGGCGCCACGATCGTGCGCACCCACGGGTCCGGCGCGCTGATCGGTGCCGGCGCGTCGGTCGGCCCGTACGCGTACCTGCGGCCGGGCACGTCGCTGGGCGTCAAGGCCAAGATCGGCACGTTCGTGGAGACCAAGAACGCCGCGATCGCCGACGGCGCCAAGGTGCCGCACCTGACCTATGCCGGCGACGCGACGATCGGCGAGGGCGCGAACATCGGCGCCGGCACGATCTTCGCCAACTACGACGGCGTGGAGAAGAACCACACGACCGTCGGCCGGTACTCGTTCGTCGGCAGCAACTCGGTGCTGGTCGCGCCGCGCACGATCGCCGACGGCGCGTACGTCGCGGCCGGCTCCGCGGTCACCGACGACGTCGAGCCCGGCCAGATCGGGGTCGCCCGCGGCCGGCAGCGCAACATCAACGGCTGGGTCGCGCGCAAGCGGGCCGGCACCAAGACGGCGAAGGCGGCGGACGAGGCGCTGGCCGACGCGAAGGCGACGGAGAACCTGCTCGCCGACGGATCGCGGCCGCAGACACCGGCCGCGCACGACGCCCAGCAGCAGCCGGATCCGGCCGCCCTGGGTGACACTGGCGAGAAGGCGTAACGGGAGGCCGGCGATGAGCGGGATGAAGCGAACCACCGAGAAGAACCTGATGGTGTTCTCCGGCCGGGCTCACCCCGGTCTGGCCGAGCAGGTCGCCGAGCAGCTCGGCGCCGGCCTGGTCCCGACCTCGGCGTACGACTTCGCCAACGGCGAGATCTACGTCCGGTTCGAGGAGTCGGTCCGGGGCAGCGACGCGTTCGTGATCCAGAGCCACACCTCGCCGATCAACGAGTGGATCATGGAGCAGCTGATCATGGTCGACGCGCTGAAGCGGGCGTCGGCCAAGCGGATCACCGTGGTGCTGCCGTTCTACGGCTACGCCCGGCAGGACAAGAAGCACCGCGGCCGGGAGCCGATCTCGGCCCGGCTGATGGCCGACCTGTTCAAGACCGCCGGCGCGAACCGGCTGATCTGCGTCGACCTGCACACCTCGCAGATCCAGGGCTTCTTCGACGGACCCGTCGACCACCTGATGGCGCTGCCGATCCTGAGCGACTACGTGCGGGACAAGTACGGCGACCAGGAACTGGCCGTGGTCTCGCCGGACGCCGGCCGGATCAAGGTGGCCGAGCAGTGGTCGGCCCGGCTGAACAACGCGCCGCTGGCCTTCATCCACAAGACCCGCGACATCGAGCGGCCGAACGAGACCGTCGCCAACCGGGTGGTCGGCGAGGTGGCGGGCCGGACCTGCATCCTGGTCGACGACATGATCGACACCGGCGGCACCATCACCAAGGCCGCCGACGCCCTGTACGCCGAGGGCGCCGCGGGCGTGGTCATCGCGGCCACCCACGCGATCCTGTCCGGTCCGGCCGTGGACCGGCTGAAGAACTGCCAGGCCAGCGAGGTGATCGTCACCAACACGCTGCCGATCCCGCACGAGCGCCAGTTCGACAAGCTGACCGAGCTGTCGATCGCACCGCTGATCAGCCGCGCGATCCGCGAGGTCTTCGAGGACGGGTCGGTGACCAGCCTGTTCGACGGCCGCGCCTGATGCGCGTCGCGGTCTTCCACCCAGGGGCGATGGGCTCGCAGCTCGCGGCCCAGCTGGTGAGGGCCGGGCACGAGGTGCACTGGGTGCCCGACGGGCGGAGTACGGCGTCGGTGGAGCGGGCCGAGCAGGCCGGCCTGATCGGGACGTCGTTCGCCGAGGCGGTCGGTGCGGCGGAGGTCGTGCTGTGCTCGTGCGCGCCGCAGGGTGCGCTGGAGGTCGCCGAGCAGGTCGGGCGGGCAGGGTTCGCCGGGGTGTACGTCGAGGCCAACCCGCTCTCGCCGCAGTCGCTGACCGAGGCGCAATCGGCGTTGCCACAAGCAACCTTCGTCGACGCGGGCGTGGTCGGCCCACCGCCGACGGGCGGCCCGGCCCCGACGCACCTGATGCTGTCGGGTGCGGCGGCTCAGCAGGTGGCCGAGCTGTGGTCCGGGACCGCGGTCACGCCGATGGTGGTCGGGACGGAGCCGGGCGCGGCGAGTGCCGCCAAGTCGGCGTACGCGCTCTACAACAAGGGCAAGGCGGCCTTGGCTGTGCTCGCCTTCGAGCTGGCGGCCGAGCACGGCGTGACGGAGGCGCTGACAGCGCAGCACATCCGGGCCGACGCAGGCTCGCTCAGCGATCCCAAACTGCCGGAGCGGCTCCGCTCGGTGGCGTGGCGTTGGGGTCCGGAGTTCGACGAGCTCGCCCAGACCTTGGACGCGGCCGGCCTGGAGGGTGACGCCGCCCGGGCGTTGCGTCAGGTGTGGACCAAGCTCACCTGAGCCGGTAGTCGGCCAGCACGAAGGGCGCCAGCCGTTCCACGACGCCGACCAGGCCCTCGAGCTTCGTGGTGACCTGGGGGATCGAGTAGTACCCGGGCCCCCACGCAACCAGCGCGTCGCCGTCGATGCGCCACTCCAGGGTGGGGTGGGCGAGCATCCACTCCATCAGCTGGGGGTTCAGCACGGCCGAGGCGTAGCGGCCGTCGGCACAGTCGACCCAGAACAGGTCGTTGAAAGCGCCACTTTCCAGCTCCAGATCCGGTACGCCGAAGGCGCGGGCGATCGGGTTGTCCTGCACCAGGACCAGGCCCGGCAGCGGCACCGGCAGGGTGACCGACACCAGGTGACACTTGTGGTGCCGGATCGACCGCCCGGCGACGGTCGTGTAGCTGAAGTCGAGCGCGCACATCACGTGGCCGCGGAACTGTCCCGTCACCATCCGATCCGCCCGGCCGCGGCTGCCGTAGATCCGCCGGGCGACGCCGGCCAGGAACGGGTTCGGTGGGGCCTGCTGCCAGCCGAGCGAGGCCGCTTGTGCCGCCCGCTCCGCGAAGAACCGGCGGCGCAGGACGACGACGTACGGCAGCGCGAGCAGGACGATCAGCGCCAGGAGCAGCAGGACGATCGCGGCGACGGTTCCCATCAGTACGCCGGGACGCCGTAGTCGCGCAGCACGAAGGGCGGAAGACGGTCGATCACGCCGCTCATCGCCTCCAGCCGCGCCAGGGTCATCGGGATCGTGAACGGACCGATGCCCCAGGAGACCAGCGCGTTGCCGGCGATCTGCCACTCCAGTCCCTGGTTGAACAGCATCCACTCCATCATCCGTGGATGCAGCACGGCCGACGCGTACCGGTTGTCCGCGCAAGCGATCCGGAACGCGTCGTTGAACGCCTTGCTCTCCAGCTCCAGGTCTTTGCCGCCGAAGACCCGCTTGAGCGTCGACTCGGCGGTCACGGTGAGCGGCGGGAGCGCAGCCGGCAGGTTGAGCGCGACGAGATGTACCTGGTGCGTGGACGAGGTGGTCTGCTGGCCGTTGCTGCGGACGGTCGTGTAGGTGTAGTCGAGCAGGCAGACCCCACGGCCGCGGAACTCCCCGGCCAGCATCTGCCCGGCCTTGCCGTTCTGCCAGAGGTTCTCGGCGGTCTGCACCAGCCACGGGTTCGGCGGCGCCGGGAACCACCCGAACTGCGCCGCTTCGTACGCCCGCTGCCGGAAGAACGCCGTCCGCCGCCTGACCAGCACCACGACCACCGCCGCCAGCACCACGAACGGCACCGCGACGACCACCAGGCCGACAAGCACACTGATCCCGAGCACCTCCGCAAACTAGCGCCTGGGCGGTCGACTCCCGGGCTCGGCGAGGGCGAAAAGTCACCGCGGCGGGGGCCGAGGGGGTGGGTGCTGAACGGATTTCTCGTCTGGGCCGGGTGATGGGTAGACTGTTTTGGTTGCCTCGGCGAGGGACGCCCCCCGGACGCGGTCTCCATGAGATGTGCTGGTGACCAGCGGGCGCGGCTCCGTGATCGACGCGGTGGTTCGTTGCCTGACGCCTGTCCGGGGTCATGACGTGCCCGCTGAGGCCTGCACACGGTTTTTTCACCAGTCAACAGATCACCGCAACACTTGAGGGAGTTCATCTCGTGGCCGAGGTCAAGATCCAAGCCGAGTCGCGCACGGAGTTCGGCAAGGGTGCTGCCCGCCGAATCCGCCGGGACAACAAGGTGCCCGCCGTGCTGTACGGCCATGGCACGGACCCGGTGCACATCACGCTGCCCGGTCACGACACCATGCTGGCCCTGAAGACCGCCAACGCCCTGCTGCTGATCGAGGTCGAGGGCAGCGAGAGCCTGCTGGCGCTGCCGAAGCAGGTCCAGCGTGACCCGATCAAGAACTTCATCGAGCACGTCGACCTGGTCATCGTGAAGCGTGGCGAGAAGGTCCAGGTGGACATCGCCGTGCACCTCGAGGGCGACGCCGCCAGCGAGACCCTGGTCGTGCTGGAGAACGCGAGCATCCTGGTCGAGGCCGAGGCGACCCACATTCCGGACGGTGTCACCGTCTCCATCGAGGGCCTCGACGCCGGTGCGCAGATCCACGCGTCGGACCTGCAGCTGCCCGCCGGCACCACGCTGGCCGTCGAGCCGGACACCCTGATCGTCAACGTCACCGCCGCCGCGACCGCCGAGCAGCTGGACGCCGAGCTGTCCGAGGCCGAGGCCGAGGCCGGCATCGAGAAGGACGAGCCCGAGGCCGCCGAGGCCGGCGAGCCGGTCTCCGCCTCGTAAGGCACACCGCTCAGCACAGGGACACGAACAGGAGAGGGCCGGGAGATCCGTGGCGGACGACGTGTGGTTGGTCGTCGGGCTGGGAAATCCCGGCCCCACCTATGCCAAGACCCGGCACAACGTCGGCCAGTCGGTGGCCGACGAGCTGGCCGGCCGCGTCGGCGGTGGCTGGAAGCAGCACAAGCAGGCCCGGGCCGAGGTGATCGAGACCCGGATCGGCGGGGCCCGGACCGTGCTGGCCAAGCCGCGCTCGTACATGAACGAGTCGGGTGGACCGGTCGCCGGGCTGCTCCGGTTCTTCAAGGTGGAGCCGGCGCAGCTGATCGCCGTGCACGACGAGCTGGACCTGGACTTCGCCACCCTGCGGGTGAAGTTCGGCGGCGGCGACAACGGGCACAACGGCCTGCGGTCGATCCGCAAGTCGGTTGGCACCGGTGACTACCATCGAGTGCGGTTCGGGGTCGGGCGCCCGCCCGGCCGGCAGAACCCGGCGGACTTCGTGCTGAACGAGTTCTCCGCCGCCGAGCGCAAGGACCTGCCGTTCGCCCTCGACCGGACCGCCGACGCGGTCGAGTCGCTGATCGCGGACGGCCTGGAAGTCACCCAAGGGAAGTACAACTCGTGACGCAGGACAACTCGTGACGCTGGCCGGACTGGTCGACACCCTGGTCACCGATCCGGTGGTGGCCGAGGCGGTGCGCGACGCCCGGAGCGACTTCGCCGCGGGCGGGGTGGCGACGCTCGACCTGAGCGCGCCCGGCCCGATCCGGCCGGTGCTGCTGGCCGCGCTCGCCTCCGAGCGGCTCGGCGCCGACCGCCCGGTGCTCGCGGTCACCGCGACCTTCCGCGAGGCCGAGGAGCTGACCGAGGCCCTGCAGTGCCTGGTCGAGCCCGCCACGGTCGCCTACTACCCGGCCTGGGAGACGCTGCCGCACGAGCGCCTGTCGCCCCGCTCCGACACCGTCGGTCGCCGGCTCGCCGTCCTGCGGCGGCTGGCGCACCCGGACCCGTCGGACGAGACGACCGGCCCGATCAAGATTCTGGTCGCGCCGGTGCGGTCGGTGCTGCAGCCGCAGGTCGCCGGACTGGCCGACCTGCGCCCGGTCCAGCTGCACGTCGGCGACAGCGTCGAGCTGGAGGACGTGGTCACCCGGCTCGCGGCCGCGGCGTACAACCGGGTGGACCTGGTCGAGCGGCGCGGCGAGTTCGCGGTCCGCGGCGGCATCATCGACGTCTTCCCGCCGACCGAGGAGCACCCGCTGCGGGTCGACTTCTTCGGCGACGACGTGGAGGAGATCCGGTACTTCGCGGTCGCCGACCAGCGGTCGCTGGAGATCGCCCAGCACGGGCTCTGGGCGCCGCCGTGCCGCGAGCTGCTGCTCACCGACGAGGTGCGCGCGCGGGCCGCCGTACTGGCCAAGGAGCACCCGGAGCTGGCCGAGCTGTTCGAGAAGCTCGCCGAGGGGCACGCGGTCGAGGGCATGGAGTCGCTCGCGCCCGTCCTGGTCGACGAGATGGAGCTGCTGGTCGACCTGATGCCGGCCGGTACCCACGTCGTGGTCAGCGACCCCGAGCGGGTCCGGGCCCGGGCCCACGACCTGGTCGCGACCAGCCAGGAGTTCCTGGAGGCGTCCTGGGCGGCCGCGGCCGGTGGTGGCGACGCGCCGATCGACCTCGGCGCGGCGGCGTACATCTCGCTGGCCGACGTCCGCACCCACGCGCTGGACCGCGGCCTGGCCTGGTGGAGCCTCTCGCCGTTCGCGGCGGCGCCGACGGACGTGCCGCAGCTGCGCGACGCGATGGGGGAGCGGGTCTCCTTCGACATCGACCCGGACGCCGGCGCGGTGCGCAGCCGCAAGGTCGCGGCGCACGAGGTCGATCCGTACCGGGGCGAGACCGCGGCCGCCGTCGAGGACGTGCGCGGCTGGTTGCGCGACGGCTGGCGGGTCGTCTGCGTGACCGAGGGCCACGGCCCGGCGCAGCGGCTGGCCGAGGTGTTCTCCGAGGCGGAGCTGCCGGCCCGGACCGTCGACTCGATCGACGGTGTGCCCGAGCCCGGCGTGGTGCTGATCTCCCAGGGCGCGCTGGAGCAGGGCTTCATTGCCGAGGGCATCAAGTTCGCGGTGCTCACCGAGAACGACCTGGCCGGTCAACGGTCCGCGGCCGAACGCCGTTCGCAGCAACGGATGCCGAGCCGGCGCAAGAAGACGATCGACCCGCTGGAGCTCGGCCCCGGCGACTTCGTCGTGCACGAGCAGCACGGCGTCGGCCGGTACGTCGAGATGATGCAGCGCACCGTCGGCACCGGCCAGCAGAAGGCCACCCGCGAGTACGTCGTGATCGAGTTCGCGCCGAGCAAGCGCGGCCAGCCCGGCGACCGGCTGTACGTGCCGACCGACCAGCTCGACCAGGTCACCCGGTACGTCGGCGGCGAGCAGCCCACGCTGGACAAGATGGGCGGCGGCGACTGGGCCAAGCGCAAGGGCCGCGCCCGCAAGGCGGTCCGCCAGATCGCCGGCGAACTGATCAAGCTGTACGCCGCCCGGCAGGCGACCAAGGGGCACGCCTTCGCCAAGGACACCCCGTGGCAGGCCGAGCTGGAGGACGCGTTCCCGTTCGTCGAGACGCCGGACCAGCTGGCCACCATCGACGACGTGAAGCGCGACATGGAACGCGTCACCCCGATGGACCGGATCGTCTGCGGCGACGTCGGCTACGGCAAGACCGAGATCGCGGTCCGGGCGGCCTTCAAGGCGGTCCAGGACGGCAAGCAGGTCGCCGTGCTGGTGCCGACCACGCTGCTGGTCCAGCAGCACTACGCCACCTTCGCCGAGCGCTACGCCGCGTTCCCGGTGAACGTGGCGGCCCTGTCGCGGTTCCAGACCGACAAGGAGGCCAAGGCGACGATGGACGGCCTGGCCGACGGCTCGGTCGACGTCGTGATCGGCACCCACCGGCTGTTCAGCGGCGAGGTCCAGTTCAAGGACCTCGGACTGGTGGTGGTCGACGAGGAGCAGCGCTTCGGCGTCGAGCACAAGGAGCAGCTGAAGCGGCTGCGGACCGCGGTCGACGTGCTGACGATGTCCGCGACCCCGATCCCGCGCACGCTGGAGATGTCGATCACCGGCATCCGGGAGATGTCCACCATCGCCACCCCGCCGGAGGAACGGCACCCGGTGCTGACCTTCGTCGGCCCCTACGACGAGGGCCAGGTGACCGCCGCGATCCGGCGCGAGCTGCTGCGCGAGGGCCAGGTCTTCGTCGTGCACAACCGGGTGAACACGATCGAGAAGGCGGCCGCCCGGATCCGCCAGCTGGTGCCGGAGGCCCGGGTCAGCGTCGCGCACGGCCAGATGCCCGAGCACCACCTGGAGCAGGTCATCCAGGAGTTCTGGGAGAAGCAGGCCGACGTCATCGTCTGTACGACGATCGTCGAGTCCGGCATCGACATCTCGAACGCGAACACGATGATCGTCGAGCGCGCCGACCTGCTCGGCCTGTCCCAGCTGCACCAGCTCCGCGGCCGGGTCGGCCGCGGCCGCGAACGCGCGTACGCGTACTTCTTCTTCCCGCCGGAGAAGCCGCTGACCGAGACCGCGCACGACCGGCTGGCCACCATCGCCCAGCACGCCGACCTCGGCGCCGGCATGCAGGTCGCGATGAAGGACCTGGAGATCCGCGGCGCCGGCAACCTGCTCGGCGGCGAGCAGTCCGGGCACATCGCCGACGTCGGTTTCGACCTGTACGTCCGGCTGGTCGGCGAGGCGGTCGCGGAGTACCGCGGCGACACCCAGGCCGAGGAGCCCGAGGTCAAGATCGAGCTGCCGGTCGACGCACACCTGCCGCACGACTACGTGCCCTCCCAGCGGCTGCGGCTGGAGATGTACCAGCGGCTCGCGGCGGTCCGCGACGAGGCCGGCATCGCCGAGCTGGTCGAGGAGCTGCACGACCGGTACGGCGACATCCCGCAGCCGGTGCTGAACCTGGTCGAGGTGGCGAAGTTCCGCAACCACGCCCGCCGGGCCGGTCTGCGCGACGTCACCCTGCAGGGCAACCTGATCCGGTTCGGGCCGGTCGACCTGGCCGACTCGAAGGTGCTGCGGCTGAACAGGCTGTACCCGAAGAGTCTGGTCAAGGCGCAACTGCGTACGATCCTGGTGCCGAGACCTGCCACCCGGCCGGTCGCCGGTCAGCCGCTGCGCGACCAGGAGCTGCTGCAGTGGTGCACCAGACTGATCGACGATGTGATCGCCGAGCCCGTGGGGGCGACGGCCTGATGAGTTCCAGCTGGAGGAGAGTCCGTTGAGGAGAAATCTCGCCCGCGTGACGGGTGCCGCGCTGGCGTCGGCGCTGCTGCTCGGCGGTTGTGCGGCGGGCACCCACCCGGGTGCGGCCGCCGTCGTCGGCAAGACCGAGATCACCGTCGGTGACGTGGACGACACCTCCCGCTCGGTGACGTCCGCGCTCGGCCAGCCGTTCGCGGCGTCGGTGGCGCTCAGCGAGCTGGTGAACAGCGCGCTCGTCCAGCAGATCGCCGACCAGCGCGCCATCACCGTGTCCGAGGCCGAGATCGCGCCCGCGATGAAGGCTGTCGTCGGCGACCAGGCGGTGTACGAGAAGTTCGTCGCCGACCCGGTCGCGAACGTCTTCCTGCGCGACGTCGCCAAGGCCGCGATCGGCACGATCAAGCTCGGCGGCGGCACCGGCATCAGCGACCCGAACGTGCAGCAGGCCCAGCAGGCCGGCCTGGCCGCGGTCCGCGACGCCGCGAAGGACATCGAGGTGAGCATCGCCCCGCGGTTCGGCAAGTGGTCCGACGGCGCGATCGACGGCAAGGCGTCCGGCTCGCTGTCCGAGGAGTCCGCACAGGCGAAGGCCGCCCGCGAGGCCAAGGAGCAGCAACAGCAGCAGCAGCAGCCCCAGGGCTGAGCTGAGCTCGTTGATCAAGGTCGTCCTCACCAGCCCGCGGGTCGCGCCCGGGCTGATGACGCGTGCCGCCTGGCAGGCGTTGGAGCAGGCTGAGGTGATCGGCGCCGCGGCCGGGGTGGAGAGCCCGACGGTGCAGGCCGTGGTCGGCTCGGGGCTGGTCGTGACGTCGGTGGAAGGTGGGCCGGACGCGCAGTGGGGTTGGCTGACCACCGCCGCCGAGTCGGACCGCCGGGTCGCCTGGCTGGTCGGTGAGGACGGTGAACCGGCGCTGCTCCGGCTGGTCGCCGACCACCTCGGGCGCGAACCGCGGCCGGCGTACGAGGTGGAGATCCTGCACGGCTCGTACGACGTACCGGGGGCGCGGCTGCTCGACCTCGTCCAGGTGATGGACCGGCTGCGGCGCAACTGCCCGTGGGACCAGGAGCAGACGCACGCCAGCCTGGCGAAGTACCTGCTCGAGGAGACCTACGAGACGCTCGAGGCGATCGACTCCGGGGACCGCGAGCACCTGCGCGAGGAGCTCGGCGACCTGCTGCTGCAGGTCGTTTTCCACGCGCGGATCGCCGAGGAGGCTCCGGCCGAGGACGAGGACGATGAGTCCGACGGGCCCTGGTCGATCGACGACGTGGCGGCCGGCATCGTCGAGAAGCTGATCCGGCGGCACCCGCACGTGTTCGGCACGGTGGACGCCGCCGACGCGGCCGCGGTCGAGGCGAACTGGGAGACCATCAAGGCCGCCGAGAAGCAGCGCAGCTCGGTGCTCGAGGGTGTTCCGCAGGCGCTGCCGGCGTTGGCCCTGGCCGACAAGGTGCTGTCCCGCGCGGCGAAGGTGCTCGCCGCCGCCTCCGCGCCTACGTCCGGGATGTCGGCGACTGCAGCCGCCTCCGGGGAGCTTGCGGCGGACGAGCTCGGCGCGTCCGACGAGCAGCGGATCGGGGCGGCACTGCTCGACCTCGTCCGCCAGGCGCGGGTTGTCGGCGTCGACCCCGAGTCTGCGCTTCGCCAGGCGGTCCGTCGCCTCGCCGACGAGGTCCGCGCCGCCGAGGCCTGATCCGGCTCCGCCGCTTCGGCACTGAACCCACCGCCCCGGCAGCGGGCCACGCGAAAACCTGTCGCGGTCTGCTTCGGCGCGGTGACAGGGTGGACCGGTGGCGATCGGAGAACTGCTCGCGGACCGCTGGGGGCTGAGCGTGCAGCAGGTGGACGTGCTCGACGGCGGCATGAACTCCCGGACCTGGCTGGTGGTCGCCGACGGGGTGCAGCTGGTGGTCAAGTCGGTCGAGGGGTCCGAGCCGGGCTTCGCGTTCGGGCTGGACCTGGCCGCGCGCCTGCAGGCCGGCGGGCTGCCGACGGGTGCGCCGATCGCGAGTCTGGACGGCCGGTTCGCCGAGCGGATGGACGACCGGCAGGTCGCCGTACTCCAGTACGTCGACGGTACCGCTCTCGGTGTCGAGCCGGACGACCTGCGAGCCATCGGTACGACGCTCGCCCGGGTCCACGCCCTCGCGCCGGCGGAGGCGGGCGAGCTGGAGCAGTGGCTGGAGATCCTGACGCAGTTCGACGCGTACCTGGACTACGAGCCCTGGATCCGCCCGGTCGTGCAGCAGACCCTGGACGCCGTCCGCGAGCTCGGCGCCCGGACGCCGCTGACCTGGGCCGACATCCACGGCGACCCGGCCCCGGAGGCGTTCTTCCGGCAGCCGAACGGCGAGATCGCGCTGATCGACTGGGGTGGAGCGATGACCGGCCCGGCCCTGTACGACCTGGCGTCGGCGGCCATGTACGTCGGCGGCTCCGGCCAGGACGACCTCGACCAGTCCCGCGTCGCCCAGGTCGTCGCCGCGTACGGCCACACGCCAGAGGTTGAGAAGGGCCTGCCCACCTTTCGCCGCCCTCCGCTACGCCGTCCAGGCCGCGTACTTCGCCTGGCGCTGCAGCACCGACGTCCGCACCGGCATCTCCGACGCCGCCGAGAACGCGAAGGGCCTGGCCGACGCCCGCCGGGCGTTCGGTCTGTAGACCCTGGACCTGGAGAATGCCGGTATGAGCGATGTCGTTCGGGACAGCAAGCGCCTGTCCTGGCTGCTGCGTCACGGCGCGGGGGAGCAGGGCCTGGCGATGACGGCCGACGGGTGGGCGTCGATCGAGGACGTGTGCGTGCTGACCGATATCAGCCGGCCGGCCCTGGACCGTGCCGTCGAGCGCAACGACAAGAACCGGCTCGAGGTCGACGGCGACCGCATCCGCGCCTGTCAGGGGCATTCGCTGGCCGGGATGCCGGTCACCCGTGAAGCTCTGGAGAACAGTTGGCGACGGGTCCACCCCGCCGATCTGCTCTGGCACGGTACGACGAGGGCCGCGGTCGAGGCGATCCGGCGGGAGGGCCTGAAGCCGGGCCGGCGTACGCACGTGCACCTGGCGCCGAGCCGGGACAGCCATGTCGGCAAGCGGTTCGCGGCGGCGGTGCTGCTGGCGGTGGACCCGGTCGACCTGGTCGTGTTCGAGGCGCCCAACGGTGTGTTGCTGACGCGGCAGGTGCCGCCGGATGCGATCGTGTGGGGTGACGCGGTCCACCCGGCCGGCTGGTCTGGCCGATAGGCTCGGCAGTGATCCGTCATCTGAAGACTTGGGAGTAGATGTGGCCACCATCGAGGCCGTCGGCGCCCGCGAGATTCTCGACTCGCGCGGGAACCCCACTGTCGAGGTCGAGGTTCTGCTCGACGACGACACCGTCGCCCGGGCCGCAGTGCCGTCCGGCGCGTCCACCGGTCAGTTCGAGGCCGTCGAGCTTCGCGACGGCGACAAGTCCCGCTACGGCGGCAAGGGCGTGCTCAAGGCCGTCACCGCCGTGCTGGAGGACATCGACAAGGAGATCGTCGGCTACGACGTGCACGAGCAGCGGCTGATCGACCAGGCCCTGCTCGACCTGGACGGCACCCCGAACAAGGCCAAGCTGGGCGCGAACGCGATTCTCGGCGTCAGCCTCGCGGTCGCCAAGGCGGCCGCCGAGAGCGCCGGCCTGCCGCTGTTCCGCTACGTCGGCGGCCCGAACGCGCACCTCCTGCCGGTGCCGATGATGAACATCCTGAACGGCGGCGCGCACGCGGACAGCAACGTCGACGTGCAGGAGTTCATGATCGCCCCGATCGGCGCGGCGACCTACGCCGAGGCCGTCATGCAGGGCGCCGGCGTCTACCACGCGCTGAAGGCGGTGCTGAAGGAGCGCGGGCTGTCCACCGGCCTGGGCGACGAGGGCGGCTTCGCGCCGAACCTGGCCAGCAACCGCGAGGCGCTCGACCTGATCGCGGTCGCCATCGACAAGGCCGGCCTGCAGCTGGGCAAGGACATCGCGCTGGCGATGGACGTCGCCGCGAGCGAGTTCCACACCGACGGCGTGTACGCCTTCGAGGGCGGCAAGAAGTCGGCCGACGAGATGATCGCGTACTACGCCGACCTGGTCGCGTCGTACCCGATCGTGTCGATCGAGGACCCGCTGAACGAGGACGACTGGGAGGGCTGGAAGAGCCTCAGCGCCCAGCTCGGCGACAAGATCCAGATCGTCGGCGACGACCTGTTCGTCACCAACGTGGAGCGGCTGCAGCGCGGCATCACCGAGAAGTCGGCGAACTCGCTGCTGGTCAAGGTCAACCAGATCGGCTCGCTGACCGAGACCCTGGACGCCGTCGACCTGGCGCACCGCAACGGCTTCACCTGCATGATGTCGCACCGCTCCGGCGAGACCGAGGACACCACGATCGCCGACCTCGCCGTCGCGACCAACTGCGGCCAGATCAAGTCCGGCGCCCCGGCGCGCTCGGACCGGACCGCGAAGTACAACCAGCTGCTCCGGATCGAGGAGGAGCTGGACGACGCCGCCCGGTACGCCGGCCGCTCGGCCTTCCCGCGGTTCCAGGGCTGACCTGATGTCGTCCCGCCGGGACACCGGTGCCCGACCCGGCTCGCGTCCGTCGAGCCGGAGCCAGTCGCGGCCACCCGCCCGGCGGGACGGCATCCAGCCCAAGCGGCGCACGACGGGCGCTCCGCCCGGACCGCCGCGGACCAGAGGCTCGCGTAACCTGACCGGCCGGGCCGCCGTGGTCCTGCTGGTCCTCGGCGCGCTGATCGTGTCGTACGCGCAGAGCGTGCGGGTCTGGTTCGACCAGCACCAGCAGATCACCGCGCTGCAGCAGGAGATCCGCGACCGGGAGAAGCGGGTCGACCAGCTGAACGACGAGATCGCCCGCTGGGACGACGACGCCTACGTGCGCGCGCAGGCCCGGCAGCGGCTCGGCTGGGTGATGCCCGGAGAGATCGGGTACCGGGTGATCGGCGCGGACGGCAAACCCGTCGGCGCCCCGCCGGAGCCGGCCGGACCGGCCGATGCCGACGCCGCCGACGAGCAGGAGCCGACGTGGTACACCAAGCTCTGGGGCAGCGTGGAGGGCGCCGGCAAACCCGCCGAACCGGCCAGGCCGCCGAGCAGCAAGCCGACCCCGAAGCCCATTCTCACCCCCTCGCCGAAGGCCACCCGTTGAGCGTCACCTCCGAAGACACCGCGGTCGTCAGCGCCCAGCTGGGCCGGACCGCGCGCGGCATCCGTTCCGTCGCCCACCGCTGCTCGTGCGGCCTGGCCGACGTGGTCGAGACCGAACCGCGGCTGCCCGACGGCACGCCGTTCCCCACCACGTACTACGTGACGTGCCCCCGGCTCGCGTCGGCGATCGGCACCCTGGAGGCGGGCGGAATGATGAAGGAGATGACCGAGCGGCTCGGCACCGACGAGGAGCTGGCGACGGCGTACCGGGCGGCGCACGAGGCCTACCTGGCGCACCGGGAGTCGATCCAGCACGTCGAGGAGATCGCCGGCATCACCGCCGGCGGCATGCCCACCCGGGTCAAGTGCCTGCACGTCCTGGTCGGCCACTCGCTGGCCGCCGGCCCCGGCGTCAACCCGCTGGGCGACGAGGCCCTCGCCTCGCTCCAGGACTGGGGCCGCAGGGGGCCCTGTGTCTGAGCAGACATCCGGCTCCGGTTCCGGTTCTCTCGAAGGCATCACCGGGGCGCGCGACGAGCCGACCGGGTCGGCCGAGGCAATGGGGCGGCCCGGGGCGTTCGAGCCGGGGTCCGTCCTGGAGCCGCACGACTTCCCCGAGCCGGCCGACGGCGCCGTCCGGGTCGCCGCGGTGGACTGCGGCACGAACTCGATCCGCCTGCTGGTCGCCGACGTGAGCGACGGGCAGCTGACCGAGGTGGACCGGCGGATGACGATCGTCCGGCTCGGTCAGGGCGTCGACGCGACCGGTGCGTTCGCGCCCGAGGCGCTGGAGCGGGTGTTCGCCGCCGCCGAGGACTTCGCGACGGTGATCCAGGCCGCCGGTGCCGCCAGGATCCGGTTCGTGGCCACCTCGGCCGCCCGCGACGTGAGCAACCGCGACGAGTTCTTCGCCGGGATCCGGGACCGGGTCGGCGTCGACCCGGACATCATCTCCGGCGACGAGGAGGCCGCGCTCAGCTTCCGGGGAGCGACCGCGGGCCTGGCCGGCCTGGAGATCCCCGGGCCGTACCTGGTCGCTGACATCGGCGGCGGCTCCACCGAGGTCGTGCTCGGCGACGCGTCCGGCGTACTGGGGGCGGAGTCGCTCGACATGGGCTCGGTCCGGATGACCGAGCGCCACTTCGCCGACGACCCGGCGACGATCGAGCAGATGGCCGCCGCGACCAAGGACGTGGACGACCTGCTGGACGCCACCTCGGTCCCGCTGGACCAGGCCCGCAGCCTGATCGGCGTGGCCGGCACCGTCACCACGGTCGCCGCGGTGGCGCTGAAGCTGACCGAGTACGACCCCGGCAAGATCCACCACGCCCGGATCGCCGGCGACCTGCTGCTCGACACCACGTCCTGGCTGATGGGCTCGACCCGCATCCAGCGCACGGTCGTGCCGGCGATCCACCCCGGCCGGGTCGACGTGATCGGCGCCGGCGCCCTGATCCTGCAACGCCTGTACGACCGGCTGACCCTGACCCACGACGAGGTCGTCGTCTCCGAGCACGACATCCTCGACGGCGTCGCCCTGGCCCTGGCCGAGGCCTGAGGCCGTCAGGCCTGAGGCCTGACGGGGCTCCGGTAGCGCGTTGCAGCACCGATGACGCCGTACACGGCGGCAGCGGTGTCAGTAGGCGGCAGCGGTGTCGGTAGGGGTTAGCCGGGGCAGGGGTTAGGCGGGGAATAGGGTGGGGGGATGCGACTGCCGCATCCGTTCACGGGGGAGTTGTTCGACAGCCCGGTCCCGGCTGGGACCGGCTGGCCCGAGGATCCGGCCGGACGGCGTACTCCGGTGGCGCGGGACGCCGGCGAGGTGCTCGAGCTCGCGGGGACCGATGACCTGGCGGAGCTCACCGCCCGGGTGTCCGTCTGCCGGGCCTGCCCGCGCCTGGTCGGCTGGCGCGAGGACGTTGCCGTCAGCAAGCGGAAGTCGTTCGCGGACCAGCCTTACTGGGGCCGCCCGATCGCCGGCTGGGGAGCCCCGGACCCACGGATCCTGATCGTCGGGCTCGCACCGGCCGTCCACGGTGGCAACCGCACCGGCCGCGTCTTCACCGGCGACCGGTCGGGCGACTGGCTGTTCGCCTCGCTGCACCGTCTCGGCCTCGCGAACCAGCCGACCAGCGTGCACGCCGGCGACGGCCTGCGGCTGATCGGCGCCCGGATGATCGCCGCGGTCCGCTGCGCGCCGCCCGCGAACAAGCCGAGCCCGGACGAGCGGGACACCTGCAACCCCTGGTTCCGCCGCGAACTGGAGCTGGTCCTGCCGACGACCAGGGCGATCGTGTGCCTGGGCAAGTTCGGCTTCGACGTCCTGCTCAACGCCCTGCAGGAGATCGGCGGCACGCTGCCGAGACCCCGACCCAAGTTCGGCCACGCGGCCGAGTACGTCGTACCGGTGCCCGGCGGCGAGGTGACTGTGATCGGCAGCTTCCACCCCAGCCAGCAGAACACCTTCACCGGGAAACTGACCGAACCGATGCAGGACGCCGTCCTGGCGCGGGCGAAGACCCTGGCGGGTCTGTGAGTGCCGACTACCCTCCGCTGGGTCGGTGCGGCGGGAGGTCGAGGGGGGACGAGGTCGTCCGGTGCGGAGCGCGGAGGGCGGCGAGCAGCTCCGGCGTGATCTCCTCGCCGGAGGCCGAGGCCTCGGCGACGGCGCGAAAGTAGTTCTCGTAACCGGCCGGTGTGAAGACGGTGGTGAGCCGGGCCGGCTCCGTGCTGGTGTTGCGATACCCGTGCGGCCGGCCCCGCGGCACGGACACCGCTCCGCCGGCGCCGACGGTCAGGACGCCGTCGGCGGTCTCGAAGGTCACCTCGCCGGCAGTGATCAGGAAGTACTCCTCGTGCCCGTGGTGGATATGGGGAGCGGCACCGACCGCACCGGGAGCGAGGATCGAGTCGACCACCGAGAGCGCTCCAGCGGTCTGGTCGCCGGAGATGCGTACGGTGAAGATGCCGAAGGGCAGGTCCAGGACGTCGTCCGCCCCGGGCCGGCCGATGACGATATCGGGGAAGCTGGTCACCGGCGCAGCATAGGCGGCAACCGGGGCCGCCACAGGGGTGGCGTCACGGGACGAAGAAGCCGCCGGGATTCCCCCATCGGAGGGAAGTCCGGTGGATGAGATCACTCTTCAGAGGGTTTGTGAAAGTTTTCACGAGCCCATATCCTGAAGTGGACATGAAGTCACCAGCACTCAGGGAGAGTGAACGCATGACAGCCCAGGTACCGCACATCCTCGTCGTCGGGGGCGGCTACGTCGGGATGTACACCGCGTACGGCCTGCGCAAGGCCGCCCGCCGGGGCAAGATCCGGGTCACCGTGGTCGATCCCCGCTCGGTGATGACGTACCAGCCTTTCCTGCCCGAAGCGGCGGCCGGCTCGGTCGAACCGCGGCACGTCGTGGTGCCGCTGCGCAAGACGCTCAAGGGCTGCCGGGTGGTCACCGGCCGGGTCACCTCGATCGACCACGAGCACAAGGTCGCCAAGGTGATGCCCGAGGAGGGCCCGGACTACGAGCTCGCCTACGACCAGATCGTGGTCGCGCTGGGCTCGGTCGCCCGCACGCTGCCGATTCCCGGGCTGGCCGACGAGGCGACCGGGTTCAAGAACGTCGAAGAGGCGATCGCGCTGCGCAACAAGGTCTTGGACCGGCTCGACGTGGCCGCCTCCCAGCCCGACCCGGCGCTGCGCAAGGCCGCGCTCACCTTCGTTTTCGTCGGCGGTGGCTACGCCGGCGTCGAGGGGTTCGCGGAGCTGGAGGACATGGCCCGCTACGCCACCCGGTACTACGACAACATCCAGCCCGAGGACATGCGCTGGGTGCTGGTCGAGGCCACCAACCGGATCCTGCCCGAGGTCGGCCCCGAGCTCGGCAAGTACACCGTCGAGCAGCTGCGGAAGCGCAACATGGAGGTCCGGCTGGAGACCCGGCTGGAGTCCTGCGAGAAGGGCCGCGTCGTGCTCAGCGACGGCGAGGAGTTCGACGCCGACACGATCGTCTGGACGGCCGGCGTGAAGGCCAACCCGGCGCTGGGCCGGACCGATCTTCCGCTGGACGACAAGGGCCGGGTCAAGTGCCTGGCCAACCTGCGGATCGAGGGCCTGGACGACGCCTGGTCCGCGGGCGACAACGCGGCCGTGCCCGACCTCACCTCCGAGACCGGCGCGTACTGCGCCCCGAACGCCCAGCACGCGGTCCGGCAGGCGAACCTGCTGGCCGCCAACATCCTCCGGGCCGTCGACGGCGAGGCGCCGCGCGACTACAAGCACAAGTACGTCGGCTCGGTGGCCAGCCTCGGCCTGCACAAGGGCGTCGCCCAGCTGTACGGCGTGAAGGTCAAGGGCTGGCCGGCCTGGTTCCTGCACCGGACGTACCACGTGTCCCGGGTCCCCACCTTCAACCGCAAGGCCCGGGTCGTCCTGGACTGGACGCTGGCGCTGTTCTTCCGCCGCGAGGTCACCAGCCTCGGCAGCCTGCAGATGCCGAACGAGGAGTTCCGCCGGGCGGCGAACTCCTGATCGCCCGCAGCGTCCGAAGAAGGCCGCGCCGTGGCGCAACCTTCTTCGGACGCGCTGTCAGTGGTCGACGGGCGGGGTGCCCCAGGTGGTCGGGGTCGCGGACATCCTGGCGGTGAGGTGGCCGCCGCGGGTGATGAACGACTCGGGCAGCCAGGACTCGGCGCGCGGCCGGCCGTTCAGCGACAGCGACTCGACGTACTGGTTGGTGTCCGAGGTCCCGGGTGCCTCGATCGTCAGCCGTACGCCGTTGCTGCGCTCGAGCTCGACCTTCGGGAACAGTGGGCTGCCGACCAGCAGCTCGGCCCGTCCCGGGGTCTGCGGGAACAGGCCGATCGCGGCGAAGACGTACCACGCCGACAGGGTGCCCAGGTCGTCGTTGCCGGGCAGGCCGGCCGGCCCCACGCCGTACACGGTGTCGACGATCTCCCGGGTGGTCGCCTGCGTCTTCCAGGCCTGGCCGAGTCCGTTGTAGAGCCAGGGGGTGTGCAGGCCCGGCTCGTTCGTCGGGTCGTAGCGCAGTGGGCTGCCGCCGCGGACGGCCCAGTTGCCGGCCTCGTCGTGGAAGAATGCGTCCAGGCGCTGGACGGCGTTGCCGTTCATCGCGGCCGCGAGCCCGGACACGTCCTGCGGAACCATCCAGGTGTACGTCGCGCTGGACCCCTGCGCGAAGCCGACGTCGGTGGACGGCGTGAAGCCGGGCTGCCAGGTGCCGTCGGCCTTGCGGGCGCGCTGGTAGCCGACAGCCGGGTCGAAGGTGTTCTTCCACCAGGTGCCACGGTCGCTCATCGTCGTCGCGACGTCCTTGCGGCCCAGCCGCTGCGCCCACTGGCCCAGGGAGAAGTCGGCGAGCGAGTTCTCCAGCGTCTCGGCGGCGCCGCCCCAGCAGTGGCAGGCGTCCTGGGGCGCGTAGTGCTTGGCCAGGTAGGTGTTCAGCGCGGGTCGTTGCCCAGTGCATTGCCCGGGGCAACCACCGTCGTTCTCGGCTTCCGCGTTCTGCACGGTTGCCTGGCGCAGCAGCGACGCGAAGGCGCCCGAGGTGTCGAAGTTGCGGACACCCATCGCGGCGAAGGTCGCCAGCGTCGGCGCCGCCGGGTCACCGGTCATCACGTGGGTGGGCCCGTTGTTGTGCAGCCAGCGGTCCCAGATGCCGTTGTTCTGCTGGGCGAACTGGTACAGCGACTGCGCGAAGTCACCGGCGATGTCCGGCTTCAGCAGTGCGAGCAGCTGGATGTGCGCCCGGTACTGGTCCCAGCCCGAGAACGTCCCGTACTGCGCGCGCTGGCCCGGCGCCAACCGGTGGATGCGCCGGTCGCTGCCGAGGTAGCGGCCGTCGACGTCGTTGAAGATGTTCGGCTGCAGGTACGCGTGGTACAGCGCCGTGTAGAAGGTGGTCCGCTGGGCGTCGGTGCCGCCGGTGATCCGGATGTCCTTCAGTTCGTTCTTCCACTGCCGGTAGCCGTCGGCCGCGAGCCGGTCGGCGGTCGCCTTCGGCTGCACCTCGGTCGCGAGGTTCCGCTCGGCGCCGGCCAGGCTGACGTAGGAGATGCCGAGCCGCATCCGGACCTTGGCGCCCGGGGCGAACGTGACGTAGCCGCCGGAGCCCTTGCCGGCCCGGTCGGCGCCGGTCGCGTAGCCCTCACCGCCGGTCGCGCGGGTGCTGCCCGGGGTCAGCGTGGCGTCCTTCCAGGTGCCGGTCGCGACGACCGGCTGGTCGAACGACGCGGTGAAGTAGAGCCGGTAGTACGACTTGCGGTTGTTCACGCCGCCGTTGGCCCGGCGGCCGCAGAACGCGCCGGTCAGGACCGAGCCGGTCACCTTGCGGCCGGCGGCGTCGATGCTGATCTCGGCGTCCTCGCTGCCGTTGAGCGAGTTCGACGTGCGGAACAGCAGGTTGGCCGCCTGGTCCGCCGGGAACGCGAACTCGCCGACACCGGCCCGGGTCGTCACCGCCAGGTCGGTGGTCACGCCGTTGTCCAGCTTGACCGTGTACCGGCCGGGCACCGCCCGCTCGTTGGCGTGGCTGAAGTTGCTCGCGTACTTCGCGTCGGTGGTGTCCGCGGTCGGCGAGGAGTCCACCGTGCCGGCGTACGGCATGATCGGCACGTCGCCGGCCGCGCCGGGGTTGCAGCCGGCGCCGTTCACGTGGGTCAGGCTGAAGCCGCGGACCCGCGTCACGTCGTACTGGTAGCCGTTGGCGGCGCCGGTGCTGGTCTGGTCGCCGCGGGTGCTGGTCGGGCTCCACGAGATCATGCCGAACGGGCGGACCGCACCCGGCCAGGTGTTGCCGTCGCGGGCCGAACCGATCAGCGGGTCGACGGAGGCGGCGGGATCGGAGACCGTGCCGGCCGGTGCGACCGCCACGGCGCCGGCCGGGACGGCTGCCTGGGCGGGCAGGGTGGGAAGCAGGAGCGCGAGGGCGGCTCCGGCAACGGACAAGCGCATGACGAACCTTCCGTGGGCGGACGGGAAGGTCCGAGGCTAGTGCCGATCGGTGACGTGCGGGTGATCAGCGGCTGTCGTCCAGGAGGCCGGCGTCGTGCACGAGCAGCGCGATCTGGACCCGGTTGTTGAAGTCCAGCTTGGTCAGGATCCGGGACACGTGCGTCTTCACGGTCGGCACGCTGAGGTAGAGCGTCGCGCTGATCTCGGCGTTCGACTTGCCCTCGCCGACCGCCACGGCGATCTCGCGCTCCCGGGCGTTCAGGGCCGCGAGCCGGGCCGTCGCCCGGTTCCTGCGGTCGTCCTGGCCGGACGCGGCGACCCGGGTGATCAGCCGCTGGGTGACCGTCGGCGACAGCACCGGCTGGCCGTTCGCGACCCGGCGGACCGACTCGACGATCTCGGCCGGCGGCGTGTCCTTGAGCACGAACCCGGCCGCGCCGGCGCGCAGCGCCCGGAGTACGTGCTCGTCGGCGTCGAAGGTGGTCAGGATGACGACCTCCGGCGCGCCCGGCCGGGCCCGGACCGCCTCGGTCGCGGTCAGCCCGTCCATGCCGGGCATCCGGATGTCCATCAGCACCACGTCCGGCGACTCCCGGTCGATCAGCGCCTGCACCGCGGCGCCGTCGTCGGCCTCGGCGACCACCCGGAGGTCCGGCGCGCCACCCAGCATCAGCTTCAGCCCGGCGCGCAGCAGCGGATCGTCGTCGACGATCAGGACCCGAATGGTCATCCACGTGCTCGCTTCGGTCGGGGCGCGGACCAGGCGGCGCCGGAGATCTCGGTCATGCGGGCCACGGTAGCCAGGCGGTCAGCCGGAAGTCGCCGTCCGGCGTCCAGCCGTGCTCGAGTCGTCCCTCGACCAGCGCCGCCCGCTCCGCCAGCCCGGTCAGCCCCTGCCCCTCGCCGGAGCTGGTCCGCCGCGGCGCCGGGTTGCTCAGGTCAACCGTCAGACCGTTGCCCGCGGCCCCCGTCACCCGGATCCGGACCGGCGCGCCCGGCGCGTGCTTCATCGCGTTGGTCAGCCCCTCCTGGACGATCCGGTACGCCGTCCGGCCGACGTGCTCCGGCAACGCGCCCGGGGCGTCGAGCTTCAGCTCCACCGGTACGCCGGCCCGCTGGGCCCCCTCGATCAGCACGGGCAGGTCCGCGAAGGTCGGCTGCGGGAGCTCGCCGACCGGCGCCCGCAGTACGCCGATCACCTCGCGGAGATCCTGCAGCGCCTGGTGAGCGCTCGACCGGATGATCTCGGCGGCGCCGGCGATCTCCTCGGTCGACGCGTCCGGCCGGTACGCGAGCGCGCCGGCGTGCACGCTCAGCAGCGACAACCGGTGCCCGAGCACGTCGTGCATCTCGCGGGCAATTTCCTCGCGGGCCCGCAACTGCCCCTGCTCGGCCTGCAGCCGGGCGACCGTCTCGGCCCGCTCGGCGCGTTCCCGCAGGGTCTGCAGGAGCTGCCGGCGGGACCGGACGTACAGACCCCAGCCGATCGCGCCGACGTACAGGAGGGAGGCGGTGACGATCACGATCCCGACCGGATCGGTCTTCTCCCGGACGAGGGCGTAGGCGATGACGCTCAGCACGTTGAGCGCGGTGATCAGCAGGGTGACCCGGAGCCGGAAGTGCACGGCCACGGTCATCGTCAGGATCAGCGCCGCGATCCCGGAGGTCTCCGAGTAGACCGAGACCACCGCTGCCAGCACCGCCAGTTGGATCGGCCAGCGCCGACGGAACCAGAGCAGCAGGCACAGCAGCATCCCGGTGTAGAAGTCCGCCGCGAACAGCCAGTTCGGCAGCGGGTCGTCGCGGTTCTCGTCGAACAGGATCATGCCGACCAGGACCGCGCCGAGGAACGCGATCGTGTCCACCACCCAGTCGGCGCGGCTGCGCTTGCGGCTGAGCGACTGGTCCACAGCTCGACGATAGCGAGCCACGGTCCGCCGGAGGCGGTGTCAGCGCGGTCCGGATACCGAAGTCAGGTCAGGTCGAGACTTTCGGCCGGGTAACGTGCCCGCATGACTGCACTGATGCCTCGCCTCCGGCTCGGTGAGTCATGGGGCTGGAACTCCCGGCCTTCCCTCGTCACTCCAGTCGCTTCGCTCCCTTCGCTCCTCAGTCCAGGCCGGGAGGCCCCATGACCCAGCTTGCCGTCACCGTCATCGGCCCCGACCGTCCCGGCATCATCGCCGACGTCACCGAGGTGCTCGCCCAGGTCGGGGTGAACCTCGAGGACAGCACGATGACGCTGCTGCGCGGCCACTTCGCGATGATGATCGTCTGCTCCGGCCCGCTCGCGCCGGTCCGGGAAGCCCTGGAACCGCTGCGCGGCGAACTGGTGATCACCGTGCGGGAGATCGGCCCCGAAACCACCCACGCGCCCGTCGGCGCGCCGTACATCCTGAGCGTGCACGGCGCCGACCGCCCGGGCATCGTGTCCGCGGTGACCCGGATGGTCGCCTCCGTCGGTGGGACCGTCACCGACCTGACGACCCGGCTGAGCGGTTCTCTGTACGTGCTGACCGCGGAGGTGGAGATCCCGCCGACCGCGGAGCTGGGGATGCTGCAGCGGGCGCTGGAGATCACCGCCGACGAGCTCGGCGTCGGCGTGACGCTCCGCCCGGCGGAGAGCGACGACCTGTGAGTACGCCGGAGGACTTCCGCGTGCAGGCGGATCCTGGTGGGGATCCCTCACTGGCTGGGGCCGGTGGGTCGCCGGAACCGCTAGGGCATCTGAACCAAGCTCTCGCCGCCTGGAGTCCCGCTCAGCTCGGACTGGCCGGCGAGGTCCTGGAGGTGGTCCGCGCTCCGCACCCGGTCCTCGCCACCGAGGGCGCTGAGGTCGATCCGCTGGACCCGGTCATGCTCGCGCTCGCCGCCGACCTGGTCGCCACCATGCGCATCTCGCCAGGTTGCGTCGGTCTGGCCGCTCCGCAGGTCGGGGTGGCCGCGCAGATGTTCGCGCTGGACGTCACCGGGCATCCGAAGACGCGGACTTGCCACGGGGTGTTTGTCCTCTGCAACGCCGTGGTGGTCGAGGCGACCCGGAAGGAGAAGGCGCGAGAGGGCTGCATGTCCGTGCCCGACCTCACCGGCGACGTCAAGCGGGCTACTCGGCTGACGGTCACGGGGGTGCTGCCGGGGACTACGGATGTGGTGACGCTGACCACCGATGCCTTTGAGGCTCGGGCTGTGCAGCATGAGATCGACCACTGCAACGGAAGTCTGTTCTTGGACCGGGTGGCGGGGGCGCACGCGGTTTATCCGCGGAAGGTTTACCTGTAGCTGGGTGTATGGCGGGTTCGCTCGCGTGGGTGGCGGGTGTGTTGTTTCCCCCTTGGCGTGTTCCGGGGCAGGCGCCGCCCGCTGAGGGCCAGTCCGTTGGGGATGGCCGAGCTGGTGGTGACTGCGGGGACGTGTTGCTCCTGCTGATCGCGGCCGGCCGCCCGGGTGCACTGCCGCCCAAGGCCACCACCGACGCGCTCGGTCACCTCTGACGCGATCGGTCACCACTGACGCCGTACACGGGCTCAGCGGTGACACTGCGGTCTTCTCGTATGCTCCGGATCCATCCGCCTGGGGAATAGGGGCCGGTGCTGGAGGCTGTGGTGAGGTAGCGCTGATGCGTAGGCGAGTTCACGCGGGTGGATCTGCCCGTTCGGGCCTTCCGAGGATCGGCACCAGGAAGAACTAGCCGTGGGCCCCGTACGCCGACGCCATCAACCGTGACCACGCCTAGCCGCACGGGACCGTGAAGAGGAAATACCCTGTCCGCGGTCCCCGTTGACTGTGTCTACCCACGCGCCGGTGGGACAGTGCGGTCCGTTCGGTTGGTGTCGGCCTCAGCCGGTACGGGCGCCTCGCCGTACAGGCTCGATACGTACTCACAGCCCGGCCTTCGCCTTGTATCGTCGGTGCCTGGCCCGGGTGGCGGAACGGCAGACGCAGCGAGCTTAAACCTCGCGACCGAAAGGTGTACGGGTTCGAATCCCGTCCCGGGCACTGCAGCCTTGAGCTGCGGAGAGCTCTCGCTGGCGATACTGGAGCGTCAGCACTCGGCTGCTACTGGGGAGGACCGAACTCGTGAACGCCGGCGTCACTGGAAGCGGCGAGGGCGGCGGGGCCGTCGCTGCACATGAACCTCAGGTTTTCGACCCGGCTCCGAGTGACGCGGAGGTGGCTGGCCTGGTGGCTCGGCTGCAGGCTGCCAGGTTTCCGGCTCGGCAGCCTGTGGACGACTGGCAGGCCGGTACGCCGGTGTCGTTCGCGCGGGAGCTTGTGCATGCTTGGGCGACGACCTTCGACTTCGACCAGTACCGCGCCGAGCTTCGGGCCTTGCCTCACTTCCGGGTCGAGATCGACGGCACGTGGACGCACTTCCTGCACGTGCGGAGCCCGCACCGCGACGCCAGGCCGATCGTCATCACGCATGGGTGGCCCAGTTCGTTCCTCGAGATCGTTCCTCTTCTCGAGCCGTTGACGAAGCCCGAGCTGCACGGCGGACGGGTGGAGGACGCCTTTCACGTCGTCGTTCCGTCGATGCCCGGATTCGCCTACTCGGACGCCGTCGCGAACCTCGAGCAGTTGACCGCGGCCTCGATCGCCGACCGGTGGCGAGTACTGATGGCACGTCTCGGCTACCAGTCGTTCTTCGCGTCCGGCGGGGACATCGGGGCGCGGGTGACGGCATGGCTGGCCGTTCGGCACCCGGACGCGGTGCGCGGGGCTCACGTGAGTACCAACGCGCTGAGCGCGGTCCGCACCCCGGGAGTCCACGACGGCGCGCTGACGGCGGAGGAAGAGCAGTGGCTTGCCACCATGGCGAAGTGGGACCAGGTGGACGGCGCCTATCACCACTTGCAGGCCACCAAGCCGCTCACCGCCGCGCTGGCGGTTGCCGACTCGCCCGTGGCGCTCGCGGCGTGGGTCGCCGAGAAATGGCAGGCGTGGAGCAACCTCGACCTGACCGAGGACTCCACCCGGACGACGTTGCTGTCGCTCCTGACGCTCTACTGGACCACGGGATCGTTCGGCTCATCAGTGATGCACTACTACGCCCACGACCTGCCTCCGGGGCCCCGCCCCATGAGAGACCCTGCTGCAGCGCCCATTGCGGTGTACGCCAGTGAAACCGAGATCGGCGGCGTGCCGCCCCGATCCCTTGCGCAGAGGCAGTACCACGACCCGCGGTGGAGCGTCCTGCCACGGGGCGGCCACTTCATGGCGACCGAGGAACCCGACCTGCTCGCCCAGGACATCCGCGAGTTCGCCGCGCACCTGCGCTGACGGGCCGCGAACCGCAGCGGCCGTGAACCCCCGAGACCTCTGTGCTCGTCACGCTGCACCGTCGTGCTTGACGTCGCTCGTCGGAGGGATGGCGCGGTTCTCGCCGGAGGCGCCGATGAGCTGCCAGCGCCGAACCGCGTCGACCGGGCGGTGCTTCTCGACGTACCCGCCGTCGGGCAGGCGAATCACCTGCCCGGTCTCGATGCCGTGCTGGACGATCCCGGCGTTCCGTTCCTGCAGGCCGGTGCAGAGACGACGGGTGATCACGAACGCGGCGGGCGGACCCAGGATCAGGAGCACCTGGAAGACGTGCAGCAGTGAGTTGACCGAGAGCTGGAAGAACACGGCCATGGTGTCCGCGCCGGCCGCCGCCCAGAGCACGCCGTAGAAGGTGATGCCGGCGACGCCGATGCCGGTGCGGGTCGGGTTGTCCCGCGGGCGCTCCAGCAGGTGGTGATCCCGCCGGTCGCCGGTCAGACGTTCCTCGAGGAACGGGTAGACGGCGACGAGGGCGAGGAACAGCGTGCAGGCCGCGACCGGCAGCAGTACGGCCAGGCTGAACGTCCTGCCCCACCAGACGAACTCCCAGCCCGGCGCCAGCCGCAGCGAGCCGTCCAGGAAAGCGAGGTACCACGCGGGGCCGACGCCGGCCGAGGCGTTCGCCGGGTCCGCGGGGCCGTACAGCCATACCGGGTTGATGGTTGCGGTCGCGGCCATCAGGAGCGAGACCGCCGTCACGAAGCAGAACAGGCCGAAACTCTTGACCGCGGCCACGATCGCGGGACGCCCCACCACGGTGTCCTCTGTCCGGCCGGGACCGGCGGGCTGCGCTGGCTTGTGCTTGAGTGCCAGGACCGCGCCGATCACGAAGAGGGCGACCAGTACGGCGGGCAGGACGACGACGTGCAGTGGGTAGAACCACGCGATCACGTCGCCCGGGAACGGGCCCCCGAACAGCAGCGCCGACAGCTCGGAACCGATGAACGGGGTCGCCTGCAGTACACCGTCGAGGACGGCGAGGCTCGTGCCGGAGGCCATGTCGTCCGGCAGCGAGGTGCCGGTGAGGCCGGCGCCCAGCGTGACGACGAGCAGCCCGAACACCACGAGCCAGTTCAGGCGCCGCGGCCGACGGAACCCGGCGGTGAAGAACAACCGCAACAGGTGCAGCGTGATCGCCGCCATCATGATCAGCGTCGCCCAGTGATGGACCTGGCGCATCAGCAGACCACCGCGGACCTCGAAGGTGATGGCCATCGTCGAATCCAGGGCCCGGGACATCGGTACGCCGTGCAGCGGTGCGTACGGCCCGTCGTACACGACGTGGTCGGCCGACGGTTCGTAGAACACCGTCAGCACCACGCCGCTGAGCAAAATCACGACGAAGCTGTAGAAGGCGATCTGGCCGAACAGCAGCGACCAGTGGTCCGGGAATACCCTCGCTCGCAAGGTGCTCCATGAGCGGTGCATGGCTCGACCCTCCTTGGTGATCCTGCACGCCGGGCCGCGCATTCGCGGTCGTTCACACGACACCGCGGTGCCTGCGCCTGTGACGGTTCGTGTCGCACGTCACGCTCACGTCAGCGCTGGAAGCACAGTGGGGCGTTGTCACACTTCCGCGCTGGGGTTCGTCGGCTCAGTGAGTGCCCGAAGTGGTCGGGACGGTGAGTGGCGGAGGGTCGGGACATGACTGCGCGGATTCTGGTGACGGGTGGTACGGGGACGTTGGGCCAGCTGGTGGTTCCGCGGCTGACGCAGGCGGCGCGGGACGTGCGGGTGCTGAGCCGCAGCGCCCGGGAGATCGACGGGGTGGAGGTCGTCGTGGGCGATCTGGCGACCGGGCAAGGGGTGGACAAGGCGTTCGACGGGGTCGAGGTCGTGGTGCACTGCGCGGGGTCGGCCAAGGGGGACGACGAGAAGGCGCGGCAGGTGGTGAAGGCGGCGGTACCGGCGGGGGTGCGGCACATCGTCAACGTTTCCGTGGTGGGGGCGGACACGCTGCCGGTCGTGAGCGGTCTCGATCGGGCGATGTTCGGGTACTTCGCGGCCAAGCGTGGGGCCGAGGTGGCGATCGAGCAGGCGGGCGTCGGGTGGAGCAATCTGCGCGCGACGCAGTTCCACGATCTGGCGTTCTCGGTGGCGGAGCAGGTCGCCAAGTCGCCGGTGGTGCCGGCGCCGAGTGGGTTCAAGGTGCAGCCGGTGGATCCGGCGGCGGTGGCGGACCGGTTGGTGGAGCTCGCGCTCGGTACGCCGCAGGGCCAGGTCGCGGACGTGGCGGGGCCGCGGACGTACACGTTCAAGGAGATGGTCGGAATCTACCTGCGGGCGGCGGGCAAGCGCCGGCTGATGCTGCCGCTCTGGATGCCGGGCCAGGCCGCGGCGGCGTACCGGGCGGGCGCGAACCTGTCCTCGGGGCAGGGAACCGGGAGAAGCTGGGAGGAGTTCGTCGCGGCGAAGGTGGCTCGGTAGCCGGAGGGGTGGCCCGGTGGCCCCGTAGCCTCGGCGGATCGTCGAGTACTGCGGGAGGACAGCGACATGAGCGACTCAGAGGGCTTCGTCATCACCCGGACGGACGGGCGGGACGACGGCGAGGACTGGGCCGAGAACTACACCGAACTGCCGGGCGGGGCCGGGATCTCGATCATTCTCGAGTCGACCACGCAGGAGGGCGTCGGACCGCGACTGCACAAGCACCCGTACGCCGAGACGTTCATCATCCGGCGCGGATCGGCCAACTTCACCGTCGGCACCCGCCGGCTGATCGGCCGCGCCGGCCAGATCCTGGTGGTGCCGGCCGACACCCCGCACAAGTTCTCCACCGCCCCCGGCGGCTACGAAGCCGTCCACATCCACGAGAACACCACCTTCGAAACCGACTGGCTCGAGTAGCAACAAGTGGCAATCAGCTGGGCTGGGCGGTTCCGGGCCCCGGCAGAACGGTTGCGCAGCGTGATGGCCGGCTGACTATTTCTCCGGCGGAAGCGGTTGAGGTCTGCAACCGGTTGGGTTGGGGGATTTCGGTTGGGGAACAGTGAGGGCTTCCTCAGCTGTTGTTAAGGGTGGGACCGTACTATTCCGGTACGACTCACAGTGGGTCACCAGGAGGATGACATGCAGAGCAGTAACCCGGTTCTGAACCGGTCGAGTGCATTTGCGCCTGGCCAGGGCCAGGCCTACCCCGGGGCCGCTCCGTACGGTCAGCCGGGTCCTTACGGCCAGCCGGGCCAGCAGGGCTACGGCGGGCCGGGTATGCCGCCGCAGCAGTACCAGGGCGCGCCGGCCGGCAGCCGCCCCATGACGTTGGACGACGTCATCGTCAAGACCTCGATCACCCTCGCGGTGGTCGTCGTCGCCGCCGCGCTCGCGTGGTGGCGGATCCCGACCGACCTCGTGACGCCGGCCTTCCTCGGCGGCGCGCTGGTCGCGTTCGCGCTCGGGATGGTGCTGTCGTTCTCGCGCAAGATCAACCCGGCGCTGGTGATGGCGTACGCCGTCGCCGAAGGTGTGTTCCTCGGCATCGGCAGCAAGTTCATCGCCGGCTACGTCGATGACGCCGGCATCGTCGTGCAGGCGGTGCTGGCGACGATGGTCACCGCCGGTATGACGCTGGCGACGTACAAGTACTTTGCGATCAAGGTCACGCCGAAGTTCACCAAGATGGTCGTCATCGCGACGATGGGCTTCGCGGGCGTCATCCTGATCAACTTCATCGCGAGCCTGCTCGGCTTCAACTCCGGCATCGGCGGCTTCGGCCCGATGGGTCTGCTGTTCGCCGCGATCGGCGCCGGGCTGGCGGTGTTCAACCTGATTCTCGACTTCGACATGATCGAGCAGGGCGTGAAGCACGGCGCCCCGCAGAACGAGGCCTGGCGGGCCGCGTTCGGCCTGACCGTCACCCTGGTCTGGCTGTACTGGAACCTGCTGCGCATCCTCGCGATCCTGCGGGGCGGCGACTGATTCCCGACTCACCCCGGCCAGCTGTCTGAGCTGAGCCACTGACCGCGAAGGGCCGGTCCCCACCCGGGGACCGGCCCTTCGGCCGTCTACTTCTCCCAGACCTTGATCCTCGCGCCCCACTGCTCGGGCGTGTACCAGTTGTCGGTGTACTCCTGCACGTAGATCGCGTTCAGGCTGTACGTCTGCTCGCTGACGTCGAAGGACTTCAGGTGCGACGCGCCGCACTTTCCGTCGGTGTTGTTGACGATCCACTTGTTCTTGTCGGTGCCGACCAGCGGATAGTCGAAGGTGATCTTGAGCGCCGCGTTCCGCCGGTCGCACTTGTCGTCGCGGATCCAGCCGTGCACGCGAGCCTTCTCCCCGGACGGCACCACGACGTCACCCCAGGCCGACGCGCCGTCCACACCGTAGGTCTCGAAGTGCGTTGCCCCCGCGGAGGTGAGCGGCGGCTGAGCGACCGCGAAGGTGCCTGGGACAACGGCTGCCACGGACAGGGCTGCCAGCGCGAGCGTGACTCGTCGTTTGCTCATGTCCCGGACTCTAGGTCGGGTGCATGGAGATCCGGCGGCTGTTGTGTTGCAGCATCGTGTGGCTGCGGGGCCCGGAAAGTCAGCGCGGAACGCGCCGGCCGGGAAAGCTGCTCGGGCAACGCACGCGGGCCTGTCCCTCCACCTGTGGGGGCAGGCCCGCGGCGAAACTGGCTCCTGTTCGGCTCGTCAGCCCATGCGCCGGTGCGCTTTGACGAGGTCGTACTCGTGCACGATGGCCGTGGCGTGCCCGTGAGCGAGGGCGTACTCGCTGGAAAGCCACCGCACTCTGTCGTCGAAGCGTGAGAACGACGGTCCGTCGTTCATCAACTTGAACCACTCGGTCATCTCGCGTCCGGTGCACTCGGGCACCTTCTCCACCAGACGTTTGTGCGTCTCCTCGGAGTGGTTCAAGCCCATCTTCGCCTCCCGTCGTCGGGGTTGTGCGTAGTAGTTCGACTGTGCATCACGATGTGCCCGCAGGCAAGGGGCACTGGGGGAAAGTCGCCGCTCAGCGGACGCACGCAACGATGGAGGCCGCGGTCAGGACGGCGTCTCCGCCAGCGGCCGGCCGGACCCGGAACCGGCGGCCCCGACGGTGGCGGTGGCCTCTGCGACGGCGCCCTCGTCGACCCGCTCGACGTCGGGCTTGGGGTGCCGGCGACGGTGCCGCAGCTGCGCCCAGCGGCCACGGGGTCCGCGCTCGTGCCCGGCGACCTCGGCCGCGGCGACCTCGGTGCCGGCCGTTTTCGCCGCCTGCACGGCGGCCTCGGCGATCGGCAGCACGGCCTCGCCGCGGAACGGCTCGGGGTGCACGAACGACTCCGGCCCGACGCCCATCGCCGCGGCCACCGAGGGCAGCAGCGCGGCGGCGGCCGCGGCGTACCCGGTGACGGAGGGGTGGAAGCGGTCGGGGCCGAACATCCGCGGGTCGGTCCGGAAGACCTCGCTGAGCAGCGAGCCCATCGACACCGACCGGCCGCCGGCCTCGACGACGGCGATCGTCTGCGCGGCGGCGAGCCGCTGGCTCCAGGACCGGGCGACCTGCCGCAGCGGCGGCATGATCGGCCGGACCAGGCCGAGGTCCGGGCAGGTGCCGACGACGACCTCGCAGTTGGCCGCGCGCAACCGCCGGACCGCGGCGTCGAGCAGCCGGACCGACACCGACGGCGGCATCTGGTCCTTCACGTCGTTGGCGCCGATCAGGATCGCGGCGACGTGCGGCCCGGACAGCAGCGCGGTGTCGATCTGGCGGGCGAGGTCGGTGGACTTCGCGCCCACCCGCGACACGTCGACCAGCCGGACCGGCCGCTTCGCCAGCTCGGCGAGACCACAGGCCAGCAGCACGCCGGGCGTCTCGTCGGGCGAGGAGGTGCCGTATCCGGCCGCGCTGGAGTCACCGATCATCGCCAGCGTGATCGGGTGACCTGGATACCGGCCGTACAGGCCGTCGCCCTTGGCCGGGTGAGCCTTCATCGGACCGATCACGCGCTTGGCGTACCGCGCCTCCGCGGTCAGTACGCCGTACAGCGTGGCGCCGATCAGTCCGAGTCCCCCACCGCCGAAGGCTGCGGCCTGGGCCAGTCGCTTGGCGGCCCGGGCTTTGCTCATGGACCAAGAATTACACGCTGTGACGGTCACGCAAGCCAAATATGGTGAAACACGCGGGGTCCCATACAGTGGAATGCGTGCGCTACGCGAACTCACTCCTGGACCTGGTCGGCAACACCCCGCTGGTACGCCTGACGAAGACGACAGACGGCGCCAAGCCGCTCGTGCTCGCCAAGGTCGAGTACTTCAACCCCGGTGGCTCGGTGAAGGACCGGATCGCGGTCCGGATGGTCGAGGCCGCCGAGGCCTCCGGCGAGCTCAAGCCGGGCGGCACGATCGTCGAGCCGACCTCGGGCAACACCGGTGTCGGGCTGGCGATGGTGGCCCAGCAGAAGGGTTACAAGTGCGTCTTCGTCTGCCCGGACAAGGTCAGCGAGGACAAGCGCAACGTGCTCAAGGCGTACGGCGCCGAGGTGGTCGTCTGCCCGACCGCGGTCGCCCCGGAGCACCCGGACTCGTACTACAACGTGTCCGACCGGCTGGTGCAGGAGATCGAGGGCGCCTGGAAGCCGAACCAGTACGCCAACGTGAACAACCCGATCTCGCACTACGAGTCGACCGGCCCGGAGATCTGGCAGCAGACCGAGGGGCGGATCACCCACTTCGTCACCGGCGTCGGCACCGGCGGCACGATCAGCGGCACCGGCAAGTACCTCAAGGAGGTCTCCGGCGGCAAGGTCCAGATCATCGGCGCCGACCCGGAGGGTTCGGTGTACTCCGGCGGCACCGGCCGGCCGTACCTGGTCGAGGGTGTCGGCGAGGACTTCTGGCCGGAGACCTACGACAAGACGATCGCCGACCGGATCATCGAGGTCTCCGACGCGGACTCGTTCGCCACCACCCGGCGGCTGGCCCGCGAGGAGGCGATGCTGGTCGGCGGCTCGGCCGGCATGGCGGCCGCCGCGGCGATCCGGCTGGCGCACGAGCTGGACGACCCGGACGCAGTGATCGTGGTGCTGCTGCCCGACGGCGGCCGCGGCTACCTGACCAAGGTGTTCAACGACGACTGGCTGGCGCAGTACGGGTTCCTCGGGCACGCCCGGCAGGGCACCACGCTCGGCGAGGTGCTGGCCGGCAAGGAAGGCAGCATGCCGCCGCTGGTGCACACCCACCCGCACGAGACGATCGCCGAGGCGATCGAGATCCTGCGCGAGTACGGCGTCTCGCAGATGCCGGTGGTCCGGGCCGAGCCGCCGGTGATGGCGGCCGAGGTGGCCGGCGCGGTGTCGGCGAAGACCCTGATGGACGCGCTCTACACCGGCAAGGCCCGGCTGGCCGACATGGTCGAGCTGCACATGGACGAGGCGCTGCCGTCGCTGGGGGCCGGCGAGGAGGTCGCGAAGGCGGTCGCCCTGCTGGAGGACCGGGACGCGCTGATGGTGCTCGACGACGGCAAGCCGGTGGGCGTGCTGACCCGGCAGGACCTGCTCGCGCACCTGACCGTCTGATCGGCCCCACCGCTGAGCCCACTGACCAGGCGGGGCTCAGCGGTCGACGACGGTGGGTACGACGGCGATCAGGACCGTGACCAGGATGCCGAGCACGATGGCCGCTGTGGCGAGGATCTGAAGGATTTCCATACCTTCAGCGTGCGCGTGCCGCGCCGGCTTTTCATCGGTCCCAGGACTGCTCCTGAACTCCTCCCGGAGTCGCAGTCCGCAGCGGCCGGCTACACCTTTAGTTGCCATGGGCAACACGCACGACGACGCCCGGTGCGCCCCCGAGGGTGCACCGGACGTCGCGGGCAAACCGGTGGTCAGCGGTCGACCACGGACGGGACGATGGCGATCAGCGCGGTGACCACGACACCGCCGACGATGACGACTGCGCTGATGATCTGGAAGAGGTCCATGTCCTCCAGCATCCCCGTCGCGGGCGTGCCGGACATCGGTCCTTGGACCGGTCTTCGGCTCATCCCTTGGTCGTACGCCGCCGGCCGGCAGGTCCTCCTTCGGGAGTCCGGGACACCCTGGCCCGGCGCCAGGGGGAACCCCGGTCAGCGGACCAGCACGAAGTCGGCGGGGTCCAGCCGGCGCGTCCGGCGCCAGTAGCCGACGGTGAACTCCGGCCAGATGGTCGAGTTGCGGCCCTGCGCGTCCAGGTACCAGCTGTTGCAGCCGGACTGCCAGACGGTCTCGTCCAGCCGGCCCTGGACGTCGGCGACGAACCGCTCCTGGACCTCCTCGCGGACCTCGACCGAGGTGGCCCGGCGCAGCAGCTTCAGCGCCTGCACGACGTACCGGACCTGGGCCTCGATCATGAACACCATCGAGGAGTGGCCGAGCGCGGTGTTCGGGCCGACCAGCAGGAACAGGTTGGGGTAGCCCGCGACGGTGATGCCCAGGTGGGCGCCGATGCCGTGCTGCTTCCAGGTGTCGGCCAGGTCGCTGCCCTCGCGGCCGAGGATCCGCATCCGGGTCAGGTTGCCGGAGACCTCGAAGCCGGTGCCCAGCACGAGAACGTCGCACGGCCGCTCGGTGCCGTCCGCGATCACCACGCCGGTCGGCGTGATCCGGCTGATCGCCGTGGTGACCAGGTCGACGGTGTCCCGGGTCAGCGCCGGGTAGTAGTCGTTGGAGAGCAGGATGCGCTTGCAGCCGATCTGGTAGTTCGGCGTCAGCTTCGCGCGAAGAACCGGGTCCTTGACCTGCTTGCGCAGGTGCCGACGGGCCTGCAGTTCAAGGCCCTTCATCAGCTTGGGATTGCCCGCGAAGCCGACGCCACGGGCCTCCAGGCCCCAGAAGACGACGTCCCGGATCGCCCGCTGGGCGGCCGGGAACCGGGCGTGCAGGGCACGTTCGCGCGGGCCGATCGCGCGGTCCGGCTTCGGCGTGACCCAGGGCGCGGTGCGCTGGTACACGTCGAGGTGCGCGGCCTGCTCGGCGACCCGCGGCACGAACTGGATCGCCGAGGCGCCGGTGCCGACGACGGCCACCCGGCGTCCGGTCAGGTCCTGGCCGTGGTCCCAGCGGGCCGAGTGGAAGGACGGACCGCCGAACGAGTCGAGGCCCGGCAGGTCCGGGATCCTCGGCTGGTGCAGGTTGCCGACGCCGGCGACCAGGGCCCGGGCTTCGAGCTTCTCGTCGCCGTTGACCGTGATGGTCCACCGGCCGCTGGTCTCGTCGAAGGCCGCCTCGGTCACCTCCGCGCCGTACCGGATCCGGTCAGCGACGCCGTACTTCGTGGCGCAGTGCCGCAGGTAGGCGAGGATTTCGTCCCAGGGCGCGAACATCCTGGTCCAGCGCGGGTTCTGCTCGAACGAGAAGGAGTACAGGTACGACGGCACGTCGCAGGCACACCCGGGATAGGTGTTGTCCCGCCAGGTGCCGCCCAGGCCGGCGGCCTTCTCCAGGACGACGAAGTCCTCGATCCCGGCCTGGCGCAGCTTGATCCCCATGCACAGCCCGGCGAACCCGGCCCCGACGATCACGACCTCGGTCATGGCCGAACGTTACCCGCTCACCGGGGTGTCAGCGGCTCGCGACGGCGCTGCGCGCAGCCGGTGCAGGACCTCGCCGGCGTTCGGGATCACCAGCGTCTCCGGATCGTCGGCGTACGCCGTGAGGTCCATCCCGGCCGGGTCGAGCCAGCCGAGGTTCGCGCCGCGCACGACCTGTTCGGGGATCGCGGTGGCCAGCGTGACGGCGACCCGCAGGTGCTCGCCGGTGGCCGGGTCCCAGGTGCCGGCGCCGCGCAGATGGGTGGAGTGGGCGAGCACACCCCAGTGCAGGTCCCGGAACTTCTCCCACTGGCCGAGGAAGTAGTCGCGGCAGTGGTAGCCGATCTGCTCGATCTCGGGGTGCATCGCGGCCAGTTGGGTGACGTGCGGCGCGGAGAGAATCACCTCGCCGCCGTCGGCGACGACCGGCTCGACCTTGTAGAAGCCCTTGGCGGCGGTCCAGATGTCCTGGTAGCGCGGCGGCATCAGCGACACGATCCGGCGGACCGGACGATCGAGGTAGCGCACGTGGGTCCGGGCCGAGATCGCGGCCGCTGCCTGCCAGGACGAGACGGTGTCGCCGAAGGCCACCGCGTGCAGGTTGTTCGTGCCCGACTCGACCACCAGCGACAGGGCGAGCTTCTCGGCCGGGATCAGCGCGGCGGCCTCGTCGATCAGCGCGCGGACCGGTGTGGTGCCCGGCGTGCCGATGATGTCGGCGCTGGTGATCAGCGCGCCGAGCCAGTGCGACAGGTCGATCACCTCCTGGCCGGCGACGCCCGGGAAGAAGTACTTGTTGCCGCCGGAGAAGCCGACCACCTCGTGCGGGAAGACCGGGCCGACGACCAGGGCCACGTCGTGCTCGACCACCGCGCGGTTGAGCTCGACCCGTACCTCCTGGTGCAGGCGGCCGGCCGAGATCTCGTTGACCCGGTCGGCGCCGATCGTGCCGAGGTGGGCGAACGTCTCCGGGGTCCACCACGCGTGGTTCAGTACGGCGTACTCGCCGCCGAGGTGGTCGCGCAGCGCGGCCGGTGGCATCGCGGCATGGGTGCCAAGGGCAACGAGCACGGTGAGCTTCGTGACCCGGCCGGCCAGTGCGGTGTGCACGGCCCGCAGCAGCAGCGGCAGTGGGCAGCTGCGTGTCGCGTCCGGCACGATCACGCAGACGCTGCGGCCGTCCAGCCCGGCCGAGGCGAGCGAGTCCTGGACGAAGGTGGTGACCTCGTCTTCGCTGAGCGTCCGGGCGGCGTCGCCGAGCACGGCGGCTGGGGATGCGACCATGCGCCCACCCTAGCCAGCAAGCGATTACCGCAGAGCTGGCGGCTCCCCGGCCCACCTTGAGCACGGAGCAGCCGCCAGATCGCGTCGGAAGCGACCAGCCGGTGCTCAACGTCGGATCAGCGGGCGGGTGGGGTTGGGGATGAGGGAAGGGTCAGGTCGGCCAGGCGGTGAGGGCGAGTTCGGCGACAGCTTCCAGCTCGGCCGGGGTGGCGCCGTCGCGGGCCTGCTGGGACATGCCCTGGATCGTTGCTCCGACGAAAACCGCCACCGCCCGCGCGACGGTGGTGCCCGGCAGGATTCCGGCGTCGACGTCCGCCTGGATCCGCTCCTGCAGCGCGTCGATGTTGCCGGCCCGGATCGCCCGCAGCCGCTCGTGCACGTCCTCGGACGCCGGGATCGTGTTCTGTGCCGCGCTGATGATCAGGCAGCCGCGCGGATGGCCGGGCTCGGTGTAGGCGACCGCCGCCTCCCGCAGGATCCGCGCGATCGCCGCCCGGGCCGTCGGTTCCTCGTCGAGTGCTCGCTTCATGAACTCGCCGTACTTCGCCTGGTACGCCGTCACCGCCTCGTCGAACAGCGTGCGCTTGTCGCCGAACGCGGCGTACAGGCTCGGCGCGCCGATGCCGAGTGCGGCGGTGAGGTCGGCGACCGACGTCGAGTCGTAGCCCCGCTCCCAGAACGTCAGCAGCGCCTGCTCCAGCGCCGCCTGGCGATCGAACGATCGGGGACGTCCCCGCCGGCTGCTGGTGGTCATGAGGTTCATTCTATAACGCTCACTAAAGAATGTGTTACGGTCATTCTGTAGTGATCACTAGAGAAAGGGACGTGGATGAGCAGAACGGCGTTGGTGACCGGCGGCAGCCGGGGGATCGGGCGGGCGGTTGCGTTGCGCCTGGCGGGTGAGGGTGTCCGGGTCGCCGTCCATTACGGCAGCAACGAGACGGCGGCGAAGCAGACCGTCGACGACATCCAGGCGGCCGGCGGCGAGGCGTTCGCGGTGCGGGCCGACCTGAGCGAGCCGGACGCGGCCGAGCAGGTCTGGCGGCAGTTCGACGCGGTCGCGGACGGGCTCGACGTCCTGGTCAACAACGCGGCGATCGGCAGGCACCAGCCGCTGGCCGACGTCACGCCCGAGTGGTTCGACCGGCTGGTCGCGGTGAACGCGAAGGCGCCGTTCTTCCTGATTCAGCAGGGCTTGTCGCGGCTGCGCGACGGGGGCCGAATCGTCAACATCGGCTCCGGCGTCACCCGGATCGCGTTTCCGCAGGACACGGCGTACTCGATGACCAAGGGTGCGCTGAACACGTTGACGCTGGCCCTGGCCAAGGAGCTCGGGCCGCGCGGGATCACCGTGAACACCGTCGCGCCCGGCATCATCGAGACCGACATGAACGACTGGCTGGCCGACCCGGAGGCCGCGCGGGCGGCGGCGGAGTACTCGGTGTTCGAGCGGGTCGGGCAACCGGAGGACGTGGCGGACGTGGTGGCGTTCGTCGCCTCCGAGCAGGCGCGCTGGATCACCGGTCAGTGGATCGACGCCACCGGTGGCTCTCGGCTGTAGCGGGACGAATTCTCAGACGGCGCGCGCGATGGCGATGGAGCCGGCCAGCCGGGTGCCGGCTTCGTAGATCATGTACTCGACGCCGTTGTCCGAGCCGAACGCCGGGGCGGCGCAGCGGCCGTTGTCGGGGGCGCCGGGCAACGGCGCGTGGAAAATGCCCAGATGGTTGCGGCGGCTGAAGTCGTTGCCGACCTCGGTGATCCGCATCGCACCGCCGGCCTCGATGTTCGTGTGATAGATGACGTAGGTCGATCCGTTGCGAGTGGCAACCGCCGGTGCGCCGAGATCCCGGGCCCCGATCTCCTGCGGCGTGATCAGCGGCGTCTGTGAGAAGGTCCAGTTCCGGGCGTCGGCCGACCAGCCCCAGCCGATCGAGCGCCGGTTGGCGGTCGTGTTGATCATGAAGACCATCACGTACCGCGCGTTGCGCGACGGCAGGTCGTGCCGGAACACCCGGGCGTACGACGCTTCGGTCGTCCCGGCCGGCAGCATGGACGTCGACAGGACCACCTTGTCGTAGCTGAAGTGGATCCCGTCGGTGGAGCGGGCCAGCCGGGTGGTGGTGTTCTCGCCGTGGAAGTAGAGCCAGAGCTCGTTGACGTCGTCGTTCCACAGTGAGTGCGGCGACGAGACGTGCGAGACGCTGTAGTGCGGCGACCAGGTGCGGCCGATGATCGGGTTGCTCGGGTACTCCGTGTACGGCCCGCCGAGCGAGTTCGAGTACGCCAGGCACAACCCTCCGGGCGCGTCGTGCGGCGCGTAGTACAGGTACAACCGGCCGAGCGCGTTGCTGATCCGGCCGACCGTGCCGCGCACGCTCGGGAAGATCAGCTCGCCGGTCGGGTTGTAGCGCAGGCCGGCCTTGTCGAAGGCCAGCCGGGTGAACGCGTAGTCAGGGAAGCCGCCGGGAGCGGCCTGGGCGGCAGGTGTGCCGGCCAGGCTGCCCCCGGCGCCGACGACGGCGCCGATGCCGAGGCCGGCGGTGCCGCGAAGTAGGGCCCGGCGGCTGACCGGCGGTAGGTTCGTCATCTTGATTCCTCTCGCGGGGCGGTGCTGCCGAGTCTGCGAGCGGGAATGCAAGCCAGTCAAGAAGCTAATCCGTATTAGCGCAGACTTTGGAGTGGTGAGATGGCCAGAGCGCCTCGGCAGGCGGACATCGCCGCGGCGGCAGGGGTGTCGCAGACTACGGTCTCCCTGGTGCTGTCCGGCAGCACCGACGGCTCGCGGCTGGCCGAGGCGACCCGGCAGCGGGTGCTGGCGGCGGCCGAGCAGCTCGGCTACGTGCCGGACCCGGTCGCCACCCGGCTCGCCTCGTCGCGCAACCGGATGCTGGGCGTGTACACCTTCGCCACGGCGTTCCCGACCGCCGTGGACGGGTTCTACTACCCGATCCTGGCCGGGATCGAGGCGGAGGCGGCAGCGCTCGGTCAGGACCTCGTGCTGTTCACCGGGACCGGCGGCAGCGGCGAACGCCCGGACCACCGGGCCGCGATCCGCCGGACCAGGATCGCCGACGGCTGCCTGTTCTTCGGCCGGCACGTCCCGGAGGAGCCGATCGACTGGCTGCTCGGCGACGGCTTCCCGCTGGTGTACGTCGGCCGCCGCGACGAGCTCGGCGGCCGGATCCCGTTCGTGGGCGTCGACTACGTGGCAGCGTCGGCGGAGGTGGTCGGGCGACTGGCCGCGCTCGGCCACCGGCAGATCCGCTACCTGCGCTGCGGTGACGACGCGCTGTCGTCCACCGATCGCGAGCAAGGCGTGCTCGCGGCTCTGCGCACGGCGCGGCTGCCGGTACGCCGGGTCGTCGTACGGGCCGAGGCCGAGGCGGTGGATGCCGGGCTGATCTCGCGCTGGGTCGCCGACGGCGTCACGGCGGTCGTGGTGGAGGAGACCGACACCGGTGACCTGTCGGCGGCCGCGCTGGCGGCGGTCGAGTCGGCCGGGCTGGTCTGCCCGCGGGACCTGTCGCTCGCCGTCCTGGGGCAGCCGAAGGACCGGCCGGACGTCAGCGGGTTCGAAGTACCGCGGTGGGAGCTGGGACGGCGGTCGGTACGGCTGCTGGTGGACCAGATCACCGGGGCGCGGCGGCGGACGGACCAGCAGTTGCTGGCTTGTCGCCCGGTACCAGGATCGACGGTCGGGGCAGCGCCCACTGCACCGCGACGGTGATCATGAAAACCGCCGCTCCGAGCATCACGAACGCCAGTTGCGGGATCGGTGACCTCGGCACCATGCCCGCCGCTGAACTCGCCAGGGCCAGGACAGCGGCCAGCGTGCCGCGGCGGCGCGACTGAGCGGCCGTGCTCGGGAGCGGCCCGTGCGCGCGGTCGAGAGCCGAGGCAAGCCCGGCCAGGCCGAAGACACTGATGAGCAGGGCGACGACCATGCCCGGTGCTCCGCCGGCGATCACGCCGACGACGAACAGCAGGAAGAGGGCTCCGGTACCGAGCGCGCCGGCGACGACGCCGGTGGCCAGGTGCGCGACTTTGCGTTGCTGCAGATCGATGGCCTCGGCGGCGCGGATCACGCCGCCGGTCCGGAACAGGGCCTTGACCCACTGGACCATGCCGACAACCACGACGAGGGCTACCAGGACGCCGATCACGCTCAGTGTGGCCGACCGGCCCGGCGAGATGAACTGGTAGACGTCGCCACCGCCGAAGTCACAGGTCGCGCGAGGTGGGAACCACCGGCTGTGCGTCGTCACACCGTGGTCAGAGGCACGGCCGGCGGTCAGCGCGCAGTCTTCCGACGGGTCGAACCAGCTGGGCATCGACGTGCTGACCGCCACGCACCAGACCATCGCGGCGGGGAGTCCGAGGCCGAGCCACCAGTTGTGAGCGCGCATCGCCGCCAGCCTCTCATGATCGAAGGGTCGGTTGGGCACTGGAGCGAGATGACGCACGACTGGTTCCTGACCGCCACCGAGCGTGGCAATCCGGCGACCGAGATCGATCGTGACGGCGCCTGGACCGAGGGCAACCTGGTCCGGCCGCTGGTGCACGGCGCGGCGTACTTCGCCCGTCTGTACGACGAACTGTGCGCGCTGGAGAGTGGGGACCGGGTCTACTTCACCGACTGGCGGGGTGATCCGGACGAGGCGATCGCGCCGGACGGGCCGAGCATCGGGTCGGTGCTGTGCGACCTGGTGCGCAACGGTGTCGAGGTTCGCGGGTTGCTGTGGCGGTCGCACTCCGACCACGTGAGCTTCAACGCGCAGGAGAACCAGCGGTTCGGGACCGAGCTGAACGAGGCGGGCGCCGAGGTGCTGCTCGACCAGCGGGTCCGGCGGCTGGCTTCGCACCACCAGAAGCTGTTCGTGATCCGGCACCGAGGCGATCCGGCCGCGGACATCGCGTTCGTGGGCGGCATCGACCTGTCGCACCAGCGCCGCGACGACGCGAGCCACGGCGGAGATCCGCAGCAGGCGCCGATGGACCCGCGGTACGGGTCACGGACGCCGTGGCACGACGTGGCGCTGGAGGTCCGCGGACCGGTCGTCGGGGACCTGCTGCGCTGCTTCATCGAACGCTGGGACGACCCGCACCCACTCGACCGCCGGACGCCGTACCGGTTGTTCCTGCAGCGGCTCGCCCGGATGCCGCGGCACACGTCGGAGCTGCCGGAGTCCTTCCCGGATCCGCCGGTCGCCGGGCCGCATGTCGTCCAGGTCCTGCGAACGTACGCGCACAAGCATCCAGACTTCCCCTTTGCGCCGAAGGGGGAGTACAGCGTGGCGCGGGCCTATCTGAAAGCGTTCGCCCGGGCCCGGTCACTGATCTACATCGAGGACCAGTACTTCTGGTCCCAGGACGTCGCGCTGGCCCTGCAGGACGCGCTGCAGCGGTCCCCGGAGCTGCGGGTGATCGTGGTGGTGCCGCGGTACCCGGACCAGGACGGGCGGTTCAGCGGACCGCCGGCGCGGTACGGGCAGGCGAAGGCGCTGGAGCTGCTGCGGTCCGACCGGGTGGCGGTGTACGACCTGGAGAACGCCGAGGGGGTGCCGATCTACGTGCACGCGAAGGTGTGCATCATCGACGACGAGTGGTTCACCTGCGGCTCGGACAACTTCAACCGCCGCTCGTGGACCAACGACAGCGAGCTGAGCTGCGCCATCGTTGCCCCTGACGTCGCCCGATCGCTGCGTGCCGAGCTGTGGGCCGAACACCTCGAGACCTCGCCGGACCTCGACCCGGTCGCCGGCTTCGCCCAGTGGAAAGCCTCGGCCGACGCCCTGGACAACTGGCACGCCACCGGCCAAGCCGGCCCCCGCCCACCCGGCCGCATCCGCCACCACCAGCCCGAGCCGATCACCCGCTGGCAGGCCAGGTGGGCACGTCCGGTCTTCGACCACCTCCACGACCCCGACGGCCGCCCACGAGCCCTCCGCCGCCGCAACGTCTACTAGGGCGTGTCTGTGAGCACCGCTCGTCATGCTGCGAAGAAGGTTTTGAGCTTGCTGACGTACGGCGCTCGCTCGGCTGCTGTGGCTGGTTCGGTCAGGTGGCGGGTGGTGTAGAGGTTGTCGCCTTCGTAGCGTGGGAAGACGTGCACGTGGTAATGCCAGGCGTCCTGGTAGCCGGCTGGTTCGTTGTGCTGGCGGGTGGAGATGCCGGCGCAGCCGTAGGTGCTGCGGATCGCGATCGCGACCTCCTGGACCAGATCGTGCACGGCGTGACCGTCCGGCCGCGGCAGGTCGTAGAGGTTCTCGTGGTGGGTGGTGGGGACGACCAGGACGTGGCCCCGGTTGTTGGGCCACCAGCGGGAGGCGACGAAGGCGAGGGCGCGGTCGGTACGGCGTACGACGTCCTGCTGCTTGGTCAGGTGGTTCTCGCCGCCGGTGGCGAGGAGGCAGAACGGGCAGGTGTAGTCGGGCGGCGCATGGTTGAACACGGTGGGCTCCGAGGCTGTGGATGAAGGGTTTGACCTGGGGGGCGGTGCGGGGTTGGGTGGGGGAGTGAGCGAACTTCGGGTGGAAGTGGTGTCGGCGGGCGACGACGGGCTGGTGGCCGACTGGCGGCTGGTGCACAACGAGATCATTCCGACGGACCCGTTGTCGACGGACGACATCCGGGAACGGGCCCAGCGCAACCACCTCGAGGTCGGGTACCTCGGCGACGAGGTGGTCGGCTGCTCGACCGTGCGACCGCCGAACGACGAGACGCCGGCGGTGACGGTGATCGCGCGCGTGCTGCCGCCGTACCGGGGGCGTGGGTTCGGCGAGCAGTTGTACCGGCGCGGGCTGGCGAAGGCGGAGGAGCTCGACGCGAAGGTGGTGGAGACGATCGTGCTCGGCTCCAACGTCGAAGGGCTGCACTTCGCGCAGCGGCACGGGTTCGTGGAGGTCGAGCGCTACGTGCTGCCGGGCGACACCATCCCGTTCGTCACGCTCCGGCTGAGCACGCACAGCTGGTTGTCGGTCGCGGACACCGAGCACGTCGAGCAGATCAGGCAGGACCCGGCGTACCGTGCCGGCGGCGTGCTGCACCTCGCGCTCGAGGTCATCGCCTACCCGCTCGACGAGGCGGTCGAGGGGACGACGACACAGGTCCGGGTCGTGCTGCACGCCGACGGCTCGATCGCCGTCAGCGACAACGGGCGCGGCACCGCCGTCCGGTTCGACGACGGCGGCGTGCCGATGGTGAAGCCGATCATGGCGACGCGCGACCTCCGCTTCTTCGCCGACCCGGACTCGCCACGGCTGCCCGACGGCCTTCCGCGCGCCGGCATGTCCGTGCCGATTGCGCTGAGCGAGTGGGCCGTGCACACCAATCACCGCACCGAAGGCAGCTGGACCCGTCGCTACGAGCACGGCATGCCGCGGGGCGCCCTCACCGCCGTACCGGCTGATTCCAGTACCGGCACGACGATCCACTTCCGGCCGGACCGCACGTTGTTCGGGGAGGAGGGCGTGACTCCCGAGGCGCTGTCCGCCGCCTGTGCCGGCTTCGCCACGGAGGTCCCGATCGCGATCACCCAGGCCTGATCCCGACAGCCCCGGCGAAAGCGACCGCGGCTCGCCGGCTTCTGACGTACGACGACGTGGCACCTTTCCGGCGTAGCGGACGGGCGGCGCCTTCTCGAAGTGCCCGATCGGCGAGCTGGGGCTACGACGAGCGGGAGCTACGACGTGCGGGAGCTGAGCACGCAGAACTCGTTGCCCTCGGGGTCGGCGAGCACCGTGGCGCCGGCGTCGTCGCCCTGACCGATGTCGACGCGGCGGGCGCCGAGGGCTTCCAGGCGGGCGATCTCAGCGTCCCGGTCCTGGCTGGTGTGCGGCGCGAGATCCACGTGCAGCCGGTTCTTCACCGTCTTCACCTCAGGCACCCGGACGAACAGCATGCCCGGCCCGGTCCGCTCCCACGGCGTTTCGTCCACGACCTTCTGGTCCACCCAGGACGGAATGATCACGCACTCGTCATCGGTCTCGTGGACCAGCCGCCAGTCCAGCGCGTCCGCCCACCACGCCGCCTGCTTCCGCACGTCCAAGCAGTCCACCACCACGGAGTACCACCGAAGCGCCATGCATCCTCCTCAGCTCGAGCTACGCCAGCTTGCCTGCTGCGGCCTTCCTCAGACCAGTTCGAGCAACTGCCGCGACGGCAGGTAGTCGATCTTCCAGTCCAGGTAGATGCCGAGCACGCCGTCCGCTGTACACCGCAACCCGACGAACACCCATCCCAGCTCGCCGTCAACCCGCTCGGCGAATCCCACCGCGACCTCGAACTCCTCCCCACCACAAGGACAAGCAGCCTCGCCCACGTCCGCGTCCCCGGCTGCCTCCGCGCTGTCCAGCATCACGTGTGTCGCCCCGCACCGGACACACCGCCGCTCGGCATACCCGTTGTCGGCGTCCACGCTGACGCCGAAGACCGACCCGTCGCATCCCTCGCACCGAGCATGAACCGCGGCGCAGACCTGCCCGTGCGAAAACGCCCGCAAGTACTCGTCAAGATCCCCCGCCTCCGTTCCCTGCCACCAGGGCCGACCCCGCTCGATCACCATCGCACGAGCATGCCAGGCTTCACCCCCGATCCACTTCCCGCCGAGCCGCTCCAACCCACCGAACTGCGAGGGCGGACACGTCGACCACCGCTTGAGGTCGAGCCGGTCGCGAACCGCTGGGGCCAGCACGCGGTCGCCTTCCCCCGGGAGGAGTTTTCGGCCTGCTTTCGGCGGTTCCGTCGCCGAGAGCCCTCGGACCGGCGGGCCGGGTCCGGAGGTTCTTGGCGCAGGTGGGTTCGTCCATCGTCAGCAGCCCGCTCCTCTCCTTGAACCTGCAGCTGGTTGCCCTCGCCGCTGGTGGGCGGACGGCCTGGCGCGGGCGACTACTTCCGACGGCACGAGCCGGCGGCTTCGCCGGGTCGAGGCAGGCCTGCCTGCTCGGGGGTGATCAACCTGTTCGCCACGACGCCGTGCGCCCCGCAGGTCGCAGATGCCTGCCCGTACGCCGAAGCAGTTTCTCGACATGCACGGCTGACTCCTGGAGTGCGCCGTGCTGTGCTGCTCCGCCGAGTTCGGAGTGCGCGCGCGACTACCTCGTCCTGTACGAGCAACTGCTCGCGCGTTCGACGCCCCAGGTGATTGCCTGGTGAGGCGGACGGGTGGTTGGGCGTACGGAGCCCGTCGGTTGGTCAGACGATGCCGAGGGTCTCGCGGACGCGGTCGACGACGACCCCGGGCGCGCACGCTCGGACTCCGGGGCGGGTCGTTGCCTCCTGCGTCGGCAGCAACTGCTCAGCATGCCGGCTTCCGGCGGGTGCGTGCTGCGCTTGCCGTCGGCGTACTCGTGGCAGGTCTGAAGCAAGAGACCGATCACGTCCTGGGTGGTGGGTGCCTTTGGGCGTGGGGCATAGCCATGGCGACTACCTCGCACGGCTCGGATAGCCCTCCAAAGCGGGCTGCCGAGTGCCTCGGCGCAGGTGACCGCCTCTTCCATTGCGCCGAATCGTTGCCCCGAGCACCCAGGTCGGCCAGCGGCGACTCAGCGGGTTACAGGTCGTCCTGGCCGAGGCCGGTTCGGCCGTCGATGAGTTCTCGGGCGGCGTCGAGGTGACCCAGGTGGCGGGCGGTTTCCTCGATCATGTGGACGACGATGACGCGCAGGTCCGGGGCTTCTCGGGTGGGGTCGCCGCTGTGCCGGCCTTGTGGGGGAGTGGAGAGCGGGGTCGAGGCGAGGACGGCGTTGGCCCGGGCGATCTGGTCTTCGTAGAAGGCGAAGACCAGCTCGGGGGTCCGGGTGGTGGAGAGGGGACCGCCGCCGTCCTCGGGGTCTTCCGGCCACGGCAGTGGATCAGCGGCGCCCAGCGCTACCTGCTGGAACCAGTGGCGTTCGGCGTGGCCCAGGTGCTCGATGAGGCCAAGCGGCGTCCAGCCCGATGGCAACGCAGGGGTCAGTAGCTGCTTGTCGTCCAGGCCGGCGAGGATCTCGAGGGCGCGCCGCCGCTGAGCGTCCAGGAAGCCGACCAGCATTTCGTCCACCGCGTCCGAGTTCATGCACCGAAGCCTCCCAGGTGGCACCGACGAAAAGCTCTGCGTCCGTCCGTGATGTCGACAAGTGGACGAGAGCGGAACTCCACCACTCAGCAACGGCTGGCTTTGCGAAGTGCCAGAGCGGGCCCGACTGGCATTGGTCGGTGAGCCGGGGGTTGGTGAGTGGTGGACGTGCGCCGCGCTTGCAGAAGTTCAGCTGGCGGACATGAGCGCGGCGAGGTCGCGTTCGGCGTACAGGCGGTGCTGGTACTCCTCGTTCAGCACGATGAGCAGGCAGTCGCGGACGGGATAGCTCTCGGGGGCCGGCCAGCCGGGGGCGGTGACGGGAGTGGTGTGGCTGTCGAGTTGCTGCTCGGTGAGGGTGTCCAGGAACTGGCGCACCGTCGACCAGCGATCGCGGCGCAGCGCGAGAACCTCGTCGAGGGACGGGCGTACGTCGCGGTCGCGGGGGATGCCGGGGGCGTCGGGCATCTCGTCGAAGGGGAGGTCCAGCGGGTCCCAGGGGTGCGGGTCGCCGAGGATCACGCGGTGGATCCACGCGTCGGTGGCGAAGACCAGGTGGCGCAGGGTTTCGGTGAAGGACCACTCGTTGTCGACCGACGCGTGCAGGAGTTCGGGCGGCAGGGTCCGGGCGCGGGTGACGGTGCCGGACCACAGCATCTCGAGCAGGGACCAGGCGTCGCGGAAGCCGGCGGGGGTGGTGGGGCGCATCTTCACGCGGTCGGGGTCGCGGCGGTCCAGCTCAGCCTCGATGAGCGGTCCGACGTCGACGCCGTTGATGGTGACGTTCCAGACCGCGCCGTCGATGGTGGCGTCGCCCAGCTCCACGCCGCGCATGACAACGCCGGTGAGGTTGACGCGCTCGAAGCGGCTTCCGCTGAGGTCAGCGTCCTTGAAGAGGGTCTTGCGCAGGGCTGTTCGCTCGAAGGTCCGGGCGTCGGTGCCGTTGTCCTCGCTCATGGATCCACGCTAGGGCAAATCCAGGAGATGATGGAGAGATGCAGACCAGGCCTCGGATGCCGACGTGGGTGACGTTCCTGCTGGGCGGGGTCCCGTTCGGCGTCGTCATGGGTGCATTCATCAAACAGGACGACGGCAGTTGGACGGAGGCGGTGGTCGGCGGCGTCCTGATCGGCATCTTCTTCGGCGCCGCCATGGTCCGGCTCGGCGTCACGTGGGATCGGGCGACGGCGGAAGCCGAGGGGGAGCTGCCGGAGGACAAGCTGGCGGCCGCGTACCGCGCCGCGGACGGCGGACCGATTCCCGAGGATCCTGAGGTGCGAGCGGCGGCGCGGCGGATCGCCTTGGCGTTCGCGAGCTTCTCCTCCGGCCGGATGCGCCGGTTCACACTCGTCATGCTGGTGGTGCTGATCGACGTCACTGTGGTGGCGGCGATTCTCGACTCACCGTGGGTGCTTGTTTACACCGTCTTCTTCTCCGGCGTCTTCGCTGTGCTGTGGTGGACGCCCCGACGTTCTCGCCGGCGCGCGGAGGAGCTCTCGCGTGCGCCGGCCACGACGTCCCAGTAGAGGAAACCGGTGTCGGGCCGGGGTGTGCGTGGCTACGCTGCGCAGTGGGCCGCCGTCCGGCGCGCTTGGGCTCTGCACGCACGGAAACGGTTCTGAGTGATTCCCACCGCACGTGAGCTTGCCGGTTACACCCTTGAGCGTCAGCATCCGTTGACCCGGGCGTGGGTGGACGACACGACGCGCCTGGAGCTGCTGACCGCGTTGCACGAGGACGTCGATGTGCTGCTCGCCAACGATCGGTCCATCGCCGAGGCCAGGACCGAGCGGTTCGCCCCGGGCACGCCGGCGGAGGCGATGCTCAACTACTGGGTAGACGTCGGCAACGACCAGGCTGCGATGCTGAGCATGCGCTTCGAGGGGCTGGACGTCACCAAGCCGTTCGTCGACGCGAGTCCGATGCGGCGACGGCTGGAGCCCGGGGACCTGCCGGGCGTGGCTGCGGCGGCCCGGGAGATCTATGGCGTACACAAGCCCCGCTATGTCAGGTTGTGGAGCGCAGAGCCAATCGACGCGTTCCCCGGGACCCGCCGCGACCGCCGCTGCCTGGGCGCGCCGATCGAGCAGCTGAGGCAGCGCGACGTACCGGCTGGTCTTGCTCTGGTCCCGGCATCGACCGTGGATCACTACGAAGAGGTCGAGCAGGCGTACGCCGCGGTGGATCGCGACCATCCGGCGCACGTGGAGCAGGCTTCGCCGCCGGGCAAGGAGAACCTGCAGACCTCCGCGGAGCAAGGGCTGCTGTTCGAGATCACCGTGGACGGTGTGTGGGCGGGCTACTCGGCGGCGATGAGCGACAGCGAGGACACGCTGGGGCTGCCCGCGTACGTCGTACGGGAGCTGATCCTGGCGCCGGCGTTTCGCGGCCGGGGACTCGGGGCGTCGGTCAACGCGTTGCTGGCGCGGTCCCTTCCGGAGTCGAGCTTCATGCTGCTCGGCGATGTCCATGCAGACAACAGAGGTGCTCGGACCGCGGCGCTGGCTGCGGGGCGGCAGGACATCGGCGGCTGGCTGACGCTCGCGCTCTGAGCTGCAGACGGTCAAGCGGACGGTCGAAGCCGGCGGACGGTGAGTCTCCGCGCTGTCAGCACCCAGCAGGTGCCCCAGAGCAGGAAGAACGGGGACCACAGGAAGAGGTCCCACCGCGCCAGCATGCGGTCCAGCGGAGCGTGCTCGGCCGATGGCGGACGGACGTCGGTCAGCAGCAGGATGTCGCCGACGAAGCCGAACCCCCCGACGCCGATCGATCGGGTGATCATGAAGATCCCGAGGATCCAGGCGATGGACAGCAGCACGCGCCGCTGGAAGGTCGGGCGGGGAGCGATGGTCGCCAGGGCGACGACGATGCCGATCAGGGCGGCCGTCGCCAGGATCCAGTGGCTGGCCACGAAGAACGGGTCGCGGGCGAGCAGCCGGTCGCGCAGGTCCGGCGGCAGCGGGTCCTTGTCGGCCAGAGCGTTCGCGCCGAGCGCCTGCGCCAGCTTCATCGACCCGTACGCCGCCGCGCACGCTGCCGCACCGTAGGCACCGTACGGGCGGGAGTCGCGCCGAGCGTCACCGTTGCCTGATGCGTCGTTGGCGGGCCGGGCGAGCCCGGCCGAATCAGCGCGAGGCACGGCGTCCCCCGGTCGCGGCGGCGTACGACTGGATCATCGCCAGCAGCAGCCCGATCACCACGACCCCCACGGCCCCGTGGTACCACTGCCAGCCGATACCGATCCCGACGAAGCCGTCCACGGCCATGATCGCGGCGCCGGCGCCGACGGTCAGCACCATGCCGGCGAGCACGACCAGCATCACCGGCCTCGGTACGCGGCGACCCCACCGGGTGACCGTCGCGAGCGCGACGCCCGCGGCCAGAACACCGGTCACGGTCGCCATCCACTGGGCCGTGGCGGCGGGCAGGAAGTAGCTCTGCTGCTCGGCCGCGGACACGACCGGACCGCCCGGAAACCCCAGCCGGGCTTGGGACGCGTAGCCGGCTTTGCCCACGGCGTACCCGAGGAAGAGCACCGCCAGCGCGTACGCCGGCCATCGTCTTGAGCGGCTGGTATCGACCATGCCCACGACCGTAGGCGCCGCCGGCCGGGCAGCGATCCCTCTCCGGAGGGAACCGGCTCCCTCCGGAGAATGAACTTCGCGCGCACGGCCCTCCGGCTGGCACACTGCCTGGATGATCGAAGCCGACGCGAAGACGACCCTGCACAACTATCTGCGCTCGGCCCGCGCGGCGATGCTGTGGAAGCTCGACGGGCTGTCCGAGTACGACGTACGCCGTCCACTGACTCCCACCGGCACCAATCTGCTCGGCTTGATCAAGCATCTGGCGATCGTCGAGGCCGGCTACTTCGGTGCCACGTTCGGACGGCCGTTCCCGGAGCACCTGCCGTGGTGGGACGACGACGCCGAGCCGAACGCCGACGCCTGGGCGACCGCGGACGAGACCCGCGCCGACATCGTCGACTGCTACCGGCGCGTCGGCGAGCACGCGGACGCGACGATCGACGCACTCGAGCTCGACGCACCCGGGCAGGTTCCGTGGTGGACGGGCGGCGCGGTGACGCTGCACAAGATCCTGGTCCACGTGCTCGCGGAGACCAACCGGCACGCCGGCCACGCCGACATCCTGCGCGAACAACTCGACGGCGCTGTTGGCCTGAACGCCAACAACACCAACCTGCTCGACCACGACGACCAGTGGTGGGCCGACTACCGAGCCCGCGTCGAACAGGCAGCCCAGGCCGCCGGCGCGAAGTCAGCCACCGAGTAGATCGCCGACGGGTGGACCGAACCCCGAGCCGACCCTGCGAAAACGGGTTGATCGCAGAGCCGGGATGGCGAAGCATGCCCGGCATGCTGCCGGACCAGGATTTGCTCGATCAGGTCACCCGCCGACTCGCCGAACTGCCCTCCGTGCAGGCCGTCGCGCTCGGCGGATCACGGGCCGCGGGCACCCATCGCCCGGACAGTGACTGGGATTTCTCCGTCTACTACCGCGGGGCGTTCTCGCCGGACAGCCTGCGTGCGGTCGGCTGGCCGGGCGAGGTGTCCGAGCTCGGTGGCTGGGGCGGCGGGGTGTTCAACGGTGGGGCCTGGCTGCAGTTCGACGGCCGCAGCGTCGACGTGCACTACCGCGATCTGGACGAGGTCGAGCATCACCTGGCCGAGGCGCGGGCGGGGCGGTTCCAGATCGAGCGGCTGCTCTTCCACCTGGCCGGCATCCCGACGTACGTCGTCGTGGCGGAGCTGGCCGTCAACCAGGTTCTGCACGGTGAGCTGCCGCGGCCCGAGTATCCCGATGCTCTCCGTCGCAGCGCGGCTGATCGCTGGTCGAACGAGGCCAGGCACACGCTCTCGTACGCGCGGTCGGCGCACGCAGTACACGGGCATGTCGCCGAATGCGCCGGGGCGATCGCCACGGCCACGTGCCAGGCGGCGCACGCCGTACTGGCGGCTCGGGGCGAGTGGGTCACCAACGAGAAGAGGCTGGTGGACCGGGCCGGCCTGCGAGAGGTCGACCGCATCCTCAGCGGACTGACGCCGCAGACCTTGCCGAGCAGCGTCGATGAGGTCGTGTCTCTGCTGGAGGCGGCAGTTTAGAAGTCGACCAGCTCCAGCTGCGTCTTCACCTCGGCGCCCGCCGACAGGCCCTCGGCGATCCGCACGACTCTCTTCACCGGCAGGACGAAGGCGCCCCGCTTGCTGTCCGGGAAGACCGAGGTCTGCCAGCTGGTGGCGCCCACCGTGACCCTGACGCGCACCGACCCGAAGCCCTTCCGGAGACCCGCGGTGAGCTCGGCGATGTCGTCGCTGACGTCGGCCGGCACCGTCACGAAGTACCACCCGGCGTCGCCCGAGTGCAGCCAGAGCGGCGCGGTGAACTGGAAGGTCCCGATACGTGCCATGGCCCGACCGTAGGACACGGCACCGACAACGCTCGCTGAGTGAGGGGTGGGGGCAGCCGGAAAGGTACGGTCGAGCAATGAGCCGACAACCCCAGCGGCACCAACGTCCTTGGGGTGTCCGGGGGGCGGCCATTGGCGGCGTCGCATGTTTTGCCGTGTTCGGCAGCATCCCGGACCAGTCCGAGTGGCTCTACTCCACCGTGCTCATGACGCTTGTCGGGGCGGTCCTTGGTGCTGGTGTCGGCAAGCTGCTGGCGCTGGCAGCGCAGCGTCGAGATCGATCACGACCTTGAGCCGGCGAAGCCGCCCGCACGGCGGAGGCGTGCGTGGCCTCCTGGCCCATCGCGTGGGCGGCTCTACCTGACTCCGTGCGGCTACACGCCCTGGCCGGTGCATTGCTCGAAGCCCAGGCGGTCGGGCCACGAGCACCAGTTGCTCACCACTTCGACCACACCGAGCGTCAGCTCCTCGTCGAGCCGATCCCCGGGCTGAACCCTAGGGCGAACCGACCTGTCCGGTCGCGCCTCGGCGCGGGAAATGACGCGCGCTGGGGAAAGGGACGTGCCAGGATGCCGGCATGGTGACGCGCGCACTGAGCTTCGGGACGGTGGCGGAGGCGTACGAACGGTTCCGGCCCGGGTATCCCGCGGAACTGCTCGAGCTGGTGACGGCCTACGCCGGTGGGCCGATCCGGACCGCCCTGGAGATCGGCGCCGGGACCGGCAAGGCAACGCGCCTGTTCGCGCAGGCGGGGATCGCGGTCACCGCGACCGAGCCTGACGCGGCCATGCTCGCGGAGCTGCGCAAGTACCTGCCCGCAACCGTCACGACGGTGCAAGCGGCCTTCGAGGACCTGCCGCTGGATTCGTCGTACGAGCTGGTGTACTCGGCTGCCGCGCTCCACTGGACGAACCCGGAAGGCCGGTGGGAGCGGATGGCCGCACTCGTCCGGCCGGGTGGCGTGTTCGCATCCTTCGGCGTACCGATCCAGCTGGCCGACCCGGACCTCAAGGAGGCGGTGCGCGCGGCACGTGCGCCGTACCTGGACGACGACGGCGTCCCGTCGCCCGACGGCACCCCCGCGGATCGCCCGATGCAGTGGCCCGGCACGGAGCTCCAGCAGTCCGAGTGGTTCACCGACGTCCGGCAGGCGGTGATCGAACGGCGCTTGACGATCAGTGCCCATGACTACGTCGGACAACTCTCGACGGTCTCGGCGTACGTGATGCTCGAAGCCGGCGACCGCGACGAGGTCTTCCGCCGGATCCTCCAGGTGCTGCCCGAAACCGTGGAACTCAACGCCGAGGTCCACGCCCACCTCGCCCACCGCCACGCATGACACGAGTCGCTGGACTTCTGACCGGCGTCTTGTTCGGTGCGAGCATGGGAATCTTCACCAAGCTCGACGGGTCGAGTTGGTGGGCAGCAGCGTAGGTGCTGTCGTGACCGGAGTCCCGTTCGGCCTGTTGATGGGCCGGTGGGCCGCGAAGTGCGAGCGAGATGTGAGGCATTCCCACGGCGACCTCCCGGCTGACGAGGTCGCGGTGGCGCGCCGGGCGGCGGCGGGTGGACCGGTACCGGACGACCCGCAGGTTCGGTCGGCGGCTCTTCGCCTCGCCAACCAGCAGCTCGCTCAGTTCGGCGGCCGCACGCGCATGCTGCGGATCGCAGTGCTGGCGCTCGTGTTCGGAGGCTCTGTCGTCGGAGTTCTCAACGGCTCCTTATGGGCATGGCTTCCGGCGACAGCCCTCGGTGTCGTGCTCTTCTCGCAGTGGTACTTACCGCGACGGATCCGACGTCGTATCGAGTCGCTGTCGACAGCGACTCCGCCGGACGCGGACTGAACGAATGATGCCGTGGCTGGTGGTAGCGATACCGCCGAGGCGAGAGAAGCCGGACCGTGCCAGGAGCCCGCTGAACAATCCGGGCGGCCGCGCGTCGGCCGTCTGATTGACCAGACCCTAGGTGCGAGTCTCTCCAGCGGGACTACGATCGAAGCGTGGCCACGGAGCCCGACGCAGATGCCGGCGCGGCGAGGTCCACTGCCATGGCCGCCTTCGGCGAGGGCGATATCCAGGCCGGCATGGACCAGCTGTCGGCCGACGTGCGCCGGTTCGCCGCGGCCGGCGACCCGCGCCAGGCGGCGATGGCCTGTGCGCGGCTGGGCTGGGCGTTCGAGACCTTCAGGGCCAACCGGGCGGCGGCCCGCGCGTGGTTCCACCGGGCCGCCCGGCTGCTGGAGGACGAGCCAGAGTGCCTGGAACAGGGCTGGGTGGCGCTCGCGGGGGTTGGCTGCGACGTAGACGACCCACACGAGCTGTTGAAGCGGGCGGAGCTCGCTTTGGACCGAGCGCGCAGGTTCGGCGACGTCGACCTGGAGGCAAAAGCGCTCGCCGACGGCGGGCTCGCGCAGGTGGAGGCCGGCAACCTCGTCGAGGGGATGAGCATGCTGGACGAGGCGGTCGCGCTCTGGTGCGGGCCGGCCCGTGACCAGGACGCCGCCTGCATGGGCGTCTGCTCCTTCTTCACCGCTTGCTACTACGCCGGCGCGTTCGACCGCGTGGGTCACTGGCTGGACGACCTGCGCCGCGTCGGGCTCGTCGGTGCGGTCCCGGGCGGCCCGGCGTTCCTGAGCAGCCACTGTGACGCGGTCCAGGCGACCGCACTCATGGAGCTCGGTCGCTGGACCGAGGCCGAAGCGGTGCTGGCCCGCGCAGTGACCGAGTTCGAGGCCTGCATGCGGCTGCCCAGCTGGCATCCGGCGATCGCCCTCGCCGACCTGCGCATCCGGCAGGGAAGACTTGGCGACGCCGAGGCCCTGCTGCTCGGCAAGGAGGCCCACCTGCAGGCACTGCTGCCGGCCGCTCGTCTGCACCTCGCGCGCGGCGACACCGACCTAGCGATCGCCACCGCGTCGCGTGGCCTGCGCATGGTCGGGTCCGACCTGCTGCGCGCTGTCGAGCTGCTGGCCATCCTCACCGAAGCCGAACTGGCCGCAGGCAAGGTGGAGGCGGCCGGCGAGGCCTGCGGCCGGATGACCGAGCGCGTCACCGGCCTCGCCGTACCGCGCCTGGCGGGGATGGCAGGCGCCGTGGAGGCACGAGTGCTGGCTGCCAAGGGCGACCTCGTCGGCGCGATCACCGGCATGGAGCAAGCGGTGGATGGACTGCCGGTCGGGCTGCCCGTGATGAAGGTCGCGCTCGGACTCGAGCTGGCCCGCCTGCACGAGCAGGCCGGCAATCGTGCCGCGGCGCAGGTGGAGGCCGGCCGCGTGGCGAGCGTCCTCTCCGGGCTCGACGTCACGGTGCCGCCCCGCGACCTCGAGCTCCTCGAGCGGCTGGCTCATGGGAGGGCCGCCAGCCGGACGGTCACACTGCGCTGCGGTCCGGCCGCCTGGGCGGTGGAGTGCGACGGCGTACGGATCCGGCTCGCCCACACCAAGGGACTCCGCTACCTTGCCATGCTGATGTCCAGCCCAGGCGTCGAGCGGCACGTGCTCGATCTCGTCGACCAGATCGAGCACGTGGTGCCCGATGGGCCCGACCGGCACCGGCTGGGTGACGCCGGCGAGCTGCTGGACGGCACCGCGCGACAGGCGTACCGGCGACGGGTCGAGCAGTTGCGCGAGGAGATCGAGGACGCGCTCGCGATCGGTGAGGACGACCGCGCCACGCAGCTTCAGCGAGAGTGTGACGAGCTCGTCGCCCAGCTCGCCGCCGCCTTCGGGCTGTCCGGACGCTCCCGGAGGGCGGCGTCGGCGGCCGAACGGGCCCGGCTCAACGTCACTCGCTCGGTGCGCACCGCCATCGCACGGATCCGGACTGACCTGCCAGAAGCAGGGGACGTGCTGGACCGCCGCGTCCAGACCGGCCTCTACTGTGCGTTCGAGCCCGACCCCACCGATCCCGTCCGCTGGATCGTTCACCCTTGACTGAACGGAACACCGCTGACCTGAACGCCTTCCGGGCAAGAACAACCAGCTCTCGGAGGCTCTGATGGAGAACCCGTACCGACCCACAGCCGACGTGCACGTGCTGCCGGTTTCCCTGCCGTTGGGCCCTGACGGGGTCCTCACGATCAACGCCTTCCTGCTCGAGGCGGCTGAGCCAGTACTCGTCGATACCGGCATCGCGCAGGACGCGGACCAGCTCCTCGACGCGGTCGACGACGCCATCGGTCTGGCCAACCTGAAATGGTTGTGGCTCACCCACGACGACGCCGACCACACCGGTGCCGTCCAGCGCGTCCTCGAGGCGGCGCCCCAGGCCCGACTCGTCACTCACGCCCTGTCGGCGCTGCGGATGTCGACCTGGTGGCCGGTGCCGATGGACCGGGTGCACGCGATCCGGGCGGGTGACAGGCTGTCCGTGGGCGACCGCACGCTGCGCACCGTCGCGCCGCCGCTCTACGACAATCCGATGTCGATCGGGTTCCTCGACGAGTCGACCGGCAGCCTCTTCAGCGTCGACTCGTTCGGTGCGACGCTGCCGGAGCCGACGCAGGATGTCACCGAGATCCCGGCGGACGCCCTCGCGGGCGGCATGCTCGCCTGGGCGGTGATGGACTCCCCGTGGAGCACGATGCTCGACCGGGACAAGTTCGCCGAGGTGCTCGAGGGCGTACGCCGGCTGCGGCCGGCGCGGATCTTCTCCGCGCACCTGCCGTCGGCGCCCGGGGACTTCCTCGACCGGTTCCTCGACCTGCTCGCGACGACACCGGACGCCACGCCGATGGAGGCGCCCAGCCACGCCGAGTTCACCGCGATGCTGGACGCGATGCAAGCCAAGATGGAGGCGGAGGCCGCGCTCCCCTAGGAACCTGCTGAACAGCCGCGCCGCCCGCGGTGAACTCTACGGATCCCCAAATCCTGCCGAGGGTCAGATCTCGTCGGCCGGGAACGGTACGCCGGTGTTGCTGTGGCAGCGGTAGCCGTTGGGGTTCTTGGCGAGGTACTGCTGGTGGTAGGCCTCGGCGTAGTAGAACGTCGAGGCGGGGGCGATCTCGGTGGTGATGGCGTCGTAGCCGCGGGCGGCGATGACGGGGGCGTAGAGGTCGCGGGTGCGCTCGACCTCCTGGCGCTGCTCGTCGGTGGTGTAGTAGACGGCCGAGCGGTACTGGGAGCCCAGGTCGTTGCCCTGGCGCATGCCCTGGGTCGGGTCGTGGGTCTCCCAGAAGACCTTCAGCAGGGCGGTGAAGGTGGTCTGGGTGGGGTCGTAGACGACGCGGACCGCCTCGGTGTGGCCGGTGCCGCCGGTGCAGACCTCCTCGTACGACGGGTTGGGGGTGTACCCGCCCGCGTAGCCGACGGCGGTGGTGTAGACGCCGGGCTGCTGCCAGAAGATCTCCTCGGTGCCCCAGAAGCAGCCGGTGCCGAACCAGACCTCGGCGTACCCCTCGGGGGCCGGCGCGGTCTGCGGCGTACCGAGCACGATGTTGTCGGCCGGCACGGAGTACGCGGGCTCCGAGCGGCCGGGCAGGGCGGCCGCGGGCTCGACCAGGGCTGTGTTGCGCTTGAAGAACGACATCTCACGCCTCTCGCAGAATGACTTTCATAGTCTCCCAACACGCCGCCGAAGGCGAACCTTCCCCTCCGCGCTTACGGCGCGATGACGTCACGCGATCAACGCCGCCGTACGCCGGGCCGCCGGTCGCTCGGTCAGCTGCTCGTACGACGCCGCCAGCAGCGAGGCGGCGTGACGCAGCGTGTCCGGGTCCTGCGTGTACGGCAACCGCATGAACGTCTCCAGCCCGCCCTCGGGCGAGAACCGCGACCCCGCCACCAGCAGTACGCCGTTCCGCTGGGCCACCCCGACCAGGCTCGAGCCGACGGCCGCGGGCAGTTCGCACCACAGCGACAGCCCGCCGCCGGGCAGCGTGAACCGCCACTCCGGCAGCACCTCCCGCAGTGCGCCGGCCAGGGCGTCGCGGCGTTCGCGCAGGCCCGCCCGGCGCTCCGGCAGGATGGTCGCACGGTCGCGCAGCAGCCGGGTGACGACGAGTTGCTCCAGCACGGGCGCGCCCAGGTCCATCGAGGCCCGCGCGTCCAGGATCCGCGCGACCAGCGTCTCCGGCACCCGCAGCCAGCCGATCCGCAGGCCGCCCCAGAACGACTTGCTCACCGACCCGACGGTGATCACCCCGGACGGGTCGAAGGCGGCGAACGGCGGCGGCATCTCCTGCCCGTCCAGCGCCAGCTCGAACAGCGTCTCGTCGACGATCGCGGTGGTCCGGCTGCGGGCGAACGCGATCGCCAGCCGCTGCCGGTCCGCCGCCGGCATCAGCCGCCCGGTCGGGTTCTGGAAGTCCACCACCAGCCAGGCCGCCCGTGGCGCCGTCTGCCGGATCGTTGCTTCCAGCAAAGGCAGGTCCCAGCCGTCCGGGCTCATCGGCGCGGCGACCACGCGGGCGCCGCTGCGCCGGATCGCGTCGACCGAGTTCGGGTGGGTCGGGCTCTCGGTCAGCACCCGGTCGCCGATCTGGGTCATCGCCCGGACCGCGATGCAGGTCGCGGCGAGCGCGCCGCCGGTGACCACGATCTGGTCCGCGCTGGTCGGCAGCCCACGCGCGTCGTACGCCGCCGCGATCTCCGCCCGCAGCTCCGGCAGGCCCTGCGGGTGGTAGCCAGGCGTCGCCAGGTGGTACGGCAGTCCCTCCAGCGCCTCGGTCACCGCCGTACTGATCCCTGGCGCGGCGGGGGAGGCGGCGCAGGTGAAGTCGTACAGCCCGTCGGTCTCGATCCCCGGGGCGTGGTGCCGGCCCAGCTCGGGCCCGACCTTCGACGGCAGGGCGGTCACGCTGCCCGAACCGCGCCGGCTTGTCAGGTAGCCGCGGTCGCGCAGTTCCCGGTACGCCGAGGCCACGGTGGTCCGGCTGACTCCGAGCGCGTCGGTCAGCTCACGCTCACTCGGCAGCCGGGACCCCGGCATGATCCGCCCGTCCGCGATCAGCAGCCGGAGCCGCTCGGACAGCGCACGGTACGCCGGTCCAGTGGCGTCGGACCAGGCGCCGAGCAGGCCGATCAAGGTGCTCGCGGGCAGTTGCTGTGCGGTCATGCAGTCCACTATTACTCAATTGGCTATCGATCACCAGGCCACCCGGGCGCAGACTGGTCAGGTGACCGCCACTGCCGATGCTCCTGCCCGCTCACCCCGCACGCTCGCCGCGCTCAACCCGATCGAGCAGCTCCGGGCCGGCCGCCTGCCGCGCCGCCTGGTCCAGCTGTACGTCGGGCTGGTCCTGTACGGCGCCTCGATGGGCCTGATGATCGAGAGCCACCTCGGCCTGGACCCGTGGGACGTGCTGCACTCGGGCATCACCGTGCACCTGCCGCTCAGCTTCGGCACGGTGGTGATCGCGATGAGCTTCGTCGTGCTGCTGCTCTGGATCCCGCTGCGTCAGTGGCCGGGGCTCGGCACGATCAGCAACGCGATCGTGATCGGCCTGGTGACCGACCTGTCGCTGGCGGTCCTGCCGACGCCGGACACGCTGTGGGTGCGGATCCTCTTCCTCACCGTCGGTGGGATCGTGCTGAACGCCCTGGCCGGTGCGCTCTACATCGGGGCCCAGTTCGGCCCGGGGCCGCGGGACGGGATGATGACCGGCCTGGTCCGGCGTACCGGGCTGAGCGTGCGCCTGGTCCGGACCAGCATCGAGGTGACGGTACTGGCTGTCGGCTGGCTGCTCGGCGGCGTGGTCGGACTGGGGACCGTCGCGTACGCCCTCGCGATCGGTCCCCTCGTCCACGTCCTGCTGCCGATCTTTACCGTGCAGCTGGCGGAGCGGCCGGCTCCAGTTCCCGGTCCTGCTGCACCGGGGTCTGCAGCTTGAGCTTGCGCGGCCACCACGCCTTGGTGCCCAGCAGCGCGATCACGCTGGGCACCAGGAAGATCGACATCACGAACGCCGAGATCGCGATCCCGACTGCCACCGAGAAGCCCATCTCGGTGAGCAGCGCCATGCCGGCCAGCATCAGTGACGAGAACGTGCCGGCCAGGATCAGCCCGGCCGCCGCCACCGACGGCCCGCCGTGCTCGATCGCCAGGTCCGCCGCGGTGCGTGGATCGGTGCCCTGCTCGGCCTCCTCCCGCAGCCGGGCGATCATCAGGATGTTGTAGTCGGTGCCGATGGCAACGACGAACAGGTAGAGCATGATCGGCAGCGAGAACGAGACCCCGGCGTGCCCGGCCGCGCCCTGGAACACCAGCACCGTCGCGCCGGTGGTGCTGAAGAAGCTGAGCACCACCGCGATCATCAGCAGCAGCGGCGCCAGCAGACTGCGCAGCAGCAGCGCCAGGATGATCGCGATCAGGCCGCCGGCGACCGGGAAGATCACCGACAGGTCGCGGCTGTTCGCGTCCCGGATGTCGGTGTAGCTGGCGGTCACGCCACCGAGCAGCGCGGTGGTCCCGGCCGGGGCGTCGGCGTGCGCGGTGTCCCGCAGTTTGCCGTCGACCAGGTCGAGCGACGCCGCCGAGTACGGCGCGTCGGCCAGTACGACGTTGATCTGCGCGACGGTCTTGTCCGGGTTGAGCAGCACGGGGGATCCGTCCGCCGAGGCCGGGAGGACCGCTCCGACGCCCTCCACCTTCGCCAGCTTCCCGGCGTACTGGGTGAGCTCGGTGGGGTCGAGCGGGCTGCCGTCGGTGCTCTTCACGTAGACGGTGGTCGGGTTCAGCGCTCCGGCGGGGAAGCCGGCCTGCAGGTCCTTGATGGCCCGGCTGGACTCGGTGTCCGAGGGCAGCTGGCTGAACGCGTCGTAGTCGATCTTCATGCCCAGCGTGCCGAGGGCGAGGGCGACCATCAGGCCGCCGGAGATCGCGGCGACCAGTGCCGGGCGGCGCGCGGTGAACCGGCCGAACCGGCCGAACATCGCGCCCTTCGGCGCGTGCTGCCACGACTTGCTCGGCCAGAACACCTTCGGGCCGAGCAGCGAGACGACCGCCGGGACCAGCGTGATCGCGGCGAACGCCATCACCGCGACGGCGATCGCCAGGCCCGGGCCGAGGCTCTTGAAGGCGCCGAAGACCGCGAGCAGAAGCGCGCTGAACGAGACCACGATCGCGCCGGCGGCGGAGACGATCACCTCGGCGACCCGGCCGGTCGCGGTGACCAGCGCCTGCTTCGGGTCCTCGCCGGCCCGCAGGCGTTCGCGGTACCGGAACAGCAGGAACAGGATGTAGTCGGTGCCGACGCCGTACAGCACCACGGTCAGGATGGTCTGCAGGTCTTGGGTCACCTGCAGGTCGAACGCCTTGGCGGCGAGCGCGATCAGGCCGGGCGCGATCGCGCTGACCAGGCCGACGGTGAGGATCGGCAGCAGGGCCGCGACCGGGCTGCGGTAGATGAACAGCAGCAGGCCGATGATCAGCACGATGGTCGCGACACCGACCACGACGAACGCGTTCTCGAAGGCGTCCTGGTTGTCCAGGAACAGCGCCGCGTCCCCGGTCACGCCGTACTCGAGGCCGCTGCCGGACAGCGCCGGGCCGGTCAGGTCGCGGACCTTCTGAACCGCGTCCAGCACGGCCTGCTCCTCGGCGAGGCCCTTCAGGCCGACGCTGACCAGCTGGACCTGCTTGTTCGGCGAGAGGGCTTGCGGACCGGAGACCGCGCCGGTGACCCGCTCGATCCTCGCCTCGGTGATGCTCTTCGCCAGCGCGGTGACCTTGCCCTGGTCGGCGGCGCTCAGCTGCGCGCCGTCGGCTCGTTTGACGACGATGCTGGCGGTCGCGTCGCTGGTCTGGCCGAACGCGTCGGCGGCCAGCTTCTGCGCCTGCACCGATTCGTAGGAGTCGGGCAGGAAGCTGGCCTGGTCCTTGCTGGTGACGTCGGCGATCGTCGGCGCGAAGGCGACCACGGCGATCGCCGCGATCACCCAGGCGGCGATCACCTTCCACGGGTTGTGGACGACGAAGCGTCCGAGTCGAGTGAACACGGGAAATCCTCCTGAACATGCTGTCTACCTGCCGGTCGGTAGATAGGCTACCTGCCGGACGGTAGGCAAGAACAATGAGAAACTGGGCCGCATGCAGCAGGAGACGAAGTCCCGGGACACGAAGGGCGACATCCACCGGGCTGCGCTCGAGCTGTTCAGCAGTCAGGGGTACGAGAAGACGAGCCTGCGGGAGATCGCCGAGCAGGTCGGCATCACCAAGGCGTCGCTGTACTACCACTACTCGTCGAAGCAGGACCTGCTGAAGGCGATCATCGGCACGTTCTTCGACGACCTGTACGCGATGTTCCAGCGGGTCGACACGGTGCCGTGGTCACCGGAGGCGGAGCGCGAGCTGCTCGCCGCGTATCTGGACGTGGTGATCACCCACCGCGCCACCGGGCCGACCGTGCTGCGTGACATCGCGGCCGTGCTGGCCGCCTTCGGGGACGATCTGGGGGAGCTGATCGAGCGCAGCCGCCGCTTCCAGCTCTGGCTGGCCGGCCCGGATCCCAGCCCTCGCGACCGGGTGATCGCCACGGCGGCCGTCGAGGTCGTCGGTGCCGTCTTTTCCGCGGGCCTGGAACCGGCCCAGCTCAGCGACGCCGAGTTCCACCAGACCCTGCTCGAAGCCGCCACCGCCGTTCTCACCGGCCGCCGCAACGTCCCGAGCTGACCGCGCCGACCGGTCCCGGGCGTGCGCCGGTCCCGGCAGCGCCGGACCCGGGCGTGCGCTGGACCCGGGCGTGCGCTGGACCCGGGCGTGCGCTGGACCCGGGCGTGCGCTGGACCCGGGCGTGCGCCGGACCCGGGCGTGCGCCGGACCCGGGCGTGCGCCGGACCTGGCAGGGCCGGCTCCCGGAGTACGACGAAGCGCCGGCGAGGTGTGCTCGCCGGCGCTTCGTCAGATGTGTGCTGGGCTCAGCGGCCCTGGTCCTTGCCCTTGCTCTGGTCCTTGCCCTGGCCGGGCTGCTTGCGGTGGCGGCCGGTGCCGGGCTCGGCGCCGGACTCCGACTGCTTGCCGGCCTGGGTGTCCGGCTTCGACATCGTCGAGGCGGACGGGCTGGCGGTGATGAAGCGGCTCATCTCCTGGCTGGCGGCGACGTTCCGGGCCACGCCGGCCTCCTGGCCCTGCGCGTTCTGGTCGGGGCCGTTCACCTGCGCGGCGCCGTACTCCTTCTGGATGAACGCCGCGAGCTCGGCCGCCTTCGCCGGGCGCTCGCTCTCCGGGGAGCTGAACAGTTCGGCGGACTTCTGCGCGAGCAGGATGTCGCGCTTCTCGAGCTTCTGGTCCGGCGAGGTGAGCGTCGGGTCCATCCGGCGCGCGGCCAGACCCGCGAGGGCGGCGCTCGCCTTGGCGGCCCCGCGGCTGACCTGCGCGTTGAACCAGCGACCGGCCTTGCCCGCCGCCTCCTGACCCGCCGCGACCGCCTGACGGCCCGCGTTGGCCGCCGCGGCTCCAGCCTGCCGGCCGGCATCCGCCACGGCAGCTCCAGCCTGGCGACCCGCATCCGCCACCGCCGCACCCGCCTGTCGGCCGGCGTCGGCCACGGCAGCTCCCGCCTGACGACCGACGTCGGCCGTGGCGCGACCCGCGGCGGCGGCGACGCGACCGATCGCCTGCGCACCGCCGACGACCGAGTTGGCCGCCCAGGTGGCGGCGTTCACGGCACCTCCGCGAGCGCGGTCGACGGCTTCGCGGGTCTGCTGGCTCATCGCCCCGGCCCGCTCGGACGAGCTCTGCCGGACGCTGGTCGCCCGCTCCCGCGCGCCGGCGCGCAGGTTGCGAGCCGTACCGGCCAGGCGCTGGGCGAACTCGCTCAGCCGGGACATCGTGTTCCGGATGACGCGGATGCCACGGGCCACGCCGTTGATCACCGGGCCGACCGCAGCGGCGGCGCGGATCACCCGGCCCAGGGCCTGCTGCTCCCGCGGGCCCAGCTCGGACAGCACGCGCGCGGCGCCGGCCGCGTCGCCCGGCGTCCAGGAGAAGCCCTGGCCTTCGTTCGGTGTGCTCATCGGATCTCCTAGTCGATGTAGACCGCGTAGTTGACGCCCACCGCCGGAGTCAGCGGGTCCTTGGTCGGCTTGTTGCTGAACAGGTGGAACTCGGCCCCCACACGCAGCCAGACGGCCAGGTGCCGCCGGTCCGCGCCGGCACCCGGGGCCCACTCGTCGAGGAACTCCGGCTTGCTCTCGTCCCCGACGTAGTCCGGCTCGCCCCAGTGCTTGGTGGCCAGCGCCAGGTGCTCGGGCCAGTGCGCGTCGAGCCCGGCCTCGGCCTCGGCGATGTCGTCCGGCCCGATCTGGTACGCCGACCAGCCGGAGTTGCGGCAGTCGGAGAACGCGAGCCCGTCGAACACCACCATCGTCGTACCCCGCTGGGTGGTGAATCCCCAGGACGCGGAACCCTCGTCGATGGTCTCGCCCGGCTCCAGCGGCCACGGCTGCCAGCCGGTCGCGGCCATCACCCGGTTGACCAGCGCGACCACGACGGCCGGTCCGGTGGCGTCGCTGTCCGGGCCGGCCACGGCGGTCCAGTCCCGCACCTCGGCGAGATCGGCCATCGCCCGGTCGTCCTCGTCCAGCGGCCTGTCCTGCGTCTTCATCCGCGCCGTTCCTTCCGTCCACCTGCCGCGGCAGTACGACGGCAAATCTAGGTCCGCCCAGGGTCAGCACCACCCGCTCGTCCCCAGCCCCACTCCCACCTACACCCCTCGGGGGGATATCCCGCCACCTTGTGGGTCTTCCCCCGGCATTCGGCCTGGTGGACCCACAACTTGGCGGGTTCTCCCTGGGAATGGGGCGGGCCGGCGGGTTGTCCCCGGGGATGGGCTGGGCCGGCGGGTTCTCCCCGGGGGATGGGCCGGCGTTCTCCCCGGGAACGGGCCGGGGCAGCGGGTTCTGCCTGGATCTGGCGGGTTCTGCCTGGATCTGGACCAGGTGCCGGGGCGGGTAGGACCAGGACGTAGGCTGGTTCGGTGGAGATTGGACAGCAGTACGGCTTCGAGACGCTCGCGATTCATGCCGGCAACGAGCCCGACCCGACCACCGGAGCGGTGGTGCCGCCGATCTATGCGACGAGCACCTACAAGCAGGACGGCGTCGGCGGGCTGCGCAACGGCTACGAGTACTCCCGGTCGGCGAACCCGACCCGGACCGCGCTGGAGGAGTGTCTGGCCGCGATCGAGGGCGGCAAGCGTGGTTTCGCGTTCGCCAGCGGCCTCGCCGCCGAGGACACGCTGATCCGCTCGCTGTGCGTGCCCGGCGACCACGTGGTGTTCCCCGACGACGCGTACGGCGGCACGTTCCGGCTGTTCTCCAAGGTGCTCGGTGCCTGGGGCGTCGAGATGTCCCCGGCCGCGGTCACCCACCCGGAGGCGATCCGGGCCGCGATCCGCCCGGGCAAGACCAAGGTGGTCTGGCTGGAGACGCCGACCAACCCGCTGCTGAACGTCGCCGACATCGCGATCGTCGCGCAGATCGCGCACGACGCCGGGGCGCTGCTGGTGGTCGACAACACCTTCGCCTCGCCGTACCTGCAGCAGCCGCTGGAGCTCGGTGCCGACGTGGTGGTGCACTCGACCACGAAGTACATGGGTGGTCACTCCGACGTGGTCGGCGGTGCGCTGATCGTGCGCGACGCCGAGCTGGCCGACAAGATCGCCTTCCACCAGAACGCGATCGGCGCGGTCGCCGGGCCGTTCGACTCCTGGCTGGTGCTGCGCGGGATCAAGACGCTCGGGGTCCGGATGGACCGGCACAGCGACAACGCGGAGAAGGTCGTGGAGTTCCTGCAGCGGCACTCGGCGGTCACCTCGGTGCTGTACCCGGGCGTCGAGGGCCACCCCGGCCACGACACCGCCGCCAAGCAGATGAAGCGGTTCGGCGGCATCGTGTCGTTCCGGGTCACCGGTGGCGAGCAGCACGCGCTGGACATCTGCAACAAGGCCGAGGTCTTCACGCTGGGCGAGTCGCTCGGTGGCGTCGAGTCGCTGATCGAGCACCCGGGCAAGATGACGCACGCCTCGGTCGCCGGTACGCCGCTGGAGGTGCCGGCCGACCTGATCCGGCTCAGCGTCGGGATCGAGACGATCGACGACCTGCTGCACGACCTCGACCGCGCCCTGGCCTGAGCCGACAGCCCGCGCGACGGTACGGCGTACCGGGCAACGCTGGTTCGCCTCGGTCGGCGACGGGCGGACCGGCCCTTCGATGGGTTCACCCGCGAAACGCAGGGTTGGCCCACCAGAATTTGGTGGGCCAACCATGCACCTGACGGGTTAACCCATCGGAGGCGAAGGGGCGAGCGGGGCGGCGGAGGCGGGGGAAGGTGGTTGGGTGAGTGGGTTGGTGGTGGCGGTCGACTTCGGGTCGACCTTCACGAAGGCTGTCGCGGTGGACGCCGGGTCGGGTGACCTGGTGGCCCGGGCCGAGCACCGGACGACGATCGGCACCGACGTCATGGACGGCTGGCACACTTGCCGCCGGCAACTGCTGGCCGTGGACCGGAGGGTCGAGCGGGCCGAGGTGATGGCCTGTTCCAGTGCGGGTGGTGGGCTGCGGATCGCGGTCGTCGGCAACGAGGAGCTGGTCACCGCCGAGGCGGGCCGCCGGGTCGCGCTGTCCAGCGGTGGACGCGTGGTTGCCGTGGTCAGCGGTGGGTTGACGGCGACCTCGCTGAAGGCGCTGCGGGCGGACAGACCCGACGTGGTGCTGCTGCTCGGCGGCACCGACGGGGGCAACGCGGCTGTACTGACCCGGACCGCCGAGGTGCTCGCGAAGTACCGGTGGCGCAAGCCCGTGGTTGCTGCGGGCAACGTCGACGCGCGGGACGAGGTGGCCGGACTGCTGGCCGGTGGCGGCGTTCCCGCGGTGCTCGCGGACAACGTGGTGCCGGAGATCGGGCTGTTCGCGCCGGACTCGGCCCGGGCGGCGATCCGGGAGATGTTCCTGGCGCACGTGATCGGCGGAAAGAACCTGTCCCGGGATCCGGCCTTCGCCGCGATGGTGCGGGCCGCGACGCCGGACGTCGTCCTGCGGGGCGTCGAGGTGCTGGCGGGCCTGCACGGCGACGTCGCGGTGGTGGACATCGGCGGCGCGACCACGGACGTGCACTCGGTGATCGAGCTCGACCCGGAGGACGCGAACCTCGGCCGCGAGGTCGTCGCCACCCACCCCGTCACCCGGACCGTCGAAGGCGATCTCGGTATGCGCTGGAGCGCCGTCCCGGTGGTCGCCGCGGGCGTCGAGGCCGGCCTGGTCGCAGCGGACGCCGAACTGGCGGAAGCGGCTCGGCGGCGGCACGACGATCCGGCGTACCTGCCGGACTCCGCGGCCGAGGCGGCGTACGACGAGACGCTGGCCCGGGTGGCGGCGACGGTGGCGTTGCGGCGGCACGCGGGGCGGCAGCGGGTGGTGTTCGGGCCGGGCGGCCGGGTGATCGAGCGGTCCGGCAAGGACCTGCGCGAGGTGGACCTGCTGGTCGGGTCCGGGGGAGTGCTGCGGCACAACGGCCCGGAGGTCGCCGAGCGGATCCTCGGCGCGGTCGCCGTGGGCGCGCGGGAGGAGGGCTGGCTGGTCCCGGCCGAGGCCCGGGTCTGCGTCGACCGGGACTACGTTCTGGCCGCTGTCGGCCTGCTGGCCGAGACCGATCCGGTCGCGGCCGAAGGACTCGCGCATCGGGTTGGCACCGACAGACATGGATCGGTCCGCGCAGGGCACTAGGGTCCTGTGAGCGGGACAGCGGAGGTGCCATGAGCGACCCGGGCAAGCCGGCAGGACGGAACGACCGGGCCGACGTGCCCGGGGCGAGGCGGGACGACGTGGCGGACGTGTCCGGCGACGGCCGGGGTGAGATGACCGGTGCGCGGCGGTCCGACCTGGTCGGCGGGGACGGGGCAGGCTGGGACGACCGGGTCGACGTGCCCGACGTCGGGCGGGACGAGCCGAGTCCGGTGGCCGACAACGAGGTGGGGGAGGGGACCAGCGCCACGGTGCCTTCCGGGAGCGACCCCGCGGCAGAGCATCACATGGTGGCCTCCAGCCGGGGACGGATCGACACCGGCGTGACTCCCGGCATGCAGATCGCGAGCGCCTGGGCCTGGCGGTTCCTCGTGATCACGGCCGCGGTGCTGGTGCTCGCCTACGCCCTGCGGTACCTGTCCGAAGTCGTCGTGCCGGTGACGATCGGCGTCCTGCTGACCGCCCTGCTCGTGCCGGTGACCAACGGCCTGCAGAAGATCCGCGTCCCCCGTGGTCCGGCGGCCGGTGGGACCGTGCTGCTCACGCTGGTCGTGGTCGCCGGGCTGCTGACGCTGGTCGGTGCCCAGATCGCGACCCAGTTCGAGAACCTGTCGACCCAGGTCGGCGAGGGTGTGCGCGAGCTGCGCGACATGGCCCGGATCAATCTGAACGTCAGCGACGCCGACATCACCGACGCGCTGAACCGGCTCCGCGACACGGTGATGTCCGGCGGTGCGATCGGCCAGCGGGCGGCCGAGGTCGGCACCACCGCGACGCACGTCGTCGCCGGCCTGTTCATCTCGCTGTTCTGCCTCTTCTTCTTCCTGTACCAGGGCGAGCAGATCTGGGCCTGGCTGGTCCGGCTGTTCCCCCGGCAGGCGCGCGAGAAGGCGGACTCGTCCGGTCGCAAGGCGTGGGTCTCGCTGACCGCGTTTGTCCGGGCCACCATCATCGTCGCCGCGGTGGACGCGATCGGGATCGCGCTCGGCGCCGCGATCCTGGGCCTGCCGCTGGTCAGCGCGATCGGCATCCTGGTCTTCGTCGGTGCGTTCGTCCCGGTGGTCGGCGCGCTGGTCAGCGGCTGCGTCGCGGTCCTGGTCGCGCTGGTCGCCAAGGGGCCGATCGTCGCGGTGATCATGCTCGCGGTGGTGATCGGCGTGCAGCAGCTGGAGGCCCATGTGCTGCAGCCGTTCCTGCTCGGCCGGGCGGTCAGCGTGCACCCGCTCGCGGTGATCCTGGCGATCGCGACCGGCGTGGTGATCGCGGGCATCGTCGGCGCGCTGGTTGCGGTGCCGACGGCGGCGGTCATCAACACCATCGTCAACCACCTGGCCGGCAACGACGTCGACCCCGAACCCCCGAGACCCCTGCCCAGACGCCCCCTGCCCCGCCGCCGGAATCCGTCGACCGGCGTCGTCGAGTAGGGCGTTTCTGCCCAGCCCGAAGCCGGCCGCGGTGCTCACCCGAGCATCGCGCACCGGCGACCGGGGCGTCAGCGTCCGCGGTCGGAGTCGCGGCCTCGCTCGTACGGCGTCTGGTTGCGCGTCGCCTCGCCGGCACCGCCGGCGGCCAGACCCTGCCCGGGTTTCCCCCGCCCGGTCTGCAGCAGGCGCAGCGCGTTGTCCAGGTCCGGGTTCGCCGCGCGCGTTCGCATCTCCTGCGCCCAGCCGGCCATGTCCTGCTTGAGCGACACTGTCTCCTCAGCGCCAGCCCTTACTCGGCGTACCGCGCGTCCGGGATGCCGGAGGCGGCGGAGAACTGCTCCGCGAACATCCCCCGGTCCATCGACGAGGCCTTCCGGCGAGTGTGAAGCCCTGGTTCCTGATCGTGGACAGGGCGATCCGGGCCGCGCTCTCGTGGTCCGGGTCCATCACTGCCAGACGCCGCCGGATCCGATCGCGGCCAGCTCGGGGAACCGGTCAGCCGGTCGACCGCCTCGGCGAAGCGCTGCGGATCGAGCACGTCGGTGAACAGATCGATGTCGTCGGAGTCACGCTGCCCGAAGCCGTGTGCGCGCAACGCGTAGCCGCCGGCGAGAGCAAAGCCGTCATCGGCGAGAGCGCGCACCCCGGCGATCGCCATCCGGCGCTGGAGCGGATCCATGCGGACAGTTTGCCTCCGGCGAGCCGAGGTCGACGTACGGCGGCCTCAGGCGGGCGGCTGGAAAGGCAACCCCAGGCGGTCGTCGGTGAGGGTGTTCATCGCTGCGACGAGTTTGCGTTCTTCGTAGTTGAAGTGGGTTTCCAGCAGAGCCGAGAGGGTGTCGAGTTCCCGGAGGCGCTCGGCGGGGGCGAGTTCGTCGAGCTTTTCCAGGCGGCGCAGCGCGTCCTCGATGATCACGTGGTCGCCCGCGAGTTCCTCGAGCACGGGCCGCAGTTCGGGGTAGTGCTCGGCGAGGGCGACGAAGGCGCCGTTGTCTTCACCGGTGTGGTGGGCGGTGAGCGCGCGGCAGAACGCCAGGCAGTGGACGCGGAGCTCGGCGCCGGAGCTCGAACCGGTCTCGCGCAGTTCGTCCAACTGGTCGCGGACGCTGAGGTGGAACTCGATCAGTTGATTGCCGAAGGCTTCCAGGCGTGACATCGCCGCCAGCCTAACCGGCGACGGCACCAGTCGCCCTCGGAGGAGTCCGAGGGCGGCTGCCGGTGGGTGATCAGTGCATCGAGGCGGCCGCGGAGGCCTCCACGCCCGGCTCGTCGCCGTCCTTGGGGGTCTCGTCGGTGCGGCCGGCCAGGCGCTGTTCCGGGGTGATGATCGCGAGCACCAGCGCGATCACCAGGAACGGCAGGGAGACCAGGAACACGTCGCCCATCGCCTCGACCAGGCCGAGCAGCGCCCAGCCCTTCATCGGCTCCTTCAGCGCGTGCAGCGCGTCGACGCTGTTGGCGGCCTTGGCCAGCATGCCGACCATGTTCTGCGCGGACTGCGGCACGATGTCGCCCAGGTGCTCGGTCAGCCGGCTGGTCAGCACCGCGCCGTACACGGCGGTACCGATCGCGCCGCCCATCGAGCGGAAGAACGTCATCGTGGAGGTCGCGGTGCCCATGTGCTTGCGCGGCACGCTGTTCTGCGCGGCGGTGACGGTGATCTGCATCGACAGGCCCAGCCCGCTGCCCATCACGAACATGTAAACCGCCAGCTGCCAGTACGGCGTACTCATGCTCAGCGTGGACAGCATCACCATCGCGCCGCCGACCAGGACCGCGGAGATGATCGGGTAGATCTTGTAGCGGCCGGTCCGGCTCATCAGCTGGCCGCTCGGGATCGAGGCGCAGAAGATGCCGAAGATCATCGGCAGCAGCGCCAGCCCGGAGCGGGTCGGCGACATGTCCTTGACCGCCTGCAGGTAGAGCGGCAGGAAGATCAGCGCGCCGAACATCGCGAAGCCGAGCAGGAAGGTGTACCCGGCGTAGCCGGCGAAGATCCTGCCCTTGAACAGGTCCATCGGGATGATCGGCTCGGCCACCCGCAGCTCGACCAGCACGAAGACCACCGAGAGCACGACCGCGGCGACGAGCAGGCCGACCGTGATGCCGGCGCCCCAGCCGTTCTCCGGGCCGCTCCAGGACACGGCCAGCAGCAGCGAGGTCACGGCGGCGGTGACGATGGCGGCGCCGAGGTAGTCGATCTTGTGGCTGCGCCGGACGTGCGGCAGCTTGAGCACCGCGGCGACGACAGCGAGCGCGACCGCGCCGATCGGCAGGTTGATCCAGAAGATCCAGCGCCAGCCGGGACCGTCGGTGAGCAGTCCGCCGAGCAACGGCCCGGCCACCGAGGACAGGCCGAAGACGGCACCGAAGTACCCCATGTACTTGCCGCGCTCGCGCGGCGGGATCACGTCGCCGATGGTGGCGAACGCCAGCGACAGCAGTCCGCCGGCGCCCAGGCCCTGGACGGCGCGGAAGCCGATCAGTTCCTCGATGTTCTGCGCCAGCGCGGACAGCACCGAGCCGGCCAGGAAGGTCAGGATCGCCGCGATGAACAGCGGGCGGCGGCCGTACAGGTCGGAGATCTTGCCCCACAGCGGGGTGGAGGCGGTCGACGTCAGCAGGTAGGCGGTGACCACCCAGGACAGCTTGTCCAGGCTGTTGAACTCGCTGACGATCTGCGGCAGCGCGGTGCCGACGATGCTCTGGTCGAGGGCGGCCAGGAACATGCCGGCCATCAGACCGCCCAGCACGACCATGATCTGCTTGTGCGACAGGTAGCTGGGGGCGTCCGGCTCGGCGACGGCTCCGCCTGGAGCGGCGGGCTCGGGGGTGCTCATCTGGTGCTCTCCACGTTCTCTTCGGTGTGCAGTCGCGCGGCTTCGGCCCAGCCCTTGTCGGCCCAGGCCCGGTCGCTGGAGGCCTTCGTGTCGCCGCGCGCGTCGGCGATGCTGGTGACGCCGTCGGCGAACCGGGTCATCAGCTGCTCGAAGGTCTTGATGTCGTGCTCGGACCAGCCCTCCATCGCCTGGGAGAGCAGCGCCATCCGGCGCTTGGCGTTGTTCTCCCACTCGGTGGTGCCCTGGTCGGTCAGCTCGACCCGGAAGGCGCGGCCGTCGTCGGGGTCCACCGAGCGGCGGATCAGCCCGGCCTGCTCCAGGCCGCGGACGTGCCGGCTCGCGGTGGAGGCGTCGATCTCCATCTTGTTCGCCAGGTCGGACAGCCGCAGCGCGCCGTTGCACCGCAGGACGAACAGCACCAGGTGGGCGCTGTGGTCCATCGTGTCCCCGGGCTGCTTGGCCTTCAGTCGCCGGCCGATCCGGGTGAACGCGTGCAGGACGCCCTCGACCGGGGTCGCGGGGGTGTACGCGTCATTTACATGCATGGCGCAAGCATATGCATGCTTGCGTGATACACGCAAATGAGTTTCTGGCGATGCCGTGCCCGTGGCAACTGATTGACCAGTCGTAGTCTGGCGGTCACGCCACGCGTCAGGAAGAGGTCGGGGATGCAGAGGATCGCGGTCGTCACCGGTGGAGGTTCCGGGCTCGGGCGGGAGATGGCGCTCGCGCTGGCGGGGTCCGGGTTCCAGGTCACCGTCACCGGCCGGACCGAGAGCAAGCTGCTGGAGACGGCCGCGGCCGCCGGTGAGGTCGGGCCGGTCGGACCCGCAGGGGTGGGCTCGGTGCGCACCGCGGTTCTCGACGTCAGCGACGGCCTGGCCGTCCAGGCCTTCTTCGCCAATCTCGAGCGGATCGACGTACTGGTCAACAACGCCGGCACCGGGATGCCGGCCGCGCCGGTCGAGCAGGTCGCGGAGGCCGACTGGCGGGCGGTGGTCGACACCAACCTGACCGGGTCGTTCCTGTGTGCTCAGGCGGCGTTCGCGCTGATGCTGCGGCAGGACCCGAAGGGCGGCCGGATCATCAACAACGGCTCGCTGTCGGCGCACGTGCCGCGGCCGCACGCGATCGCGTACACCGCGAGCAAGCACGCCGTCACCGGGCTGACCAAGGGCCTGGAGCTGGAGGGCCGCCCGCACGGCATCACCGCCGGACAGATCGACATCGGCAACGCCGCGACGGCGATGACCGAGCGGATGGAGCAGGGCGCGTTGCAGCCCGACGGCTCGACCGCCGTCGAGCCCACCTTCGACCCGAAGATCGTCGCCGACTTCGTCGCCCGGGTCGCGCTGCTGCCGACCTCGGTCGCCGTGCCGAACCTCACCGTGATGGCGGCCGGCATGCCGTACGCCGGCCGCGGCTGAACCGCGCGTTCCGGGGCCCGCCTCCGGTCCCCTCGACTGTGAGCGGGACAGCTCGGCCGGGCGAACCCCTGGCTCAGCGAGCGCGCAGGTTGTGGCGGCGGGCCAGCACGGTCAGCCGGTGGCGGATGGCGACGGCGGTGTCGTTCAGCATGTCGTTGGCCTGGTGGTAGAGGTGCCGGATCCGGGCCTGGCGGCGCGCGGTGTCGGGACGGATGGTCGTCTCCGCGATCTCCTCGGCGATGCCGGGCAGTCCGGCGTACACCCGGGCCAGTGCGAGCAGCTTCTGGTCGGTGGCCGCCAGAGCGGTCAGGTCCTGCCCGGTCGCGGCGTAGTGCTCCGCGAGGAACGGCGCCAGCACCGTGGGAGCAGGGGGGCGCTGTCCGGGCATGTGGCAACCTCCTCGGCCGGGTCGGGAGACGTCGAGGTACCCAGGCCCCCGCCCTGTATTCGCGCCCCGATCCCGCCCCCGGTTCCGCGCTGCGACCCCGCCGTGGTCCACGCCCTGTAATCACGGAGTGATCACGGTCGCGCGCCGGTGCATTGCCGCCCTCACCGTGGGTACCTGGGGCGCCCGGACGCTGCACCGCGTCCGGTTCGCTGAAAGGAAGAGGACGATGGCGAACACTGCACAGCGCAGCGGCATGACTGCGACCGACGTACAGAAGGCCGCGGTGGCGGTCTCCGCGGTGTTCCTGTTGGTCGGTGTGCTGGGCTTCATCCCCGGCATCACCACCAACTACGACACGATGTCGTTCGCCGGCCACCACTCCGAGGCACTGCTGCTCGGACTGTTCCAGGTCTCGATCCTGCACAACATCGTGCACCTGCTGTTCGGGGTGCTCGGCCTGGCCCTGGCCCGGACGTTCGACGGCGCGAAGAACTACCTGATCGGTGGCGGCATCGTGTACCTGGTGCTGTGGATCTACGGCCTGGTGATCGACAAGGACAGCTCGGCGAACTTCGTTCCGGTCAACAACGCCGACAACTGGCTGCACCTGTTGCTCGGCCTCGGCATGATCGCGCTCGGCGTCGCGCTCGGCCGCCGGCGGACCACCGCCACGACGGCCCGCTGACGCGGTCCGGCCCACAGGTACGGCATCAACAAGAAGCAGACTGTCGGCCCGTGCGTCTAGGGTCGGGGACGTGAGCGAGCAGCGGGAGTCCCTGGTCCAGGCGCGCGGGCTGACCAAGTCCTACGGCGACTTCGAGGCGGTCCGGGGCATCGACCTGGACGTCTACCAGGGCGAGGCGTTCGGCTTCCTCGGACCGAACGGCGCCGGCAAGTCGTCGACGATGCGCATGGTGGGAGCGGTCTCGCCGATCAGTGGCGGCTCACTGCGCATCCTCGGGATGGACCCGGCGACCGAGGGCCCGGCGATCCGCGCCCGGCTCGGCGTCTGCCCCCAGGACGACACGCTCGACACCGAGCTGTCCGTCCAGGAGAACCTCACCGTCTACGGCCGGTACTTCGGGCTCAGCCGGGCCGAGTGCCGGCAACGGGCCGAGGAGCTGCTGGAGTTCGTCGCGCTGACCGACAAGGCGAAGGTCAAGGTCGACGAGCTGTCCGGCGGCATGAAGCGGCGGCTGACGATCGCCCGCTCGCTGGTCAGCAAACCCGACCTGCTGCTGCTCGACGAGCCGACCACCGGGCTCGACCCGCAGGCCCGTCACCTGCTGTGGGACAAGCTCTTCCGGCTCAAGCAGGCCGGTGTCACGCTGATCATCACCACCCACTACATGGACGAGGCCGAGCAGCTGTGCGACCGGCTGGTGGTGATGGACGGCGGCCGGATCGCCGCCGAGGGGTCGCCGTACGAGCTGATCCGGGACTACTCGACGCGTGAGGTGACCGAGCTGCGGTTCGGGCCGGAGGTGATGTCGGCCGACCACGACGCGCTGGCCGGCAAGGTCGAGGACCTGGCCCAGCGGATCGAGGTGCTGCCCGACCGGCTGCTGCTCTACACCGACGACGGCGAGAGCACGGTCGCGGCCGTGCACGACCGTGGGCTGCAGCCGGCCGCGGTGCTGGTCCGGCGGTCCACTCTCGAGGACGTCTTCCTGCGGCTCACCGGCCGGACGCTGGTGGACTGATGAGTGTCGTGCTCGAGAACGGCCGCCGCCAGGTCGACTACTGGGCGACGGTCTACAAGCGGACCTGGAAGGGCAGCCTGGTCAGCAGCTTCCTGCTGCCGCTGCTCTACCTGGCCGCGATGGGCATCGGCCTCGGCTCGTTCGTCGACGGCAACGGCAGCGGCGCGCTGGGTGGGATCAGCTACCTGCAGTTCATCGCGCCCGGCCTGCTCGCCTCGACCGCGCTGCAGATCGCGGTCGGCGAGTCGACGTACCCGGTGCTGGGCGGGATCAAGTGGCAGAAGTTCTACTTCTCGATGATCGCCACCCCGCTGCGGCCGGCCGACGTGATGTACGGGCAGCTGGCCTTCGTCGCGTTCCGGGTGCTGACCACCTGCGTGGTGTTCCTGCTGGTGATCGCGGTCTTCGGCGGGCTGGCGACGCCGTGGGGGCTGCTCGGCCTGCCGGTCGCGCTGCTGGTCGGGATGGCCGCCGCGGCGCCGGTCTGCGCGGTCGCCACCCGGCTGGACAACGACTCCGGCTTCGCGATGATCTTCCGGTTCGGGGTGATTCCGGCGTTCCTGTTCTCCGGCGCGTTCTTCCCGGTCTCCCAGCTGCCGAACTGGATCGAGTGGCTGGCCTACCTGAGCCCGCTGTGGCACGGCGTCGAGCTGTCCCGCGACCTGAGCCTGAACACCGTCGACCCGCTCACCGCGCTCGGCAACCTGGCTTATCTCGCCGCGTGGTTCGGCGTCGGCACCTGGTTCGCGGTCCGCGGCCTGACCCGGAGGTTGATCAGCTGATGGCCACTCTCGCCACCCGGGTGCTCCCGGTCCCGGTCCGGTTCGGCAACGGCCGGCACCTGGTCGAGCGCAACTTCCTGGTCTACCGGCGGTCCTGGGTCGTGTTCGTGTCCGGCTTCTTCGAGCCGGTCTTCTACCTGCTGTCCATCGGCATCGGCGTCGCCCAGCTGGTCGGCGACTTCACCCTCGCCGACGGCACCGTGATCGGGTACGCCGCGTTCGTGGCGCCGGCGATGCTGGCCAGCTCGGCGATGAACGGCGCGGTCTTCGACGCGACGTACAACATCTTCTTCCGGATGAAGTACGCCAAGCTGTACGACGCGATGCTGGCCACGCCGTTGCGGCCCTGGGACGTCGCGACCGGCGAGGTGACCTGGGCGTTGCTGCGCGGTGCCTGCTACTCGGCCATGTTCATCGTGGTGATGCTCGGGATGGGCCTGGTGGAGTCCTGGTGGGCGCTGCTCGCGCTGCCCGGCGCGGTGCTGATCGGGTTCGCGTTCGCCGGCGCCGGGATGGCACTGACCACGTTCATGCGCAGCTGGCAGGACTTCGAGTTCGTGCAGCTGACGACGATGCCGATGTTCCTGTTCTCGGCGACGTTCTACCCGGTCGAGACCTATCCCGGCGCGATCCGCTGGCTGGTCGAGATCACCCCGCTCTACCAGGGCGTCGCCCTCGAACGCGCTCTGACCACCGGCACCGTCAGCTGGACCCTGCTGATCAACGCCCTCTACCTCGCCGCGATGGGCACAGCCGGCATGTACGTCGCCTCCCGCCGCCTCGGCAAGCTCCTGCTCAAGTAGCAGCGCCGCGTCACCACTCCAGGTGCTGGTTGCCGAGGCGGTCGGCGTACCAGGTGCGAAGGGCGGTGACGGTGGCGGGCGGGAGGGGCTCGGCGACCGCGGCGATGCTGGTTTTCAGGTGGTCGAGCGAGCGGGTGCCGGGGATGACGGTGCAGACGCCTTCGTTGGCGAGCAGGAACCGCAGCGCGGCGTCGACGAGGCTCAGGCCGGCGGGCAGCAGCTCGCGCAGCTCCTCGACCAGGCCGGCGCGCAGGGCGACGTCCTCGGCGGACCACCGGGACCGTACGTCGTCGAACCGGCTGCTCGCGTCGTACCGGCCGGAGAGCCAGCCGGACTCGAGCGGCACCTTGACGATGACGCCGGCGCCGTGCGTTCCGGCCTCCGCGACGGCCGGCCAGGTCTCCTGGTAGAGCGCGGACATCCGGACCTCGAGGGCCTGGGAACTGGTCGTGGTCAGCACGGTGCGGACGTCCTGGCCGTGGTCGACCGATGCGCCGAACGCGCGGATGCGCCCCTTCACCCGGAGCGTCTCGAGCGCGGCGTAGTGCTCGGGGCTGTCCAGCACCTCGGGCGGCGGGCTGTGCAGCACCACGAGGTCGAGGTGGTCGACGCCCATCCGCACCGCGCTGCCCTCGACCGACGCCGCGATCGCGTCCACCGACCAGTCGGTGCGGCCGTCGTGGGTGGGACCGACCTTCGTGCAGAGCACGACCTGGTCGCGCGGCACGCTCTTCAGCGCCCGGCCGAGGGTGAGCTCGCTCTGGCCGTCGGCGTACGCGGGGGCGGTGTCGATGAAGTTCACGCCGGCGTCGAGCGCGGCGTGCACGATCCGCACCGCCTCGTCCGGCGTGGGGCCGGTCGGCCAGCTCGTCGACCGGCCGAGCTGCCAGGCGCCCAGGCCGATCGTGCTGACGTCGATGCCGGTGGAGCCGAAGGGGCGGGTCCGCAGTGTCATGACGGTCACGCTAGCCGGTAAATGAAGCCGTGGCCGGGGGCTACGGCCTTAGTGTGATGGGGTGAGCATCAGTGCGGCGGAGATCGCCCGGGCAGCCGACCTCCTGCACGACGTCGTAGCGCCCACGCCACTGGAGTACTCGCGGTGGCTCAGCGAGCTGGTCGGCGGTGACGTCTTCCTCAAGTGCGAGAACCTGCAGCGGACCGGGTCGTTCAAGCTGCGCGGGGCGTACGTGCGGATGGCGCGGCTGACCAAGAAGGAGCGGGCCCGCGGCGTGGTCGCGGCCAGCGCCGGCAACCACGCGCAGGGTGTCGCGCTGGCGGCCCAGCTGCTCGGGATCAAGGCCACCGTGTTCATGCCGCACGGCGCGCCGATCCCGAAGGAGAAGGCCACCCGGGCGTACGGCGCGCAGATCCGGTTCGTCGGCACGTCGATCGACGAGTGCCTGGCCTCGGCGCGGGAGTTCGAGGCGGAGACCGGGGCGATCCTGATCCACCCGTTCGACCATCCCGACATCGTGGCCGGGCAGGCGACCACCGGGCTGGAGATCGTCGAGCAGTGCCCGCAGGTGCGGACCGTGGTGGTGCCGACCGGAGGCGGCGGACTGGTCGCCGGGATCGCGTCGGCGATGCAGCGCGACGGGATGCCGATCTCCGTCGTCGGGGTGCAGGCGGCCGGCGCCGCGGCGTACCCGGCCTCGCTGGCGGCGGGGGCCCCGGTGGCGCTGGCGACGATGAGCACGATGGCCGACGGGATCGCGGTCGGGCTGCCCGGCCAGGTGCCGTTCGCGGCGATCCAGGCGCACGTCGGCGAGATCCTGACCGTCGGCGAGGACTCGTTGTCCAAGGCCCTGTTGCTGGTGCTCGAACGCGCCAAGCTGGTGGTCGAGCCGGCCGGTGCCGCCGCGGTCGCCGCCGTGCTGGACGACCCGTTGCGGTTCAAGCCGCCGGTCGTGGTGGTGCTGTCCGGGGGCAACATCGACCCGGTCCTGCTGATGCGGGTGCTGCGCCACGGCATGGCCGCCGCCGGCCGCTACCTGTCGCTGCGGGTCCGCATCCCCGACACACCCGGCGGCCTGGCCAGCTTGCTCACCCGCCTCGCCGAGGTGGAGGCCAACATCATCGAGGTGCTGCACGAACGGATCTCCGAGACGCTGAACCTGGACGAGGTCGAGGTGGCGCTGCAACTGGAGACCCGGGGTGAGGAGCACCGGATGCGGGTATTGACCAGTCTGACCAGCCACGGATACACCTACACGCTGAACTGAGGAGCTCGCTGTGAAGATCGTTGCCGCCCTGGGGGCAGCCGCGCTGGTGCTGACCACCGCTTGTGCGCCGGGGTCCGAGAACCCGGGTGGTCAGGCCGGCGCACCGAGTTCGGTCAAGACCGACGCGGCCGCGCTCGGAGACGTCTCGCTGACGGTCTGGGACCAGGAGGTCCGGGGCGGTCAGGCCGCGCAGATGGCCCAGCTGGTCAAGGACTTCGAGGCGAAGTACCCCAACATCAAGGTGAAGCGGGTGTCGCGGTCCTTCGACGACCTGAAGACCACGCTGCGGCTCGCGCTGTCCGGCAACGACGCCCCGGACGTCGTGCAGGCGAACAACGGCCGCTCCGACATGGGCGAGTTCGTCAAGGCCGGTCAGCTGGTCCCGCTGGACGAGTGGGCCAAGGCGTACGACTGGGGCAGCCGCTACCCGGGCACGGTGCTGCAGTACTCGCGCTACTCCGCCGACGGCAAGACCTTTGGCGAGGGCAACCTGTACGGCCTGCCGCAGGTCGGTGAGGTGGTCGGCCTCTACTACAACAAGGAGAAGCTGACCAAGCTCGGCCTGCAGCCGCCGACCACCTGGGCCGAGTTCGAGGACGCGCTGGCCAAGGCCAAGGCCGCCGGCGAGACCCCGATGCAGCTCGGCAACCTGGACAAGTGGCCGGCCATTCACGTCTTCGGCACGGTCCAGGGCAAGGTCACGCCGGCCGACCAGATCACCACGCTCGCCTTCGGCCGGCCCGGTGCCTCCTGGAAGACGCCGGAGAACACCAAGGCCGCCGAGACGCTGGTCTCCTGGGTGGACAAGGGCTACTTCAACTCCGGCTTCAACGGCCAGGGCTACGACCCGGCCTGGCAGGACTTCGGCAAGGGCAACGGCGTCTTCCTGATCGCCGGGACCTGGCTGCAGGCCGACCTGGCCAAGGCGCTCGGCGACAAGGTCGGCTTCCTGCTGCCGCCGGGTCAGGCCGCCGACGCCAAGCCCGTCGTCACCGGCGGCACCGGGTTGCCGTTCGCGATGACGAACAAGGCGAAGAACAAGGACGCGGCCGCGGCGTACATCAACTTCATCACCAGCCCGGACGCGATGAAGGTGCTGACCTCGACCGGCAACCTGCCGATCGCCGACACCACCCAGCAGCAGCCGCCGGCCGGGCTGGCCAAGGACGTGTTCACCGCGTTCGGTACGGCGGTCAGCCAGGAGGGCCTGGTCCCGTACCTCGACTACGCGACGCCGACCATGTACGACACGCTCGGCGCCGCGCTGCAGGACCTGATGGCGAAGAAGGCGACACCGCAGCAGTTCGTCGACAAGCTGGAGGCCGACTACAGCAAGTTCGCGGCCAAGTGAGCTCACCGCCCGGCGAACCTCGCAAGATCGGCTACCTCTACCTGCTGCCCGCGCTGGTCGTCTACGGACTCTTCCTGCTCTACCCGCTGGGTCGTGCCGTCCACCTCTCGCTGTTCGAGTGGGACGGGATCTCGCTGGGCCGGTTCGTCGGCCTGAGCAACTACGCGGACGTGGTCGCCGACGCCGGGTTGCGGGCCGCCTTCGGCCACGCCCTGGTGCTGATCGTCTTCTACTCGGTCCTGCCGGTGCTGATCGGCCTGGCGATCGCCTCGGTGCTGCAGCGGGCGCGGGTCCGCGGGCTCGGGTTCTTCCGGACGGTCGTGTTCCTGCCGCAGGTGGTCGCGATGGTGGTGGTGGCCGTTGCCTGGCGCCACATCTACGCACCCGACGGCCCACTGAACGACGTCCTGCGGGCGGTCGGCCTCGACGGGGTCGCGCGCGGCTGGCTCGGGGACTACACGTTCGCGCTGCCGGCGGTCGGGGTGATCGGCACCTGGTTCGAGACCGGGCTGGTCACCGTGCTGCTGCTGGCCGGGATGGCCCGGATCCCGCGGGAGCGGTACGAGGCCGCCCGGCTCGACGGTGCCGGCCCGGTGGCCGAGTTCTTCGCGGTGGTGCTGCCGGCCGTGCGCGGTGAGATCGCGGTCGCGGTGACGTTGACGGTGATCGCCGCGCTGCGCACGTTCGACCTGGTCTACGTGACCACCAGCGGGGGACCGGGCAACTCGACCAGCGTCCCGTCGTACGAGGTGTACCACCGGGCGTTCGAGCTCGGCCAGGTCGGCTCCGCGGCGGCGATCGGGGTCTGCCTGACCGTGTTGATCTTCGTGATCACGCTCGGCGTCAACCGGATCGCGGATCGGAGGACGGCATGAGGGCGTCGGCGGCCGAGCGGTTCGGCAACTACCTGCTGCTGACGGTCTTCGGCCTGTTCGCGCTGGCGCCGATCGTGGCGATCCTGGTCGCGGCGCTCGGGCCGGACGACGGCGGCAGCGGGTCGAGCGGCTTCGGCAACTTCGGCAAGGCCTGGGAGATCGGGCACTTCGGCACCTACCTGCGGATGAGCCTGCTGGTGTCGGTGAGCGTCGTGCTGGTGAGCGTGCTGTTCTCGATCCTGAGCGGCTACGCGTTCGGCACGATGCGGTTCCGCGGCGCCGGGGTGCTGTTCTACCTGTTCCTGCTCGGCATCATGATGCCGACCGAGGCGATCGTCGTACCGCTGTACTTCGACCTGCGCACGGTCGGCCTGACCGACACGTTCTGGGCGGTCGCGCTGCCGCAGGTCGCCCAGTCGGTTGCCTTCGGCACGTTCTGGATGCGGGCCTACTTCCGGTCGTCGAGCCGTTCACTGGTCGAGGCGGCCCGGCTGGACGGCGCCGGCCACTGGCGGACCTTGTGGCAGGTGCTGGTCCCGCCGGCCCGGCCCGCGCTGGTGACGCTGGTCGTGCTCGTCTTCATGTGGACCTGGAACGAGTTCCTGATCCCGCTGGTGATGGTGACCAGTGAGTCGTTGCGGACCGCGCCGCTCGGCCTGGCGTTCTTCTCCGGCCAGTACACCTCGGGCTTCACGCTGCTCGCCGCCGGCGCAGTGATCGTCGGTACGCCGGTGGTGCTGGTCTACGCGTTCCTGCAGCGGCACTTCATCGCCGGCATGCTGGAAGGCTCCGTCCGCGAGTGAGACGCGGCGAGTGAGGGCGCCGCGAAGGACTACTGTGCGTCGCAGCTCTTGAGCAGGGGCGCGTGCAGCCGCTCGGCGAGAACCCGGCGCTGGGTCGGCTGCGCCTCGGTCTGCCGGTGCAGGCCGGCGTCGGTGAGCCGGACGTTCACGGCCCGGCGGTCCTCGGAGCACATCAGCCGCTCGACCAGTCCGGCGGTCTCCAGCCGGCCGATCACGCGGGAGAGCGCGCTCTGGCTCAGGTGCACCGACTTCGCGATGGTCTGCACCTTGGCGGACTGCTCGGGCAGCTCGGCGAGGCGCTCGAGCACCTCGTACTCGCTCATGCCCAGGCCGTGGCTCGCCTGCAGCTCACGGTCGAGGGCGCAGGACAGGTCGGCGTGGCGGGCCAGCAACTGGCGCCACTCGCGGACATCGGCGCTGGTCTCACCAGTCCCAGCGCTGACCTTCGTCTCGGTCATGCCGGCGACATTATCATGCACACGCATTCAATGCAACTGCAATTAATGCCTGGACATTAGATGCACGTGCATGCAATGCTCTCTTCTCGTGACACAGACAACGCACACCACACCACCGGCCGGCATGACCTGGGACGCGCGCCTCTGGGGCGCCCTGCTCGTGGTCTGCGGCGTGATCTTCCTCGACGGCCTGGACGTCTCCATGGTCGGCATGTCGCTGCCCGCGATCGGCGACGACCTCGGCGTACCGCTCTCGTCGCTGCAGTGGGTCGTCACCGGCTACGTGCTCGGCTACGGCGGACTGCTGCTGCTCGGCGGCCGGACCGCCGACCTGCTCGGCCGCCGCCGGGTCTTCCTGGTCGCGCTGGCCGTCTTCGGCGTCGTCTCGATGCTGAGCTCACTGGCCACCAACCCCGAACTGCTCATCGCCGCGCGGTTCGTGAAGGGCGTCGCCGCCGCGTTCACCGCGCCGGCCGCGCTCTCGATCATCACCACCACCTTCCACGAGGGCCCGGACCGCAACCGCGCCCTCGCCATCTTCACCACCTGCGCCGCCAGCGGCTTCTCGATGGGCCTGATCCTCGGCGGCGCGCTGACCGAGGTCGGCTGGCGCTGGACCTTCCTGGCCCCCGGCCCGGTCGCGCTGATCGTCTTCCTGTTCGCGCTCAAGCTGATCCCGAACAGCCCGCGCGACGACGCGGCCGGCGGCTACGACGTCCCCGGTGCGGTGACCGTCACCGCCGGCATGCTGTCGCTGGTGTACGCCGTGGTCGGCGCGGAGCACGCCGGCTGGGCCTCGGTCCAGACGATCGGCCTGTTCCTGCTGGCGGCGGTGCTGCTCACCGCGTTCGTGGTGATCGAGCGCCGGACGAAGCACCCGCTGGTCCGGCTCGGCATCCTGCGCAGCCCGTCGCTGCGCCGGGCGAACCTGGCCATCCTGACCGTCTTCGGCGCGTACGTCGCCTTCCAGCTGGTCGGCACGCTGTACCTGCAGAACCTGCTCGGCTGGTCCTCGTTCGAGACCGCGCTGGGCTTCCTGCCGGCCGGCCTGCTGGTCGCGACGCTGTCCCCGAACGCAGGCAAGCTCGCCGACCGGATCGGCACCGAGCGGATGATCGTCGCCGGCATGGGCCTGTTCGTCGTCGGTTACGCGCTGAGCCTGCGGATCGGCCCGGAGTCGGCGTACTTCTCCACGGTGTTCCCGACCATCATGCTGATCGGCCTGGGCTTCGCGATCGCGTTCCCGGCGCTGAACATCCAGGCGGTGTCCGGCGTCCCGGACCACGAGCAGGGGCTTGCTTCGGGACTGTTCAACACCTCCAACCAGGTCGGCGGCGCGCTCGTGCTGGCCATCGTCACCGCGGTGATCGGCGCACAGTCGGCCGGGGTGACCACCGAGGCCGGGATGCTGTCGGCGTACAAGCCGGCGCTCGCGGTGGTGACCGGCATCGCGGCGCTCGGTCTGGTCATCGGACTGACCGGGCTGCGCGGTCTGCGGGCCCGCCGGGAGGCGGAGGCCGCCGAGGCCGCCGAGCTCGCGGCGGTTCAGCGGGAGCTGGCGGCGGAGGAGATGACGCCGGCCGTCTGAGCTGACGGCAACAACCGGCTCGTGCGCGAGCCGTGCACTCCATAGAGACAGTGCGGGTCACGGGCTACTCCGCCGTGACCCGCACTGCTGCGTCCGGCCCGACCTGCGGTGCGGGGTGTCATCGCCGCGCGGGTTGGGCACCAGGACAGCAGCATCCCGTCGCCGCCCGATCGGAGTACACCGTGGTCTGCAGTCTGCTTGTCGCGCCCCTCGGGAGCGCCGGAAGGGTGGGCTGACGATGGCCGACCCGGCCGGAAACGGCAGTCTGCTGGCGAAGCGGTACCGGTTGCTCGGTTCGCTCGGCCGCGGTGGCATGGGCATCGTCTGGCAGGCGCGCGACGAGGTGCTCGGCCGCGAGGTCGCGGTCAAGGAGGTCCTGCTGCCGCCGGAACTCCCCGCGGAGGGGCAGGCGGTACTCCGCCAGCGGACCCTGCGTGAGGCCCGTTCGGCGGCCCGGCTGAGCCACCCGAACGTGGTCACCGTGTACGACGTCGTCGAAGAGGACGGGCGGCCGTGGATCGTGATGGAGCTCGTCCGCTCCCGCACGCTCGCCGACGCGATCCGCGAGGACGGCGCGTTGCCGTGGCGAGACGTCGCCGGCATCGGGGTTCAGGTGCTCGCCGCGCTGCAGGCCGCGCATGCCGCCGGGGTCCTGCACCGGGACGTGAAGCCGAGCAACGTGCTGCTGGCCGAGGACGGGCGGGTCGTGCTGACCGACTTCGGCATCGCCAGCTTGGAGGGCGACACGTCGCTGACCCTGTCCGGAACCTTGGTGGGGTCGCCGGCGTTCATCGCGCCCGAACGGGTGCAGGCGCACGGGGCCGGTCCGGAGTCGGACCTGTGGTCGCTCGGCGCCACGCTCTACACCGCCGTCGAAGGCCGCCCGCCGCACGACCGCGGCGCCGCCCTTCCCACGCTGACAGCCGCTGTCACCGAGCCGCCCGATCCTGCGCCGTCGGCGGGCCCCCTCTGGCCGGCCATCGACGGCCTGCTCCGCAAGAAGCCGGCGGAACGCATCGACGCCCGCGAGGCGAGTCGCCTGCTCCACCAGGCCCTCAACACCCGCAACCAACCGGCCGCACCGACGCCGCCCGTCAACCCGACCCCCGACAGCGGCCAACGCACCCGGGTGCTGCCGGTTCCGCCCAACATCACCCGCGGTCCCGATCCCGCAACCCCAACCGCAACCCCAACCGCACCGCCTGCCGCTGCAGGTGCCGCCGTGGGTTCCGCTGCGGCCGGTGCCAGTGCGTCCTCTGCGCCAGTGGACGCCTCCACAGCTCCGGCGACGGACACCGCCGCGGCCGGTCCGGCAACCGGCGCGGGCGACGCGGGGCGGGACGCCAGCACGCCTCCCGAGATCGAGGCAGCTTCCAGACCTGCCGACGCCGCGGCTCCCACGCCTGAAACTGCGGCTGCACCTGCAGCCGCCGAATCGCCGGCTGCGGGCACGGCTCCAACGCCCACCGGCGGGGCCGTGCCTCACGCGGCGCCCGCCGGTGCACCTCCGTCCGGCCCGCCGGAGTCCGATGCCTCGCGCTCAACCGGCGATGGCGCAGTACCGCCTGCTGCGGCTGCCGCTGCGGCTGCAGGTGCAGGTGCCGGTGCCGGTATGCCGTCCGCTCCCACAGAGGCAGCCGCGCCGCCTGACGACTTCGGCTCGCCCTCCAGTCCCGCCAACGCATCCGCCGGTACCAGCGCGCGTGCTACAGCAGCCGGCGCCGAAGCCGGCGTCGCTCCGGCGTCCGCCGACGCTCGGCCAACTGCCGATTCCCCGTTCGCGCCGACGGATGCTGGTGCGACTCCAGTGCGCACCGGCGGGGCCGCGCCTCCCGCGCCCGCCGGTGCGCGGGTGGCCGGCGAATCGCCGTTTGCTCCGGCGGCTGGTGCAGCGGCGTCGCCGCCGGCTGTCGGCACCTCGGGTGCGGCCGCCGGCTCAGGTGGTGGGACGCCTGCCGCGCCTACCCAGGCTGCGGGTGGGAAGCGGCGGTTGGGGCTGGTGCTGGTGGCCTGTCTGGTGGTGGTCGGAGCGGTGGTCGGGTGGGTGTTCAGGCCCACCGACGACCCCGGGAGCAACACGCCGGAGGCGGGTGGAAGTAGCAGTCCGGCGCCGCAGAGTACGGGTGTGAGCAGCCCGGCTCCGTCGGCGACTGCGACGGGTACGCCGTCGGCGAGTACGACAAGCAAGCCGGCCACGACCCCGCCGCCGGCGACGACGAGCAGGCCCTCGACGACCCCCAGCACGGCACCGACCACGCCGCCGACGACCGTGCCGACGACCGGCGGAGTGCCGGCTGGGTATCGGCGGCACACCGACGCGACCGGCTTCTCGCTCGCGGTGCCGGCGGGATGGACGGCACGGCGGAACGGCCAGCAGGTCTCGTTCCGGGAGCCGGGCGGTTCCCGCCTGCTGCTGATCGACCAGACCGACCAGCCCAAGGCCGACCCGGTCGCCGACTGGCAGCAGCAGGAGCGGGCGCGCCGGGACGGGTACGCGGGCTACCGGCGGATCCGGATCGACGCGGTCGACTACTTCGACAAGGCGGCGGACTGGGAGTTCACCTACGCGGCTGGTTCCGGGCGGCAGCACGTGCTGATCCGTGGGGTGGTGACGAGCCCGAACCAGGCCTACGGCATCTACTGGTCGACGCCGGACTCCCAGTGGGGCGAGAGCCAGGCGATGCTGCGCACGTTCACCGAGACGTTCCGGCCGGCGTCCTGATCCCCTCGAGCGCGGCGGCACCCCGCAGACGCGGTTCGGGAGAGTTCGGGGCGATCCCTTATTGGTTTGCACCCGTCCGGGTGCTGGACTGGAGGGCATGAGCAACCAGAGCGACTACGACCGCCGGGTCAAGGGCATCCTCGACCGGGTCGCCCAGGGCCACCTGTCCAGCGACGAGGCCGCGACCCTGATCGCCGCCCTCGCCCCTACTCCCACCGCCCCGGTTGCCGACCAGCCGCCCGTCCCCGGCGCCACCACACCGTCCGGACCGGCAGCCGGTACGCCGGACGCCGGGACTGCGCCGACGGGTGCCTCCGACGGGGACCCGACCGGTACGTCGGGAACGGGTCCGACCGGTACGACCTCCGGCGGCGCATCCGGCTCCGGCGCCGACGACACCCCGTCGGCATCGGTGTGGGCCGAGGTCGTCGACTCCCCGGACGCCGCCGACACCGCGCCCGCGCCGAAGCCCAGCGCCGGCCCGTCGAGCTCATCCGCTCCGACAACCGACCCCCAGGGCGCCCCCGGCGGCGCCGCGTCGGACGCTCCAGGCGGCTCTACCCCCGGCGCGCCGACCGCCGGCTCGGAGGCGTCGAGCACCCCCGGTTCCACGAACTACTCGGCGCATGTGCCGAGCGGTCTGGACGCCGCGAACGCCGCCGACGACGTACCGGACAGCGTGGTCGACGACGGCCCGGTCGGCCCCCCGGCCGCACCCGGCGCAGCTGACAGCGGCACCTCCAGCGCAGGCGACGCCGGTGCGGGCACGTCCGGCCCCGGCCAGTCCGGCGCGGGTTCCGCAGGCACCGACGACGCGATGGGCGCGGACGACGTCGAGGAAGAGGTCGAGCACAGCAACGTGCCGATGCCGGCGGGGGTTCGCCGGGTGACGATCCGCGCGGTCGGGCGCCGGGTGCGGTTGATCGGCGAGCCGGCGATCACCGGCGTCGCGGTGGATGGGCCGCACGTGATCAAGCGGGACGGGGACACCCTGGCGATCAACAGTGACGGTGACATGGGGGTGTCGATCGACGGATTCAGCATGCTGCGGAACCGGTCGGTCGGCGATCTCAAGTCGCACGTGAACGGCTTCGCGAAGGAGCTGTCGATCCGGGTCAACCCGACGCTCGAGGTCGAGGTCGAGGTGACCGGCGGCAGTGTGGTCGCCGAGCGGCTGCCGGGCCTGACCCGGGTCCGCGTCACCGCCGGTACGGCGAAGGTGACCGACGTGGACGGGCCGATCGACCTGCTGGTCCAGGCCGGTTCCGCGCAACTGGACGCCCAGGTGACCAAGGGCCGCTCGCGGGTCCGGGTCGAGTCCGGCACCGCGACGGTGAACCTGCGCCGCGGGTCCGACGTCCGCGTGCACACCGAGTCCCAGCTGGGCAAGGTCAGCTGGACCGGCGCCGTCACCGGTCAGTCGAAGGACGTGGAGATCGGCCGGGGCCGCGCCGCGCTCGACGTCGAGGTCCTCGTCGGCACCGCCCAGATCAGCGCCGACTGACCCTTGCGGCAGGCAGTGCCAAGAGTCAGCGTCTGCCAGCTCCGCCGAACAGCGCGGAGCTGGCAGACAGCCCTAGGCCGGCTCGAAGTGCGAGTCGGGGATGGTCCTGAGGGTTCGGTAGGGGGAGAACAGCAGCCAGCCGGCGCCGAGCAGCGTGGCGGCGCCGGCGATCCACAAGGTGGGGCGCAGCCCGAAGGCGGTGCCGAGCACGCCGCCCAGCAGGCTGCCGATCGGCATCGCGCCCCAGCCGACGAAGGACATCGTCGCGCTGACCCGCCCCTGCAGGCCCGCCGGACAGACGCGCTGGCGGGTGCTCACCTGCAGGATGTAGCCGACGATGATGCAGGCCGCGGCCAGCAGCGTCGATCCGACGTACCAGGCCAGCGCCCAGCCCGGCCCGGTCATCGCCTGCAGCAGGAACGCCACCCCGAGCCCGATCGCCGCCAGCAGCTGGGCCCGCGCGTCGCCGATCCAGCGACTGACTCGCTCGGTCAACGCCGACGCGGCGAGGGCGCCGAGCAGACCGATCATGCTGAGCAGACCGATCGTGCTGGGGGACAGGTGGACCTCCCGGACCAGGAAGACCATGATCACCGCCGAGGCCGCGGCCTGGAAGAGCATCGTCGTCGCCGAGTTCAGCGCCAGCGGTCGCAGCAGGGGATGCCGGAACACGTACCGCAGCCCTTCGCCGATCTCGCGCCGCAGGTTGGGCCGTTCGGGCGGCACCGGCCGGGGTTCCGGCGTACGGATGGAGCACAGCCACAGCGCCGACCAGAGAAAGCCGAGCGCGTTCAGCCCGATCGTGACCGCCGCCGACAGCCACTGCACCAGTACGCCGCCCGCCCCTGCGCCGATCACCGCGGCGACGGAGTGGTTGGCGGCCAGTCGCGCGTTGCCCGGCAGCAGCTGATCAGGCAACAGCAGCCGCGGCGGGTAGGCGCTGTGTGCCACGTCGAAGAGCACGGTCAGCAACCCGCCGAGTGCCAGTACGACGTACAGCTGCGCCAACCCCAGTACGCCGAACGCGGCCGCCACCGGGATCGACCCGAACAGCACCGCCCGGCCGAGATCCGCTGCGATCAGTACCGGCAGGCATCTCACCCGGTCGACCCACGCCCCGGCGAACAGTCCCAGCACGAGCCAGGCGGCGGTCTCGCAGGTTCGCAGCAACGACACCTGCAACGTCGAGGCGTCGAGGGTGAGCACCGCGAGCAGCGGAATCGCCATCATGCCGAGCCGTCCTCCGAGCTGGCTCAGCAGATCGGCGATCCAGAGGCGGCGAAAGTCGGCATGGCGCAGGATGGCTCGGCTCATGTCCGGGACGGTAGACCGCAGAATTGAGCCTTGTCGACTCAATGTCAACAAAGTTGAGTCGACCTGACGCAGGTTTACGCTGGCAAGTAAGTAGTTGCAGTGACTTATATAACTGCTAACGTACGTGCTTTGCATCACATCTGCGAAAGGGGCGGCGGGATGGCTGCTGTCGAGGCGACCGGCCTCGTGAAGACGTTCAAATCCCGAAAGAACACGGTGAAGGCGCTGGACGGCATCGACTTGGAGGTGCCGGAGGGGACCGTGCTCGGCCTGCTCGGGCCGAACGGCGCCGGCAAGACCACCACGGTGCGCGTGCTGACCACGCTGATGGCACCGGACGAAGGAAGTGCCCGGGTGCTCGGCCACGACGTGGTGAAAGAGGCCGACACCGTCCGGCAGCTGGTCGGGCTGTCCGGCCAGTACGCCGCGGTCGACGAGCTGCTCACCGGCCGGGAGAACCTGTGGATGTTCGGCCGGCTCTACCGGTTGAGCAGCCAGCAGGCCAAGCAGCGGGCCGACGAGCTGCTGGAGATCTTCGACCTCACCGAGGCCGCGGACCGGATCCTCAAGACGTACTCCGGCGGTATGCGCCGCCGGCTCGACCTGGCCGGCTCACTGATCGCGCACCCGAAGGTGCTGTTCCTGGACGAGCCGACCACCGGGCTCGACCCGCGCAGCCGGCTCGACCTGTGGAAGATCATTCGCGACCGGGTCAGCGAAGGGGTGACGATCCTGCTCACCACGCAGTACCTGGAGGAGGCCGACGAGCTGGCCGACAGCATCGCGGTCGTCGACCACGGCTCGGTGATCGCGCGCGGCACGGCCGACGAGCTGAAGGCCAAGGTCGGCGGTGAGCGGATCGAGGTCGTCGTGCACGACCCGGACGCCACCCGGCACGCGCTCGACCTGCTGACCGCGGCGCTGAACGTGAGCGACCCGGACGCGACCACGATCGACGAGCACAACAAGCGGATCACGCTGCCGGCGCCGGGCGGGTCGGCAGCCCTGGTCGAGGTGATCCGCACGCTGGACGGCGCCGGTCTGCGGATCGCCGACATCGGCCTGCGGCGGCCCACGCTGGACGACGTGTTCCTGTCGCTGACCGGGCACGCGACCGACAACCCCGACACCGTGGCCGACGAGTCCGCCGCGATCGCGACGAAGGGACGGGCATGAGTACGACGAACGCGCCGGACGCCGGCGCGAGCACCAGCGACAACCGGTTCGGCCGGGCGGTCACCGACGCCGGGATCCTGGCCTGGCGGACGCTGAAGCGGATCCCGCGCACGCCGGACATGCTGATCTACGCGACGATCCAGCCGATCATGTTCGTGCTGCTGTTCGCGTACGTGTTCGGCAACGCGATCCCGATCCCCGGCTTCCCCGGCGCACGGGCCTACCGGGAGTTCCTGATGTCCGGGATCTTCGCCCAGACGATGGCGTTCGCGGTCGCCTCGGCCAGCGTCGGGCTCGCCGACGACATGTCCAAGGGCCTGATCGACCGGTTCCGGTCGCTGCCGATGGCGCGGTCGGGGGTGATCGCCGGGCGGGTGATCGGCGACGTGGTGTTCAACGCGTTCGTGATGCTGGTGATGGTGGTCTGCGGCTTCATCGTCGGCTGGCGCTGGCACAACGGCTTCGGCCAGGCGCTGGCGGCGTTCGCGATCCTGCTGCTGTTCGCGTTCGCGATGCTCTGGGTAGGCGCGCTGATCGGGCTGTCGGTGGGCAGCCCGGAAGTGGCCGCGTCGGCGGGACTGATCTGGCTGTTCCCGCTGACCTTCCTGTCCAACGCGTTCGTGCCGACGCCGAACCTGCCGAGCGGGCTGCAGCCGATCGCGGAGTGGAACCCGATCTCCTCGATCGTCGCGGCCTGCCGGCACCTGTTCGGCAACCCGTCGCCGTTCGCCAGCCCGGACGGCTTCCCGGCCCAGCACCCGGTCTGGCTCAGCCTGATCTGGTGCGCGGTCATCATCGGCGTCTTCGCCCCGCTGGCGGTCCGCAAGTACCGCCGGGCCACCGGGCACTGACGCGGGACCCGGGCGCCGGCCGCTCGCGAACGCAGCGGGCGGCCGGCGTACGGGCTGAAAGCTGGAAAACAACAGCGCCCCGGTGGACTCCACCGGGGCGCTCTTGTGCGTTTGTGTCCTAGCCGGTGAAGGGCTCCGCGGCGACGATCTCGACCGTCACGTCCTTGCCGTTCGGGGCCTCGTAGGTGGCCTTGTCGCCCTTCTTCTTGCCCATGATCGCGGCGCCGAGCGGGCTCTGCGGGGAGTACACGTCGATGTCGACCGACGTGTCCAGGGCGAGCAGTTCGCGGGAGCCGAGCAGGAACGTCTCGACGTCGTCGTCACCGGCGAACGTGATGGAGACCTTCATGCCGGGCTCGACGACGCCGTCGTCCTTCGGGGTCTCGCCGACGCGGGCGCGACGCAGCATGTCCTCCAGTTGACGGATCCGGGCCTCGATCTTGCCCTGCTCGTCCTTGGCGGCGTGGTAGCCGCCGTTCTCCTTGAGGTCGCCCTCGTCCCGGGCCTCGCTGATCCGCTGGGTGATCTCGGCGCGGGCCGGGCCCTTCAGGTGCTCGAGCTCGGACTTCAGCTGGTCGTAGCCATCCTGCGTCAGCCAGACAACGCTGTCCTGAATGTTCTGCGTCACGGGCTGCTCCTCGGGTCGTGGGATGGGTAGAAAAGCCTCTGGCCGCCGTCGTCGACGGCGACCAATCCTCTGAGCGTAGCAAGAACGGCCCCGGAACCCCACAGTTCCGTGCCGTCTCAAAAAGCGGGCAGCTGTGCTCGCTTTTCGATTGCCACCGGCCGATCACCGAGCACCTGTCCGTACTGCGGACGTTCTGTCCCGGCCACCGGTTACCCCGGAGCGGCGTCCCAAGCCTAGTGCGGCCGGGCGTTGCCCGGGGTCGTGCAGCCGATCAGCACCACCGACGTGGCCGTGCGCTGCGTGCTCAGCGTCGCCGGCAGAACCTGCTTGCGCGCTGAGTCGGCAGGCACTGTGAGGGTCAACTCTCCGACGATCGAGAAGTCGGCGGCCTTGGCCTGCAGCCGGCAGGACGCCTCGACGGACTTGCGCCGCTCGACCTGGACGGTCGCGGTGGCGGAGGTGTCCGAGGTGACCGAGAAGGTCAGCAGCCGGGACGACACCTCCGGCGTCGACTGGATGTAGGCGACCCGGAGCAACCAGGCCAGCGCGACCGCCGCGAGCACGCCGATCACCACCAGCAGCAGGGGTCGGCGGCCGCGCGGCGTACGGCCGTAGCGGGCGTCCAGGTCGGTCGCGGCTGGGTCGGTCAACGGGTCTCCTCGGGCTTGGAGGACCATTGTGTCTTGTGACCGAAGATCTTCGCCTGCTGCATGTCCATGCCCACCCCGACGACGAGTCCAGCAAGGGCGCCGCCTCGACCGCCCGGTACGTGGCCGAAGGCGTCGACGTGATGGTGGCCACCTGCACCGGCGGTGAACGTGGCTCGATCCTGAACCCGAAGATGGACCGGCCCGACGTGCTCGCGAACATGGCCGAGATCCGCCGCCGCGAGATGGACGCGGCCCGCGAGATCCTGGGCATCCGGCAGGAGTGGCTCGGCTGGGTCGACTCCGGGTTCCCCGAGGGCGATCCGCTGCCGCCGCTGCCCGAGGGCTGCTTCGCCGCGCAGAAGGTGGAGGACGCCGCCGCGCCGCTGGTGAAGCTGATCCGCGAGTTCCGCCCGCAGGTCGTCACGACGTACGACGAGAACGGTGGCTACCCGCACCCGGACCACGTGATGTGCCACCAGATCACCGTCGCCGCGTTCGAGGCGGCCGGGGACCAGGACGCCTACCCCGAACTGGGGGCGCCGTGGCAGCCGCTGAAGCTGTACTACCACCACACCTTCCACCGCGAGCGGATGAAGGCGCTGCACGACGCGATGCTGGCCCGCGGCCTGGAGTCGCCGTACGCCGAGCGGCTGGACGACTGGAAGCCCGATCCGGAGAACGAGCGCCGGATCACCACCCGGGTGGAGTGCGCGCAGTACTTCGGGGTGCGCGACCGGGCGTTGCTGGCGCACGCGACGCAGATCGACCCTGACGGCGCGTGGTTCGCCGTACCGCTGGAGGTTCACCAGGAGGCCTGGCCCACCGAGGACTACGAGCTGGCCCGGAGCCTGGTCGAGTCGGAGATCCCCGAGAACGACCTGTTCGCGGGGCTGCGCTGACGGCGGGTGGGGACAGTGAGACACTGGCCGGGTGACCGCGACGACCCTTCTTCCGACGACCGTGCTCCCGATGGGCGAGATCGACCCGAACACGGTCAAGCCCGGATGGATCGCGCTGCTCATCGTGCTGGCGCTCGGTGCCGCCACGGTGCTGCTGTGGCGCAGCATGGCCAAGCAGCTGAAGAGGATCGACTTCGACCCCACCGATGGACGGACCACTCCCGCGGACGCCACTGCGGACGCCCCAGCACCGTCCGGCGACCAGCCGACGGAGCCCAGCTCACCGGCCCCGGCTGGCGCTGCCGCTCCGACGACGACTGACGAGGCCGCCTCGGGTCCGGACCGCGGACGCGCTCGGGAGTAGTTGCTGCGGCAGGGTTTCTCGACCGAACGCGGGTCGATGCCGAGGGCAATGATCGGCCACGGCACGTCACGTTTCGGCCACCGTGCGCCACGCCGGGGTCGCGACCGGGTGTCGCGTGCCCCCGACGTGAGCTAGCTCACCTATAGTGAGCGCGTGTCCAACCGTGCCGAGGGCGGGATCGCTCAGTGACCGCGACCCGCGCCGCCCGGCACCGGATGCCCGGACGCCTGGTCGCGGGTGGTCTCAGTTCGATGGCGGTCGCGTCGCTGGCCCTGGTGGTCGCGCTTTACGCCGCCGACAGTGAACCGCGGGACCAAGGTCTGGGCATCGGTGGTCCGGGCGAGTTCGTGCACTGGCTGCTGCCGTTCTTCCGGCTGCTGACCACGCTGGCGACGGTGGGCTGCGCGGGCGGGCTGCTCGCGGCCGTCGTGCTGCTGCGCACCGACGGAGGTCCGCTCGGCACGCAGGGCCGGCGCGCGGTGCGCGACGCCGGCAACGCCGCGGTCATCTGGGCCGTCGCCGCGTTCGCCGGCGCGGTCGTCACCGCGGCGATCCTGCTGAACACCCCGGTCAACCTGCTGCGCTACCGCCTCGACGACGCGCTCGGCGTGCCCGAGGTCAAGGCCTTGCTGATCACCGGCATCCTGGTCGTCGCCGTGGCCGTCGGCGTCCGTCAGGTGCAGACGGCGTCGGCCGCCGGCCTCGGCGTACTGGTCGCGGTGACCGCGCTGATCCCGCCCGCGCTGACGGCGTACCCGCGCAACGAGGCGTACGTCGTCGTCGCCGGCGCGGCCCTGGTCCTGCACGTGATCGCCGCCACCAGCTGGGTCGGCGGCCTGGCCGGCCTGGTCCGCTACGGCCGCGCCAGCCGCGACGGCCTGCCGTACGTGCTCGAGCGCTTCAGCCAGGTCGCCCTGATCTCCTCGATCACCGTCCTGGTCAGCGGCCTGCTCAGCGGCGCCGGCCGCCTGGCCGCCCGCGCCGGCGGCTTCGACGCCGTGCCCGGCATCCTCACCACCGACCCGTACGCCGCCCTGCTGCTCGCCAAGACCGTCGTCTTCGCCGTGCTCATCCTCGGCGGCTGGATCCACCGCCGCCAGGTCGTCAGCAACCTGATCGAACCCGGCCCCCGCTTCTGGCAACTCGTCGCCGCCGAGCTGCTCATCATGTCCGCCGCCCTCGGCCTCTCGGTCGCGGCCTCCCAGGCCATTTGACCCGCACCTGGCCGGGCGGCTGTTTGGGACCTGGCGGCCTGTGCAACCGTGGGGGTATGGCTGGCAACGAGCTGAGCACGTCGACTTCGCCGTACCTGCGGCAGCACGCGGACAACCCGGTGGCGTGGAAGCAGTGGGGAGAGGCGGCGTTCGCGGAGGCGCGGGAGCGGGACGTGCCGGTGTTCCTGTCGGTGGGGTACTCGGCCTGCCACTGGTGCCACGTGATGGCGCACGAGTCGTTCGAGGACGACGCGACGGCGGCGTACCTGAACGAGCACTTCGTCTGCGTCAAGGTGGACCGGGAGGAACGGCCCGACGTCGACGCGATCTACATGGAAGCGACCGTGGCGATGACCGGGCACGGCGGCTGGCCGATGTCGGTGTTCCTGACGCCGGCGGGGGAGCCGTTCTTCTGCGGCACGTACTTCCCGCTGGACCCGCGGCACGGGATGGCCAGCTTCCGGCAGGTGCTGGAGTCGCTGGTGGACGCGTGGCGGACCAAGCGGGAGCAGATCGACGGGATCGGCGCATCCGTGGTGCAGCAGCTCGGCGCCCGGCAGCCGGCCGTCGGGGAAGCGGTCGACGCGGCGGTGCTGGACCGGGCGGTCGCGCTGCTGCAGGGGGACTTCGACCCGGTGGACGGCGGGTTCGGGCAGGCGCCCAAGTTCCCGCCCTCGATGGTGCTCGACTTCCTGCTGCGCCACCACCGGCGGACCGGGTCGGAAGAGGCGCTTGCCATGGTCACCCACACCTGCGAGCGGATGGCCCGCGGTGGCATGTACGACCAGCTGGCCGGCGGGTTCGCGCGGTACAGCGTGGACAAGCAGTGGATCGTGCCGCACTTCGAGAAGATGCTGTACGACAACGCGCTGCTGCTGGACGTCTACACACACTGGTGGACGGTCACCGGTTCGCCGCTGGCCGAGCGGGTCGCGCTGGAGACGGCCGACTTCCTGTTGGCCGAGCTGCGCACGCCGGAAGGTGGTTTCGCCTCCGCGCTCGACGCCGACACCGAAGGCGAGGAGGGACGGTACTACGTCTGGTCGCCCACCGAACTGCGCGAGCTGCTCGGTGAGGACGCCGACTGGGTGATCGAGCTCTGCGACGTCACCGGGACCTTCGAGCACGGGACGTCGGTGCTCCAGCTGCGCAGCGATCCCGACGACCTGGACCGCTGGAACCGGATCCGCTCCGTACTGCGTGACGCCCGCGCGCGGCGGACGTACCCGGGCCGCGACGACAAGGTCGTTGCCGCCTGGAACGGACTCGCGATCACGGCACTGACCAGGGCCGGGCTGGTGCTCGACCGGCCCGAGTACGTCGAGGCGGCGGTGAAGGCGGCGGAGCTCGTCCGCGACGTGCACGTCGACGGTTCCGGCCGGCTGCACCGGACCTCGCGGGACGGCGCGGTGGGCACGGCGCACGGCGTGCTGGAGGACTACGCGGCCTACGCCCAGGCTTGCTTGACGTTGCTGGCGGCAACACGGGACGACAGTTGGCTGACCCTGGCGCAGCGCCTGCTGGACAGGGTTCTGCAGCAATTCGTTGCTGATGGCACGTTCTTCGACACGGCGGCCGACGCGGAGACGCTGGCCTGGCGGCCGCAGGACGCGACGGACAACGCCAGCCCGGCGGGTGTGTCGCTGGCGGCTGAGGCCTTCAGCACGCTCGCGTCGGTGACGGGGGAGGCCCGTTACGAGCAGGCTGCCGACCAGGCGCTTGCCGCGTCGGCCGCCATCGCTGCCCGAGCTCCTCGGTTCGCCGGCCGTGCGCTGGCGGTCGCCGAGACGCTGCAGTCCGGCCCGCTGGAGATCGCCGTCATCGGCGCCGAGGATGTTGCCGCGGGCGACGGGCAGGAGCAGGTCACGCAGCTCGTGCGGACCGCCTTGGCCAGTGCGCCCTGGGGGACGGCCGTCGTCCAGGGCAAGCCTGGGTCCGACGTGCCGCTGCTGGCCGGACGGGGCCTGGTCGACGGCCGCGCCGCGGCGTACGTGTGTCAGAAGTTCACCTGCCGGCTGCCGATCGTGTTGCCGGAAGACCTTCGCGGGGAGCTGAGCACCGCCCGCTGACAACGCGGGCCAGTGCGGGTTTTCCCTGTCGTTTCGGGACATTCCCTTGACTCCGCACGCCCTGGGGCGGAGAGTCCTCCCTCAGTCGGATGTAACAGAACTCGCATGTACTGACACACAGTGTCACACGTGAGCAGTGGCACTGCTGGGCCAGCACGTCCGGCGTCCCCAACTGAATTGGTCGTTGCGCCCAAACAGCGACCACACCGTGAGGAGATGTTGTCTTGAAACGACTGACATCAGCAGGGGCGGTGGCCGTCGTCGCAGCTGCGGGTCTGGCTGCGTCGTTCACCGGCACGCCCGCCGGAGCCGCCGACCGGACGGCCCCGCTCCCGGCATCCGGCTTCAACGAGCCGGCCGCCGTCCAGGCCGAGACCGCGCTGACCGCGCGGACGGCCGCAGCGCTCGGCATCGCCGCCGGCGAGAAACTGCACCCCCGGGGCGTGGTGAAGGACCCGGACGGCACCGAGTTCGTGCACTACGACCGGACCTACAACGGCCTGAAGGTCGTCGGCGGTGACCTGATCATCAAGCGCAAGGGCGCCACGATCGCCGGCGTGACCTACAACCGGGGCGCCAAGAACATCGGGGTCGCGTCGACGAAACCGACGCTGACGCAGGCGGCGGCGCTCAGCAAGGGGGCGAAGGCCGCCGAGTTCAAGGCCACCAGCACCAAGGGCGCGCTGATCGTCTTCGCCGCCACCGGCAAGCCCGTGCTGGCCTACGAGGTCGTCACCACCGGCGTGAAGGCCGACCAGACGCCGTCGGTGCTGCACACGTTCGTCGACGCCAGATCGGGCGCGGTGCTCGCCCAGGACGACGAGATCAAGACCGGCACCGGCAACTCGATGTACTCCGGCACGGTGTTCATCGGCACCTCGGGCAGCTTCACGATGTCCGACCCGACCCGCGGCGGCAGCCACACCACCGACCTGAACGGCGCGACCTCCGGCACCGGAACCACCTTCACCGACCCCGACGACACCTGGGGCAGTGGCACCACCGCGAACCGGCAGACCGCCGGCGTCGACGCTCACTTCGGCGCGCAGCTGACCTGGGACTACTACAAGAACGTGCACGGCCGCAGCGGCATCTTCAACAACGGCCAGGGTGCGCGGTCCCGCGTGCACTACGGCAACGCCTACGTGAACGCGTTCTGGGACGGCACCCAGATGACGTACGGCGACGGCGCCGGCAACGCCCGTCCGCTGACCTCGATCGACGTGGCCGGCCACGAGATGAGCCACGGTGTCACCGAGGCGACCGCCGACCTGAACTACTTCGGCGACGCGGGCGGCCTGAACGAGTCGACCTCGGACATCTTCGGCACCGCGGTCGAGTTCTCCGCCAACAACTCCTCCGACCCGGGTGACTACCTGATCGGCGAGAAGATCAACATCAACGGCAACGGCACTCCGCTGCGCTACATGGACAAGCCGAGCAAGGACGGCCGCAGCTACGATTGCTGGAGCAGCGCGGTCAGCGGCGCGGACCCGCACTACTCCTCCGGCCCGCTGAACCACTGGTTCTACCTGGCCTCCGAGGGCACCGGCAGCAAGGTCATCGGCGGGGTCACCCACGCCAGCACCGCCTGCAACGGCGCCACCATCACGCCGGTTGGCCGCGACGTCGCCGCCAAGGTCTGGTACCGCACGCTGACCACGAAGCTGACCTCGGGCAGCACCTACCGCGACGCCCGCGAAGGCGCGATCAACTCGGCCAAGGAGTTGTACGGTCCCGACTCGGCGCAGTGCAAGGGCATCGAGGCCGCGTTCTCCGCCATCTCCGTGCCGGCCGGCGCCGCCGCCTGTGGTGGCACCGAGCCCGAGCCGCCGACCGGCACCAACCGGCTGCTCAACCCCGGCTTCGAGTCGGGCGCGGTGAACTGGACCGGGACCACCGGCGTGATCACCAACAGCACCTCGAAGCCGGCTCGCACCGGTTCGTACAAGGCGTGGCTGCAGGGCAACGGCCGGTCGAGCACCGAGAACCTCGGCCAGTCCGTCGCCATCCCGGCCACGGCGACCGCGGCCAGTCTGTCGTTCTGGATCCGGATCGACACCGCGGAGACCACGGCGTCCACGGTCTACGACACGGTGAAGGTGCAGATCGTCGACGGAGCCACCACGACCACGCTCGGCACCTTGTCGAACCTGAACAAGAGCAGCTCCTACGTGCAGAAGACCTTCAGCGTGACGCAGTACAAGGGCAAGACGGTCACGGTCAGGTTCGTCGGCCAGGAGGACGCGTCGCTGCAGACCAGCTTCGTGATCGACGACGTGTCGCTGGTCGCCGGCTGATCGCACCGGCCGTCCCGCTGTGATCCAGGCCGGGGCGCACAGCCGCCGCCCCAGGCTGTGCGCCCCGGCCTTCGGCTGTCCAGATCGCCCCCAGTACAGCGCCTTTGTGAGGCAAAGGAGTCCCCCGTGCGCATGTCCCCGCCCAGAACCTTCCTGTCCGCCGTGCTCGGCGCCGCGCTGGTCGGCACCGTCCTGGTGCCGGCCACGCCGGCCACCGCCGCCGAGTCGCCTGATCTGTCCGTCACCAACGCCAAGGCCCATCTCGACCAGCTGCAGTCGATCGCGACGAGCAACGGCGGCAACCGCGCCACCGGCCGGCCCGGGTACCGCGCGTCCGCCGACTGGGTGAGGTCCAAGCTCGACGCGGCCGGCTACACCACCACCCTGCAGTCCTTCTCCACCTCGGCCGGTACGTCGTACAACGTGATCGCGGAGTGGCCGCGCGGCGACGCCAACCACGTCGTGATGGCCGGCGCGCACCTGGACAGCGTCAGCTCCGGTCCGGGCATCAACGACAACGGCACCGGCAGTGCGGGCGTGCTGGAAGCCGCGCTGGCGTACGCCGCGAGCGGCCAGACCCCGCGGAACCGGCTGCGGTTCGGCTTGTGGGGAGCCGAGGAACTCGGCCTGGTCGGATCGAAGTACTACGTGAACAACCTGCCCGCCGCCGACCGGGACCGGATCGAGCTGTACCTGAACTTCGACATGATCGGTTCGCCGAACCCGGGCTACTTCGTCTACAACGACAACCCGGCCGGCAACGCGGCGCGCGACGACCTGACCGCCTACTTCACCGGCCGGGGCGTGCAGACCGAGTACGTCGACGTCCAGGGCCGGTCCGACCACGCCGCCTTCCGGTCGCTCGGCATCGCGACCGCCGGCACCTTCTCCGGTGCCGAGGGCATCAAGACGTCGGCGCAGGCGTCGAAGTGGGGCGGTACCGCGGGGCAGGCCTACGACCCCTGCTACCACCGGTCCTGCGACACGATCAGCAACCTCAACCTGACGTCGCTGGACCGCCAGCTCGACGCGATCGGCCACATGGTCTGGACCTACGCCCAGAAGGACTACGGCAGCACGAACCCGCCGACCGGCACCAACCGGCTGCTCAACCCCGGCTTCGAGTCGGGCGCGGTGAGCTGGACCGGGACCACCGGCGTCATCACCAACAGCACGACCAAGCCGGCGCGCACGGGCTCGTACAAGGCGTGGCTGCAGGGCAACGGCCGGTCGAGCACCGAGAACCTCGGCCAGTCGGTGGCGATCCCGGCGACGGCGGCCGCGGCGACCCTGGCGTTCTGGATCCGGATCGACACCGCTGAGACCACGGGCTCCACGGCGTACGACACGGTGAAGGTGCAGGTGGTCGACGGTACGACGACGACCACGCTGGCGACGCTGTCCAACCTCGACAAGTCCACGGCGTACGTGCAGAAGAGCTACGACGTGACGCAGTACAAGGGCAGGACGGTCACGGTCAGGTTCGTCGGCCAGGAGGACGCGTCGCTGCAGACGAGCTTCGTGATCGACGACGTGTCGTTGGTCGCAGGTTAGGGAGTACCCCAAGTCCCCGCCTGCTGCGCGGACTTGGGGGCCACGCCCTAAACCGGCTTGCAAAGTTTCCCCGGCGCAGCGGCCGCCTCGGTGAGCAGCTTGGTCACCGGGGCGGTCAGCGGCCTCAGACGTGGGTCCTCCAGCCGGGCGAGGCCGCGGCCGGAGGCGACCGCGATGATCATGTCGTCGGGGTGCCGGACGGTCGGCTTGGTCGAGCCGACCGCGGTCCAGTCGACCTGCTGCACCGCGTCGGTGAGCTCGGTCAGCAGGCTCGCGTCGACCCGGCACTTCACCGGGTCCTTGCCGCGGCGGCTGACGGTGGCGACGCCGTCGGTGCCGATCACCACCCGGTCGTCGAAGCCGGCGAAGCCGCCGGTCCGGGTGACGGTCAGCGGCAGCGCACCGCCGGTCGGCGTACTGCTGGAGGGCGCCGTGCTCGGGGCAGGACTCGTTGGCGCCGGGCTGGACGGGCCGGGGCTGGGGGTGCTGCTGGGGTCGGTCTCGTCGCCGCACCCGGTCACAACCAGGCCGGCGAGCGCGGCGACCGCGGCAAAGCGAAGATTCCTCACACCCTCCTGCATACCCGTTTCCGGGGGCTCGGCAGACTTCGTGCATGGGCTGGTACACGAACGTCATCCGGTTGTTAGGGCACCAGCGCTGGTTCGCTACCGTGGGTCGCCGCCTCGTGCCGGTCGATCGCTGGCTGCAACAACGGACCCGCGGACGCGTCAACATCCTCGGCCGCATCGCGCTGCCGACGTTGCTGCTGACCACGACCGGCCGCAAGTCCGGACACCCCCGGACGGTGCCGCTGATCTACGCGCCCGACGGGGACTCCTTCGTCGTCACCGCGTCCAACTGGGGGCAGGAGAACCACCCTGCCTGGTCCAGCAACCTGTTGGCCCGTGCCGACGCCGTGGTGGCGCTGCCGGGCGGACGCGAGATCCCGGTCCACGCCACTCTGGCCGAAGGCGCGGAGCGGGACCGGGTCTGGCCGCTGGTGACGAAGATGTGGCCGGCGTACGACACGTACGTCGTACGCAGCGGCCGGGCAGTCCGAGTGTTCGTGCTGACGCCTAATCGAGCTCCCTCATCAGGTCGACCAGGGCCCGGGTGAGCAGCACGCGGTTCTCGAAGTACTCGACGTCGGCGTCGGTGGTGACCTGGTTGAGCCGCTCCAGCGGGAGCGCGGTGAACGCCGCCCGGGCCAGCAGCGAGCCCAAGTACCCGTAGCGGACCTGCTCCTCCGGCACCTGCATCCCTTCAGCGGCCAACCCCTCCCGGAACGCCTTGAGGATCACCTCGTGCACAGCGGGCAGGGCGCTGGGCGGCAGCTCGCCGGCGTGAGCCAGCCCGACGAGCAACTGCCCCAGGTCGAAGCCGACGGCTTGCGGGCAGTCGAAGCCCCAGTCGATCACCACGAACTCGTCCGGGGCGTCTCGTGGCACCAGCAGGTTCTGCGGGCTGGCGTCCCCGTGCTGATAGCACTGCGGCAGCGCGTCGAGCGCATCCAGTACTGCGGGCAGCCGCTCCGCCAGCTCGAGCAGCTCGTCCTTCAGCCCGTGGTCGCCGGTGTTGCAGACGGCCGCCGCGAGCAGCGGATGCCGCCAGGTCCGCTGATCGGCCAGCAGCGGCAGGGCTGTGCTGAGCACGCGGCCTTCGGTGTAGTACCGCAGCCCGACGCCGGACTCGTCAGTCCCGTCGCGCGGGATCAGCGGGTCCACCAGATGCGGCTGCCGCCGCGCGGACAGCCGACCGAGCAGGAACGCAGCCCGGCCGAAGCGCTCGAGCGGCCAGACCCCCGGTTCCTGCTCGACGTACTCCATCCACAGTGTCGCCCGGTCGTCGGCGTACTCGTCGATCCGGTACGCCGTGGCCAGTCGCAGCCCGTCGGGCAGCAACTCTGCCAGGCCGCTGCGGTGCACGGCGATCTCCAGCTGCCAGGGCAGCTTCCGGATGAACTCCGCACGGTAGTGCTCCGGAACCAGGTGGATCAACGGCCAGTGCCGCGGCGACTGGAGCTTCTTCACGAAGCAGGCCCAGTCCGTCGTCGAGCCGTCGGACAGCTGAGCGGTTCCGAGCACGCGCAGCAGTGCCGCGGTACTGGGCGTGCCGATCTCGTACGGGAACTGCTCGACCCGGACGGTCAGCGGGACGGCGTCCGGATCGCCCGTGACGGTCGGGACCAGCTCGGTCAGGACGGCGCCGTGCAGAGCGTCCGGGCCGAGCGGGTCGAGTGCGGTCGTGGTCATGGTGCCCCCCCGGGTGGTGCGACTGGTACCCACCCAGACTGCGCCCGGATCTTCAGCTTGTCTTCAGATCGGGGGCGGGAGGCTGTCCGGGGGTCAGCCGACGCGGTAGGTGGCGATGCTGACCGCGATGTAGTGGCAGATGAACGCGGCCACCGTGAACGCGTGGAAGATCTCGTGGAAGCCGAACCACTGCGGCGACGGGTTCGGCCGCTTGGTGCCGTAGACGACCGCGCCGATCGAGTACAGGCCGCCGCCGATCGCGAGCAGGGTGACCACCGAGGCGCCGCCGAGCTGGTAGAAGTCGCCCATCCAGAAGATCGCCACCCAGCCCAGCGCCAGGTAGATCGGCGTGTAGAGCCAGCGCGGTGCGCCGACCCAGAAGATCCGGAACAGGATGCCGAGCAGCGCGCCGCCCCAGACCATGCTGAGCAGCAGGACCCGTTCGCTGCCGTGCAGCAGCACCATGCCCAGCGGGGTGTAGGTGCCGGCGATCAGCAGGAAGATGTTGCTGTGGTCGAGCCGGCGCAGGATCGCCTCGCCGGTCGGGCCCCAGTAGAACCGGTGGTAGAGCGCCGAGATGCCGAACAGCAGCATCGCGCCCAGCGTGTAGACGGCCGCGGCCCAGCGTGCGCTCGAGCTCGGGGCCAGGCAGATCAGCACGATGCCCGCCGCGGTGGCGAGCGGGAAGGTGCCGGCGTGCAGCCAGCCGCGCAGCTTCGGCTTGAGCGGACGGAGGGCGTCGGAGAGGGTGTGACCGTGCTCGTGGTCGTGCTCCTGGCCGTGCCCGTGCCCGTGTCCGTGGTTGTCGGCCTGGTTGTCGCGGCCGTGCTCCAGCGGATCGCCGGGCATGCCGTTGCTGGTCGCGCTGCTGGCCGTCATCGCCATCCTCTCGGCGTCGGGAACCGCTACCTACGCAACCGTAACCTACGGCTCCGTAGGTCAAACCGTTCCTCAGGATGAAATGTAAGCCACATCCCTGGCACCGCCGACCCCGGGCGGAGTGTTCCGGGTGCACCGGCAACAGCCCAGCCTGAAGGGTCTGATGCGGTCCGGGGGCGGAAAGTTCGATCTCCGCCGGCCACTCTCCGAGGCGGCAAATCTCGGCTAGCCTCGGTGAGGCACGCCTGCACCCGCCCAGCAGACGGCCCCGGTCGAGGACTCGAGGAGAACACCTGCCCATGCGGACACCCGGCAAGCAGCGCCTGCGCAGTGCGGTGTACGGACTGTACGAGCGCCGGCTGGCGCGATCCCTGTCGCCGGACCGGATGCCGCGGCACATCGGCGTCATCATCGACGGCAACCGGCGCTGGGCCCGGGCCGCCGGTGACCCGGTCTCGCGCGGGCACGAGGCGGGCGCGAGCAAGATCGCGGAGTTCCTGGACTGGTGCGACGAGGTCGGTGTCAAGGTGGTCACCGTCTGGATGCTGTCCACGGACAACCTGACCCGTCCGGCCGACGAGCTGGAGCCGCTGCTGCGCATCATCGAGCAGACCGTCGAGGAGCTCGCCTCGGTCGGCGGCCGGCGGATCCACCCGGTCGGCGCGCTCGACCTGTTGCCCGCCGCCACCGCCGAGGTGCTGAAGAGCGCGGAGACCGCGACCCAGCACGTCGACGGCCTGCTGGTCAACGTCGCGGTCGGCTACGGCGGCCGGCGCGAACTGGCCGACGCCGTCCGCTCCCTGCTGCTCGAGGAGGCAGCGAAGGGCATCTCCATCGAGGAGCTGGCCGAGCGCGTCGACGTCGAGCACATCGCCGAACACCTCTACACCAAGGGCCAGCCGGATCCCGACCTGGTCATCCGCACCTCCGGGGAGCAGCGGCTGGGCGGCTTCCTGCTCTGGCAGAGCGCGCTCAGCGAGTTCTACTTCTGCGAGGCGCTCTGGCCCGACTTCCGGCACGTCGACTTCCTCCGGGCCATCCGCTCCTACGCCCAGCGGGAGCGCCGCTTCGGCACCTGAACGACCGGCCGATCCGACGGTGGGGTCGGCCGTGCGGCCTCGGCCAGCAGATCCCGCGCGGTTTCACCTCGGTGGCAGCGCGCGCACGTGCCGCGGCGACGCAGGTAGTAGGCGTACGTCGCGGCCCCGAGCGCGGCGCCCCAGACGATCCAGAGCACGCCGGGCATGGCCAGACCCCACTCCGAGCTCAGGTTGCCGCCCGGCAGGCGCAGGTTCATCAGCCCGGCCGGGATCAGCACAACCGCCACCACCGCCGCCGGCACGATCGCCCGCGAGGGCGGCACCCGGCGACCGGCGCGCCACCACAGCCAGCGCGGGTAGACCTCGCCCCACCGCTGCACCAGCCCGTGCGTCAGGATGCTGCCGCCGACCGCGAGCAGCGCCATCCCGAGTCCCATCTCCAGCATCCCCGGCGTGTCGACCATCTCCTGGTGGAACTGCTCGGTGATACCCAGCGGCCACCCGAAGTACCAGGCCACCCGGGTGAACTCGTACGGCACGTTCGACACGACCGCGACCAGCACCGCCCGTCGCCCCCACCGCAACGCCGCCTCCGGCGTGGTCCACGCCGCCGGTACGCCGTCACCGCGGCCGCAGAACACGCAGGCCTGCCGGGCTCGCCGGTGGTACGCGACCGCCGTGGCGGCCCAGAGCAGTCCGCCGAAGAAGACCAGCAGCAGGTTGACGCGGTGCCAGTACAGGATGTCCTCGATGCCGCCCTGCGCGCCGGGAACCCCGGTGAAGGTGAACACCACCAGCGCAGGGGACAGGGCCACCATCGCCAACGGTGTGTAGTCGGGAATCACCAGCGCGAGCAGCACCGCCATTCCCGCCGCGTAGCCCTGCAAGAACCACCCGCGGGGCCGTCGTACCGTCATCAGCACCGCCACCACCGCCCCGGTGAAGCCGAGTGCCGCCATCACCGGCGCCACCACCTCGACCGGAGCCCCCTCCAGCACCGACGCCGTGGCCCGGTCGTCCACCACCCGGGCGAAGGGATACCCGTCCCCGCCGAGCGCCCAGAACACGCCCAGTACGCCGTACGCGAGCGACCAGAGGGCGGCCGCACACCCTGTCCACACCGGCCAGTTCTTCCGCATGGTCACAGCCTTTCCCGTCCGCCCTGGGCAGCGGATCCCCCGCTCGGGCGAACGGGTTCCCCCGCAGGGGCGAGCGGAGGGTCCCCCGTCGGAGGGAAGCGCGTCACGAGCCGTTAACCCCGTGGCCGGGCGTGTCGGGCTGCGCGGTTACCAGCAGCGACCTACGCTCCTAAGTGACGGTCGGAGGGGAAGCCGGCTGTCCGGGAGGCCCGATCAGATGAGTATCTCGTCCCAGCCGGTTGCCCCATGAGGGGCAGAACGGAGTGCCCGAGACCCCCGGTCTCGGTCTCACTGGTTTCCGGTGGCGCTCGTGCGGCGCGCCGGAGGGGGTCTGCACCAGACCCCTGGGCATCCAGCTCCCGGTCCATCACCTAACACTGGTGGGCCGGGCGTGGTGCACGCTGCGGCCCGAGAGGACGTGCGACATGGCTGCCACTCACGCCAAGGCGTCAAGCACCTCATCCGTACCGGCCCAGCGCACCTACGTGCTGGACACCTCCGTGCTGCTCAGCGACCCGCATGCGATGGAGCGGTTCGACGAGCACGAGGTGATCGTTCCGGTGGTCGTCGTCACCGAACTGGAGGCCAAACGGCATCACCCCGAGCTCGGCTACTTCGCCCGCACCGCGCTGCGTCTGCTGGACGAGCTCCGGATCCTGCACGGACGCCTGGACGCGCCCCTGCCCGTGGGAGACAACGGCGGAACGCTCCGGGTCGAGCTGAACCACACCGACCCCGAAAGCCTTCCCGCCGGGTTCCGGCTCGGCGACAACGACAGCCGCATCCTCGCGGTGGCCTGCAACTTCCAGGCCGAGGGGCGCGACGTCACGCTGGTCTCCAAGGATCTGCCGATGCGGGTCAAGGCGTCCGCCTGCGGCCTGGTCGCCGAGGAGTACCGCGCGGAGCTGGCGCTGGAATCCGGCTACACCGGGATGAGCGAGCTGGAGGTCGAGACCGCCGACGTCGACTCGCTGTACGAGGACGGCGTCCTGGAGCTCCGGCAGGCCGGCGAGTTCCCGACCCACACCGGGCTCGTGCTGCTGTCGGACCGGGGCAGCGCGCTCGGCCGGGTGATGCCCGACAAGCGGATCCGGCTGGTCCGCGGCGACCGGGAGGCGTTCGGCATTCGCGGCCGGTCCGCGGAGCAGCGGGTGGCGCTCGACCTGCTGCTGGACCCCGACGTCGGCATCGTCTCGCTGGGCGGCCGGGCCGGCACCGGCAAGTCGGCGCTGGCGCTGTGCGCCGGGCTGGAGGCGGTGATGGAGCGCCGCCAGCACAAGAAGGTGGTGGTGTTCCGGCCACTGTTCGCGGTCGGCGGCCAGGAGCTCGGCTACCTGCCCGGTTCGGAGTCGGAGAAGATGCAGCCCTGGGCGCAGGCCGTGTTCGACACGCTCGGCGCGCTGACCAGCAGCGACGTGATCGACGAGGTGGTGGACCGCGGCATGCTCGAGGTGCTGCCCCTGACCCACATCCGCGGCCGGTCGCTGCACGACGCGTTCGTGATCGTCGACGAGGCCCAGTCGCTGGAGCGCAACGTGCTGCTCACGGTGCTGTCCCGGGTCGGCGCGAACTCCCGGGTCGTGCTCACCCACGACGTGGCGCAGCGGGACAACCTGCGGGTCGGCCGGCACGACGGCGTGGTCGCGGTGGTCGAGAAGCTGAAGGGACATCCGCTGTTCGCGCACGTCACGCTGACCCGGTCGGAGCGTTCGCCGATCGCGGCGCTGGTCACCGAGATGCTGGAGGACGTGCAGCTCTGAAGCGACACGCGCGGCCGGGCACTGTAAAGCCCGGTTAAAAATTCCGCGGTACCCGGTGCGGCCACAGCTCATGTGGCCGCACCGTGTGTTGTGACCTGCTTGTGATCACGGTCTGTTTGGTCCAGAGTATGTTTCTGTTGCAGCCGACGGGGGTCGGGTTTCTCGGAAGGACAGATGAAAGCGAAGCGCTCCGTCGCGGTCCTCGCGGTCTGTGGGATCGCCGTCGTCTCGGTCGTCGCAGGGATCGACCTCTTCACCGCCCCGGGCAGCACAGCCGCTTCCGACCCGGTCTCCGGCCGGGCCGAGCTGGCGGTGCTGAACAGTGAGAAGGCGCGCCAGGTGAAGTCCCCGTCGCCGAAGCCGCTGACCGCCGAGGAGCAGGCCGTCGAGGTGGTCCGGCTCCGCAACCAGATCGAGGCCGTCGAGACCGCGCGCAAGGCCCTGCAGGACCGGGCCGCGCTGCGCCGCAAGGCCAAGAACGCCGCGCTGGCCCGCTACCAGGCGCTGCAGAAGACCAACGAGAACTCCCGCAAGGAGCGCGCCACCCGCGACGCCGCGCGCAAGGAGCTCGAGGGCACCCCGAAGGAGATCGCCTTCAACCTGCTGGACAACCACGGCTGGGGCGAGAGCCAGTTCTCCTGCCTGGACAAGCTGTGGACCAAGGAGTCCCGCTGGAAGGTCACCGCGGACAACCCGACCTCCAGCGCGTACGGCATTCCGCAGGCCCTGCCCGGCAACCGGATGGCGGCGTACGGCTCGGACTGGCGCACCAACCCGGTCACCCAGATCAAGTGGGGCCTCGACTACATCGAGGACGCCCACGGCTCCCCCTGCGAAGCCTGGGCCCACTCCAAACGCAAAAACTGGTACTGACCGCCCCACCCCGCCCCGCCCACCCGCGCCGGCTCCCCCCTTTCTGTTTGAGGGGATAACCCGCCAAGTTGTGGGTTCTCCGACCGCAGGCGGGCCCCTGAACCCACAACCTGCTGGGTTATCCCTCGAAATTGCCGGGGGTTGGCGCCGGGGGTCTCGGCGGCGCCTTGTGCGGCTGGGGCAGGATGTGCGGGTGAGCGAGGTGGCGCGGGCGGTCAGTGAGCGGGGCGAGCTGGTGCTGCGGCGCCGGGAGGTCGACGGGGCGCTGGAGCTGCGGGCCAACGGGGTGTTCGTGATGGACGATCGTGAGACGTCCAGCGAGGAACTGCTCGCGAATGCTGCCCTGTCAGGGAATCCGGACCGGGTGCTGGTCGGCGGACTCGGGCTCGGGTACACCGTGCGGGCGCTGCTGGCCGACGTACGGGTGGGTGAAGTGGTGGTCGCCGAGATCGAGCCGGCGCTGGTGCAGTGGATGCGGGACGGACTGCTGCCGTCGGTGCTCGACGACCCGCGGGTGACGGTTGCCGTCGGCGACGTCCGTGAGGTGGTCACCGGACAGGCCGACGCGTCGTACGACGGGATCCTGCTCGACGTCGACAACGGCCCGGACTTCCTGGTGTACGACGCGAACTCGGTCATCTACCGGACCGGGTTCCTCCAGGTCTGCCGGGACAAGCTGCGCGCGGGCGGGGTGCTGACCGTGTGGTCCTCGTCCGCCTCGCCGGAGCTGGAAGGGGCTATCGGCAACGTCTTCGGCGGGTGCGTGGTCTCGCCCGTCCCGGTCGAGCTGCAGGGGCGGGACGAGACCTACTACGTCTACCAGGGCACAGCTCAGTCGGGCAGCTCGTAACCGCGTGCCTCTCGTAGCCGCCGGGTCAGCCGGGCAGCTCGTAGTCGAGGGTGAGGCGCGGGCCCTGGTCGTCGTGCTCGTAAAGGACCGTGCCGGACAGGCCGGTCAAGGCCCCGGCGGACGCGACCACCTTGCCGTGGGACGCGGTCTCCTCCGCGGACGCGCCGTGCACCATCACGAAGGACCCCTCGCGGCCGTCCAGTGTCCCGGTGAACCGCTCGACCGCCGTGTACGCCGCCGGGCCGGCCGGCGTACCGACCATCAGCAGCTCGGCGGAGCTCGTGCCCACCAGCTCGCCGTCGGCGAAGGTCTTGCCGACCGTTGCGCGCCCCAGCTCGACGTCGTCGGCGTCGTCGTAGGTCGACTGGTCCCACTTGGTGATCTCGAACGGCTGGGTGAACTTCATCGGTACTCCTCGGACCTGGCTGACTGGGCGTGCGGGAACGATGTGGCGTTGTCCACAGACGTTCTACCAGGCCCGGCCGACAGGACGGATCCACGTACTCTGCAGGTATGGGTGACAACGTGGAATTCAGGATCGAGCACGACACGATGGGCGAGGTCAAGGTGCCGCGCGACGCGTTGTGGCGGGCGCAGACCCAGCGTGCGGTGGAGAACTTCCCGATCTCCGGCCGGCCGCTGGCGCCGGCGCTCGTGCACGCGCTGGCGCAGATCAAGGCGTCGGCCGCGGTGGTGAACGCCGAGCTCGGTGTGATCGACGGCCGGGTCGCCGAGGGCATCGTCGCGGCCGCGGACCGGGTGGCGGCGGGCGAGTTCGACGCCGAGTTCCCGATCGACGTGTTCCAGACCGGCTCCGGCACGTCCACCAACATGAACGTCAACGAGGTGCTCGCCACCCTGGCCACCCGCGCCCTCGAGAACGACGTGCACCCGAACGACCACGTCAACGCCAGCCAGTCCAGCAACGACACCTTCCCGTCGGCGATCCACGTCGCCGCCACCGCCGGTGTCGTGCGCGACCTGCTGCCGGCCCTGGAGCACCTGGCCGACGCGCTGTCGCGCAAGGGCACGGAGTTCGCCGAGGTGGTGAAGTCCGGCCGCACCCACCTGATGGACGCGACGCCGGTCACGCTCGGCCAGGAGTTCGACGGGTACGCCGCGCAGATCCGCCGCGGCGCTGACCGAGTGCGCGCGACGCTGCCCCGGGTCACCGAGCTGCCGCTGGGTGGGACAGCGGTCGGGACCGGCATCAACACCCCGCCCGGCTTCGCCGCCAAGGTGATCGACGAGCTGAACCGGCGGACCGGGCTCGAGCTCAGCGAGGCCGCCGACCACTTCGAGGCGCAGGGTGCTCGCGACGGTCTGGTCGAGCTGTCCGGCCAGCTGAAGACAGTTGCCGTCAGCCTGACCAAGATCTGCAACGACCTGCGCTGGATGGGGTCCGGGCCGCGGGCCGGCCTCGGCGAGATCGCGCTGCCGGACCTGCAGCCCGGCTCGAGCATCATGCCCGGCAAGGTGAATCCCGTGATCTGTGAGGCAACCCTGATGGTCGCCGCCCAGGTGATGGGCAACGACACCACGATCACCGTGGCCGGTGCCGCCGGCAACTTCGAGCTGAACGTGATGCTGCCGGTGATCGCCCGCAACCTGCTGGAGTCGATCGAGCTGCTGACCAACGCGTCCCGGCTGCTCGCCGACCGCTGCGTCGACGGCATCACCGCGAACGTCGAGCACGCGCGGGCGCTGGCCGAGTCGTCGCCGTCGATCGTCACCCCGCTGAACCGTTACATCGGCTACGAGAACGCCGCCGCGGTCGCCAAGAGCGCGCTCAAGCAGGGCAAGACGATTCGTGAGGTCGTGCTGGAGAACGGTCACGTCGAGAAGGGCGACCTGACCGAGCAGCAGCTCGACGCCGCCCTCGACGTGCTGTCGATGACCAGACCGGCCACGCCGTGACGGCCGCCGCCGTACCGGATCCCGAGGCGGCCGGGGATCCGGAGCCCGCCGGGGATCGGAAGGTCGCCGGGGATCGAGAGTCCGTCGGCGGTCGGGAGCGTGCCGGGAATCGGGAGCTCGCCGCGGATCGGGTGCGGGCCGCGAACCCGGCGCCGGTGGCCGGTTCGGGAGCGGCGGAGTTCTGGGCGCCGGGCACGACGATCGAGTGGGTCTACGAAGGCACCGGGCGGCACCGTGACCTGCCGAACGTCCGCCCGATGACCGTGGTCCAGCACGACGCCGACGCGCTGGTCGCTTGGCTCGCTCCCGGTACGCCGCTGATCAAACCGGTGCTCGCCGACGGGCGGGAGATGCGGCACGCGGGTCCGGTCGGCATGTTCACCGAGCGCCGCGTGCTCAAGCTCGACATCTGGCGCGGCACCGGCATCCTCAAGGTGTCACCCGCGGGCAAGCCCTGGTCCGTGTGGCACTTCTGGGACGAGGACGGCACCTTCCGCGGCTGGTACGTGAACCTGGAGGCCGAGCACCGCCGCGACCCGGCCGCTCGCCGAACGAGCACCGTCGACTACGTGCTGGACCTGTGGATCACCCCGGACCGCGTGATCGAGTGGAAGGACGAGGACGAGCTGGAAGGCGCCGTCGCGGCCGGCCGCTTCACCCCGGCCGAGGCCGCCCGCATCACCGCCGACGGCCATGCCGCCGTTCGCGAGATCGAGTCCTGGGCGACCCCCTTCGCCGAGGACTGGCCCAGCTGGACGGCCCCGCCGACCTGGCGCGTGCCCGATGCGCCCACCGGCTTCAAGGTCACGCACATCGCGGAGGAGTTGCTCAGCTGATCGCGGAGGATCGGATCGCAGTGCGTCCGGTACGGGGTGTCAGCGGTGGATCGTGTAGCGGTGGAGGTATCGGCCAGAGGCGCGGTTGCTCTTGATGACCTCCTGCGTGGTGCGAACCTTGCGCGGCCCCGACCAGGTCTGGTTCGGCTTGTGAAAGGTCCACCCCGGTCCCAAGGTCACCGCCGCGTGCTGAACCGCGTGCTCGGAATCGCGCCACACCAGCACCGTCCCCGGAACGGCGTCGTCCCCGCCGCGCGTCGTGTGCTCCTGCAGCCACTGCTCGAACGGCTCTCGTTGCATCCACTGCTCGGCGGCGCCCTCCACCCCTGCCGCAGCCATCACTGTGCCGAAGCAGTTCGGCCCGCTGCCGTTCGCGAACGTGCCGGCCAACTCGCGCACCCTGGGTAGAAGCGGAGCAGCCGCGTTCCACACCTCCGCTGGTACGGCGCGGTGCCGGCTGGGGCCGTACTGCTGACTCAGCAGGCGGGAGAGAACCACCGCGGCCGAATCCCGCAGTACGGACTTCCACCACACGAACCGATGACCGTCGGCCTGCTGCGCGATTGCAGGTCCCAGCTCATCCCGCCACGCACGGACAGTCGGTACGGCGGATCGCTCGTGCGTCACTTGAGCTCGCACCAGCTCGGCGCGGGTTTCCCGCGGCAGGCCGAAGAACGCCGCCTCGTCCAGCCAGACCGACTTCAGTCCTTTGTCCACCCAGAATCTGCGGTACGTGTCCCGCAGATTCTGGTCGGGCTCGGTCGGATCGAGCGGCAGTCCCCACTGCTTCGCCTGGTCGGCCGTCACGAAGAACAGTTGCCGGTCCGGTGCGAGCCAGCCGACCCAGGAAGCCAGCAAGTCCGGGGAGATCTCGATGTCGAGAACGCGCATCACATCTCCCTCGTCGGGTGCAGGCCTCGGTTCGAGCCGTCCGGACCGTTGTAATCGCCGCGACAAACCCGGTCAATCGATTAACCCGGCTCCGGGGGCGCGGTCATGATCGGCGGATAGCCGGTGGTGTCGCGGGATCGCCGTGGTGAGGTGCGGCCATGGTGAGTCCTCCTTCACCGCCGCCGGCCTGGAGATGGAGGAGAAGCATGCCATCGGCACCGAGTGGCGCCTCGACGTTTACCACCACGTCGAAGCCAACTTGCACTGGGCGCTCTACCAGTTCCTCGGCAACCTCTGCCTGACGGTCTACATCCTCCGCCCTCGCGTCAGCACGTCGTAACCTCAGCTGATGCCCACGAACACCGTCCACCGAGCTCTGTTCCTGACCGGCGGCGACGGCGCCGGCAAGACAACGCTGGGCCAGGAGCTCGGCCGTATCCTCACCGGGGCCGGCCATCCCACTGCAGTCATCGACCTGGACGCCATCTCCCAGTTCGGCCCCGCGCCGGCAGATCGCGCCGCCGCGGGCGAACCGAGCTTCCACGACCTGCTGCGAGTCCGCAACGTCGCGGCCTTGTGGACGACCTACCGAGCCGCAGGAGCGCAGTACGTCGTCCTGTCCGGCGCCGTCGACAAGCCACCTCTGCACGCGCTGTACCAGCAGAGCCTGTCCGGCTGCGAGCTGCAGTTGGTCCGCGTGACGACGCCTCCCGACCTGATCGACCAACGCAACCGTTACGTCCGCCCTGGGTGGAATCTCCAGCACAGGCTGGCAACCCACGCCAACCTGCCGTCCAACCGGTGCGGCTCAGATCTGGTTCGTGCCGCCGTCAACATAGAGGTTCGCGCCGACGACGTAGCTGCTCTGGTCCGAGGCGAGGAAGGCCACGACCGCGGCGGCCTCCTCGGGCCGACCCATGCGGCCCTTGGCCACGGTCGCGGCGACATTCTCCTTGACCGCCCGAGCGGTCTCCTCGTCGCCGAAAGCGGCGGTGCCCCCGGGAGTCTCGATCCAGGCCGGCGAGACCACGTTGACCCGGATGCCGCGGTCCTTGAGCTCGTTGGACCAGGTCCGCGCGAAGGACCGGACGGCCGCCTTCGACGCCGCGTACGCGCCGAACGCCTCGACCCCACGGTCGCCGGCCGTCGAACCGACCAGCACGATCGAGGCTCCGTCGTTGAGCAGCGGCAACGCCTTCTGCACGGTGAACAGCGTGCCGCGGACGTTGACCGCGAAGGTCTGGTCGAAGTGCTGCTCGGTCGTCTGCTCCAGCGTCACGAACGCACCGACCGCCGCGTTCGCCACCAGCACGTCCAGTCCCCGGTCTCGCGCCCGGACCGCCTCGTAGAGCCGGTCGAGGTCGGCCGGCTTGGCGATGTCACCGGTCACGCCCGTCGCCCGGTCCGTCCCGATGGTCTTGACGGCCGCCTCCAGCTCGGCCTCGCGCCGCCCGGTGACGAACACGTAAGCGCCCTCGTCCGCGAGCCGTACGGCGGTGGCCAGACCGATCCCGCTGCTTCCTCCGGTGACCACCGCCGTCTTGCCATCCAGCTGTCCCATGTGGGTCTCTCCATCACTGTCTCGATGCCGATCCGTTCACCATCGATCCTGCTGGGACAGCGCAGTACGATCCATGATGCAGAGTCCGCGGTTCTTTACGTATCGTCCAGGAGGAATTCTTGGTGCTCGGATTTCGGGATCCAGTGGCCGACGCGATCGGGTTGCTCCGGCCCCGCACCGTGGTCGGGCCCAGTCTCCGGGCCGTGGGTGAGTGGGCGTTGCGCTTCGACACGTTCTTGCACGTGCGGATCGGCGGCATCGTGCGCGGCACGTGCTGGCTGATTCTCGACGGGCACGAGCCGGTGCTGCTGCAGGAGGGCGACACCTTTCTGCTGGGCAACCCGCCGCCGTACGTCCTGGCCAGCACGCTCGACGCGAGGCCGCGCCCCGCGGAGCCGGTGTGGGCGACTGCCGAGGACGGGTTCGTGCGGATCGGCCCGGAGTCCGAGCAGGACCTTTACCTCTGCGTCGGGCACATCGCGTTCGACGACCGGAACGCGGGCCTGCTGACCGATCTCCTGCCGCCGCTCGTGATCGTCCGCGGGGCCGATCCTCAGGGCGCGCGGCTCGGGCAGCTGATCGATCTCCTGGCCACCGAGGTCGGGATCGCCGCCGCCGGCGGCCCGCTGGTGCAGAACCACCTCGCACAGATCCTGCTGGTGCACATGCTGCGTGCTCACGCCGGTCAGACGGACCGGCCCACCGGCTGGCTGGGTGCGTTGAACGAGGACGGCATAGGTGCCGCCCTGCGTGCCCTGCACGCGGACGTGGCGCACTCCTGGACCCTCAAGGAGCTCGCCGAGATCAGCCACATGTCGCGGTCCGCGTTCGCCCAGGCCTTCAAGAGCCACGTCGGGGTGCCGCCGCTGGAGTACCTGATCCAGTGGCGGATGAGCCTCGCGCGCGATGCCCTGGCCCGCGACACCCTGTCGATCTCCGAGCTCGCACGGGCCACGGGCTACCTGTCCGAGAGCGCGTTCAGTACCGCGTTCCGCCGCGTGGTCGGCTCATCGCCCGCACAGTTCCGGAACCAGGCACGACAGCCATTCCGGAACTTGGCACGGCAGCCGGCGCTCGGTGGCGAACCGGAGCTGGAGGAAACGTCCCGCGTGCCGGCGGGCGCAGGGCGCGGCTGAACGTCACGACCCGCGGCTCCTGCCGGCGTCACTGCTCGAGGGAAGCAGGGGCTCGACTGCAACCCTCGCGAACGCTCGGTCCGCCGAGATCGGACTCAGCTGCGGGGACGTACCGTCAGCGGGACCGGTTTGCGGGTGTCGGTGAAGAAGTCGTTGCCCTTGTCGTCGACGACCACGAAGGCGGGGAAGTCCTCGACCTCGATCTTCCAGACCGCTTCCATGCCCAGTTCGGCGTACTCGATCACCTCGACGGACTTGATGCAGTCCTGCGCCAACCGTGCCGCCGGGCCGCCGATCGAGCCGAGGTAGAAGCCGCCGTGCTTGCGGCACGCCTCGGTGACCTTGGCGGAGCGGTTGCCCTTGGCAAGCATCACGAACGAGCCGCCGGCCGCCTGGAACTGGTCGACGTACGCGTCCATCCGGCCGGCCGTGGTCGGGCCGAACGAGCCGGACGCGTAGCCCTCGGGGGTCTTCGCCGGGCCGGCGTAGTAGACGGCGTGGTCGCGCAGGTAGCCGGGCATCGGCTCGCCGGCGTCGAGGCGTTCCTTGATCTTGGCGTGCGCGATGTCGCGGGCGACGACGAGCGGGCCGCTGAGCGAGAGCCGGGTCTTCACCGGCAGCTTCGACAGTTCGGCGCGGATCTCGCTCATCGGCTGGTTCAGGTCGATCCGGACGACGTCCGCGTCGTCGTTCAGCTGCTCGTCGGTGGTGTCGGGCAGGAACCGCGCCGGATCCCGCTCGAGCTGCTCGAGAAAGACGCCCGCGGGGGTGATCTTGGCCCGCGCCTGCCGGTCGGCCGAGCAGGAGACGGCGATCGCGACCGGGCAGGAGGCGCCGTGCCGCGGCAGCCGGATCACCCGGACGTCGTGGCAGAAGTACTTGCCGCCGAACTGCGCGCCGATCCCGAAGTCCTGGGTCAGCTGGAAGACCTTCTCTTCCAGCTCCACGTCGCGGAACCCGTGCCCCAGCGGCGATCCCGTCGTCGGCAGCGCGTCCAGGTAGTGCGCGGAGGCGTACTTCGCGGTCTTGAGCGCGTACTCCGCCGACGTCCCGCCGACGACGATCGCCAGGTGGTACGGCGGGCAGGCGGCGGTGCCGAGCGAGCGGATCTTCTCGTCCAGGAACTTCATCATCCCGGCCGGGTTGAGCACCGCCTTCGTCTCCTGGAACAGGAACGACTTGTTCGCCGAGCCACCACCCTTGGCCATGAACAGGAACTTGTACGCCGGGTCCGTGGTGCCCGGGGTGGAGTACAGCTCGATCTGCGCCGGCAGGTTCGTACCGGTGTTCTTCTCGTCCCACATCGTCAGCGGGGCCATCTGCGAGTAGCGCAGGTTCAGCTTGGTGTAGGCGTCGTGGACTCCGCGGCTGATCCACTCCTCGTCGACCGCGCCGGTCAGCACGCCCTCGGACTTCTTGCCCATCACGATCGCCGTACCGGTGTCCTGGCACATCGGCAGGATGCCGCCGGCGGAGATGTTCGCGTTCTTCAGCAGGTCGAGCGCGACGAACCGGTCGTTGCCGGACGCCTCCGGGTCGTCGATGATCCGGCGCAGCTGGGCCAGGTGGGCCGAGCGGAGGTAGTGCGAGATGTCGTGCATCGCCTCGGCGGTCAGCGCCCGCAGCACCGACGGCTCGACCTGCAGGAAGGTCCGGCCGCCGGCGGTGAACGTGCTGACTCCCTCGGTGGTGAGGAGCCGGTACTCCGTGTCGTCCTGCCCGAGCGGGAGCAGGTCGGAGTAGGTGAAGTCAGCGGACACCGGGCGTACCTCCAGGCAGGGTGGTCTGAGATTCGCGCCTAGCCTAAAGCCGCCCGGCCCGATCCGCAGGAGCGGGTCGGACCGGGCGGTCGCTCAGTCGGCGTCAGGATTGCGCCGGAAGCGGTCGTTCAGCCGGCGCCGGTTCTGCCGGGCTCAGTACCAGCCGGTGCTGGCCAGGGCCCACGAGCCGTGCACGTTCCGGCAGACCAGCGCGGCCTGAGCGAGACGGCCGTTCAGGTTGTTGGCGATCCGGGTGTAGGCGTAGTTGATGCCGGGGTCGACGGACTCGCTCATCGATCCGTCCGCCCGGCGGTCGCCGTTGGAGTCGCGGTGGATCATCGCCACGCAGCTCTGCGGTGCGTTGCTGATCCGGGCGTAGGCGCCGCAGGCGTTGGAGTAGTAGAACTCCAGCTTGACCTGGCGGCCCTCCCAGTTGGCGTACTGGACGGCTCCACCGGGAACGTCCCAGGGAAGGAAAAAGGTGCCGGAGCAGCCGGCCACCGTCGGGTAGGAGTTCTCGTACGGGTAAGCGCCGAAATTGCCGGAGGACGACGGTGCCGCCTGGGCGGCGATCGGCTGGCTCACCATGGCCGCGACTGCCGTGAGGATGGCGGCGAGTACGGTCATCGTTCGTTTCACAGGTGATCCCCCTCGGGTTGATTGGGACAGCCATGATCGCCCGGACCGGGGTCATCCACTCGCCTCGCCAGGGACAGGCGCGGTGCGGTCGGGGGAGGAGCGCTTCGGCAGCGGTTACCGTCCGCGCCACGAAGCGCTGCGGTGCAAGGGAAGACGCCGTCGGCTCACCCCGCGGCGGACCGGAGCGCCGGACGGACCTCGAGCCCCAACGACAACCGCTGCCATGCCCGCGAGTAGTCCGTGCCGGCGCGAAGCCGGTACGCCAGGGCGACAATGGTCAGCTGGCCGGCCACGAAAAGCACGACGCCGATCGTGGCCTGCACCCCTGCACCGCCGGTCAGCTGGTTGACCAGCGTCCACACCACGCCGATCAGCATCGCCGCGAACGCGGCGAGGTAGACAACCGCGAGCACGCGACCCTGGCTTCCGTCGGGCCATCTCATGGTCGCCAGTATGCGGCAGTCACGCGGTCGCGGGGTCAGGGCGGGCTCAGGGTTGAATCCGGGGCGTAACTCATCGGCGGACGGCGCGCTGCGCGCGTAGGATTTTGCTGTGGCTCAGGACGAGGGACCTCAGGACCGCCCGCAGGACGTGCCGGCGACGGCGCAGCCGACCGGGGACGAGCTGGCGCTGCGCAGGCGGGTGTCCGACCTGGAGCGGGAGGATGTCGCCGAGATCCTGCGTGAGGCGGCGGGCGAGGGACGGCTGAACTACGCCGAGCTGGAGGAGCGGCTGGAGTCCGTCTACGCCGCCAAGACGTACGGCGAGCTGGCCGAGCTCACCACCGACCTGCCGAACGGGCTGCCCGTCCCGGGCCAGCAGACGGCCGGCCCGCAGTACGCCGGGCAGCCGGTCCCGCAGTACGGGGCGGGCATGGTCACGACGGCTCCGACGATCAACGCGTTCCTGTCCGAGGCCAAGCGCACCGGCAACTGGCTGGCGCCGCAGCGGCAGGAGATCAACGCGGTGCTCGGCGACGTCACGCTGGACTACACCGAGGCGCAGCTGCCGTACGACGTGATCTACCTCGAGGTGAAGTCGATTCTCGCCGACGTGAAGATCCGCGTCCCGCAGAACGCGATCGTGCACCTGGACAGCAACCCGATTCTCGGTGCGGTGACCGAGCAGGAAGCCGGTCTCGGCGGCGTCGTCGAGCCGAGCACCGCCCCACCGAAGACCTTCCACATCCGCGGCACCGCGATCCTCGGCGAGATCAAGATCAAACGCGGCCCCCGCCTGAGCAAGCGCCTGCGCCTGACCTGAGCAGCCGCCGGCAGCTGATCTGAGCACCCGCCGGCAGCTGAACCGGGCAGCCGCCGTCGACCCTGCAGACGCCGCCGACGAAACCCGGACGCCAACCACTCACCAACCAGCCGAATCGGCCGCCGGGACCGATCGCCGAGCGGGGACTGGGCGATAGACCGGCGGTTGGTGAGTGCTGGCGGTTCGCGCGTCAGGCGTTCCAGGGAGACGGGTGCTCGGCCGCAGTCGGCGGGTCGGCACCGTGCCGGGTGCAGGTGATCGCCGCCGCCTTCACCGCGTAGTCGAGGACCTCCCGCAGCGCCTCTTCGTCGAGCCCCTGCAACCGCGTCTCGCCGAGCAACCCGCGGGCATTCAATCCGGCGAGCAACGCCGACATGAACGAGTCGCCGGCCCCGACCGTGTCGACCACCTCGATCGCGGGCGCGGTCACCTCGACCTGGCCGGTCCGGGTGATGCCGATCGCGCCCTCGCCGCCGCGGGTGATCACCACGCACCGCGTCCGGTCCGCGGTGAGCAGCTCCGCCGCGACCTCGGGCAGCGACGACCCGGGCCGGAGGAACTCGCAGTCCTCGTCGCTCAGCTTCACCAGGTCCGACAGTCCGGCCAGCGCCCGTACGGCGGACCAGGTGCTCTCGGCGTCGGGCGTGATCGTCGGGCGCGCGTTCGGGTCGAGCGTGACCGTGACCGGGCGATCGGCCAGCCCGGCCAGGAAGTCGCGGATCGCCGCGGCGCCCGGTTCCAGCACGGTCGCGATCGACCCGGTGTGCACCGCCGGGCAACCCCGGTTCAGGGTCAGCTTCGGCGGCTCCCAGCTGATGTCGAACTCGTACGTCGCCACGCCGGCCGCGTCGAGCGTCGCGGTCGCCGTGCTGGTCCGGAAACCGGGGTCCACCGAGCCGGGAGCCAGCTGGACGCCGTTGCCGAACAGGTGCGCGCCGAGCTGGTCGCCGTACGCGTCGGTGCCGAACCGGGTCACCAGCTCGGTCGGTACGCCGAGCCGGGCCAGCCCGACCGCGACGTTGGCCGGCGAACCTCCGGGCGTCGCCTTCGCGCCGTTCTTCGACCTGCCGTGGCCGACGATGTCCACCAGCGCCTCGCCGACGACTAGCAGGGGCGCGGTCATGACCCCGCCACCGGCGTCGCCGGCCCGGCCCACAGCACCCTCATCGGGCGTGGTCGAAGTCGATGGTCGAGTACGCGCGCAGCTTCTCGAGCTGGTGCACGCTCTCGATGCTGCGGATCGTGCCGCTGCGCGACCGCATCACCAGCGAGTGGGTGCGCGCGGTCGAGCCGCCGTACCGGACGCCGCGCAGCAGCTCGCCGTCGGTGATGCCGGTGGCGACGAAGAAGCAGTCGTCACCGCCGACCAGGTCGTCGGTGGTGAGCACCCGGTCGAGGTCGTGGCCGGCGTCCACCGCGCGCTGCCGCTCGTCGTCGTCGCGGGGCCAGAGCCGGCCCTGGATCAGGCCGCCGAGGCACTTCATCGCGCAGGCGGCGATGATGCCCTCCGGAGTGCCGCCGATGCCGACCAGCATGTCCAGACCGGTGTCCGGCCGGGCCGCCTCGACCGCGCCGGCGACGTCGCCGTCGCTGATGAACTTGATCCGCGCACCGGTGGCCCGGATCTGCGCGGCGATCTCCTCGTGCCGCGGCCGGTCGAGCAGCACCACGGTGACGTCGTCGACGCTGGAGCCCTTCGCCTTGGCCACCCGGCGGATGTTCTCCGCGACCGGCAACCGGATGTCGACCACGTCGGCGGCCTCCGGACCGACCACCAGCTTCTCCATGTAGAACACGGCGGAAGGGTCGTACATCGTGTTGCGCGGCGAGACCGCCATCACCGCGATGCCGTTGGCCATGCCCTTGGCGACCAGCGTGGTGCCGTCCACCGGGTCGACCGCGACGTCGCACTCCGGGCCGTCGCCGGCGCCGACCCGCTCGCCGTTGTAGAGCATCGGGGCGTTGTCCTTCTCGCCCTCGCCGATCACCACCACGCCGTTCATCCCGACGGTGCCGATCAGCGTGCGCATCGCGTTCACCGCGGCGCCGTCCGCCCCGTTCTTGTCGCCGCGGCCGACCCAGCGGCCGGCGGCCATCGCGGCCGCCTCGGTGACCCGGACCAGTTCCAGAGCCAGGTTCCGGTCGGGCGCGTGCTCGTCGACCTCGAGATGGGCGGGGGGTGTGGTGGGGTCGCTCATGGCACGGATCGTAGCCAACGGCCGACGGGGGTGATCGAGCGATGTCGGGGCCGGGAGACACTGGAGCCATGAGCCCGACTGGTCAGGAGCCGACGCAGCCCGACACCGCCCCCGAGGAGAACGCTTCCCCGCCGGCGGACGCGGCGCAGCGGCGTACGCCGCTGGACCCGGCGGCGCAGGAACGGGCGCGAGCCCGGGCCGAGGCGATCGCCTACCGCGCCCAGGACCGGGTGAACCGGGCCAAGGCCCGCACGCTGACCAACATGTTCTGGGCGATGCTGGTCACGCTGCTGGTGGTCGCGTTCCTGATGCTGGTCACCTGGCGGCCGAAGGAGGAGAAGGTGCGCGCGGTCGAGTACACCGCGCAGCTGGCGGACGCCAAGAAGGTCGCCCCCTGGATCCTCGGCCCGTCGCCGCTGCCGCCGGGCTGGACCGCGACGAACGTGGAGTTCCGGGCGCCGCAGCAGAGCCCGATCACCTGGCACCTCGGCACCGTCACCGACCAGCGCAAGTACGTCGGGCTGGAGCAGTCCAACGTGACCACCCGCGGGTTCCAGAACGACGAGCTCGGCAAGACCGAGGACGACGGCACCTCGACCGTCGGCGGCGTCGTCTGGCAGCGGCGTACGCTGCTCGAGCGGGAGGGTGAGCACGCCCTGGTCCGGGTCGGTTCCGGCATCACCACGATCGTGGTCGGCGACGCCGGATACCCTGCCCTTGAAACGTTTGCTGCAACCCTGCGCTGATCACGCCCGGCCGGTCGAGCGCGATTTCCCTTGCAGGGTTGCCGTTGTGCACGGTTGACAGCGCAGCGTCTTCGCGGTTCGATCGAGAATCGGCGTCGGCGAAGGAGCCTGGTGTGACTCGCACGGTCCAGGTCAGGAGCTGATCCCGCGTGTTCGTCACCGGGCTGGTGCTCGCCGCCGAAGGGTCGCCGCGGCTCGGCGTCCCGCGCCAGTTGCTCGCGTACCGGGGTGAGACCCTGCTCGGCGCCACGCTCGACACTGCCCGGGACTGCGGCTTCGACCAGCTGGTGGTGACGCTGGGCGCCGCCGCTGACCAGGTCCGGGACCGGGTCGCCCTGGACGGCGTACGCGTGGTCGAGTCGCCGCACGCCGACACCGGCAGCTCCTCGATCGTGCCGGCGCTGGACGCCGTCGACCGGCGGACCGACGGGCTCGTCGTACTGCGGGACGACCAGCCCGGGATCACCTCGGCCGCGGTCTGGTCCCTGGTCGCCGAGTCCGCCGCCTCGATCGGCGTCACCCGGTACGACGACGGCCGCGGTTACCCGTGCTGGTTCCGGCGGGAGACGTTCGGCTCGTTGCGAACGCTGCGCAGCGACCAGGACCTGTGGACACTGATCGAGTCCGGCCGTCACCCCGTCACCGACGTAGATGCCATCGGCAACCGTCCGCCCATGATCGGCACCTGGGACGACTACCAGCACCTCCTCGGCCACTACGCCGCCGGCCCCGCCAACCCCCTGGTCCCACCCGCCGCCATCCCCACCCGCTACCGCCGCGCCCGCAGCTCCGGCTGAGCTCCGCGATCAGCTGACGGTGTCCGTCGCCTCGGGATCGAGCGTGGCCCGAAGTTCGTTTAGCCAGTCCGTGCCGAGCTGCCGCCCGTTCGGGAGTTGGTCGCCTCGGTCCCAGCGCCACGCGACGATCATCGCCAGGACAAGGATCCGGCACTGCCGCAGCAACTCCGGGTCGGCTCCCGGGTAGCGCTCGCTGACCTCTTCCGGCGCATGGGCCAGATCGAACTCGACCGGCCCGCGGCAGCAGGTCTCGAGGTCGATGAACAGTGGCCCGTGCTGCGTGGCGATCAGGTTGCCCGGGTGCGGCTCGCCGTGCAGCAGCTGCTCGGCCGGCTGGCGCTCGGCGATTGCCTGGGTGCTCCGTCGTAGCGCCGCGCTGAGAAGCTCGCGGTCCGCCTCGGCCAGCTCCGGCGTGGACTCCCGGTGGGCCAGGAGTTGCTGGGCGCCGGCGACTCGATCCGTGAAGTGCGGAGTCGGCACGTCGAACCTGCGCATGCCGGCGTGCAGCCGCTCGATCGCCGTGGCGTAATCAGCGGGTGCGACCTCAGGCGTGATGGGTTCGTAGTAGGTCCACAGCGTGACCACAAAACCGTCACGCTGATAGGCCCGCGGTTCCACCCGAGGGTCCAGAGCGGCCACCGGGCTTCCGGTTTCGCCGAGGCGTCGAGCCAGCTCGAGCTCGAACTCCGCGACCTGCTCGGCCGCCGGTGCCACCCGGGCCAGCACGTCGCACGGCAGCAGCCGCAGCGTGAGCTTGTTCGAGTTGTTGAGCACGATCGCGTCGTCGGCCGGCAGACCGGCTGACGACGCGATCGCGAGGGCCGCGGCCACCGCGCGCTGGACCTGGGGTGCCTGCATCGCCTTGCCTCTCGGTGGAAGCCGCCGAATCCCTGCCAGCGGTAGGAGTTCGGCACGATACAAGGGCCGATGGTCGTAGCGCGGCTCAATTAGTGGGCGCTGGACAGGTGCAGGCCGAGCACGCCGGCGATGATCAACGTGATGCAGGCCAGTCGGGTGAAGGTCAGCGGCTCGCCGAAGAGCACGATGCCGAGGGTGACGACACCGACCGAACCGATCCCGGTCCACACGGCGTACGCCGTACCCACCGGCAGCCGGTCGAGGGTCTTGGCCAGCAGCAGGACCGAGGTGACGCCGAAGGCGAGCACCCCCACGGAGGGCCAGAACCGGCTGAACCCCTCGCTCGGTTTCAGGCTCAGGGCGAACGCGATCTCGAAGGCGGCGGCGGCCAGCAGGATGATCCAGGCCATCAGGCGGCAAGCGCTCCGCGCAGGTGCCGGGTCGTCACCGTCGCGACCCGGGCGCCCAGGGCCGCCGCGGTGCGCAGATCGGTCTCCGGCGGCGCCTTCTCCGCGGACAGGTCCGAGTCGGACTGCGCCATCGCACCCAGCCAGCTGCCCAGCCGGTTGAGGTCCTCGATGCTCGCCGTCGACTTCGACCAGCCCGGGTAGGCGTCCAGGCCGACCCAGATCATGCCGTGCTGCGCGGCGAGCACGGCGAAGTCCACCAGGCTGTTCAGCTTGTCGCCGGACATCGCCTTGGAGTTGGTGAACCCGGCGGCGATCTTGTCCCGCCAGCCGAGGTCGTCGGCCCACACCGCGGCGCTGGCCTCGGCGAACGCCTTGAAGACCGCGCTCGGGCTGCCCATGTAGGTCGGGGCGCCGAAGACGATCGCGTCCGCTGCGGCCAGCCGGTCCCACAGTTCGTCGGTCAGTTCGTCCAGTGGCAGCAGCTCGGCGACGGCTCCGGGTACGGCGGACGCGCCCGCCGCGACGGCCTCGGCCTGGCGCGCGGTGTGGCCGTAACCGGAGTGGTAGGCGACGGCGATGCGGGCGGGGCGAGTACTCATGGTGCTTCCTCCAGTCGGCTTAGCGGACTACAGTCCGTCTTATGAACGACCGTACCGGACCACGGTCCGCTTCGCAACGGGCGTTGCCCCTGCTGGGAGAGCCGCGGCCGGAGCGCGCCGACGCGCGCCGGAACCGCCTGAAGGTGCTGGAGGCCGCGGACCGCCTCTTCGCCGAGCACGGCGTGAAGAACGTGTCGCTCGACGCGATCGCCGCTGCCGCCGGAGTCGGCAAGGGCACGGTCTTCCGCCGCTTCGGTGACCGAGCCGGCCTGGCGGTCGCCCTGCTGGACGAACGCGAGCGCGAACTGCAGGCCAAGCTGCTGTCCGGGCCGCCGCCGCTGGGCCCCGGCGCGCCGCCCGCCGAACGGGTCGCCGCGTTTCTCGACGCCTACCTGGACCTGCTCGACCGCCACGTCGAGCTCTTCATGGACAGCGAGAACGCCTCGGACGGCGCCCGCTACCGCATCGGCTCGTACCACCTGTGGCACCGCCACCTGGCGCTGCTGATCGAGCAGGCCCGTCCCGATCTCGACGCCGAGTACGCCGCCCACTTCATCCTCGCCCCGCTGGCCGCCGACCTCCACAACGCCTTGCGCACCGAGGGTTTCCCGCTGGCCCGCCTCCGCGCCGGGCTGCGCCGGGCCGCGACGGACCTGCTCGCCTCACCGTGAGGTGAAGGCAGACTCACCCACCGAATCAGGAGTGACCATGACCGATCCCCAACCGACGCCCGCCGACCAGCCCGCGACCAACAGCCTGGACGAGCTCGAGGTCATCACGTTCTTCGTCGAGGACGTTGCGGCCTGCAAGGATTTCTACACCGGCGTCCTCGGCCTCGACGTCGTCTACGAGGATGCCGACTCCGCCGTACTCAAGCTCCGCAACCTGATGATCAACCTGCTCACGGTCGACAACGCGCCTGCCGTGATCCAGCCCGCTGCTGTCGGTACGCCGACCTGTGGTGCGCGTGCGCTCCACACCATCAGAGTCGACGACGTGGACGCGGCAGCCGCCGAGCTGCGGGGTCACGGCATCGCGCTGCTCAACGGCCCGATGGACCGGCCCTGGGGCAGGCGTACCGCGGCGTTCGCCGACCCGGCGGGCAACCTCTGGGAGATCGCCCAGCTCATCGACTGAACAACCCGTGGATCAGCCGCGCACGGCGCACGCCACGGTGCGACGCACCTCGGCTCAGCCGGGCTTCTTCTCGTCGGAGCTGTGGGCTGCCTGGGCCTCGGCGAGGCGGCGGCGGGCGCCGTCGAGCCACTGCTGGCAGGTGGCGGCGAGCTCCTCGCCGCGTTCCCAGAGGGCGAGCGACTCTTCGAGGGTGGTGCCGCCCGCCTCCAGCTTGCGGACCACGTCGACCAGCTCCTCGCGGGCCTGCTCGTAGGAGATCTCCGGTCGGGGGTCGCTCACTTGCTCTCCTTCGAGGTCACTTCCACGTCGAACCGGCCGTCGCTCACCCGCGCGTGCAGGAGGTCGCCGGCCGACACCTGGTCCAGCTCGCGGACCGCGGTGCCGTCGGCGAGCTGGAGCACGGAGTACCCGCGCTCGAGCGTCGCCTTGGGGGACAGGGCACGCACACTCGCCAGCCGGTGCGCGAGGTCGTCGCCGGCTCGGTCGAGCCGGTGGGTCAGGGTCCGCCGGTTGCGGTCCACCAGGGCGGCGATCTCGTCCGAGCGCCGTTGCAGGTCGGTCGCGGGCGCGGCCAGTGCGGGACGGCTGCGAATCGCCGCCAGCGCGTGCGCCTCGCGGTCCAGCCAACTGGTGATCGCGCGCAGCCCCCGGTCCCGCAGCAGCCGTACGCCGTCGAGCTCCTCACGCACGTCGGGCACGATCCGCTTCGCCGCGTCGGTCGGGGTCGAGGCGCGCAGGTCGGCGACCAGGTCGAGCAGCGGGGAGTCCGGCTCGTGCCCGATCGCGCTGACCACCGGCGTCCGGGCCTGGGAGACGGCGCGCAGCAGGCCCTCGTCGGAGAACGGCAGCAGGTCCTCCAGCGAGCCGCCGCCGCGGGCGATCACGATCACCTCGACCGAGTCGTCGCCGTCCAGCTTGCGCAGCGCGGTCATCACCTCGCCGGCCGCGGCCGGGCCCTGCACCGAGGCGTACTCGATCCGGAACGCGACGGCCGGCCAGCGGCGCTTCGCGTTCTCCAGCACGTCGCGTTCGGCGGCCGAGTCGCGGCCGCAGATCAGGCCGATCGTGTGCGGCAGGAACGGCAGCCGCTTCTTGCGGTGCGCCGCGAACAGGCCTTCGGCGCCGAGCAGCTGCTTCAGCCGCTCGATCCGGGCCAGCAGCTCGCCGATGCCGACGTGCCGGATCTCGGTGACCGCGAGGGCGAGGGTGCCGCGGCGGGCGAAGAAGTTGGGTTTCGCGTTCACCACCACGCGGGAGCCGTCGGTGACCGGCGGGTCGACCGCCTCGAACACCCGGCGGTTGCAGGTGAACCGCAGTGAGATGTCGGCGTCGGTGTCGCGCAACGTGCCGAACACGGTCGTCGTACCGCGCCCGATCGACACGTCCGTCAGCTGCCCTTCGACCCAGACGGCGCCGAGCTGGTTGATCCAGCCGGCGATCCCGTTCGCGATCGTCCGCACGGCGGCCGGGGCGTCCGGCGAGGTCTCCAATGCCACCCCCAGACCCTACGACCCCGCCCGGACATTCTCGTGCGCGCCGTACGCGTCGGGGCGGGACCCAGGGTCAGCCGGCACCCCGTGCCCCCGATATCCCACCACTCCACCGCAACCATCAGGCCCGGTCCACGCCCGGCCGCTCTGACGGGTTGGCCCATCGGATGCAGGGTTGGCCCGTGACATCCTGGAGGGCCAACCCTGCATCCGGTGGGTCAACCCATCGGAGTGCGGGGCGGGAGGGCGGCTGTGGCGTGGGTCGGCGACGCCGTGACGTACTGAAATTCCTTTGCGCAACCGGATTTCGGGCTCGCATCCTGAGTGCAGTGAACACCTCCTAGGGGAGCCGCCCGGACAGGGCGGGCGGCTCCTCGACTTTCTTGCCTCCGGCAAGTGTCCGCCTCCACCAGGGTGGCGCAGCGGGTAGCGCACGCCTTTCATAAGGGCGCGGTCGCCGGTTCGAGCCCGGCCCCTGGTACCACGCGGCGGGTGATCTGCGTCACGGCCCACTGACGCGGCATCGCGCGGTCGCGCGGAAAGTGGCCGGGTGAGCTGCGCCACGGGCTCGGGACGAGCCGGCGGCGCCCCGTACGATGGGGGCGTGACTGCCCAGCCTGAGACCATCGGTACGCCCACCGCGCTGAAGACCAAGCGGGTGCTGCTCGCGGCCCCGCGCGGGTACTGCGCCGGCGTGGACCGGGCGGTGGTCGCGGTCGAGAAGGCGCTCGACCTGTACGGCCCGCCGGTCTACGTGCGCAAGGAGATCGTGCACAACAAGCACGTCGTGCAGACCCTGCAGGCCCGCGGCGCGATCTTCGTCGACGAGACCGACGAGGTGCCCGAGGGCGAGACGGTGATCTTCTCCGCGCACGGCGTCGCGCCGGTGGTGCACCAGGAGGCCGCCGCGCGGCAGCTGAAGACGATCGACGCGACCTGCCCGCTGGTCACCAAGGTGCACCACGAGGCCAAGCGGTTCGCCGCCACCGACTACGACATCCTGCTGATCGGCCACGAGGGCCACGAGGAGGTCATCGGCACGAGCGGCGAGGCGCCCGAGCACATCCACCTGGTGGACGGCCCGGGCGACGTGCCGAACGTCGAGGTCCGCGACCCGGAGAAGGTGGTCTGGCTGTCCCAGACCACGCTGTCGGTCGACGAGACGATGGAGACGGTGCGCCGGCTGCGCGAGCGGTTCCCGCACCTGCAGGACCCGCCGAGCGACGACATCTGCTACGCCACCCAGAACCGCCAGGCCGCGGTCAAGAAGCTCGCCGCGGACGCCGACCTGATGATCGTCGTCGGCTCCCGCAACTCGTCGAACTCGGTCCGCCTGGTCGAGGTCGCCGTCGAGCACGGCGCCAAGGCCGGCTACCTGGTCGACTACGCCGACGAGATCGACGAGGCCTGGCTGGAGGGTGTCGACTCGGTCGGCGTCACCAGCGGCGCGAGCGTGCCGGAGATCCTCGTCCGCGACGTGCTCGACTGGCTGGCCGCCCGCGGCTACGGCGAGGTCCAGGAGGTCACCACCGCGGAGGAGAGCCTCACCTTCGCCCTGCCCCGCGAGCTCCGCACCGACCTCAAGGCCGCCGGCCTGCCCACCACCGGCACTTCCGACCACGCCTGAGCCCGGTACGGCGTACCGCCTGCGCCCGGGCCAGCGCTGCCCGGACGCCTCCCTGTGCGGCCGCTACGGCGACGGTGAAGCCGACGGTCCGGGAACCGGTACGTCCTGCACATGGGTGTACTGCCGTGGCCCGTCCGGCGTGCAGTAGGTGACGCGGTACGCGATCCCGTAGAGGCCGGGTTTCTTGTAGGTGTGCGGGGTGCCGATCTGCTCGATGCCCTTGTGGTCGACAACCTTCTTCGCGCCGGTGCAGCTGATGCCCGCGTCTTTGTCCTCTTCCTGGACGGTGCCGTCGCCCCACCAGTAGATGCCGTTGAACAGGTTGTCGTGGAACGCGCTCGATCCGAGCTCGCCGCCCTCTTCGGGGACCGGTTCCAGCACCACGCCCGCGGCGTCGACGAACAGCGTCACGGTCAGGCCCTCGACCTTCGGGTAGAACCAGAACCTCACCCTGGTCTTGGGCTTGGGCTCGGGCGCGCTGGTCGTCGCCGTTGTCGTCGTCGACGACGGCGGGGGCGTCGGGTCGACCACCGGCGGCGGCTTCGGGGTACCGCTCGGCGGTGGGGTGCTACGGGCCGTCTCGCTGGGGCCCAGTGGCGCTGCGGAGACCGAGATCGACGGTCTCGGCACGGTCGGAGCCGAGGTCGCGGTCTGGGTGCGCGTCACCGTGACCACGGGCGCCGGGCCGTTCGGGGTGTGGGTGACCGGTGGGGCGGAATCGACGCCGGTCACGTTGCCGGCGGCAAAGGCGATCGCGGCGACGGCCGCGGTCGTGAGGCCGGCGACGGCGCCGGTGGCCCGTCGGCGGCGTACGGTCCGGATCCGCGCGAAGACGGCGTCGCTCGGTACGCCGGTCGGCGGTGGCGCGTCCGCGACCAGCGCGCGGAACTTGTCCCTCAGCTCATCGGTCACAGGTCAGCCCTCCAGTCGGGCGGGGGGCAGGGGTCGGGGAATTGGTCTCGGTCAGCAGGTGGTGCTCGCGCAGCTTGGCCAGACCGCGGGAGACGGTGCTCTTCACCGTGCCGACGGAGCAGCCCATCACCTTCGCGATCTCGGCGTCGGGCAGGTCCTCGAAGAAGCGCAGGACGAGCGCGGCGCGGGTCCGCCGCGGCAGGGTGGCCAGCGCGCGCAGCAGCTGGTCGCGGTCGTCCACGGTGCCGAACTCCGACGGAGCGGCCGGTTCGGGTAGGGTTTCGGTGGGGGTTTCGCCCTTCCACTTGCGGCGCCACCACTGGGTGCTCGTGTTCACCATCACCGTGCGGGTGTAGCTCTCCAGCGCGTTGCCGCTGCGCAGGGACTTGCGGTGGAACCAGACCTTGGTCAGCGAGGTCTGCACCAGGTCCTCGGCGAGGTGCCACTCACCGGTGAGCAGGTAGCCGAACCGCTGCAGCGCGGTGAACCGCCCGTTCACGAACTCGGCGAACTCCTCGTCCAGTCCTGGATCCATCCGCGGCTTCCCCTCACCCCCTGGCGGTACCCGTGACACGCCGGCACCGTCGACCGACCTGGTCGGCAGTGTGATGCCCGAGCCGGGCCGAAAGGTTGAGCCGATCTCCGAACGAGTTCAACTCGTGATCGATGTCGGGGGAGCAGGCCCCGCGGAGGTCGAGACGAGAACGACCCCGGGCCCCCCGCCACGGCAGCTGCGGCGAGGGCCCGGGGAAGCGCAGAGGCGGGTCAGTTGAACGGGTCGAGCGTGATGTAGGCCTGCTGCGGGTTGCCGTCGTGGACCAGGGACTCGTGCGCGCCGACGTCGTCGAACGCGAAGCCGTACGCCTTGCCGTCGGCCATCTGCGCGTGGATCTTGCGCGAGTAGTGGTTGGTGACGACGTCCTTGTAGAAGTCGACGTTGCTGCTGTCGGGCTGGTTGGGGTTGGTCAGCAGCGTCGAGCGGTTGAACCCGGCGCAGAGTGTGCGCGAGATCGGGCCGCGGACCAGGTCGTTCGGGGCGTCGAGCAGGCCGGCGCAGCCGAAGATGCTGGCCGAGTTCGGCTTCTGGAACGACGTCACCACCTGGCCGGAGCTGTTGGTGAAGTTCATGACGTTGCCCGACACCCGGCCGAAGTACTTGATGTTCGGCTGGTCGGTGAACGGCGTCACGGTCAGCGTCTGCGTGCTGTACTTCGACCAGACCCGGTTCACGTAGTCGTCCATCACCGTGGCCGGCAACGCGCCGATCTCCACGCCGTACGACGGGGCGAGGGCGCGCAGGACCGTACCGTTGGGTGCTGTCTGGATCAGGTTGGCCCAGCCGCCGGGCTGGCCGCGCAGGGCGGTGAAGAAGCCGTTGTACCCGCCGGGCTTGAGGTGGCCGGTGACCTTCGTGGTCCCGTCGGCGCGCTGCACGCCGACGGCGTACGGGGCGGAGAACATGTCGACCTGGGTGCTGTTGATCCACAGGCCGGAGTCGTTCAGCGTGTACTCGGTCCAGTTGAACAAGATGTTGCGGTTCGGGTCGCTCGGGTTCTGCACCGCGGGCTGGACCAGGCCGCCGGTGGTCAGCTTGAAGACCAGCTTCTGGCCGTAGGAGAAGTAGACCCGGCCGGAGAACTTCGGCATCCGGAGCGTGATCGACTGGCCGTTCGCAGGCCCGGCGATCGAGGCGTCCGGTGCCGGCGTCGGCGGGTTGCCGCCGGCCGGCCAGGGGTGGAAGGTTCCGTTGGCATCGGCCCAGCCCTGCTGGCCGGTCGCGAGGTTGGTGCCCAGGTTGTAGATGTAGACCGGCTCGCCGCGGCCGGAGTTGTTGGTGATCTTCAGCGGAATGGTCGCCGGAACCGCTTCGGCGGGGGCCGAGACGGTGGCGGTCAGCCCGGCGGCGACGGTGGCCGCGGCGGCGAGCACCGCGAGCAGCTTCGGTTTGATGCGCACAAACTCCTCCTCAGGTCTGTCCCATGCGAGAGAAGGTGGAGCACCGGCCGGTCCACGCCGGCGCTGCGTTACCAGGGCGCAGCAGGGCGGACCACGGTGGAAATCACCGGTGCTCACGGCTCATCCGATGAGGGACGGTGGATCACCGGATGGGTGAGAGCGCTCTCATCGTTGGACAGCGGACCACCGTTGTCAATGCCGGAGGCGCGGCGGATTCCCGACGCTGCCGTAGCGCGTCGTGGTCGGAGCGGCACGAAGAGTCTCGAAAAACCTGACCCGGATCTGCCGGGTTGCCCAGTCGGCCCGCCGCCCGAGTTGGCCCGTCGCCCGGGTCTGCCTGCCGCCCGGGTCGGCCCGTCGGCGGGTCAGCCGGTCTGCGCGTCGAAGCCGGGCAGCGGGGCAGGACCGTCGGGCCGGCTCCGGTCGACCGGCGGGGTCGGGATCCAGCGGCGGGTTGCGTCGTCCGGTTCGTCGAGGGCCAGCAACTCGGGCGCGGCGAGTGGCCGGACGGAGGCCTCGATGGTTTCCATCGCCGCCAGCTCCGCCTCGGTGACGTGCAGGTCGCGCAGCTTGCGGGCGGTGGTGAAGACCCGGCTCTCGAACGAGCCGACCGTCCGGTTGTACGCGTCGACCGCCGAGGTGAGCGACCGGCCGACCCGGCCGAGGTGGTCGCCCATCGTGCTGAGCCGTTCGTAGAGCTCGCGGCCGAGCTCGAACACCTGTTGGGCCGACTCGGTGAGCGCCGACTGGTTCCACGCGTACGCCGCGGCGCGCAAGGTCGCGATCAGCGTGGTCGGTGTCGCCAGGATGACCCGGCGCTCGGCGGCGTACTCGAGCAGGGACGGCTCGACATCCAGGGCGGCGGAGAGGAACGACTCGCCGGGAACGAAGAGGATGACGAACTCGGGGGTGGACGGGAGCCGCGCCCAGTACGACTTCGCCGACAGTTGGTCGACGTGCGTGCGCAGGTGCCGGGCGTGGGCGCGCAGGCGCTCCTCGCGGAAGTCGGCGTCGTCGCTCTCGGCCGCCTCCAGGAACGCGGCCAGCGGGACCTTTGAGTCCACGACCAGGTTCTTGCCCTCGGCAAGCCGGACCACCAGGTCGGGCCGCAGCATGCCGTCGTCGGTCGCTGTCGAGGTCTGCTCGGTGAAGTCGCAGTGCGCGACCATGCCGGCCAGCTCGACGGTCCGGCGCAGGTGCAGCTCGCCCCAGCGGCCGCGGACCTGTGGCTTGCGCAGCGCGGTCGACAGCGAGGCGGTCTCCCGTCGCAGCGCCTCACCGCTCATCCGCACCTCGTTGACCTGCTGGTGGAGCTGCGACTGCCAGGCTGCGCGGCCTTTCTCCAACTGGTTGAGCTGGGCATGCAACCGGTCCAGCGCCTCCTTGACGACGGCCTGGCCGGACATCTGCTGACCGACCGTGTGCCGCTCCTGGGTCAGCTCCACCACGCGATCCTCCGCGGCGTCGCGCTCGGCGGTGATCCTGGCCAGCGCGGCACCGTCGCGCCCGCGCGACCAGAGCACCCCGAACCCAGCCCCGAGCGCGAGCCCGATGACGAGGAAGAGCAGCACCAACAACAGCGTCGTACCGGTCATGGCACCGACAGTGACATAGAACGCCGACAATTTCCTGTCAGCAGTTCATCGCGGGGAAGCTGAAGCCGCGGGCCTTGAGCAGTGGCAGCACCCTGTCGAGCGCGGCAACGGTCTGCGCGCGGACGCCGCCGCCGTCGTGCAGCAGGATGATGTTGTGCCGGTGGGCGTGGTGGAGGATGTTGTTCACGATCTTCGTGGCGCCGGGCTTGGCCCAGTCGCGTGGGTCGATGTCCCAGAGCACCTCGGCCATGCCCGCAGCCTTGATCTCGGCGCGGACCTTCGGGTTCGTCGCGCCGTACGGCGGGCGGAAGCACTTCGAGCGCGGGCCGCCGAAGATTTCGTGGTGCCGCCGGGCCGCCGACAGCGCGGTCAGCTGCGGGTGACTGATCGAGTGGCTGCCGATCGTGTTGCCCTCGGCAAGGATCTGCGCGCGCAAGGCCGGGTACTGCGCCTGCATCGTGCCGAGCTGGAAGAACGTGGCGTGCGCGCCGTGCTTGCGCAGGACCTGCAGGATCCTCGGCGTCCAGACCGGGTCCGGGCCGTCGTCGAAGCTGAGGAAGAGCACGTTCCGGTTCCCCGCGACGAGCGCCGCGGTCGGGTCGGCGACCGGTTCGCCGGACCTGCGGCCCGGGGTGTGCGTGGACACCGGCGACGTGGTCGGGGTGGTGGCCGGCGCCGCCGAGGACGGCGTACTGCTCGAGGCGACGACCGGCTTCGGTGGAGCGGAACGTCCCAGCGTGACGGCGACCAGGCCGCCGGCCAGCAGGAGGACGGCGGTGGCCGTGCCGATGGCAGCGGCAAGCTTTCGGGACATGGTGCTCCCTTGCAGATCAGGCGGATTCCCCAGCGGCTCCCCCTCAAGGAGCGTCACTCAGGAGACGCCCGGATCCCTGCCCCGGTTGACTTTTCCGTGTTGCAGAGAGATCTCGGTCGCTTTCGCGTCAGCCAGCTGCGCGGCGTCGGCCGCGGTCGGCCGGGTCGCCTGCGGCGTGCTGACGGTGGCGACCGCGCCGCGGTGGTAGAGCTTGCCCTCCAACGACTTCACGCTCGCCACCAGTACGAAGCTCATGCTGACCAGCAACGCCCAGGCGCCGAACTTCGCCGGATGCACGAGCTGCCAGACGTCGACCTGGTCGGGGTAGTTCCACGCGTCGAGAAAGGTGCCGGCGTTCTCGGCCAGCCAGAGGAAGAAGCCGATCAGCACGAACGAGACCGCGAGCGGCATCCGGTACCGCCGCCGGCCGACCGAGTAGAACACCCACGTACGCCGTAGCGTCAGCAGCAGCGCGATCGCGATCGGCACCCGCAGGTCGACGATCCAGTGGTGGGTGAAGAAGTTCGCGTAGACCGCGACCGCGAGCAGCGTCGTCGCCACCGGCCGGTAGCCGCTCACCCGCAGGTCGAACCGCCGCCAGGCCTGGCAGAGGTAGCTGCCGACCGCGGCGTACATGAACCCGGCGAACAGCGGCACGCCGGCGATCTTGGTGACCGCGTCGCCCGGGTACTGCCAGGACCCGACCTGCACCTTGAACAGCTCCAGCGCCAGCCCGACGAGGTGGAAGCCGAAGATCACCGCGACCTCCCGCCACGTCTCCAGCCCGACCACCCTGAAGAGCGCGGTCAGGGCGAGGCAGTAGACCAGCAGAGCGTCGTACCGGGGGATCGGGAGGTCGGCGTACTGCGCGACGGCGAGCCCCACGAACAGCGCGAAGGGGAACAGGCAGGACACCACCTGCAGCCAGCCGAACCGCAGAAGCTGCGAGCACGCGGACACGACGCGTGACGAAGTCTCGGCCCTTTTTCCTGTCGTCACAGTGGGGAGACGCCGCAGGTCCGCGGGTGGTTCGTCCGAGGGCCGAGCCTGCGCGGATTGGGGCGAGCCGGGACGGGCGCGTACCCTTGGCGTCCGTGGCACTCTCCATCGGAATCGTCGGGCTCCCCAACGCGGGCAAGTCCACGCTCTTCAACGCGCTGACCAAGAACAACGTGCTCGCGGCGAACTACCCGTTCGCGACGATCGAGCCCAACGTCGGCGTGGTGGGGGTGCCGGACGCGCGGCTGGGCACGCTGGCCGAGATCTTCGGCTCCGCCAAGCAGCTGCCGGCCACCGTGCAGTTCGTCGACATCGCCGGCATCGTGCGCGGCGCCTCGGAGGGTGAGGGGCTGGGCAACAAGTTCCTCAGCCACATCCGCGAGTCGGACGCGATCTGCCAGGTCACCCGGGTGTTCCGCGACGACGACGTCACCCACGTCGACGGCAAGGTCTCGCCGGCCGACGACATCTCCACCATCCAGACCGAGCTGATCCTGGCCGACCTGCAGACCGTCGAGAAGGCGATCCCGCGGCTGGAGAAGGAAGCCCGGCTGAAGAAGGAGAGCGTCGCGGTCCTGGAGGCGGTGCGCGAGGCGCAGAAGCACCTCGAGGCCGGTACGCCGATCATCGCGACGACGGTGGACCGCGACGCGATCCGCGAGCTGATGCTGATGACGGCCAAGCCGTACCTGTTCGTCTTCAACTGCGACGCCGACGAGCTGGCCGACGAGTCGCTCAAGCAGCAGATGCGCGACCTGGTCGCGCCGGCCGAGGCGATCTTCCTGGACGCCAAGTTCGAGGCCGAGCTGGTCGAGCTGGGCGACGAGGACGAGGCCCGCGAGATGCTCGCCGAGATGGGCGTCGAGGAGCCCGGCCTGGACGTGCTGGCCCGGGTCGGCTTCGAGACCCTCGGCCTGCAGACCTACCTGACCGCGGGGCCGAAGGAGTCGCGCGCCTGGACGATCAAGAAGGGCGCCACCGCCCCCGAGGCCGCCGGCGTCATCCACACCGACTTCCAGCGCGGCTTCATCAAGGCCGAGATCGTCTCCTTCGACGACCTGGTCGAAGCCGGCTCGATGGCCGCCGCCAAGTCCGCCGGCAAGGTCCGGATGGAAGGCAAGGACTACGTCATGGCCGACGGCGACGTGGTCGAGTTCCGCTTCAGTCCAACGTCTGGCGCGAAGAAGAACTGAGCGGGGCACGCGGGTGGAAGTTGACTTCAGCCGTCTACCGGCGGGCAATGCGAGTTGGTTTGCGCTTATCGATCACGCACGGACGCTCGGGGATCTCTCTGAGGTCGACTGGTTCGAACTCAAGGGCACGCTTCCGCTTGCTGCTAAATCGGAACGTAAGCGTTCCGCCGTGACGCTGGCGCGGCCGATCCTGGGACTCGCAAATCGAATGCCAGATGCTGCCGCTAAACATCTCGGCGGCTACGGCGTGGTTCTAGTTGGACTGGATGGTCAGGCGCCAGCTGGTGCGGAGCGCGTGGTCGGTGCAGAGCGCGTTGATGGAGCCGTCCTGCATGATGCGCTTCAGCCCTACCTCGGGGATGACGGGCCTAAATGGGATTACATGTTCATCGACCATCCGACCGGGCTGGTGATGGCTGTGATTGTGGACCCGCCGCAATGGGGAGATCGAATCCACGCTTGCCGGAAGGAATACTCCGATGTGGATGGGAACCTCACCGTGCGAGACGGTGATGTGTTCATCCGCGTCCCTGGAAAGACTCGGCCCGCAACAAGCCATGATCTAGCCAATCTTGAGAGGCGGCGTGATAGATCACCGAGCCGTGGTGCCGAGATTAGCGTTGAGTACGAAGAGAAATTCGACCGAGTCGATTCAGCGTCGGTCATAGATCTCCTATCGATTGATATCGAGCAGAAGGCAAAAGAACTCCTTAAGCCGTTGTCAACTCGTTCGCAGAATGCGCTGCCGTACAGCTTCCAACTGGATGCAATGCTCGGCAGGCAGGACGAGCGCACGCCGGATCAATTCCGGCAGGCGGTGGAGGAATGGCGAGATGAGGCGTTAGCGGGGTGCCGCTCGGTCGCCACGGAATTCTTCAGGCATGAATTAGCTCGGGGTAAACTTGCAATTCGCAATGAATCAGAGCAGTACCTGGTGGCGGTGCGGATGCAGGTTCACTTCCCGCCCGGCGTTCTCGTGTTAATGGCGTCAGATACTGAGTATTGTGACCACGGCGGCGGTTTCAAGCCCTTCACTTTACTGCCTGATCCTCCCGCGAAATGGGGAAGTTTAAGCCCCTATGATTTTGGTCGATTCGCTGCCGCCAACTTCGGTCGGCTCACTGCGGCCACGCCGGTAGCAATTCCGATCGGTTTCGACATCGAGGAGAGCGATGCCGGGATGATCCTGACGTGGGATGTGGGGGACTTGCGACCGAAAAGCAGGGAGGTCGCTGGCGAGCTCTTGGCGGTGGTGACCGACGATCACACCGACACGATCGTTGCGCAATGGCGGGTCACTGCTCGTGGGGTGAATCACGTGTTCGAGGGAGAAGTTCGCCTGGAGTGTGCGCAACAGCATGGCGAACATCTCACCTGGTCGAGACCCGGAAGAGACAACGACTAGTCACGGAAAGCAGAAATCCTTGCTCCCCGTCGTCGATCGTCTTTCCCCTCGACGGCGGGGAATCTCTCCACGTCAATTCTTCGTGCTTGATTTTCGTGGTCGAGTTGCGTGCCATGCTTGGATTGTCTTCGGCTTCCAGCCCGGCGACCGACCGAACATCCGATCAGGCGCAGGAATCTGGTTCCTTGCGACGTACGAACGCACGGTCGATTCCGAGATGCCGAGGAATGTAGCGACGTCCTCAGTCATCCACCAGTCGGTTGGAAGGTCGGGCTTCTCGGCGTCCATAATTAATTCTCTCGCCAGCTAAGCGGGGAAATGGTCAGTGCGGCATCTGCGACGCGGATTGCGGTTTGCGTCTTCAGGGCTGCGCGGGATGAGTCAATCCAGCTTTGCACCCGCTTGACGCCTAAGTCCTGGTACTCGACGGCCTGGATCAGACACTCCAGTTTGTCGGCATCGCGCGCACAGATTGCTTCCAGTGATGTCTTTGCTTCGTACTCTTCGACAGCCTGAATCACTGAGTTCGCCAAAGGCTCAGCCATACCGGCGACCTGGTCCGCCGTGATCGCTTCGTTTCCGGTTGCCTGTACGTAGGGGCGGGCGCTATGCGGAATATCACCAATGCGCGTCTCCTGCGAGTCGTGCCAGATGGCCATGTATGCCGCCTTGGCAGGGTCGCCACCTTCGGCGGCGGCAATAAGGCCCGCAAGCTGCGCGACTCGTAGGCTGTGTTCGGCGATCGACTCGGGGTCGCGGACCCCAGCGTGCCACCAGCCGGATCGCCGCTGCCGCTTCAAAACCCCCATCTCGAAAGCGAAGGCAGCGATCGCCGCTGCTTCCTTCTGGCTCTTGTCTTCAGTCATTCGCGACCCCTTCGTTAGCGCCCAGCGAGTTGCGTCGCGAAGCGTAGGTTTGCCAGTTCAGTTCGTGCATGCCGGCCAAGTTCGTTGGTGTCCGCGCGCTCGATAGCGAGGGCGGTCCGCTGGCGCAGATCGGCGTCTGATTCAAGAAGTTCCTTTCTGGCCATGACGAGGCAAAGCAGGCTGTGAATGTTCATCTCGGCGTTGCGTGGATCGTCTAGGTGCGTAATTAGGTGTTCTATTAGACGGTGGCCTGACCAGGATCGAGCTCCCAGCTCAACCATTTCTCCGTCATCGCTAAAGGTCTCAGGTATCTCACCGAGCCAATACGCCCAGTAGGTGAGGCTGGCGAGGGTTTGATTGTTATCTGCAAGTGTTCCCTGAATGAAGTGGCGAACCGGATCCAAGTCCCCTTGTCTGGCAATTGCCAATGATGCTGTGCGGCTTAAAATCCCGGAGGGCAAATCGCGCTCATCTATAGCACGTGCTGCTGTGCGCCGATGTTCCCTCGCGAGCCACTGTGCAGATTCCTTTCGATCGTCAAATGCCAGCAAGTAAGTGGCCTGCCGCCTAAGCAGAGTCGCCTGATGACCGGCGATCTCAGCAGAAGTCAGCATTTGGTCGAAGAACAGCCGCTGCATCGCTCTTGAGAGTTGCGGTCTGTCGGCAACCGGACCGCGGCCCTTCGGAATTGGCAGGTGGCGAACTGTTGACGGAACGATGCCCGTAAATGGCCACGTAACCAACGCGACGAAACTGCGGCGGTGAACGCTGCTAGCTAGGGGATTCTCCCAGATTGGTATTTCCGCGCTACCTGCCCGAATCGCGGTCGTCAGGAAGCCGTCAGCCTCGATTGCCGTCGCTAGCAGACTAGTGGCAACCGCTGGCGCACCGAGCAGAGTCAGCCGCTGAGAGAGTCTGCTCAGGTCGACAGCACGTAGCGCCGACAGTGGCCGCCTGCCGCTCTCCCAGCCCTGCACCGTGTTGTCATCCACGCCGAGCCGCTCGGCTAGCTCCACTTGGGTGCACCCGAGCGATCCGCGAATGAGCTTGAGCAGGTAGCCGGATACGACACCCAGCTCGGGCACGTCGTCCGAACCCTGCAAGCCAGTGAGGGTTTGCCCTCGACCCACCGCTCAGTCACCTCCTCCGCGTCGCTACTCACTGGATCTAACCCGTACCGCCGGTCAGTTCATCACGGGTCGGCGGCCCAGCACAGTTGAGACATGCCGACGCACCCAGTCTTGCAATACAGCGCAATCGCTGTAAAGCTGTACAGCGTGGGTGCTGTATTCAGCGCTCATCGTCCCGCAAAGCGACGCCCCGGTGGCTGGCACCACCGAGGCGTCTCGGGTCGCACAAGCCCATCGCATGGAGGAGCACAACCCGTGAGCATCATCTACCTTTCGGCCGTCGCTGACGAAGAGCCGAGCGCTGCTGACCTGGCCGGGATCGAGCTGGAGTGGCCGTTGATCGCCGCCGAACTGGACCTGCTTGACGCCCAGATCGCCTACCACAACGCCGGTCCGTCGCCGTCGGTTCTGGACCGCCGCCGCGTCCGCCGCGCCGAGCGCCGCGTACTGGCCGTCAGTCGCGAGCTGGCCGACCACAACGCGGATTCGGAGGTCGTGGCATGAGCGCGCACAGTGAACACGGCGGGCTCGAAGCTCGTTGCGTCGATACGGGCCACTGGCAGGTCGAGGGCTACGACCTCGTGCACCTGCCGCACCCGCGCGTTGTGCTCGGGTCGGCATGGGTGGTGTGGCGGTTCGGCGTTCCCGTCGCCGTCCGTCCGACGTTCCAGCAGGCTCGGTCCTGGGTCGCTGTCGAGTTGCACGGCGGTGGTTCGCGATGAGCACCCCGCTTCGCACCACCTACCCGGTTCCGGCTGAGGACCTGATCCCGGCCGCCCGCAAGCTCGCTACCGACCTGGGCAAGCTGCCGTCCCGCAACCGGCTAATGAAGGAGTTCCGGATCGGCGCGGACAAGGCCCGTACGGTCCTGGACGCGCTGACCGAGCCCGCCCCGGCCGCCGCGCCGGAGTCCACCGACAGCCCGGCTGAGTCTCACCTGCACGCCGTGCCGAGCCTGGACCAGTCCGCGCCTGACGGCGAGCGTGGGGGGATGCCCCCCGCGCCGGAGGAGGGGGCATCTCCGCAGGTCACGCCGCACACGGACCCGGCCTCGGCCGCCCAGACCGGCCCGGCTGAGGTAGTCCCCGCGGCTGGCCTGGACGACGGCAAGCCGGTCCGTTCCTGGCCGGTTCTGCTGCTGGCGCTGCCCGCGTTCGTCGCGGTCTGGTCCGGCTGGGTCGGTCTCGGTGAGCTGACCGGGTTCGGCGTGGTCCACCCGCTGCCCGGCATCGCGGACAACTTCACCATCAACTCCGCGATCACCTTGCCGATCGGGGTCGAGACCTACGCCGCGTTCGCGCTGCGGGTCTGGCTGTCCGGCCGGGTCCCGGCCAAGGCACGCAAGTTCGCCAAGGTGTCCGCTCTGTCCGCGCTCGTGCTGGGCGCGCTGGGTCAGGTTGCCTACCACCTGCTCGAGGCGGCCGGGGTCACTCAAGCGCCCTGGCAGATCACCACCGTCGTCGCCTGCCTGCCGGTGGCCGTGCTCGGCATGGGTGCCGCGCTGGCCCACCTGATCCACGCCCCTGACACCGCACCGCAGACCACCCGCCCGGCGATCGAGAACGGGGACAAGTGATGACCGAGAACCACGCTGAGAACCTGCCCGAGCCGATCGACCTGGAGGCCCGCCGCGCCCGCCGCGACGACGCCCCGCAGGACACGACCCGGGACGCTGCCAGCGACCGAGACGATTCGGCCGGCGCGGTGGTCCCGCTGTCGGCGGGTGACGTCGAGCGGATGGACACCGCTTACGAAGTCGCTCTGGACGAGGACCTGACCGACGACGACCCGGCCACCGGCAAGGTCCTGGTGCCGGTGGACGTTCCCGGTGTGGCCGTGCCGGTCCAGGAAGGCGCGCGGCAGCCGATCATCCCGGTGCACCTGCTGCCGGGCAACCTGCGCGGCACGATCTCGCGGGCGCTGGCCCAGGCCGGTCACGTGACGCTGTTCCACGCGGTCCGCTCGCCCTGGTACGGGATCAAGCTGGCCTGGTTCGCCGGGCGCGGCTTCACGCGGCTGGTCCGTAACCAGATCCGGTGGTGGTGGGTGCCGGGCGCGGAAACCCTTCACCAGAAGGCGGCTGACGAAAAGGCCTTCAAGGAGTGGAGCCAGATCCACCGCCAGGTCAAGGCAACTCGTGCGTGGCGCGGTGGCGTTCTGGCGGCCCAGAACATCGGCCTTGCCGTTAGTGCGCCGGTCGCGCTGAACATGGCTCCTACGGCCGCTCTGTTGGCTGCTGGTGCCGGTGCGGTCGGTGCGCTGGCGCACTACGGCCGCCCGGCTGGTCAGACTCTGGTCGGTACCGCTGTGGTCGCGCCCCGGTTCCGGAAGCTCAACTCCGACATCGTGTTGCGTGCCTACTACGCGGCCGGTTTGGGCAACCCGGACAAGACCGACAAGCAGGTCAACTTCGGGTCCACTATGTCGCGGGACCGGTCCAACACCGGCACCGAGGTCCTGATCGATCTGCCGTGGGGTTTGGGCTGGTCAGACGCCCTGAAAGCCCGGGAGAAGATCGCGTCGGGACTGGACGTGCACGAGCGTCAGGTTTTCCTGTCCCCGGACGACTCATCGTCGCGGCGTCACAAGCTGTTCGTGGCTGACGTGGACCCGCTGGGCATCCCGGCCGGGCGTACCGACATGCTGGACTGCAAGCGCCGTTCGGTGTGGAACCCGGTCCGGTTCGGCCTGGACGAGCGCGGCAACGTGGTGTGGCTGTCGCTGCCGTGGTTCTCGGTGCTGGTCGGTGCGCAGCCCCGCAAGGGCAAGACGTTCTCGGCTCGCCTGATCGCCTTGCACGCCGCCCTTGACCCGCACGTGAAGCTGATCATTGCCGATGGCAAGAACTCGCCGGACTGGCTGGCGTTCCGCAAGGTCGCGCACCGGATCATCTTCGGTGAGGTCCCGAACGTGAACGACTCCGACCCGATCGGGCACCTGCTGGCCGCCCTGGACGAGGTCCTCGACCACATCGTCAAGGTCAACGACCTGCTGACCACGCTGCCGGTCGAGGTGTGCCCCAACGGCACGCTGACCGAGGAGCTGGCCCGCGACCCGCGCTACCCCGAGCTGCGGGTGTGGATTCTGGTGATGGAGGAGTTCCAGAAGTACTTCGAGACCGAGGACCAGGAGGTCAACAAGCAGATCGCCCGCAAGCTGTCGATGATCCAGGCCGTCGGCCCCAGCGCCGGTGTCTGGCTGCTGTCCAGCTCGCAGAAGCCGTCCGGTGTCGGTGCCGGTGACGTGCAGCGGCTGTTCAACCGGTTCCGCGACAACCACACCGTGCGATTCGCGCTCAAGTGCGGCAACCGCGACGTGTCCATGGCCGTGCTCGGTGGCGACGCCTACTCCGAGGGCTACGACGCCTCCACGCTGCCGGTCGGGGACAAGTTCAAAGGCGTCGGCTACCTGTACGGCGCGACGGATGCGACCCCGACCGTGCGGACGTTCCTGGCCGACGCCTCCGACGCCGACAAGATCCTGACCGCCGCCCGCAAGCAGCGCGAGGCGCTGAACCTGTTGACCGGCGAGGCGGCCGGGGAACAGATCGAGCGGGCCAGCCGCGACGTGCTGGCCGACATCCTCACCGTGCTCGGTGCCGACACCGCCGCGCACTGGGAGGCGATCGCCGGACGGCTGGCCGAGCAGATGCCCGAGCAGTACGACGGCACCACCCCCGACGCGATCTCGGCACAGGCCCGCGCGCTGAAGGTCCCCAGCCGCGACGTCAAGCGCGACGGCGTGAACCGCAAGGGTGCCCGCGCCGACGACATCCGCGCCGCGATCGAGCGCCGCAACAACATCAACGGAGCGTAACCAATCTGGCTGCAGTGGCGGGACGGCTGAGGTAGCGCGCCAGGCGCTACCGGTAGCGGCAACGCTACCCGTCCCGCTACCCCACAACTCCACCCTGACCAGGCCGTATCTCCGCAGGTAGCGGGTCGCGGCCCCGGCTCCTCACGCCCAAAAACAGCCCTCTGGAGGCTTTCCGTGTCCAGCACCCTCGCTACCTCTACCCACACCGCCACTACCCACAGTAGCGGCCAGGGTAGCGGCTCGCTGCCCCTGGCGGCCGACCTGACCGTGACCGTCCACACCATCACCCAAGCCGCCACGGTGACACTCATCGTGACCGGCGTCATCGCCTTCTACCTGCTCACCTGCCTGATCTGGCCGTTCGGCCGCTGCCGCCGCTGCAACGGCGCGGGCAAGCACAAATCGCCGTTCGGCAAGGCCTACCGGTACTGCGGGCGCTGCCAAGGCTCCGGCATGCGGGTCCGGATCGGCCGCCACGTCATCAACTACATCCGCGCCGCCCGGGGCGCCGGAACCAACACCGTCAGCAAAGGCGACAAGAAGTGACCGGGCGGCTGATGGACAAGGCCAGCCTGCACCCCGCCGCGTCCCGATTCATCACCCTGTGGAACGGCAAACAAGCCCTCGGCTGGGACCTGCACGGCACCCCGGTCTTCAAGTTCCGCTGGGCACCCGCAGGACTCGCCACCCGCCGCCAGCTCCGCGCACTGCGGATGTGCCCAGGCGGCCACGAGCCCTACGCCCTGCTCGTATGGCGCAACGGCCAGCGCTGGGCCTGGCTCTACCGGCTCGACCTCGCCCGACCCTCCCGCATCCCGTCACCCGCCCAGCTCAACGCCCTGGACAAGGCCATGCAAGCCCGCCGCACCTGCGGACAGTGCCGCCAAGTCCTGGACTACTGCATCCCGACCTCAGACGGCCGCTGCCACCTGTGCATGACCGCTGACGCTGACCGCTACGTCGCCGCCTGACGCCCGTCTATCACTTAAGAGGACATCACCCATGACGCACCTGCTGAACGCCGCACTGGACGCCGCCGGACGCGGTTGGCCGGTGTTCATGCTTGGACGCTCTAAGCGCCCCGTGGCCAACTGTGCGGACTGCCCGAAAGACGCCCACGCCCCGGATACCTGTGGGCACCTGACCTGCCACGGGTTCTACGCCGCCACCACCGACCCGGCTCGCCTGGCCGCGATCATCAACGCCGTACCGGGCGGCCAGCTCGCCGTCAGGACCGGTGCCGTGTCCGGCCTGGCCGTGATCGACGTGGACCCCGCACACGGTGGCGACGCCAGCCTGTCCGACCTGATGACGGCCGGGCTCGTGCCGCGCACCCGGCACGTGCACACCGGCTCCGGTGGCCTGCACCTGTACTACCGCCACCCCGGCCAGCACCTGCCCTCGCGGCCGATGCCGAACCGGCCCGGAATCGACGTCAAAGCAGACGGCGGCTACGTCGTCCTGCCGCCCTCGATCCACCACCGCACCCACCGTCCGTACCGCTGGGGAACCGCAGGCAACGACGTGGTGGAGATGCCCCCCGCTCTGGTCACCGCGTGCCTGCCCGCGCCCACGCCGGCCGAATCGCACACGCACCCGCGAACCCCAGTCGCGACCACAGCGGGCGGGGGCATCTCCCACCCCGACAGGCTCCTCAGCGCTCACCTGGACGCCGTACGGAACGCACCCACCGGCAAGCGCCGAACGACGCTCTACGGGGCCGCCAGAGGCGTTGCGCGGATGGTTGCGGCCGGTGCACTCGACCGCACCGACGCGATCACCGCCCTCACTGACGTAGGACATCAAGCCGCCCAAACGCCACGCGACATCCAGGCGGCTATCACCAGCGGATTTCGGGACGAAGGGATCGCCGCAGCATGAGCGCCGAGCAGCTCCCTGACTGGCTCATCGGCTTGGATGAGCCGCCCGAAGACCCGTGGGAACCCCTGCCGCCTACACCGATCAGACCTCAGCGCACACCCATGCATCACGAGCCCATGGAGCGACCGGCCGCCGTCGAGGCAGGGCCGGTGTGGGATGGCGCTCCCGTGCCCCTCAAGACAGACCGGCTGCTCCGACCGTTCCCGGTTGAGGTCTTTCCCGGCTGGCTGGCGGATCACGTCACGGCTGTGGCTGAAGCTACCCAGACGCCTGCTGATCTCGCTGGGTCGGTCGCCCTGGCCTGCCTCTCCACGGCAGCCGGTGGCAAGGTGCTGGTGCAGGTCGATCGGTCCTGGCTAGAACAGATCAACCTCTACACCGTCACCGCGCTGCCCCCGGGGTCGCGCAAGTCACCGGTGTTCCGAGCGATGACAGGTCCGCTCAGCGATGCCGAGCAGACGCTTCGGGAGACCACTGCTGAGCGACGAGTAGAAGCCGAGCTGGCTGCGCGCGTCGCGTCTGCTCGTGCTGAAGACCTTGCCAAGAAGGCCGAACGCGCCAGCGCCAATCAGCAGGAGGCATTGGCTGATGCGACTGCTGCGGCTAAGGAGGCGGCTGCGATCGTCGTTCCTGCGCTGCCGCAACTGATGACCGATGACGTGACTCCGGAGGCGTGCGTTTCCCTTATGGCTGCGCAGGGCGGACGGATCGCCGTCTTGTCGGCAGAAGGCGACGTATTCGCCACCCTCACAGGCACCCGCTACTCAGCGGCCCCCAATCTCGGAGTCTTTCTGAAGGGTCATGCTGGCGACCCGATCCAGGTTGACCGCAAAGGTCGGGAGTCCGAGTCGATTGAACGGCCCGCTCTCACGCTTGGAGTCACCACCCAGCCCGGCACGCTGCAAGGGCTAGCGGCGCAACCCGGTTTCCGTGACCGAGGTGTCATTGCCCGAATCCTCTACAGCCTGCCGGTTAACACGGTTGGCACGCGCAACAACCAAGCCGAACCCGTTCCGGAGTCGATCGAATCCTCATACCGCGAATCCCTCAAGGCTCTCGTCTTGGTTCTGGCCGAACGTGACAGTCCGCACCACTTGCAACTCACACCCGAGGCCCGACGGGTCCTACTCGAATTTCAGGACTGGATTGAGCCTCGCCTCCACCCGACGACCGGGCAACTTGCAGCCATCACCGATTGGGCGTCCAAGCTCGCCGGTGCCGTCGTCCGGCTGGCTGCACTCCTCCACCTGGCCCACACCTTCACCACTGGTTTCGCCGCCCCCATCACAGCCGACACGATGCGCGCCGCCGAGCGCGTCGGCCGCTACTACCTGGACCACGCTCTAGCGGTCTACGACCTCATGGGGCGGTCTGAGCCAGACCTGGACGACGCCCGCGAGGTCCTTGCCTGGATCAACGACCACGGACAAGAGACCTTCACCCGTCGGGACCTGTTGCGAGCCAAGAACGGCCGAAGTGGCCTGAACACTGCTGCCGATCTCGAAGCCCCGCTTCGCGTCCTCATCGATCACGGCTACATCCGGCTTCGAGAAAACAAACCCGGACGTGGTCGACCATCCATCGCCTACGACGTTCACCCCGCCGCCCTCCAAGGCCCCCGACAAAAATGACAAAAATGACAAAACGCGACTTCTGTCATTTTTGTCATGCTGGCTGGGGCAACACCAAGCAAGGAGACCGAGGACTGTGAGCCCATCTCCGGCCGACGAGCTGGCCGTCCACGTGGCTGCCGTCGTAGCTGCTGCTCCGCCCCTAACTGACCAACAACTACACACCATCGTCTCGGTGCTTGCGCCTCCGTCAGTGAGCGACGCTCGCCCGCTGCGGGTTGCCTCGCTGACGACGAGCGGCCATGAACGCGATGCCAGCGTGGCCGCCTAACCGACCAACGCAATGGCTCAGGGTTCAGCTCTCGCCGCAGGGAGCCGGACCCTGAGCCATTTCATGCGAGAGTTGTCGCGCCATTCCAAAGAATGGGTACAGTCGCGGGATCGAATGTCCTGCTGCCGTGTTTCCCCGGCCGCAAGACCACGGTCATGAGGCTGTCTAGAACAGTCCTCTGTGCCATCAACGTGAGGTTGTCGAATGCGGCGGCTGGGTCAGGTCGATTCAGCAGGTCAACTAGCGGAGCGTCGCCGCTAATGACTGCAAGCTTGCGTTCTATTGCTTGCAGTTCGATGCGTACCTTGTCAGTCGCTGCTGAATAGCGGCGGCCATCGATATGACCGGCGTCGTAGTCACCTTCGATTCGCTCTAACCGCGCTCGTAGTTCCCTGGCCTCGGCTTCCAGTGGTGCAGCAGATTCAGCAGGTGCTTTCCGCATCCTCGCCAGAACATCGGTTAGGCCGAGACGAGCCCTAATCACCGCGTTCACGTATCGATCAACCGGCGCGATGGACCGAACGAGGCACGTGTTCGGGCACCGGTAGCGGTCGCCCGACCAAGCGTAGATTCTTGAGCCACACACGCAACATAGGAATAGTCCGCTGCCTAGGTGTCGTCGATGGGTGCCAACCTTGTTGGTTTTGCGCCGAGGGTCGGCCAACCGGGATTGCACCAAGGCGAACTGGTCTTCGGAGATCAGCGGTTCCCACTGTCCCTGCTTTCCTGTCGCCTGACCTTTGTAGATGGCCAATCCGGCATAACGGGGGTTGCGCAGAATTGTTGCGATCGATGATGAGTTCCAGCGCCCGCCGCGACGTGTCTCGATGCCGTCGGCTTGCAATCGACCTGCGATGCCCTTGAGGGATTCACCATTGATGAACTCTTGAAAGATACGCCGGACAATTCTCGCCTCGTCTTCGATTACCACACCTTTGCTGGTGTATCCCGTGAGGCGCACACCCAGCGGAGGTTTGCCGAGGTCTGCTCGCTGCTGAAGCGCACGTGTCTGGCGGGCGCTTTTCCGGTCAACCTCTCCGCGCGCGACAGCCAGTTTGATGCGGGCGAACAGCATCCCGCCGTCTGTTGAGAGGTCTGCTTCACCATTCGCGGTGACGATGACCAGTCCGCCGGATCGAGCCCTGTCGATCCAGTCCTCAAGCTGCCGTGGCTGCCGCGTCAAGCGGTCCAGGTCCCAGCAGACCAAGGCGTCGAAACCACCGGCATCGTAAGCGCTGGCAAGAGCGTCATACCCGGGACGCTTCTTCCGGGCGTCGCTAGCACTGATGCTGTTGTCCACAAACTCTGCGACGACCGACCAACCTCGGTCATGGCAGAGCTTCAAGCAGTCCTCCCGCTGCCGCTCAACGGCGAGCATCTCGCCGGTAGCATCGAGACTGATGCGGAGGTACAGGGCCGCTCGCTTCTGGGCTGCGCTCACATGTTGGATCGTAGCGTAACTGGGTGGAGTTCCGCTTCAACGTGTGACGCCGACCGGTAGCTGCTGCCCGGCCCGGGACATCATCGCTGTCCGGACGCAGATCTTCCGGCGAAAGGCGTACGGTGGCGCGCATGACGGACTTCGGGACGGATTGGCGAGTTGTCGATGGCGTCGCGACGGCGTGGTTCGACGCACCGTCGCTGGTTGCGGGGGCGGCGCTCGCCGGGCGCATCGTGGAGCTGTCGGCCCAGAGCGTGGTCGACCTGCGGGCGACGGGCCTGCGGGTGCGCCTCGACGCGGCCGAGCACGCCGAGGCGGTGTCGGCCGCCGCGCGGGATCTGGAGCTGGCCGCTGACCCTGCCGTGCTGCAGCAGCTGAGCGTGGTGCTCGAATCCGCGAACCCGTCTGCGGTGCGGCCGTTCTGGCAGCGCGTGCTCGACTACGGGCCGGGGGAGGACGGCGTTCTGGTGGATCGGTTGCGGCGCGACCCCGCGCTCCGGATCCGGCAGTCGACGGAACCGAGGCCGTTGCGGAACCGCATCCACCTCGATGTGGTGCGGCCGGCCGCGGCGGTCGAGCAGGCGAGTCCTGGTGAGGCCTCCGGACCGTACGGGGTCTGCCACGCCGACCCCGACGGCAACGAGGTCGACCTGGTGCCGGGCGCGACGCTCGGCGAGGGGACCGGGACAGCCGACTGGCAGGCGGTGTTCAGCGCGATGGCGTGCTACCGCGTGACCTCGCCGATGCAGCAGCGTGAACTGGCCGCCGCCGCGGCAGCGTTGGCCGAAGACACTGGCTTCCCGCTGATGGTCGACCTGCGCCCCGGGCTCGTGATCATCGACAGCGGCAAGGACCAGTGGGAAGCAGACGCCCACGGCCTCGAGCTCGACTTCACCGACCTTGCGGGAGAGCTCCAGACCGCTGCCCGCGAACTCGGGGCCACGGCGGATCCGGGGTTGCCGCGCTTCGTTCAGCTCTTCCTCGATGCCGCCGACGTCGCCGCGGTGCGCGCGTTCTGGGTCGCCGCCCTCGGATATGCCGAGGACCGGCGAGCCGGGGCCAGCGACATCCACGATCCGCGGCGGCTGACCCCGGTGCTGGTGTTCCAAGAGCTCGACGCTTCGGAGACGGAGCGGCGCCGGCAGCGCAATCGCATCCATGTCGAGCTGGCTGTGCCGCCGGACCTCGTCCAGTCGCGCCTTGCCGCGACCGTCGCGGCCGGTGGCCGGCTCGTCGACGAGTCGGAGGGCCGCCGGCGGATCGCCGATCCCGAAGGCAACGAACTGGTGATCGTCAGCGGGGCCTGAGTTCGCTTCCGGTTGAACGTCCACGCCGAGACCTCATCCGGCCTGGCGGCGGACCATCTCGCCGATCCAGGTGGGGGCGTACGGCGACGTGCAGCCCGGGGGAGCCGGATAGTCCTTGAGGACGCCGAGCCGTTCGCCGATGGTGATGGCGCGGGCGCGGTGGTCGGCGTGGTCGATGCCGATCCGGGCGAGGCAGGTGTTCATCGCCCACTGGAGGCGGTCCGGGGCGTTCTTCATCTCGGCCTCGATGACGTCGAGCAGGCCGGTCTTCCACAGTTCGCGTGCGAGGTCGTGCTGCGTCTTCAGCCGTGCGCGAGCGCGCGCAGCTTGCTGAGGTTCACGCCGTGGTCGTCATCGTGCTTCTCGTTCACCTCGCGGCCCGCGGATCCTCGAGCTCGGCCAGCTCGGCCATCACGTCGGCCGCCGTCGTCTCGGCCACATCGGCCCCTGTCCGTGATCGGTGCGATCTCAGTCTGCGAGGAACGGGCCCGGGCGCGGCGGTTGCCGGCCCGGGCCCGCCCGGCGGGTCTCAGGCGACGACGTCGAGGACCCAGGTGACGCCGAAGCGGTCCGTGAGCATGCCGTAGAGCGGGGACCAGCCGGCCGGGGCGAGGTCCTGGACGACCGTCGCGCCGTCGGCCAGCGACTTCCAGTACGCCGTGATCTCCTCGGCGTCGGCGCCGCGCACGGAGACGAAGACCGCGTTCGCGCCTTGGTCGTACGGCAGCCGCGCCGGTACGTCGTACGCCATCAGGTTGATGCCGTTGTCGCCGCGGAGCTGGCTCCACATGAGCTGGCCGGCCTCGGACGGGTCACCGACGGCGCCGGCGTCCTGGTAGCTGATGGCAACGAGTTCGCCGCCGAAGACGGACTGGTAGAACGCGAGGGCGTCGCGGGCCTGACCGCGGTAGTTCAGGTGCGTGGTGGTGGTGACGGACATCGGTTGCTCCTTGGTGTTGGTGGATTCAGCAGCACCGTACGGACGATCGCGGCCACTTCCTGTCCGCGATCCAGCGGATACTGCAGTCATGGCGAACACCAGTTCTCGGACCCTGCGGCTGCTGTCCCTCTTGCAGGCGCGGCGCTACTGGCCAGGGCCGCTGCTGGCCGAGCGGCTCGGGGTGTCGGCGCGCACGCTGCGGCGCGACATCGACCGGCTGCGCGAGCTCGGGTACCCGGTCGACGCCAACCCCGGCGTCGACGGTGGTTACGCGCTGGCTCCGGGGGCCGCGCTGCCGCCGCTGGTGGTGGACGACGACGAGGCGATGGCCCTGGCGGTCGCGATTCAGTCCCACCTGGCCGCCGGTGCGGGTGGCGAGGCCGCCGTTCGCGCGCTGACCAAGATCGTCCAGGTGATGCCGCGCCGGCTGCGGGCCCGGCTCGACGCGGTGCGCTCGGCCACGACGCCGGCGCCGTGGAGCGCGGACCTGGCCGCCTCGATCGATCACGACGTCCTGCTGACGCTGGCGCTGGGGTGCCGCGACCGGGAACACGTCCGGTTCGGCTACCGGGCGATCGACGGGACCCGCTCGTCGCGGGACGTCGAGCCGTACCAGCTCGTGCCGCTCGGCCGCCGGTGGTACCTGGTCGGCTTCGACCGCGACCGGCGCGACTGGCGCACGTTCCGGATCGACCGCATCCTCACCGCCGAAGGCACCGGTACGCCGTTCGCGCCGCGGACTCCGCCGTACGCCGACGTCGCCGGGTTCGTCCGCGAGAACGTGCTCGGTAGCGCGGCCGGTGGACGGTACCGCGTCGAGGTGGAGATCGACGCTCCCGCCGAGACCGTCAGCGCGTCCGTCGGTCGCTGGGCCGAGATCCGGGCGCGGACGCCGGACAGTTGCACGATGACGATGGAGACCGACGCGCTCGACGGCCCGCTGTTCACGCTCGGGGCGCTCGGCGCCGACTTCACGGTGATCGGTCCGCCGGAGCTCGTGGACCTGGCCGCGGACTGGGGCAGGCGTTTCTCGCGGGTCAGTCGGCGGTGAGCAATGCGGTCAGGGTGTGGTGGGCGGTGCGGGACATCACCGGGTTGGTCTCGCGGTAGTACCAGAGGCAGCCGATCGCCTGCGCCAACGCCCAGCCCCGTCCGCGCTGCCACTCGTCGTCGTCGCTGCCGATGGTCGCGCGGAACGCCGTACGGGCGGCCGGGGTGAACAGGTTCCAGGCCGGCTGCAGGTCCAGGGCCGGGTCGGCGACGTCGAACTGGCCGACGTCGATCACGCCGGTCAGCCTGCCGCCCTGTGCGAGCAGGTTGCCGGGCATCAGGTCGCCGTGCGTCCAGTATCGGGTTCGGTCCGCGGCATGGTCCGTACGTCGGCCCACACGCGGGCGAGGCGGTCTACATCGATCATCCCGCGGCTGCGGTCGAGGCCGTCGGCGACGTCCTCGTCGTGCGCGGTGAGCAGCCCGCCACGTCCCGGCCGGCTGAAGGTCCGATCCTGCGTCGGTACGGCGCGCAGCGCGAGCACGAACCGGCCGAGGTCGACGGCGTACGACGGCGAGTCCGCGACCTGGGCGTCGGACGCGATCGTCCCCGTAAGCCAGCGGTAGACCGACCACGGCAGCGGGAACCCCTCGCCGGGGTCGCCGATCGCGACCGGCTCCGGCGTCGGGCACGGCGCCACCGCGCGTAGCCGGCGGGCAGCGTCGACCTCCGCCTCGATCTCGCTCAGCTGGTCCACCGGGTCGCCCGGCTCGATCGGAAAACGGGCCACCAGGTCGTCGCCGATCCGGAACAGCGCGTTCACCGTGCCGTGCGACCGGACCGCGACGACCGGTTGACCGGCCCACTGCGGGAACTGCGAGCGCACCAGGGCTTCGACCGTCGACGTCGTGATCTCCAACTGACCGGGATGCATGCGCACGCCCTGCAGTATCCGTGGCGACGCTCGCCGGCGCATCCCGTTTGCCGCAAATCCGGATGCCGGGCGGCGGTGACGCGTCCTAGGATCGGCGGATGGCCGATGCATTGTTCGCGGAACCGCGGTTGGCGCGCATCTACGACCCGTTGGAACCGGAACGGCCGGATCTGCTCGCCTACCTCGCGATCGCCGAGGAGGTGCGGGCGCGGTCGGTGCTGGACGTCGGGTGCGGGACCGGGACGTTCTCCTGCCTCCTGGCCGGGCGTGGCATCGAGGTGGTCGGCGTCGACCCGGCCGCGGCGTCCCTGGAGGTTGCCAAGAGCAAGGAGTACGCCGACCGGGTCCGGTGGATGCACGGCGACGCGACGACCCTGCCGCCGCTCCAGGTCGAGCTGGCGACGATGACGGCGAACGTGGCGCAGGTCTTTCTCACCGACGAGCAGTGGGCCGCGGCGCTGGCCGGCGTACGGGCGGCGCTGGTTCCGGGTGGGCGGCTGGTTTTCGAGACGCGGCGGCCGGAGCGGCAGGGCTGGCTGGAGTGGACCCGCGAGCACACGCACCGGGTCGTCGACCTGCCCGGAATCGGCGAGGTGGAGACGTGGTGCGACCTGGTGTCGGTGGACCTGCCGTTCGTGTCGTTCCGGCACAGCTACGTGTTCGCGTCCGACGGCGAGACGCTGACCTCCGACTCGACGTTGCGGTTCCGGTCGCAGAGCGAGCTCGAGGACTCCCTGGCGGCGGCCGGTTTCCGGGTCGACGACATCCGTGAGGCGCCGGACCGGCCGGGGCGGGAGTTCGTCGTACTGGCGACGAAGCTGTGACCAGTCAGTCCGAGTGGACCGCGAGACCGAAGCGGGTCGTGGTGGTCGGGAACTCCGGTGCGGGCAAGTCGCGGCTGAGTGCGTTGCTGGGGGAGCGGTGGGGGCTGCCGGTGGTGTACCTCGACCCCCTGTTCTGGGGGCCGGGGTGGGTGCAGCCGGAGATGGCCGAGTGGCGCCGGCGGGTCGCCGACGCGGTCGCGGCGGACACTTGGGTGGTCGACGGCAACTACGGAAGCACGTTCGACCTCCGGTTGCCGCGGGCGGACTTGGTGGTGTGGGTGGATCCGCTGCCGGTGGTGTGCGCGTACCAAGCGGTGCGGCGGTGGCTGGCGACGGTCTAGAGCGGGGGCGCCGATATTGGCTGGCGTGGGAGCGGTCACACTTGGTTAGCTAGAGGGGTACGCCCGATGGTTTGTTAAGGAGACGGTATGAGCGACAAGTCCAGCAAGCCGGCGTCGGACGAGCTGCAGAAGAAGTTCCGTGAGGCACTCGCCAAGAAGAACGCGCACCACGAGTCGCACCCCGGCAGCGGGCCGCGGCACGAAGGCGTCGGCGAGGCGCACAACGACAAGCAGAAGCGCCAGTTCCGGCGCAAGTCCGGCAGCTGAGTCCGCCGCCCATCCATCCATCTGAGCCCCGGGTCACCGCCCGGGGCTCGAGCTTTTTCCGGGCCGGCCGCAGAGCTCCGGTATGCCGGTCCGCGGCGGCTGGAGCAGCCGGTGGGTGAGCCGGCCGAGCAGGACGAACAGGGACAGAGCAACGACGTAGACCAGGATTCGTAGCAGCACGTGCTCATCGTTGTGCGCGTGCGCGGTCCGAGACAGTGGCAAGAATGCCGTGGTTCGATAGGTTGTGGCCATGCATCGTGTTGCCGTCCTCGCCGTCGACCGGGCGGCCGTGCTCGACCTGGCGATTCCCGGGCAGGTCTTCGGGACCGCCCGCTCGCTCGACAAGCCACCCGGTGCGCAGTACGGGGCACGGCTGTACGAGGTGCTGGTCTGTGGGGAGCGCAGCGGGCTCACCGTCCGGGGACCGGGTGGCCTCGACCTGTTCCAGCTGACCGCGCCGAACGACCTGGACGACGCCCGCAGCGCCGACACGATCGTCGTACCGGGCGGCGGTACGTCGGAGAACCCGTCGCCCGCGGTGGTCGAGTTGCTCCGGGACGCCCATGCCCGCGGTGTCCGGATCGCGTCGATCTGCGGTGGCGCGCTGGTCCTGGCCGCCGCCGGGTTGCTGGACGGGCGGGTGGCGACGACCCACTGGACGTCGGCCGACAGCTTGGCAGCGCGGTTCCCCCAGGTCCTGGTCGACCCCAACGTGCTGTTCGTCGACGACGGCGACGTGCTCACGTCGGCCGGCGCGGCGACGGGGCTGGACCTGTGCCTGCACATGGTGCGCAACGACTACGGCTCCGCGGTCGCGGCCGAAGTGGCCCGCCACATCGTGATGCCGCCGCAGCGCGACGGCGGGCAGGCGCAGTTCATCGTGCATCCCGAACCGAGTCCGGACTGCGGATCGCTGGAGCCGACGATGCGCTGGATCCGGGACCGCCTCGGCGAACCGATCACCCTGGCCGACATGGCCGGGTACGCGGTCGTCAGCCCGCGCACGCTGAACCGCAAGTTCCGCGAGCAGACCGGGACGACGCCGCTGCAGTGGTTGCTCCGGCAACGGGTCCGGCGAGCCCAGGAACTGCTGGAGACGACGTCGCTGGGCATCGAGGAGATCGCCCGGCAGTGCGGGTTCGGCACGTCGATCAATCTCCGCCAGCACTTCGTCAGGCAGGTGCACGTATCGCCGAACGGCTATCGGCGCGCCTTCCAGCAGCGTCGGTAGCCGGCGCCGCCCGTGGAAGTCCGGGTCAGGGCAGATGGGCGAGCAGACCGTCGAGCCGGTCGAGCTCGGGACCCCAGCTCTGCAGGTGATTCGTCGCGTCCTCGGCGGTGGCGAAGCCGGTGTGGGTGAGCAGCATCCGGGTGCCGTCCTCGACCGCGGTCAGCTCGACCCGAACCGTCGACGGAGCGTCGTCGTCGGTGTCCCAGCTCCAGCTGAACGCCAGCCGGTGCGGCGGTTCGACCTCCAGGTAGTTGCCGCGGACGACGTACGGGCCCATCTCGACCACGTACGCCCCGCCGACCCGGACGTCCGCCTCGACCGTCAGCGCGAGCGCCGGGTTCGGGCAGTACCACGACGCCAGCACCTCGGCCCGCGTCCAGGCGTCGTACACGGCCTCGATCGGTGCCTTGAGGACCCGCTCGATCCGGATGTCAGTGCTCATCGCCGTTCCCCTCCAGAAGGTCCGCCAGCCGGTCGACCGTGCGGTTCCAGTACGCCGTGAGGTCGCCCAGCCAGACCTCGACCTCGGACAGCGCCTCCGGCCGGATCGTGCAGACGACCGTCCGGCCGACCTTGCGCCGCGTCACCAGCCCGGCGTCGACCAGGACGCCGACGTGTTTGGTCATCGCCGGCGGGCTGAGCGCGTGCGGTGTCGCGAGCTCGCCCATCGTCGCCTCGCCCCGGCTGAGCTGGGTGACCACGGCCAGCCGGGTCGGGTCGGCCAGCGCGGCGAACGTCGTCGTCAGCATCTCAACACTTCACCATTTGGTGAACTGTTTGGTCAACCTCTCGCGCCGTACTGTGGCGAGGTGACCTCGCCCTTCACCGAGACCAGTGGAACCGCGCGCTACCAGGGCTTCGCCGAGCTGGCCGCCCGAGGACCCTTGCAGTACGTCGTGCTGTTCACCGGCGTACCGGTCTGGCTGGTCACCGGCTACGCGGAGGCCCGCGAGCTGCTCGCGCACCCGGACGTGGTCCGGTCGCCGATGGACGGGCCGCACCGCGACCAGGTCTTCGACAGCCTGGCGAACTCGATGGATCGGCACATGCTGGGCGCCAACCCGCCCGACCACACCCGGCTGCGCAAGCTGGTGTCGGCGGCGTTCACCCGGCGCCGGATCGAGCTGCTGGAACCGCGGATCCGCGAGATCGCCGCGGAACTGCTGGACGAGATGGCCGCGGCGGACGGCCCGATCGACCTGGTCGACAGCTACAGCTACCCCCTGCCGATCACGGTGATCTCCGAGCTGCTCGGCATCCCGCCGGTCCGCCGGGACGACTTCCGCCGCTGGTCGTCGGTGGTGGTGAACGCGTCGGTACACTCGCCGGAGGTCTACATCGAGTCGGCGTTCGCGATGGTGGAGTTCATCCGCGAGCTGATCGAGGACCGTCGCGTCAGCGCACCCTCCGGCGACCTGCTGACCGCGTTGATCGCCGCCCGCGACGGCGGTGACCGGCTGAGCCCGGACGAGTTGACCTCGATGGTCTTCCTGCTGCTTGCCGCCGGCCACGAAACCACCGTCAGCCTGATCACCAACGGCGTGCACGCGCTGCTCACCCATCCAGATCAGCTGGCCCTGCTCAAGGCCGAGCCCGAGCGGCTCCCGGCCGCCGTCGAGGAACTGCTCCGGTACGACGGCCCGCTGCAGGCGGCGATCCCGTACGTCGCGGCGGCGCCGATCGAGATCGCGGGCCGGACGATCAAGACCGGCGAGGTGATCGTGTTCGCGCTCAGCGCCGCCAACCGCGACGACGCGAAGTTCGGTGCCGGGGCCGAGTTGGACATCACCCGGAAGGACAACCAGCACCTCGCCTTCGGTCACGGCATTCACCACTGCCTCGGCGCGCCGCTGGCCCGGCTGGAGGGCCGGATCGCGCTGGGCATGCTGTTCGAGCGGTTTCCCGACCTGCGGCCGGCCGAGCCGGACCGGGACCCGTACCGCACTCCCGGCCTGCTGATGAACGGCATCGCCGAACTGCCCGTCGTGCTGTGAACTCCCGGTGAATTCCTCGCGGGCACCAGGCGGAACGACCACGTCGGGCTGCCGGACACTTTGACAGCAGATGGCATGCTTCAAGGCGTGACCCAGTTGATGGAGGCCGCCCGGGAGCTGCTCAGCGTCGTGATGGCCTCGCACTGGCTGTTGCTGATCCTCTTCCTCGCCGCCGCGATCGACGCCGTCTTGCCGGTGATCCCGAGCGAGGGCCTCGTCGTCACCGCGGGCATGGCGGCCGCGGCCGGCCACCAGAACCTGCTGCTGGTGATCGTGCTGGCGATGCTGGGCTCGGTGATCGGCGAGTGCGTCTGCTACTTCCTGGGCCGCGGTTCCGGTCCGGCGCTGCGGCGGTGGATGCGCCGCCGGGACGCCCGGCAGGCGATGTACGACAAAGTCAGCCACGCCCTGCACACCCGGGGCGGGCTGATCCTGATGACGGTCCGCTACATCCCCGGCGCCCGGATGGTGGCGACGCTGACCGCCGGCGCCACGGCGTACTCGTTCCGCAAGTTCGTGCTGTTCACGGCGGCCGGGGTGACGGTGGCCTACACCTACGTCGCGCTGCTCGGCTACCTCGGCGGCGACGCGTTCGCGCACGACTCGCTGAAGGCGCTCGGGTTCAGTCTGAGCCTCGCCTTCGTGATCGGCCTGCTGATCGAGACCACCCGCCGGATCGTGCTGCGCCGCAAGGCGAAGGTCGCGGCCGGGTAACGATCCTCCGCCCGCTTCCCGCGCGGAATGCGTGTCCGGGCCAACTCGGTCGCCGGTCCGTGCGTCAGTAGGGGCATGACGCGGGCGCAGAGCTGGGGACTGGTCCGAGCCGTGGTCGAGGCATGCTGAAATCCCTGCGGGCACTCGAACGACCGGTGATCGCGGCCGTGCTCGCGGCTGCCCTGGCGTCCTCGTGCGCGGACGTGGCGCCGGCGGGTTCCGCGGGTTCGCCCACCCAGCCGTCGTCGGCACCGACCGCCGAGCCGAAGCCCCGACCCACGCCCACACCCCACCCGTCGGCCACCCCGAGGCCGGTTGTCCGCCCGCCCGCCGCCGCCCCGGTGACCAGGACCTTCCCGGCCAAGCTGCCGAACGGCAAGCCGCCGCTGTTCGTGGTCGTCTCCTTCGACGGCGCCGGAGACCTCGTGCTCTGGTCGCACTGGCGCACGGTGGCGAAGCGGGCGAACGCCCGGATGACCTTCTTCCTGTCCGGCCCGTACCTGTACCCGCAGACGCGGCGAACCGACTACCGGCCGCCGTACCAGCGGCCCGGCGCGTCCGACATCGGCTGGGCCGAACCGGACAAGGCGGTCAAGCGGGCCGCCGTGCTGCGCCGGGCGATCGCCGAGGGGCACGAGATCGGCACCCACGCGAACGGGCACTTCTGCGGCAAGGGCGGGATCCAGCGCTGGTCCGCGCCGCAGTGGAGGGCGGAGTTCGCCGCGTTCGACCGGATGGTACGGACCGGGCCGGCACTGGCCGCGGGCCGGCCGCTCGCGGCGCCGTTCGACCCGGCCACCGTGAAGGGCATGCGGACCCCCTGCCTGGAGGGCGACCGGGCGGCGTACCGGCAGGTGATGCGGCAGCGCGGCATGACCTACGACGCGTCCGAGCCGGGCTTCATCTCCTGGCCGAGGAAGCGGGACGGTGTGTGGGACTTCCCGCTGCAGTCGGTCGAGCTGGCTGGGACCGGCAGGAGCACGCTGACGATGGACTACAACCTCTGGTACGCCCAGAGCAACGGTCGCGACGCGCCGGTCGCGCACGCGCCACGGTTGAAGGCGCAGGTGCTCGCCACCTACCGGCAGGCGCTGGCCCGGTCCCGCGCCGGCAGCAACCCGCCGCTGTTCCTCGGCAACCACTTCAACCGGTGGAACAACAGCGTGTACTCCGACGCCCTGACGACCTTCGTCGAGCAGACCTGCACCGAGCCCGACGTCCGCTGCGTCACGAACGCCGAACTGGTCGCCTGGCTCGCGAGGAACGGCACGCCGAAAGGCTGACTAGGGCGCGGCTCGCCCTAGAGCCGCAGGTAGCCGAACGCGGTCTGCCAGGTGCCGCCGGACCTGATCCGGTCGACGATCAGCCGCTGCAGCGCGGTGTCCTGCGGGAACTCGTCCAGCTTGGCCAGGTCGTGGCTGCGGAAGGTGAAGAAGATCGCGCTGTCCTGGGAGTCGCGCGGTTCGCCGTACGGCGTGAAGCGGCGGCCGAAGCGGACCATGTTCGAGTCCTGCGGCAGGTGGTCGAGCAGGTAGGGGTCGATCAGCCAGGACTCCAGCGTGGCGGCCCGCACGGGGCGCTCGGGGAAGTGCTTCGGGAAGAACTCGCGGGCCTGCGCGAAGCTGTCGTCGACCGCCTCGGGAGTCAGCGGACCGGTCTCCGGGATGTGCACGCCGAGCACCCACTCGCCCGGCTCGACGCCGGGCACCTGGTGCGAGCCGGGCAGCGGGTGGATCAGGAACTGCAGCCGCCCGAGCGCGTACAGGGCGCCGGTCCAGTACGTCGTCACCCACCAGTGCGTCTCGAGCCCGAAGCTGCCGTGGGTCCGCCGGTGCACCCTCAGCTGCTGGCCGAGATCCGCGAGGCTGGCCCAGCTGATCTCGTCGCTGATCCCGCGCTGCTGGTGGTACCGGCGGATGTCCGGCAGCGTCTCCAGGAAGGCCGCCAGCGAGACCAGCGGGTCGTCCGGCGCCTTCAGCTCGGCTTCGCCCGGGGTCCCGATCGCCGTGCGCAGCCGCTCCGCGAACTCGGCCACCAGGACCGGGTCGACGTCCAGCTTCTCGGTGTCGGCGCGGTCGGCGGCACTGAAACCCAGCAGGCGGTACTCGTCAGCAGTCGTCACCCGCCCAGGATGTCAGATCCTCACCGCGGCCAGCCTGCGCCCGGTCCTCGTTTCCGAGGGCCGGACCAGGCCGGGCGCTCAGGCAGCAGCGGTGTCGATGTGGCGGGCCAGCACCAGGTCGTCGTTGGTGATGCCGCCGGCCTCGTGGCTGGACACGCGAAAGGTGATCGTGGTGTAGCGGATGTCGATGTCCGGGTGGTGGTTCATCGACTCGGCCAGCTGGGCGACGGTGGCGACCAGGCGGATGCCGTCCAGGAAGGTCGGCGTCTCGACGCTGCGAACCAGCGCGTTCTCCGCCACCTTCCAGGCCGGCAGGTGATCGCGGATCGCCGCGTCGATCTGGTCGTCGGTCAGCAGCTCAGCCATGCCGTCCACTCTAGTGCCTGTCACCGCCGCCGCCGTACGACGGAAGTGCGGTTACGGGCGCCGCCAGTCGTGGGACTGGAGGTGGCTGCCGGCCATCGGGCCCATCTGGAGCATGCCGCCGTCGGCCGCGAAGCTCGCCCCGGTCACGTACGAGGCCTCCGGCGAGGCCAGGAACGCGATCACCGCGGCGATCTCCCGCGCGTCACCGGGCCGCCCGAGCGGGACACCGGGGCGTTCCTTGGTCCGCGGGTCCTCGTCCTCCTGCCCGGTCATCGGCGTCGCGATCTCACCCGGCGCGACCGAGTTCGCGGTGATGCCGTGCTCGCCGAGCTCCAGCGCCAGCGTCTTCATCAGCAGGCCGAGCCCGCCCTTGGCCGCGTCGTACGGCGCCGAGCCGACCCGCGGCTGGTGCTCGTGCACGCTGGTGACCGCGATCAGCCGGCCGCCGCGGCCCTGGCTGATCATCCGGCGCGCCGCGCGCTGCAGGCAGAGAAACGCGCCGTCGAGGTCGACCGACAGCACCTTGCGCCAGTCCTCGAAGGACAGGTCGACGGCGAGCTCGCTGGTCCCGGTCCCGCTGTTGGCAATCAGGACGTCGACCCCGCCGAGCGTCTCCGCCAGGTCGTCGACGACATCCGCCGCGTCCGGCAGCTGGGTCAGGTCGAGCTGCCGCACCTCGGCCCGCCGGCCGTGGCCGCGGATCTCGTCAGCGGTGCCCTCGGCACCTTTCTCGTCACTGTGCCAGGTGACGCCGACGTCGAAGCCGCGCTCGGCCAGCAGGACCGCCGTCGCCTTGCCGATTCCACTGTCTGATCCGGTGACTATCGCTGTAGGCATGGCCCGCCGGTACCCCGGCCGCGCGTTGGCTAACGACCCGCCGATCCTGCTCGATCGGCTACCGCTGGTTGGATTTCGTCAAGCAGAATCTGTGCGCCGAGTCATCTCCGGCGGGCTGACCCGGGCGGAGGTGAGCAGCGCGGCGAGGGCGAGGCCCGCGCTGGTGCTGATGATGACGCCGAAGACCCAGGACGCCGGGTGGTCGGCGTTGACCGCGAGCAACGTGCCGTAGACGGCGAAGACGGTCGCGATGCTCATCGTGCCGGCCATCTGCGCGGCGCTGCTGTTGCGGCCGGCGTTGGTGGCGTCGGACAGGTCGAGGGTGAGCACGGAGACGCTGGAGGAGTTCAGTCCCATGCCGATCCCGGCGACCGACCAGCTGATCAGACCGGCCCAGGTGAAGGCGGTCCCGCTCGCCCAGGCGAGCAGCGACGTACCGGCGATGCCGGCGGTCATCAGCGTGAGGCCGATGCGCAGGACCGTCAGCCGGGGCAGGCCGTGCTCGCGACCCTGCAGCCAGGAACCGAGGGCCCAGCTGACGCCGGTGATCGACAGCGTCACGCCGGCGCGGGACGGGCTGAAGTCGTGCAGCAGCGTGAGCAGCAGCGGCAGGTACGCGCCGGCGCCCGCGAACGCCGCACCGCCGAGCCCGCGAACCGCGACCACCGCCGGAAGGCCGCGGCGGGCGGTGAAGGTACCGGCCGGCATCACCCGGACGGCGGCTACGCCGAGCACCAGCAGGCTGACCAGGATGGCGACCCAGGCGATCGCCGGATGCGCCTCGAGCTGATCGCCCGACCAGCTGAGCACGAACAACGCCCCGGACGCGGCGAACGCCCACGGCAGCGCCGTACGCCAGGCGGCCAGCTCGGCGGCGTCCTGCTCACCGCGCTCCGGCGCCTCGGTCCGGGCGAGGAGCCGCAGGGTGGGCCGCAGCAGCAGCCAGCTCGGTACGAGCAGGACCAGGGCGCCGAGAAAGACCCAGCGCCAGCCCACGTGCTCGGTGACGATCCCGGTCAGGAACGGCCCGGCCACCGAGGGCAGGATCCACATCGCCGCGAACAACGAGAACATCCGCGGTCGCAGTACGGCGGGCAGGGCGCGGGCGACCAGCACCATCAGCGCGACGTCGAGCAGGCCTTCGGCGAACCCGCTCAGCAGTCGCCCGGCGATCACCATCGGCATCGCCTGCGCGGCGCCGACCAGGAGCTGGGCGAGCGCGAAGGTGATCGCGCCCGCCCGCAGTGCCAACAGCGGTCCCCGCCGGTCCGCCCAGAGCCCGGCGATCGCCAGCGAGACCAGGTACGACGCGTTCGGCGCCGCGTTGGCCAGGCCGAAACTGCCGAGCGCGTCGAACTCCCGGACCATCGTCGGCAGCGCCGTCCCGACCGCCCGGTTCTCGAACGCGGCCAGCGTCACCAGGGCGACCACCCCGAGCACCAACGGCAGATGGTCCCGCCCGAACAGCCGCTGCGGAGGGTCGTCGACAACCTGGTCAGAGGACATGCGAGACATCCTCAGAGTTCAAGCGAACCTGAAGTCAACCTCACCCGCGCGACCGGGCGTCCGGCAGGCGGAAGATCAGCACCAGCACCCTCAGCACCAGGACCGCGCAGATCACCAGCAGGTTGTAGCCGAACAGCTGGAACAGCGTCATCGACTCGGTGACCCGCGGTCCACCGGGGGTGCCCAGCAGCAGGACCGCCATCACGCCGGCGGTGGCGCCCAGGATCGCGAGCAGGGCCTGGTGCAGCAGTGTGGTGATGTGCCGCCGGTCGCGCTCGTCGGCGAACAGCCGCACGTTGAGGCCGAGCCGGCCGGACTCCGCGGCCGCCGCGATCCGGTCGATCCGGCGGGGCAGCCGGCGCAGCATCGGCAGCAGGGTGGCCAGCTCCTCGGTCGCCGTCCGGCGCAGCGCGTCAGGGGCGAGCCGGTCCCGCACGTGCGCGGCGGCGAACTGCCGGGAGGCACCGATCAGGTCGAAGCCGGGGGAGAGCCGCGAGATCGTGCCCTCGACCGTCGCCAGCGCCCGGAACACCGCCGCCACCTCCGGCGGAACGCCGAGGCCGTGCGCGGTGATGATCCGGAACAGGTCGTTGAACATCGCCGGTCCGAGCGCCGCGCCGGCGCCGAGGTGCCGGGCCATGAACTGGCCGACACCGCGCTCCAGCCCCTGCTCGTCGACCACGTCCGGCCGGTCCACGATCTCCAGCAGCGCGTCCGTCGCCGCCACCGGGTCGCCGTGGTCCACGGCGAGCAGGAACCGCTGCAGCGCCTCCCGGGTGGACGGGTCGAGCCGGCCGACCGAGCCGAGGTCGAGCATGCCGAGCTTGCCGTCGGCCAGCAGCAGGAAGTTCCCGGGGTGCGGGTCGGCGTGGAAGACCCCGTCGATCGCGACCTGACCCAGCAGGCAGTCGAACAGCACCTTGGCCAGCCGTTGCCCGTCCTGACCACGCCTGGCCAGCTCCTCGGCCGCATCCCCGAGCCGTACGCCGTCCAGCCGCTGCATCGTCAGCACCCGCCGGGTCGACAACTCCCGGTGCAGCGTCGGCACCACGACCTGGTCGTTGTCCGCGACGGACCGGCCGGCGGCCACGCTGGTCATGTTGCTCGCCTCGACGGTGAAATCGAGCTCCTCCAGCATCGCGTCGGCGAAGCCCTCCGCCAGCGCCCGGACGCCCATCGAGCGGCCCCAGTCGGTGTTGCGCTCCAGCATCCGGGCCAGCCGCCGGACGATGTCGAGGTCGCGTTCCACCAGTGCGGTGATGCCGGGACGCTGCACCTTGACGACCACGTCCGTCCCGGTGCCGGCCAGCCGCGCGGTGTAGACCTGCGCGACCGAGGCGGCGGCGAGGGGCTCGGTGCCGAAGTCGCTGAACACCTGCCGCGGCGGAGCGCCCAGCTCCTCGGTGAGCAGCTGCTCCACCTCGGGCCAGGGCGCCGGCGAGACCTGGTCCTGGAGCCGGCTGAGCTCGGCCGCGACCGACGCCGGGATGACGTCGCTGCGGGTGGACAGCACCTGACCGAGCTTGACGAAGGTGACACCGGCCTCGTCCAGGGCCAGCCGCAGCGAGCGGGCCAGGTCGGCCTGACCCGCCGCGTTCTCCCCGCCGGGGCGGCGCCGGCCACGCAGGTACGGACCGAGCCCCCGGCGTACGGCGATGCGCAGGATCTGCAGGTAGCGCCGGGTCCGGGCGATCCGGCCGCCCAGGTCGCGCCGCAGGTCGCGGGCCCTGGGCAACGATCCGGTCGGGACCAGGGCCTCGGACAGGACCAGGAAGATCAGCCCGGCCAGCATCGAGCAGATCGCGGTCAGCGCGACGAAGGCGATCGCCGCCCCGGTCGACCCGGTCCACGGCGGCGGCCCGGCCAGTGCGTTCATCAGCGGGCCGACCAGGGACAGCGTGAGCAACGACCCCAGCGCCAGCCGCCCCAGCCCGAACCGTACGCCGAGCAACCGCTGCGACACCGGCACGAAGATCACCATGAACAGGGCGAGATTGATCAGCCCGATCACCACGACATCCATGTGCTGCACCCTAGGTCGCCGCCGGTGCGCCGGGTCTCACCCGCGCAGGTGATTTGTGTCCCCCGTGCGGGTGAAGCGCCGCCGGGGCCGTGCACAACGAAAGGGGGCCGTGAACAGGCTCTGACCTGTTCACGGCCCCGCGACGGTGTTCACGGTCCCGGCGGGGACCTCAGGAACGGCGGCGGATCTTGTTGCCGAGCCAGACCACCGGGTCGTACTTGCGGTCGACGACGCGCTCCTTGAGCGGGATCAGCGCGTTGTCGGTGATCTTGATGTGCTCGGGGCACACCTCGGTGCAGCACTTGGTGATGTTGCAGAAGCCCAGCCCGTGCTGCTCCTGCGCCTCCTGCTGCCGGTCGGCCGCGTCCAGCGGGTGCATGTCCAGCTCGGCGATCCGCATCAGGAAGCGCGGACCGGAGAAGGACTCCTTGTTCTCCTCGTGGTCCCGGATCACGTGGCAGGTGTTCTGGCACAGGAAGCACTCGATGCACTTGCGGAACTCCTGCGAGCGCTCCACGTCGACCTGCTGCATCCGGTACTCACCGGGCTTCAGGTCGGCCGGCGGGGTGAAGGCCGGCACCTCGCGGGCCTTGGTGTAGTTGTACGACACGTCGGTGACCAGGTCGCGCACCACCGGGAACGTGCGCATCGGCGTGACCGTGACGACCTCGTCCTCGCCGAACGTGTTCATCCGGCACATGCACATCAGCTTCGGCTGGCCGTTGATCTCCGCGCTGCACGAGCCGCACTTGCCTGCCTTGCAGTTCCACCGGACCGCGAGATCCGGCGTCTGCGTGGCCTGCAGACGGTGGATGACGTCGAGCACGACCTCACCCTCGTTGACCTCGACCTCGTAGTCCTGCAGGTCGCCGCCCTCGGCGTCACCCCGCCACACGCGGAACTTGCCTTTGTAGGTCATGAGGCCTCCCGGCCTGGACTGAGGAGTGGAAGGAGCCTGGTCGGGAGTTCAAGCCCCACGACCTGTCGTGCCGGAGGCGCGGCCAAAAGCAGAGTCATGCGGGCAGCTCCTCCTCGGTCAGGTACTTCTTCAGCTCGTCCAGCTCGAACAGTTCCAGCAGGTCCTCGCGCATCGGGACCTGGTCCTTGCGGCTCACGTCGACGCTGCCGTCGGCGTTCAGCGCGCAGACCAGCAGCACCTTGCGCCAGTCGGCGTTCATGCCCGGGAAGTCGTCGCGGGTGTGACCGCCGCGGGACTCCTCGCGCTGCAGCGCCGCCTTGGCCACACACTCCGACACGGTCAGCATGTTGCGCAGGTCCAGCGCCAGGTGCCAGCCCGGGTTGAACTGGCGGTGGCCCTCGACCGTCATCTTCGCGATCCGACCGCGGAAGTCGGCCAGCCGCGCCAGCGCCTGCTCGATCTCGTCGGCCTTGCGGATGATGCCGACCAGGTCGTTCATCGCCTGCTGGAGCTCGGTGTGGATCGTGTACGGGTTCTCCCCGCCCTCCAGCTCGAACGGCGCCAGCGCCTCGGCGGCCGCGGCGTCGACGTCGGTCTCGGCGACCTTCGGCCGGTTCGCGCCGAGCGAGTCGACGTACAGCGCCGCGCCCATCCCGGCCCGGCGGCCGAAGACCAGCAGGTCGGACAGCGAGTTGCCGCCCAGCCGGTTCGACCCGTGCATGCCGCCGGCGACCTCACCGGCCGCGAACAGCCCGGGAACGATCGACGACGCGGTGTCCGGGTCGACCTCGACGCCACCCATCACGTAGTGGCAGGTCGGCCCGACCTCCATCGGCTCCGCGGTGATGTCGACGTCCGCGAGCTCCTTGAACTGGTGGTACATCGACGGCAGCCGGCGCTGGATCTCCTCGGCCGGCAGCCGGGACGACACGTCCAGGAAAACCCCGCCGTGCGGCGTACCGCGGCCGGCCTTGACCTCGGAGTTGATCGCCCGGGCGACCTCGTCGCGCGGCAGCAGCTCCGGCGGACGCCGGTTGTTGTCGGCGTCCTTGTACCAGCGGTCGGCCTCTTCCTCGGTGTCCGCGTACTGCGCCCGGAACACGTCCGGCACGTAGTCGAACATGAACCGCTTGCCCTCGGAGTTCTTCAGCACGCCACCGTCGCCGCGGACCGACTCGGTGACCAGGATGCCCTTCACCGACGGCGGCCAGACCATGCCGGTCGGGTGGAACTGGATGAACTCCATGTTGATCAGGGTCGCGCCGGCCCGCATCGCCAGCGCGTGCCCGTCACCGGTGTACTCCCAGGAGTTCGAGGTGACCTTGAAGGACTTGCCGACGCCACCGGTGGCCAGCACGACCGCGGGCGCGTCGAACAGGATGAACCGGCCGGACTCGCGCCAGTAGCCGAAGGCGCCGGAGATCGCGTCGCCGTCTTTCAGCAACTCGGTCACCGTACACTCGGCGTACACCTTGAGGTTGGCCTCGTAGTCGCCGGTGGCCTGGAAGTCCTCCTGCTGCAGGGAGACGATCTTCTGCTGCAGCGTGCGGATCAGCTCCAGCCCGGTCCGGTCGCCGACGTGGGCGAGCCGCGGGTAGGTGTGACCGCCGAAGTTGCGCTGGCTGATCCGGCCGTCCTCGGTGCGGTCGAACAGCGCGCCGTACGTCTCGAGCTCCCAGACCCGGTCCGGGGCCTCCTGGGCGTGCAGCTCGGCCATCCGCCAGTTGTTCAGGAACTTTCCGCCGCGCATCGTGTCGCGGTAGTGGACCTGCCAGTTGTCGTTGGAGTTCGCGTTGCCCATCGCCGCCGCGCAGCCGCCCTCGGCCATCACGGTGTGGGCCTTGCCGAACAGCGACTTGCACACGATCGCGGTGCGCTTGCCCTGCTCACGGGCCTCGATCGCCGCGCGCAGGCCGGCGCCGCCGGCCCCGATCACGACGACGTCGTAGGAGTGTCGTTCCAGCTCAGTCATAAGTCTGCAGAGTCCCGAATCAGTTGATGCTGCGTCAGTTGAACAGGCGCAGGTCGGAGAACCAGCCGGCCGACAACGCCATGATGTAGAAGTCGGTGAGGATCACGGTGAACAGCGAGATCATCGCGAACGTGCCGTGCTTGGGGTTCAGTTTCGACACGAAGGTCCAGTACCGGTAGCGCAGCGGGTGCTTGGAGAAGTTCTTCAGCCGGCCGCCGACGATGTGCCGGCAGGCGTGGCACGACAACGTGTACAGCCACAGGAAGACCAGATTGACCCAGATGATCAGGGTGCCCAGGCCGATGCCGAAGCCACCGTCCTTGCCGTGGAAGGCCAGCACGCCGTCGTACACGTTGAGCACGCCGAAGACCAGCGCGCCGTAGAAGAAGTACCGGTGCAGGTTCAGCGCGACCAGCGGGAACTTGCGCTCGCCGGTGTAGCTCTTGTGCGGCTCCGGGACGGCGCAGGCCGCCGGGGAGAAGAACAGCGAGCGGTAGCCGGCCTTGCGGTAGTAGTAGCAGGTGCCGCGGAAGCCGGCCAGCACCGCGAAGGTGATGATGCTGAGCGGCAGGAACACCGGGAACTTGGGGAACCAGGTGCCCAGGTGGCTGGAGCCCGGCACGCAGGACTCGCTGACACACGGCGAGTACAGCGGGGTGAGGTACTCGTACTGATCGACCCAGTACCACTTGTTCATGAAGATCCGGACCGTCGCGTAGACGACGAAAAAGGCCAGGATCACGCCGATCCGCAGCGGCGCGAGCCACCAGCGGTCGGTTCGCAGCGTCTTCTGCCCGATCGACGCACGACCGGGACTCTGAATACCAAGTGCCATCAGGGGGCGCGCCGGTCCGGTGCTCCGAAGCCTTCGTGCTCCGCGCCTGTCCACATGGACGCGTCATACTCCACGTCGGGAATCTCCTCGAGTTCCTCCGGAACGGGTCCGGGTCTGTGCCGTGGGTCGGGCGGGCCGAGCTCGGCCAGGTCGTCGCTCAACCGGGCCACGTCGGACACCAACCGGCGAATGCCGAGGGTGTCACCGTACTCCTGGCTGAGCTTGCCGACGCTTGCGTGCAACGCCTCGAGAGCGCGTTGCACGGCCGTCACACTGCTGCTGCCGTCGCCCATACCGACTCCAGTAATGGTTTTGTCGCCGTAAGTATGGGCACACTTTGCCTTCGCGCGGCGCACAACGGAAGACCTCTCGGTACGGCGTGTTTCTAGTTAGGGCGCCCTCAGTTGCCGACCGCGCCCGGGTGGAGTATTGGGCAGTTCCCGCCTTCGCCACCACGGGTTTCCCGGTGCGTGCGGACGGTGGCGGTTCTGGCAGAGTCCTCGCATGGACAGACAGGTCGTCGTCGGCGTCGCGATCGTACGGCGCGGACAGGTGCTGGCGGCGCTGCGTGCCGGGGTGGACGGCGGCTGGGAGTTTCCCGGCGGCAAGGTCGAGCCGGGTGAGAGCGACGAGGTCGCGGCCGCGCGGGAGATCGAGGAGGAGCTCGGACTGCGGATCCGGGTCGGCGCGTCGCTGGGGCACGAGGAGCCCATCGGGGACAAGTACGTCCTGCGGGTCTACCTGGCCGACCTGGTCGACGACGCGGTGGCGCCGGTGGTCCGGGAGCACAGCGAGATCCGGTGGGTGCCGGTGGCCGACCTGCACACGCTGCGGTGGTTGCCCGCCGACGTGCCGTTCCTGGCCGAGCTGCGCGCCGCGTTGACGGGTCCTAGGGAAGGTTGAGCAGGTCGCGCAGTTCTGCGGTGCCGTGCGCGTTGTGCTGTTCCCGGATGGACAGGGCGATGCGCCACTCGCGGCGGGCCTCGGGCAGCCGGCCTTGCAGCAGGCGGACCTCGCCGAGGGTCTTGCGGATGTCGGCCTCGCACAGCCAGTCGCCGTACTGACCGGCGATGGCCAGACCTTCGCTCTGGTGGGTAACGGCCTCGTCGAGCCGGCCCTGCGCGAGGCAGAGCTTGCCGAGCTCGTTCAGCACTTCTGCCTGTTGGATGGCGGCTCCGGCCTGTCGGTACAGCTCCAGACTCTGGCGCAAGCTCGCACCGGCCAGCTCGTACTGGTCGTCCTCGCGGTAGGACACTCCGATGTTCTGCGCGATCATCCCGCGGTAGCGCTCCAGGCCCGGCTCGACCAGCAGGCCCAGGGCCTCGTCGAAGTGCCGGCGGGCGGCATCGGCGGCGCCGGTCTTCAGGTAGAGCATGCCGAGGGCCAGGCAGGCCCAGGCCGCGCGGGGCGGGATGCCCAGACGCAGACCGATCTCGCGCGCGCGTTCGGCGTACGGGATGCCGTCGGCGGTGCGCCCGGTACGTTCCAGGACGTGACTGAGGCTGCTCAGACAGAGTGCCTGGAGGTTGCCGTCGCCTGACTTGTCCGCCGCGTCCACTGCTTGGCGCAGCGGACCCACTGCCTCCTGGTACTGGTCCAGCTCGGCATGCGCTGCCCCGAGGTCGTGCAGAACAAGGCCTTCGGCGATCCGGTCCGGTCCGCCCTTCACCAACCGCAGTACTGCCTCGTTGACCTGGAGCCAATCAAGCCAGGCCCGCCGCAACGCGTAGTACGCGTTGAGCCCGACGGCCACCTGTACGGCGAGCGCCGGCTGATCGATGGTGGCGCGCTGGATCGTCGGCACCAGCCCGCTCCGCTCGGTATCCAGCCAGCCGAGTACGTCGTCCTGGGTGGGGAGGTCGTCGGCGCCCTTGAGCCACTCCTCGTCCAACCAGTTGGTCCGGGTGACGCCATGGCCGGCGTACTCGCTGGCTCGCCAGACGACAGCGCGGACCCGCGTGATCCACTGGGTGGTCGCAGCCAGCCGATCCTCCGCGGACAGGGTCTGCTCGGCGAACTCCCGCGCGGCCACTCGGACCAGGTCGTGCAACCGGTAGCGCCCTGGAGTCGGCGTGGTGAGCAGGTGAACGTCCACCAGCCGCTCCAGCACGGTCTCCGCCTCCGGCTCGGGGCTGTCCGAGAGCGCCGCCGCCAGCTCGGCCGTCAGGTCCGGACTCTCGGCCAGACCGAGCAGGGCGAACATGGAAACGGCCTGGACGTCGATCGGGTCGTCGCTGCCGGCCAGCTGCTCGATCGACAGCACCAGCGTCGCCCGGACGCCGGAGTCGTCGAGCTGCAGTTCGTCCAGCCGGCGCCGGCCGTCGGCCAGTCGATCGGCAAGGTGCGCGACCGGCCAGGACGGTCTCGACGCGAGCCGGGCACCCGCCATCCGGATCGCCAGCGGCAGGCCGCCGCACTGCCGGACCACCTCGGCGCATTCGTCCTCCGGTGCGTCGGCCCGGCCGGAGATGCGGCGCAGCATCTCGATGGACTCGTGCAACGGCGGCTCGCCCAGGTGGTACTGGCGGCAGCCGAGACCCGCCATGCTGCGGCGGCTCGTCACGACGACGGCGCAGCCGCCGGCTCCGGGAAGCAGTTGGCGCACCTGCTCGTGGTCGGCCGCGTTGTCGAGCAGAAGCACCAGCCGGCGCTCGGCGAGCGCAGTACGGAACCTGGACGCGGCAGTGGGCAGGTCGGCCGGCGGGACCTCGCCCAGGTCCTCCAGCAAGTAGGTGAGGGCTTCCAGCGGCTCCAGCGGCGGGCCCAGACCGAAGCCGCGCAGATCCAGGTAGAGCTGGCCGTCCGGGAAGTGCTCCGCGACCTCGTGCGCGACGTGGATGGCCAGCGTTGTCTTGCCGATACCGCCCATGCCGGTGATGGCAGTGACGCTGACGGCCGGGCTGTCGATCAGGTAGCGGCTCAGCTCGGCCAGCTCCTGGACGCGGCCGGTGAAATCACCGCTGGCGAACGGCAACTGCCGCGGAGAGACCGCGCTGGACGGCTCGGGCGGTGCAGGCCGGTCCGTCTTGCCCCGGCGCGACGCGGCAGCGCTCAGGGCGGCTCGCTGGTCGCCCGTCAGCTTGAGCGCATCCGCCAGCGCGGCCACCGTAGCCGGCTGCGGATACCTGCGCGTGCCCCGCTCGAGGGTGCTGATGGCCTGCACGCTGATGCCGGACACGGCCGACAGCTCGTCCTGGGTGAGGCGGGCCGCCGTCCGGTGCCGGCGCAGCAGGGCCGCGAACTGCGACTCCACGTCCGGTCACCCCTCACGATCGCCACTTTGTATGGGTGAACTGTATGGGTTGTACCTGGTGACCGGTCTGGACCGCCAGAAGAATGAGCCGCGCTGAAGCAAACTGGGGGAGGAGATGCGGATGTCGGTTTACCAGGCAGTCCCGGTCGTGCGGCTGGAGGACTTCGCGCCCGAGGTCGTCTGTGAGGTGTACGAGCTGGGCTCGCGCCGGCAGACGCCCGTCGCCGCGAAGGAGCTCACCAACCGGCAGGTGATGATCGGCCGGCTGATGGCCACCGGCGCCAAGGACGCCGCCATCGCCCGGCAGCTGGGGCTGTCGCTGCGGACCGTGCGGTCCGAGATCAGCGCCCTGATCGCGGGCCTCGGCGCCCGCTCCCGCTTCCAGGCGGGCTGCCTGCTGGTACGCCGGTTCGGCTGAGCTCCGGCCGCCGGTGCGCCCGGCCGGATCCGGTGGGGTGCCCCGGCCGCGGCGTACGACGGCTCCGGGAACTGTCCGGACCCCGACGTAGGCTGACCGCATGAGCGAGCTCCCTGACCGCCGGCTGCTGCTGGTGCACGCGCATCCCGACGACGAGACGATCAACAACGGCGCGACGATGGCCCGGTACGTGGCCGAGGGCGCGCACGTCACCCTGGTCACCTGCACCCTCGGGGAGGAGGGGGAGGTGCTGGTGCCGGAGCTGGCGCACCTGGCCGCCGACCAGAGCGACCAGCTGGGCCGGCACCGGATCGGCGAGCTGGCCGCCGCCATGGACGAGCTGGGCGTCACCGACCACCGCTTCCTCGGCGGCCCCGGCCGGTACCGCGACACCGGCATGATCTACGACGAGCAGGGCAACGCCGCCGTCCCGCCCGACACCCGGCCGGACAGCTTCTGGCAGGCCGACCTGGTGACCGCGGCGAACGACCTGGTCACGGTCATCCGCGAGGTCCGCCCGCAGGTCCTGGTCACCTACGACGAGTTCGGCAACTACGGTCACCCCGACCACGTGCAGGCCCACCGGGTCGCCACGTACGCCGCCGCGCTGGCCGCGGCCCGCTCGTACCGCGAGGACCTGGGCCCGGCCTGGGACATCCCGAAGATCTACTGGACCGCGATCTCGGAGACGGCGATGCGCTCCAGCCTGCGCCGGCTGCGCGAGTCCGGCGACCACACCACCTTCGAGGGCATGGACCCCGACGGCCCGCTCGGCCCGATGATCACTCCCGACCGCTTCATCGACTGCGTGATCCCGGCCGACGGCTACCTCGACCGCAAGATGAACGCGATGAAGGCGCACGCCACCCAGATCACCGTCGACGGCCCGTTCTTCGCCCTGTCCAACAACGACGGCAACGAGATCTTCGGCGACGAGTTCTACCGCCTGGTCAAGGGCACCGCGGCGCCCGGCTCCGACGGTCTCGAGCACGACCTGTTCGCCGGTCTCTGAGCCGGCGCCGGACCGGGCCGCCGGTTCGTATGATCAGCGCGTGACCACTTCATCACTCGGCGAGTTGCTGCGCGAGTTCCGCCGCCGTGCGCAGCTGACCCGTGAAGCGCTGGCCGAGCGCGCCGGCGTCAGCGTCGAGGCGGTCCGTTCGCTGGAGAACGGCCGGCGGCGCCATCCGCGGCCGACCACGCTGGAGCTGCTGGCGGCCGCGCTGGCCATCACGCCCGAGGAGCTGGAACAGCTGCGGACGACCGCAGCACGCCCACCGGCCGGCAACCGACGGTTGCCGGCCGGGCCCGACGACCTCATCGGCCGGCAGAGCGTGCTGGCGGAGCTGACGGCCGTGCTCACCGAGTCGTCCCAGCAGGCCGCGGCGCCACCGGTCGTCGTCGCCGGAATGGGCGGTATCGGCAAGACGGCCGTCGCGCTGCGGGCCGCGCACCTCGTCGCGGACGCCTTCCCGGACGGGACCCTGTTCGTGAACCTGCGCGGGCACGCGGGCAGTGCGCCCACCACCGCGATCGAGGCGCTGGTCCAGCTGCTGCAGGAGCTGGGCGCCGCCGGCGACAGCATTCCTGGTGACGTCGCGGTCGCCGCGGCGAGGTTCCGCTCCGGTTTGGCCGGGCGACGGATGCTGATCGTCCTGGACGACGCCGCGAGCGCCGAGCAGGTCGAACCGCTGCTCCCCGGTGCGCCCGGCTCGGCAGTGCTGATCACCAGCAGGTCGTGGTTGCTCGGCCTCGCCGGCGCGCGTCACCTGCCGCTCGACCTGTTCGACGAGGCCGAGGCGATCGACCTGCTGCGCGAGGTCGGAGTGGATCAGGTCGACGAGGACCTCGCACTCGCGGGCACGGTCGCTCGACTCTGTGGTCTGTTGCCGCTGGCCCTGCGAATCGCTGGTGGGCGTCTGGCCGGACGGCCCGGCCAGAGTCTGGCAGAGCTGGCCGACGGGCTTGCCGACGAGCAGCGCAAGCTGGAGCTGCTCACCGCGGAAGACACCGGAGTACGGGCCGCCATCCGGTTGTCGGTCGACGCGCTGGCCGCGGCCGACCGCCCGCTGCAGCGCTCCGCCGCGGCGGCATTGCCGCTGATTTCGCAGATCGAGAGCGACGAGTTCGCCCTGCGCATCGCCGCAGCGGCACTGAACCAGCCGATCGGTGAGGCAGAGGCGGCGCTGGAGCACCTGGTCGACGTCAGCTTGCTGGAGACGCCCGGCCCGCAGCGGTACCGGCTGCACGACCTGGTGCGTACCTTCGGCCGCGAGCAGGTGACGCGCGACGGTGCCGAGTCGGTCCGCCTGCGCGTGCTCGACCAGTACGTCGCCTTGCTGTGGCGCGTGTCCACGGCCGACGGACACGCCAGCGTCATGACCGAGGGTTGGCGGGACCCGAGCTGGTGGACGGCCGCGGCGGACCTCGAGTTCCAGCAGGCCGTCGACCTCCTCGACAGTGAGCGCTCCGGTCTGGTCCGGACCATCCGGGCCGCGGCGGCCGGGACGGCAGCCGAGCGTCGTCGGGTGATCCGGGCCGCGGTGGGGTTCGACGAGTTCGGCCTCCACCGCAAACGGTGGAGCGAGTGGCGGGATGTGAACCTGGTCGCGGTGGACGTGGTCGACGAGCACGAGGATCCGCTGGGCGCGGCGATGGTGACCTACGATCTCGGGCTGGCGCTGAACGAGTTGGGCGACTTCACGGCGGGGCACGCTCAGCTGACCCGGGCGCTCGGGTTGGTCCGCCGACTCGGCGACCGGCGCTTCGAGACCCAGTGCCTGATCCAGCTGTCCCACGCGCTCGAGCAGACCGGTGAGCTGGAGGCGGCCGAGTCCCTGGCTCGCGAGGCACAGGTGCTGACGGTGGAGCTGGCGGACGAACAGATGGAGTCCTGGTGCCACCTGCTGCTCGGCATGATCGCCGGCCGGGCGGGCGACCTCGCCATGCAGGACGCGGAGTTCGACCTGGCCGTACGGCAGCTGGACCGGCTGCCCGACGTACCGCCGTCACACGCTGCCATGCGTCGCCTGTCGATCGGGGAGTCCTACCTCACGGCCCGGCGCTACGAACAAGCCGAAGCCAGCCTGACCGCCAGCCTGAAGCTGTTCCAGGTCGCCGAGCGGCCGAACGGAGTCGCCGAGGCCCTGGACGACCTGAGCGCGGTACTGACCGAGACAGGACGGGCCGCTGAGGCGCTCGAGCGGCAGGACGAGGCTCTGCGGCTGGCGATCGACGAAGAGCTGTGGGACCGCGAGGCGAGCGTCCGGATGCGCCGCGGCAAGACGCTGGTCGCCCTCGGCCGGCCGGACGAGGCCCGGACCGAGTGGGAGAAGGCGGCGGCGCTCTACCGCTCGCACCTGGCGCCGGGCACCGAGGAGGCGGAACGGCTGCTCGCCTCGCTGGAACGGCGTGACGGGTCCCACACGGTGAGTTGAGGCGTCAACCATCAGCGGCACCTAGGCTGCTGGAGTGACCCCGGATCCCAGTGGCAGCGTGGCGCCGGGGGACTTTCGTGCGGCCATGGGGCGGTTCGCGTCCGGCATCACGATCATGAGTACGTCGCAGGCCGGCGTCGCGCACGCGATGACCGCCAACGCGTTCACCTCGGTGTCCCTCGATCCGCCGCTCGTCCTGGTCTGCGTGGACAAAGGGGTGCGGATGCACGACGCCGTGCTCGAGTGCGGGTACTGGGCGGTCTCGGTGCTCGCCGCGGGCGACCGCGCGATCGCGGACCGCTTCGCCCGGTCGGGCCGGCACCTGTACAGCCAGTTCGACGGGGTGCCGACGGTCGCCGGGCCGAAGACCGGCTGCCCGGTGATCGCCGGGGCGCTGTCCTGGCTGGAGTGCCGGACCTGGGCCACCTACGACGGCGGCGACCACACGATCGTGGTCGGCGAGGTGCTCAGTCTGGGCACCGGCGAGACCGATGACCCCGCGGCGCTGATCTACTACACGGGGCAGTACCGGGAACTCAGGGGCAGCTGAGGCCAGGTCCGGCGGACCGAGCGATTTCCGCCGTCCCGTAGGATGTGGCGTCTGTCGTTCGGTTCGAGCAGGAGGACTCTGTCCGGTGGGGAGAAAGCAGCTCGCGGTCATCGCCGCGGCGGGGTTCGGGGTGCTCGTCGTCGCGTACGGCGCGGCGTTCGCGCTCACCGGCGACAAGGTACCGGGGGACACGACGGTTCTGGGGATCTCCCTGGGTGGACTGTCCGAGCAGGAGGCCAAGGCGAAGCTGCAGGCCGGGATCAAGGACCGGCTGAACCTGCCGATCAAGGTCAAGGCCGGCAAGACGACGTACGAGGTGACACCGGCCGACGCCGGGCTCAGCCTCGACGTCGACGCCACGGTGGAGGCGGCCGGAGCGGGCCGCAGCCTGAACCCGGCCCGGATGTGGCAGGTGATGACCGGCGGTGACGCGGTCGAGCCGGTCGTCGTCAAGGACGAGGGCAAGCTGAAGGCGGCCGTCGACAAGCTCGCGGGACGGGTCAACCGGCCCGCCACCGAGGGCACGATCACCTTCCCCGACGCCAAGGCCGTCCAGCACGCGCCGGCTGACGGGCTGCAGCTCGACAAGACCAAGGCGACCGACACGGTGGTGTCCGCCTACCCGTCCGACGGCAACCCGAAGGACCTGCCGGTCAGCGTGACCAAGCCGAAGGCCGGCACCGAGGCGATCGGCAAGGCGATGAAGGAGTACGCCGAGCCGGCGATGTCCGGGCCGATCCGGCTGACCGTCGGCGACAAGGGCGTCAACCTGACCCCGGCCGAGCTGGCGCCGGCGCTGAAGCTGGTCGCCAAGGACGGCAAGTTCACGCCGAGCCTGGACATCAAGAAGCTCGAGCCGCTGTTCGCGAAGCGGTTCAAGGGCCTGGAGACGCCGCCCAAGGACGCCGGCATCCAGATCGTCGGCGGCCGGCCGCAGGTCGTGCCCGCGGTCGACGGCCAGGTCGTCGCCCGGGACAAGGTGGCGCCGGCGATCCTGTCGGTGCTGCCCAAGCCCGAGGGTGAGCGCAAGGTCGCGGTGGGTCTGGCGAAGTCCAAGGCCGACCTGACCACCGAGGCCGCGCAGGCGCTCGGGATCAAGGAGGTGATGGGCCAGTTCACCACCCGGTTCCCGCACGCGGAGTACCGCAACGTGAACATCGGCACCGCCGCCCGCCGGATCAACGGCACCCTGCTCAAGCCGAACGAGACGTTCAGCCTGAACAAGATCGTCGGCGAGCGGACCAAGGCGAACGGCTTCACCGAGGGCAACATCATCGACGGCGGCAAGTTCAAGCTGGACCTCGGCGGTGGCGTCTCGCAGTCGGCCACCACCACCTTCAACGCGGCCTTCTTCGCCGGCCTCAAGGACGTCGAGCACAAGCCGCACAGCGTCTACATCAACCGCTACCCGGCCGGCCGGGAGGCGACCGTGGCGTGGCCGTCGGTGGACCTGAAGTTCCTCAACGACTCCGGTCACGGCGTCTACGTGCAGACCCTGTTCACCGCCTCCAGGCCCGGGACGCAGGGCAGCATCACGGTGAAGATCTGGGGCACCAAGGTCTGGGACATCACCGCCGGCCAGTCCGCGCGGTACAACTTCCGCGCGCCCGGCCTGGTCTACAGCCAGGAGGCCGGCTGCCGTCCGCAGGCGCCGACCGGTGGCTTCGACATCAAGGTGTACCGGTACTTCGCGAAGAACGGCCAGCGGGTGAAGACCGAGACGTTCACCACCAACTACAACGCGGCCGACGACATCCGCTGCGGCCCGAAGCCGGGCACCACGCCGCCGCCGAACACCCCGGACGCCCCGCCCAGCCCGGGCGTGGCCAAGCCGAGCGGCACCACCCGCGCGCCGAGCTGAAGCGACCGGCGAGCGCCGCCTGAGAGGTCGGCAGGCGGCCGGCCGGTCAGGCCCGGGGGAGCTGGTGCAGCCCGGCGGCGACGAGGTCGAAGATCTGCTCGCCGATCGCCGCGCCCTCCCGCCGTACCTGGGTCGGGTCGATCCGCAGCACCCGGTCCAGCCGGACCTCGCTGCGACGGCCCGCCTTGTCCCAGGCGCCACTGCCGATGTCCAGCCAGACCCGGCCCCAGCGCGCCTCGTCCGCGGCGTCCCGGTCGTGGTCCTTGCTGGTCAGGATCAGCGCCAGCAGGTACGTGCCGTCCGAGCCGACCACCAGCACCGGCCGGTCCTTGCCCCGCTGGTGGTCCTCCTCGAACGGCACCCAGGTCCAGACCACCTCGCCCGGATCCGCCACCCCGTCGTCCGGGTGCGGCGTGTACTCGACCCGCACCGTGCCCTCGTAGTCGCCCGGGTACTCCGGCCGTTCGGCCACCAGATCCGCCATGCGCCGACCCTAGGCCATCTCGGCCGCGCGCGCCCGGATCCGTGGCCACCACTTCCAGTGGGCGGCGTACGGTGGCGCCCATGCGTAGCGTGCTCGTGACCGGCAGCACCGGCGGAATCGGTACGGCGATCGTCCGCGCCTTGCTGGATCGAGGCGACCGGGTCCTCGCCGTGGCCCGGGCCGTCGACCGCCTGCCCGACCACCCCGACCTCGTCCCGATCGCCGCGGACCTGTCCCGCCCCGCGGACCTGGCAGCCGCCCTGCCACCGCTCGACCGCCTCGACGCGGTTGTCCACTGTGCGGCGGTGGCCGACGTAGCCGCAGTCACGGACAGTCCGGCCGAGCTCTGGCAGCGCACGTTCGCGGTCAACGTCACGGCGGCCGCTGAGCTCACCCGCCTGGCCCTGCCTGCGCTACGGGCCGCCCGAGGCGCAGTGGTGTTCGTCAACCAGGCGCCGGGCCTGCGGGCGGTTCCCCAGTGGTCCGCGTACGTCGGCAGCAAGAAGGCGTTGACCGAACTGGCCGACTCCCTGCGCCGCGAGGAGAAGTTGCGCGTCACCACGATCTATCCCGGACCGACAGCGACCGAGTTGCTGGCGACCGTCCGGGCGGACTTCGGGGCGCCGTACGAGCCGGACCATTGCGTCCAGCCCGCCACGCTCGCTGGCTACGTGCTGCTGGCGCTGGACGCTGCTCCGGACGCGTACCTGTCCGAGCTGAGCGTGCTGCCGACGCCCTGACGGTCAGTGCTTGGTGAGGTAGCGGTACTTGTACGCCAGGGCGTAGCCGAGATTGGTGTACGTCGTCAGGGCCGCCACGTTGTCCTCAACGACCTCCAGGTAGCTCCTACGGCCTCCCAACGGTCCAGCCCACCTGGTGATGCCCTGCAGCACAGCAGTCGCCAGCCCGCGCCGCCGGTACGCCGAGTCGACGCGGACCGCGTCCACGCCCACCCAGTGGCCGGTCATCGACCCCCGGCCGACCGCCACGACCTTCCCGTCGAGCGAGACCGAGGCGAAAGCGGTCCGCTGCGCCCCCTCCATCACTGCGGGCGCAGCAGCCGGCACCGGCCCGTCGAAGGCCGCCGCGTACCAGGTCTCGTCCGGCTTGTCCGTCACCACCACCTCGTACGCCGGTACGCCGTTCACGTGGTCGAGCGTCGTGTGCATCACCAGCACGTCGGCCTGCTCGGGCCGGGCCTCGGTCCAGCCGAGCCGCTGCAGCTCCTCCGCCTCCGGGCTCTCCAGCCGCACCAGAGCGAGCGGCGGCAAGCCCCGCTCGGTGTAGAACGCCTCGGCGTGCTTGAGGGCGTCCTCGACCGGCATGCCCGGGTCTCCGGCCGGCAGCAGCGAGTTGCCACGACCTGTCCAGCCGGAGGACGCCCGCAGCAGCCACTGGCCGACGTACTGGGTCTCCACCGCCGGACGGCCGAGCGCAGTGGTCAGGAACAGCTGCTCCACGTCCACCGGCCGCAGCGGCATCGGCGGAACCCGCTTGGCGGCGACCACCGCCGCCTGCTGGATCCGGTACGGCGTACTGTCGGCGTGCCGGACCGCCAGGGTCTCCTGGTCGAACGCCTGCAGCACCCCGATCACGTCGGTCGCCTGCCCGTCGCCCAACCGGTGGCGGACCACGACACGGTGGCCGATATCACGGGCGCTGAGGCCTGACACGATGCGGACTCCTGGCAGAGTGGTCGAGGGACTACCGTGATACTAGTGTCGTGTCCGCATGGCACTGAGAACCGAGCACTAGCGCACCGCAGCATCTCCAAGTCCGCTGCGCTTGCTGGCCATAGGAGGAGTACCAGTGACTTACGTCATCGCGCAGCCGTGTGTTGACCTCAAGGACCTCGCGTGTGTCGAGGAGTGCCCGGTCGACTGCATCTACGAGGGCAACCGGATGCTCTACATCCACCCTGACGAGTGCGTCGACTGTGGTGCGTGCGAGCCGGTCTGCCCGGTCGAGGCCATCTACTACGAGGACGACACGCCGGAGCAGTGGAAGGACTACTACACCGCCAACGTCGACTTCTTCAACGACCTCGGCTCGCCCGGCGGCGCCTCGAAGCTCGGCAAGATCGACAAGGACCACCCGTTCATCGCGGCCCTGCCCCCGCAGGAGCACGACGAGTGACCTGAGCCTCGGCTCGTCCTGCGGTGTCCCGGCCGGTCCGGGGCACCGCAGTTCTGCGTCCGGGCAGAGCCGGCGCCTGACGGACCGGCGGCCAGGCGGGCGTGGACCTGCCTAGGGCTGCTCGTACTCGACCAGGGCGATGCCCGGCCAGCGGCGCTCGGCCTCGGTCAGCCGACTCAGCCGGGGCTCGTCGATCGGCGCCGGTCGCAGGATCGAGCAGAGCGAGACGCGGGACGGGTCCGGCGGCGCGGTGGTGTCGTAGGCGACGACCGACGCGCCGAACGGCTCGGTCGCCGGGTGGCCGGGAAGCAGCTCCGCGACGTGCAGCCGGGCCAGCACCTCGTCGGGCAGGCGACGCAGCCACGGGTGAGCACGGAGTACATCAGCGAAACTGGCCGGCATCACCGACCGCCCACCCGGCGTCGGTGGCCGGGCCGGTTCGCAGTCCGCGTCGGGCGCGGCTTCGGCCACATCGGACGGACTAGTCCTCCACCACGTCGACGTGCACGTGGTCCAGGTGCCGCAGGGTGTCCCGGTTCCCGGCGCGGTCCGGCGCGTCGTAGTCGCGCCAGCCGCTGTCCGACCGGCCGCCGGCCGTCCAGATCTTGTCGCTGAAGATGATCGTGCGGATCTTCAGCCGGTCCGCGTGCGCGACCAGGTACTGCGCGAGCGCCCAGCCGCGGGTGGTGTTGGCGGCGGAGATCGGCTTGACGAAGATGTCGACCGCCCGCCCGTCGTAGTGCGCCGAGCCCTCCATGTGGCCGGAGCGGATGCCGCCCGGCGCGTACCCACCGGTGGACAGCCCGCCGAAGGTCTTGGCCAGGTCCGCCCGGACCGCCTCCGCCCGCGGCGTCAGGCCGTTCGCACCGATCGGCTCGACCGCGCCGGACGGCATGTCCACCGTGCAGCTGAAGGCACCCTTCGACTGGCCGGTCAAGGCCGAGGCCAGCACCCGGGCATCGTCCTCGTGGTCGGCGTACGCGTTCGGGAAGGCGCTGCGCTGGACCCGGTCGGCCGCAACCGTCACCGCCAGCTGCTGGTAGTTCTTGATCTTCACCAGCGCGTCGTAGAACTTCGCCGCCGCGTAGTGCGGGTCCTGGACCTGCGCGGGCGTGCCCCAGCCCTGCGACGGGCGCTGCTGGAACAGTCCGAGCGAGTCCCGGTCGCCGTGCGCGAGGTTGCGCAGCCCCGACTCCTGGTACGCCGTGGCCAGCGCGATCGTCGCCGCGCGGGCCGGCAGTCCGCGGCGGACCGCGATCCCCGCGATCACCGCGGCCGACTCCGCCTGCTCCGGGTCGAGCGTGACGGTGACCCCGTTGACCGTCGCCTCGCACTTCTCCCGCGGCGGGATCAGCGGCCCGATGCCCTGCCCGCCGATCCAGGAGACGGCCGCCCCGACGGCCAGCGCGAGCGCGGCGAACGCACCCACCGCCACGACCGCACCACGATTCACCGCCATACCGGTCCCAACGTGCGGAGTCGGGGCGTGGGTTCCGTGGGCTGGGTCACGGTGTGGTTGACGTGCTGGAGCGCGACTTGGTTGGCAGCGGCGCCGGATCGGGCCGTGGTCACGCGTTGGCGTGCAGGGCTTCGTTCAGCGTGATGCCCTCGCCCTGCCGGGGGCGCGCCTCGACGGCGCCGGTGACGGAGTTGCGCAGGAACAGCAGACCGGGCTGGCCGGACAGGTCGCGCGCCTTCACCACGCTGCCGTCGGGCAGCGTCACCTTGGTGCCGGCGGTGACGTACAGTCCCGCCTCCACCACGCAGTCGTCGCCGAGCGAGATGCCGATGCCGCCGTTGGCGCCGAGCAGGCAGCGCTTGCCGATCGAGATCACCTGCTTGCCGCCGCCGGACAGGGTGCCCATGATCGACGCGCCGGCGCCGATGTCACTGCCGTCGTCCACCACCACACCGGCGACGATCCGGCCCTCGACCATCGAGGTGCCGAGGGTGCCGGCGTTGAAGTTCACGAAGCCCTCGTGCATGACCGTGGTGCCCTCGGCCAGGTGCGCGCCCAGCCGGACCCGGTCCGCGTCGCCGATCCGGACCCCGGACGGGACGACGTAGTCGGTCATCCGCGGGAACTTGTCCACGCTCGTCACCGACAGGTGCAGCCCGCCCGCGCGGGCCCGGAGCCGGACCTGCTCCACCTCGTCGACCGGGACCGGGCCGTGCGACGTCCAGGCGTTGTTCGGCAGGGCGGCGAAGATGCCGTCCAGGTTGACACCGTGCGGGCGGACCAGCCGGTGCGAGAGCAGGTGCAGCCGCAGGTAGGCGTCCGCCGTACCGGCCGGGGCCGCGTCCAGCGCGATCTCGGTCTGCAGCACCTCGCGGCGCACCTTGCGCAGGTCGTCGTTGCCCTCGGCAGCGATCAGCTCGGCCGGCGCCTTGGCGTCCTGCGGTGCCGTGCCCAGCTCGGGCGCCGGGTACCAGACGTCGAGCACCGAGCCGGACTCGGTGACGGTGGCGAGGCCGAAGCCCCAGGCGTGCGCGGCAGTCTCAGTCATGCCCAAAGCCTGCCAGACGCCGCCCACCGGTTCTAATCCGTGCGCACCAGGCGGACACAGCGTGATTGACTTCTGTGTTGTCGAGGTGAAAGGAGTTCTCGCTGTGCTGCCGGTGTGGATCGAAGCCGTCGAGTCGGCTGTGCTCAAGTCCACGGGGGCTCCCGATCGGGAAGAACTGGCCGGGGAGCTGCTCCGGCAGTGGGGATCCTCCGAGGTGTGGCGGCTGTCCTACGGGCTGCGCAGCGTGATCGCCAAGCGCGGCAGCGACGCCCAGGCCGGCGAGGGGACGGCGTACGAGCGGTTCGTGCGGCCGCTCCGGCTGCCCGCGCCCGAGCTGATCGACCTGGCGCGGACCGACGACGCCGTCCTGCTGGTGCTGGCCGACGTGGGGCGGGTGACGCTGGAGCTCGAGCCGAGCGCGGAGGGTTTCCTGGCGTCGGTGGACCTGCTGGCACAGATCCGCTCGGCGCAGGTCGCGGGGGAGAGCGACTTCGGGCCGGAGCGGGTGCTGGAGCTGGCGGACCGGATCGGTACGCCGGCCGCGGGACTGCGCGACGCGATCGAGACCCGGTTGCGGCCCGCACTGGCCGACCTGCACCGCGACGTACCGGCGGCCGTCGTGCACGGGGACTTCGTGCCGAAGAACCTGGTCACCGACGGCACCCGCTGGACCGCCGTCGACTGGCCGCTGGCCCACCTCGCGCCGCAGCTCTCCGACCTCTACACCCTGCTCCGTGATGCCGTTGCCCTAGGCCACGACCGCGAGCCGTTGATCAACCGCTACTGCGAGGCCGCCGCCGCCGACCCCGAGCTGGTGCACCACCAGACCCTGCTCGGCGGTTGTACCTTCGTTCTCCGGGCCCTGTCCTGGGTCGTCGAGGAAGGTGTGCACACCGTCCCTTCCTCGACCGACTGGATCGCCCCTCTCGCGACCGAGCTCGAAGACCTGCTGGGCAACCTCCGATGAACCTCCTGATCCTCGGTGGCACGAAGAACCTCGGCCGGCACGTCGTCGAGGCAGCCCTGCGCGACGGCCACGAGGTCACCCTCTTCAACCGCGGCCGAACCGCCCCGCACCTGTTCCCCGAGGTGCGCCGCATCACCGGCGAGCGAGCAGCGCCGGACGCCCTCGCCGGTGCCGAGTGGGACGGCGTGATCGACCTGTCCGGCCTGCTGGTCCACGACGTTCGCCGCAGCGCCGAGGTGCTGAGGGACCGGGTCGGCCACTACACCTTCATGTCCTCGATCGCGGTCTACGCGGACAAGGTGCTGCCCGGCCAGACCGAGGACGCCGCGTTGTTGTCCTGGCCGCCGGACGCACCGGAGAACGTGTTCACGATGGACCTGTACGGCCCGTCGAAGGTCCGCGCCGAGCAGCTCCTCACCACCCGGTACGGCGACCGCACCGCGGCCGTCCGCTCCGGCTTCGTGGTCGGCCCCTACAACCCCGACTTCGGCAACTGGGGCGAGGCCCTGGCCACCGGCGGCACCCTCGAGTGCGCTGCCCGCCCCGACCAGCCCATCCAGTGGATCGACGCCCGCGACCTGGCCGACTTCCTCCTCCTGGTCACCATCAACCGCCTGCCCGGCCCCTTCACCGCCGTCAGCTCCACCTGGCGGATGGCAGACCTGCTGGACGCCTGGCACTCCGTCGTACCAGCCGACCTCCCGATCGACTGGACCCCCGAGGTGGACCGCTTCCACCTACCCCACGACGGCTCCAACGACGGGACCTTCCAGCTCGCCAACAACCGTGCCGTCGCTGCCGGGCTGCGCCTCCGACCACCCACAGCAAGCGCCCGCGACTACCTCCACTGGATCCGCCAAGGCAACACCCCACCACCGCCTCCGCACTAGCAGTTCGGCTACTTCTTCGGGCGGGGTGGCTTCTTCGGGGCCGACGTGGCGCGGATGTGGAGCTCGGTGCGGAGGGTGACGGTGGACGGCGGGCGGCCGGGGGCGGCGATGCGGTCCTTGAGCAGCAGGCCGGCGGTGCGGCCGAGCTCGTAGGTGGGCTGCGCGACGGTGGTGAGGCTGGGGACGACCAGGTCGGCCCAGGGGATGTCGTCGAAGCCGACCACGGCGATGTCGTCGGGGGCGCGGAGGCGCTTCTTGGCCAGGCACTCCAGGGCGCCGACCGTCATCAGGTTGTTGGTGACGAACAGCGCCTCGGGCGGTTCGGACAGCTCCAGCAGGCTTTCCATCGCGGCGTAGCCGCCGGCCTCGCGGAAGTCGGCGTGCCGGACCAGGTCCTTGTCGTAGCGGATGCCGCCGCCGCGCAGGGCCGCGCGGTACCCGGCGAGGCGGTCCATCGCCGTACTCACCCGGCGTGGGCCGGTGATGCAAGCGATCCGCCGGTAGCCGCCGTCGATCAGATGCTTCACGCCCTCGGCGGCGCCGTGCTCGTTGTCGACCAGCACGGTGTCGGCCTCGACGCCTTCGACCCGGCGGTCGATCAGCACCAGCGGCGTTCTCGCCTCGGCGAGCTGCTGCACCCCCTCGGCCGTGCTGGTCGGGGAGATCACCACCCCGGCCATCTGCTCGGTCAGCACCGCCGACGCGTACGCCGCTTCCTTGGCCGGGTCCTCGTCGGAGTTGCACAGTACGACGTGGTAGCCCTCGGTCTGGGCGACGTCCTCCAGCCCCCGGACCAGCGAGGTGAAGAACGGGTTCTCGATGTCGGAGATGACCACGGCCCACAGGTTCGTGCTCGCCCGGCGCAGGTTCCGGGCCACGCCGTTCGGCCGGTAGCCGAGCTCGGCGACCGCCGTGCGGACCTTCTCCGACAGCTCCGGGTCGACGTTGCGGCGGCCGCTCAGCACCCGGGAGACGGTGGCCGGAGACACGCCGGATCTACGCGCGACGTCGTAGATCGTCGTCATGCTCACTCCCCGGTGCACACCCGCCGGCCGTCTGGACGGCACTAGGGTCTCACGGGTTGGGCGGTGCGACGGCGAGTGGTGACGCTTCTGTTTCCGGGGCGCCCCCGACCAGGACGGAGCCCAGCAGATCCTCGGCCTCGGCCCGCCCGGGAGCGGAGGCGGCGGCGCCGTTGACGGTGGTCGACAGGGCGCCCGCCGCGTTCGCCAGGCGTACCGCGTCCGTCAGCGGCGCGCCCTCCGCCAGGGAGGCCGCGAGCGATCCGCAGAAGGCGTCGCCGGCCCCGACGGTGTCGACCGTCGCGACGCGGTGCGGCGCGACCCGCAGCTCGACGCCCGCGGTCCGGTCCAGCACGAACGCTCCCCGCGAACCGAGCGTCACCACGCAGCCGCGCAGGTCCCACTCGTCGGCCAGCTTGCGCGCGATCGCCGGGACCTGCGACTCGTCGTCGCAGTCGAGTCCGGTCAGCGCGGCGGCCTCGACCTCGTTCGGGACCAGGATGTCGACGTACTCCGTCAGCGACGCGTCCACCGGCCCGACCGGCGCGGGGGTGAGGATCGTGGTGACGCCCGCGGCCGAGGCGAGCCGGAGGGCAGCCCGGCTCGCCTCGACCGGGAGTTCGAGCTGGACGCTCAGCACCCGGCTGCCGGTCAGCACCTCGCCGGCCGCCTCGATGTCGGCCGGGGTGATCGCCGCGTTCGCGCGGGACACGATGATGATCGAGTTGCTGCCGTCCGGCAGGACCAGCGGCAGCCCGACGCCGGTCCCGAGCTCGGGGTGCCGGACCACCCAGCCGGTGTCGACGCCGTCGGTGGTCAGCAGGTCCAGGAACTCCTCGCCGTACCGGTCGGCGCCGATGGTTCCGACGATGGCGGTCCGGGCGCCCATCCGGGCCGCGGCGATCGCCTGGTTCACGCCCTTGCCGCCGAGGAACTCCGCGAACGCCGTGCCGTGCAGGGTCTCCCCGGGCAGCGGCCGCCGGTCCGCGCTGGCGACCAGGTCCTTCATGAACGAGCCGAGCACGCACACGTCGTACCGGGTACGCCGGAGGCGCGGCATCGGTCCGGTCATGGGGCCTCCCGGCCTGGACTGAGGAGTGGAGGGAGCCCGGTCATGGGGCCTCCCGGCCTGGACTGAGGAGCGGAGGGAGCGAAGCGACTGGAGTGACGAGGGAAGGGCGGGAGTTCCAGCCCCATGACCCGCCGCGCCGGAGGCGCGGCATCGGTACCGTCATGGGGCCTGCTCCCCGGAGCCGAGCAGCCGGGCGCCGAGCGTGCCGGACGGATGGAACCGGGCGAAGTCGTGGTGGGTGAACTCCCGCAGGACGACGAGGGCGCAGGCGAGTGCATCGCCCATCACCAGTGCGGCCGTGGTCGACGCGGTCGGCGCGAGGTTGAGCGGATCCGCCTCGCGCAGCACCATCGTGTCCAGCGTGTACGTCGCCAGCTGGGCCAGGGTGGAGTGCTCGGCGCCGGTCATCGCGATCACCGGGATCGAGCGCTCGGCGAGCATCCGGGCGAACGCGCACACCTCGGCGGTCTCGCCCGACGCGGACAGCGCCAGCACCAGGTCGCGCGAGGTGACGGCGCCGGAGTCGCCGTGCAGCGCGTCGCCGGCGTGGATGAAGGTGGCCGGGGTGCCGGTGGAGGCCAGCGTCGCGGCGATCTTGCGGCCGACCAGGCCGGACTTGCCGAGGCCGGTGACGACCAGGTGTCCCTGGCAGCCGGCCACCGCGGTCAGCACGTCGAGGAACACGCCGTCGAGGCGGTCCGCCAGGGCGGAGACGGCCGCGGCTTCGGTCTCGATCGCGCTGCGCGCCGCCGCAAGTCCCCGGGTGACCAGGTCACGAGGAAGCTCGGCCACCCCCGCGCCGACGGCTGCGCCCGGGGCGGACCCGTTTGCCTGCGCGCCGACGATCGGGGCGGACCCATGGGCCTCTGTGCCAACGTCCGCGGCCGGAGCGGACCTGGCGGCCTGGGCGCTGACGGCTGCGGCGGACCCGGGCGCCTCGGCGCCGTCGGCGAGCTGCTGCCGCTCGGCGGCGGGGCGGTCCGCGCGGTTCGGCACTACTGGCATCCTGACCCGCTTCCGGTCTGCTCTCAGAAATCGATTTCCGAAGCGTAGGCAGCGTCGGTGCGCAGTGTCAACGGCGGCAACCCGAGCAAAACAAGGCGTGTTGCTTTGTCCGGTCAAACTCGTGACCGCTGCGCTCTTGACCGTCCCGGACCTCGCTCGTAGATTGCGTGAAATCGATTGCCCAGATCCGGAGCGCGACCCCCTGGAGCCCGCGATGCCCGCACCCTCCTTTCCCAACAGGCCGATCAGCCGGCGTTCGGTGCTGCGCGGCGGCCTCGGCGCGCTGGCCGCCTCGGCCGCCGGCGGCTCCCTGCTGACCGCGTGCGGAGGTGACGGCAGCGGTGGTGGAGGCGGCAAGGAGCTGTCGTTCTGGAACTTCTACGGCCCGTCCGACGACGGCGGCCCGCAGAGCAAGTGGTTCGTCGACATGACCGAGCAGTGGAACGCCAACAACGACGTGAAGGTGAAGCTGCGCTACATCCCCGGCAAGGACTACCTGAACGGGACCACCCTGCAGACGGCGTTCCAGTCCGGTGAGGGCCCGGACATCTTCCTGATCAGCCCCGGCGACTTCCTGCGGTACTGCAACGGCGGCGTACTGCAGGACCTGTCCTCGGCGCTGCCCGCCGAAGCCAAGGCCGACTATCTGCCCGGCCTGCTGGAGGCCCGCTCGGTCGATGGCAAGGTCTACGGCCTGCCCATGGAGATCGAGCCGCTCGCGATGTACTACAGCGAGGCGGCCTTCACCAAGGCCGGCCTGTCCGAGGCCGATCTGCCCAAGACCTGGGAGCAGACCCTCGCGGTCGCCGAGAAGCTGACCGGCAAGGACCGGTACGGCGTGATGTTCGAGACGCTGCCCGGCTACTACCAGAACTTCACCTGGTACCCGTTCCTCTGGCAGGGCGACGGGACCCCGATCAAGGACGGCAAGGTCGCCTTCGACTCGCCGGCCGCCGTGCAGGCGCTGAAGTTCTGGCAGGACTCGATCAAGACCAAGGTGGCGCCGCGCAAGGCGCTCGGCGACGGTGGCGGCGACGTCGTCTCCAACCTCGGGTCCGGTGCGGTCGCGATGCAGCAGAGCGGCATCTGGGCGGTCGCGGACCTGCGCACCAAGGCGAAGAACGTCAAGTACGGCATCATTCCGCTGCCCACGCCGCCCGGCGGCAAGCCGGCCACCGACCTCGGCGGCTGGGCGTTCGTGGCCAACTCCAAGGGCAAGAACCCCGAAGCCGCGGCCAAGTTCATCACCTGGGCGCTGGGCTCGACCGATGCCGAGGGCATCGAGCGGCAGCGGCAGTGGAACACGGTGGTGAAGACCAACGTGCCGCCGCGCACGTCGGTCCAGCAGGCCGCCGACGCGAAGGGCGCGTTCGCCGAGGGCGTGCTGAAGCAGTTCGTCGGCGAGATCGCGCCGACCGGCCGGCCCGAGCCGCGGTTCCCACCGGAGGTGTACCAGCCGATCGCGGACGCGATCCAGGCCTGCCAGCTGAACGGAGCGGACCCGGCCAAGGCGGCGGCCGACGCGGCGCAGCGGATCGACACCTTCCTGCAGACCTACCAAGGCGCGCCCATCAGCTGATGGCGACCACGACAGCGCCCCCGTCCAAGCCGCCGGTGCGGGTGCCACCGACCCGCGCCAAGGCGCCGATGACCCGCAGGCGACGCGAGGCGCTGGCGGCGTACGCGTTCCTGGCGCCGGACCTGCTCGGACTGCTCGCGTTCGTCGCGGTGCCGATGGTGCTCGCGCTCGGCGTCGCGTTCTTCAAGGTCGACGGCTTCGGCAACTACCAGTACGTCGGGCTGGCCAACTACCGGCTGATGGGCAGCGACGACCAGCTCTGGGCGTCGCTGAAGATCACCGCGATCTACGTGGTCAGCTTCGTGCCGATCGCGTTCGTGATCAGCTTCGGGCTGGCGATGCTGGTCCGCAACCACTTCCGCGGCATCGGCTGGGTCCGGTCGGCGTTCTTCCTGCCGCACGTGGTCAGCCTGGTCGTGGTCGGCCTGATCTGGCAGTTCCTGCTGGTCGACAAGCGCGGCGCGGTGTCGAAGCTGCTGGCGCCGTTCGGGCTCGGCGACGTGTCGTTCCTCGGCACGCCGTCGCTCGCGCTCGGCACGTACGTGGTGATCAGCGTCTGGTTCGTGATGGGCTACCAGATGCTGGTCCTGCTGGCCGGGCTGAAGGACGTGCCGAAGGAGCTCGAGGACGCCGCCCAGATCGACGGGGCGTCGGCCTGCCAGCGGTTCCGGTTCGTGATCCCCCGTTGCTGCGGCCGACCAGCTTCTTCGTGGTGGTCAACTCCACCATCGGCGCGGTCACCGGCCTGCAGGCGTTCGACCTGGTCTTCGTGCTGACCAAGGGTGGTCCGGCGCGGGCCACCAGCACGGTCGTGCTCTACATCTACGAGCAGGCCTTCACCTTCAACAACCTCGGGTACGCCGCGGCGCTGACCACCGTCGTGGTGGCGATCCTGGTGCTCTGCACCGGCCTGATGTTCGCCTTCACCAAGGGAGGCCGTTTCGATGAGGACTAGGTTCTTTCCCGTCCTGGCGCACGTCCTGGCGCTGGTCGCGGTCGCGCCGTTGCTGTGGGTGCTGGTCAGTGTGCTGAAACCGGCCGAGGACGTGTTCTCGTTCGGCTGGCCGTCGAGCTGGACGCTGGACAACCTGCAGTACGTGCTGCTGAAGTTCCCGCTGCCGAGGTTCCTGCTGAACAGCGCGATCGTGTCGGTGGCGGTCACCGTGATCGCGCTGTTCTTCCACTCGATGGCGGCGTACGCGCTGGCCCGGCTGCGGTTCCCCGGCCGCGCACTGATCTTCTCCGGCATCATGTCGACGCTGCTGGTGTCGCTGCCGGTGATCCTGGTGCCGTTGTTCCTGGTCGCCAAGCAGCTCAACCTGCTGGACAGCTACGCCGGGCTGATCGTGCCGAGCATCTTCCATGCCTTCGGCATCTTCCTGCTGCGGCAGTACTACCTGAACATCCCGCGCGAACTGGAGGAGGCGGCCGACCTGGACGGCTGCGGCTACTGGCGCCGGTACTGGAGTGTCATCCTGCCGCTCAGCCGGCCTGTGCTCGCGTCGCTGTCGGTGCTGTTCTTCCTGGCCAACTGGAATGCCTTCCTCTGGCCGCTGACCATCACCCGCAACCCCGACCTGCGGGTGGTGCAGCTCGGCATCTCGGGGCTGCAGGGTCAGTACGCCTCCGCGTGGAACCTCATTCTCGCCGCCGCGGTGATCGCCGCGATCCCGACCGTCGCGGTCTTTGTCGCCGGCCAGAAACGCCTGGTCGACGCGATGAAGACCACTGGCCTGAAGTAGCCGGCTGGATCAGGGCCAGGGCGCCAGCTCCGGGAGGTCGCCGGTCAACGGGCCTCGGGGACGGCGGCCTGCCATCCAGGCGGTCACGTCGGTGAGCCGCCCTGCGACCACAGTGTCGGTGCCGGAGCCGTGGGCCCAGTGGACGTCTGGAGTCTGCAGGACCAGGCGGACTCCCTCAGGGACGCGCGGCTGGAGGAACTCGAGCAGGTGCAGGCAGAAGGCCTCCGACCAGTCGTCGGTGGTCGGGGCGAGGGCCAGGTCGGCCGTGTGCACCTCCAGCTCGCGCCAGCCGGTGTAGACGGTGTCCGCGAGGGTGCCGTCGCGGTGCTTGACCGGTCGGCTCCAGTCGTCCACCCGCTGCCAGGCCGCAAGCAGCTCGGCCGTTGCCCGCTTCGCGTGGTTCCGAAGCTCCTCCGCAGAGCGCCGGGCGCCCGCCTCGATCGCCGCGTCCCGGGCCGGCCGGCCGCCGTCGTAGAACTCGACCAGCCGCCCGGCGAGCGCCTGCTCGACCTGCCGGGTCATCGCGTCGCTGAAGTTCGCCAGGTGTGCGATCACGTGCGCCCGGGACCAGCCGGGCAGCGCCGACGGCGCCCGGACGAGGTCGTCGTCGACTCCGGCCAGCACCTCGTTCAACCGCTCGACCGCAACCGGCACCTCGGGTCTCAGCATGTCGCTCCTAACGGTAGATCTGTATCGTGTCGTTAGGACCCTAGGGCACGCCCTCATACGGCAGCAACCGGCTTTCCCATTAGACTGCGGGGTATGGCGCTCGCTCTGGACCTCGCGGCCACTGTTGGCCACGACGGCCACGGCGGCATCGCGGACAGCTTCGCCGACGACGCCGGCGTGACCGCCTGGCTGCACCGCACCGCGCCGCAGGTCACCGAGCTCGTCGGGCATCCGGTCGACCTCCCCGGGCCGGCTTCGGTACGCCCGGCGCTGATCGACCTGCGCGTTGTCGTCCGCAATCTCTTCGCGCGGGCGATCCGTCCGGCGCCTCCGACCAAGGTGGAGATCGCCGACCCGCTCGAACCGGGCACCGCGCTGCAACGCCTCAACCGGATAGCCGACCAGCTCGGTACTCCGCAGCTCACCTGGCCGGACGACGACCCCGCGCCGGCCGTCACCTGGTCGGCGCGCACGTCGGACCCGGTGCTGCTGCTCACCGGCGCGGTCGCCCGCTCGACCATCGACTTCCTCACCGGACCCGACCTGGCCCGCCTGCGCGCCTGCCCGGCGGCACGCTGCGTCCGGTACTTCCTCCAGACCGACCCGCGCCAAACCTGGTGCTCCCCGGCCTGCGGCAACCGCGAACGCGTCAACCGCCACTACCGCAAACGCACCACCTGACCCCCTGCACCTCCCGCAGCCCCACCCCGCGCCGCGGCGTACCCCGGCGTACCCCGAGCGACTTTGAGCACCCACCAGCCGTTTGTGGCGGGGCGGTCGATGGCTGGCAGGTGCTCAAGGTGGCGGTGGGAGGGGTGGGCGTCGAGGCGTGCTGGGGTGAGGGGTCCTCGTGCGGGGGTAGGTGGGGTACTGCGGTTTCGGCGCGGCGACCTTGGGCGCCCGCCAGCCGTTTGTGGCGGGGCGGTTGGTGGCTGACGGTGCTCAAGGTCGGGGCGGAAGGGGTGCGCCACGGCGGGGGTAGGGGGTACTGCGGTGCCGGCGCGGCGACCTTGGGCACCCGCCAGCCGTTTGTGGCGGCGGTTGGTGGCTGACGGGTGCTCAAGGTGGGGGAGAGGGGCGGGCGTAGAGATGTGCGGGGTGAAGGGGTGAGTGGTCCTCGTGCGGGGGAGGTGGGGTACTGCGGTGCCGGTGCGGCGACCTTGGGCACCCGCCAGCTGTTTGTGGCGGCGGTTGGTGGCTGGCGGGTGCTCAAGGTGGGGGAGGGAGGGCGGGCGTCGTGTACGAGGGGTGGGAGGGGAAGCTTTAGCCTTGGGGGATGAGTGTTGCGCGGTTCAAGGACCTGTGTGTGGACGTCAACTGTCCGAGTGTGATGACGGCTTTCTGGGGGCAGGTGCTGGGGCTGACGCCGCCGGCCGACAACCCGGAGGTGCTGGTCGGGGGCCGGCCGGAGCAGACGATCTGGATCAACAAGGTGGCCGAGCCGCGGTCGGTGAAGCAGCGGGTCCACCTGGACGTGCACACCACCGCGATCGAGGAGCTGGAGAAGCTCGGTGCGAAGGTGCAGAGCCCGATCAGCGACGAGCAGCCCTGGGCGGTGATGGAGGATCCGGAGGGTGGGGAGTTCTGCGGGTTCGTGCGGGACAGCGCTCCGGAGTACCGGGTGATGGAGCTGGTGGTGGACTCGGCCGAGCCGGAGCGGCAGGCGCGCTGGTGGGCCGAGGTGGTCGGCGGCGACGTCGCGCACGACGAGGGCAAGCCGTGGTGCTGGCTGGAGAACGTGCCGGGCATGCCGTTCAAGTACTGGGTGTTCGTGCCGGTGCCGGAGCCGAAGACGGTGAAGAACCGGATCCACTGGGACGTCACCGCGGACGCCCTGGAGCCGGTGCTGGCCGCGGGTGCGACACTGCTGCGGCCCAAGGACGGCGAGATCGGCTGGCACGTCTGCGCCGACCCCGAAGGCAACGAGTTCTGCGTGTTCCTGCCGTCCTGAATTGCCGCGCCTCCGGCGCGGCAAGTCATGGGGCTGGGACTCCCGCCCTCCCCTCGTCGCTCCGGTCGCTTCGCTCCCTTCACTCCTCAGTCCAGGCCGGGAGGCCCCATGACCAAGCTTGATCTGACCGCAACCAGTCCCGAGCTGACGGCGGCGCTGGTCGACGTCTCGTCGGTCAGCGGGACCGAGGAGGAGCTGGCGGACGCGGTCGAGGCCGCGTTGTCGGCGTACGGGCATCTGAAGGTGTTCCGGCACGGCAACACCGTGGTCGCCCGGACCGACCTGGGCCGGGCCGAGCGGATCGTCATCGCCGGGCACCTGGACACCGTGCCGCTGAACGGCAACCTGCCGTCGCGCCGCGCCGACGGGCTGATCCACGGGCTCGGCGCCTGCGACATGAAGGGCGGGGTCGCCGTCGGGCTGCGGCTGGCCGCGACCCTGGCCGACCCCAACCGCGACGTCACCTACATCTTCTACGACTGCGAGGAGATCGAGGCCGAGCGCAACGGCCTGTTCAAGCTGTCCCGGTCGAACCCGGAACTGCTCGAAGGGGTGTTCGCGGTGGTGATGGAGCCGTCGAACGCGGTGGTCGAGGCCGGTTGCCAGGGCACGATGCGGATCGAGGTGACCACCCGCGGCGAACGGGCCCACTCGGCCCGCTCCTGGATGGGCCGCAACGCGATCCACGCCGCCGGCGACGTGCTGGCCCGGCTGGCGGCGTACGAGCCGCGGCGGGTGCCGATCGACGGGCTGGAGTACCGCGAGGGGCTGAACGCGGTCGGGATCAGCGGCGGGGTCGCCGGCAACGTCGTGCCGGACCTGTGCACGGTGTCGATCAACTACCGGTTCGCGCCGAACCGGTCGGAGGCCGAGGCCGAGGCGCACCTGCGGGAGGTGTTCGAGGGGTTCGAGGTCACCGTGACCGACTCGGCGCCGGGTGGCCTGCCGGGGCTGGAGCGGCCCGCGGCGGCGGCGTTCCTGCAGGTGGTGGGCGGCGAGCCGAAGCCGAAGTTCGGCTGGACCGACGTGGCCAGGTTCTCGCTGCTCGGCGTACCGGCGGTGAACTACGGGCCGGGCGATCCGCTGCTCGCGCACAAGCAGGAGGAGTTCGTGCCGGAGGCGGAGATCGAGCAGTGTGAACAGCGGTTGAGGACTTGGTTGACAGCCTGAGCGGCGGCGCGGTGGCGCGGACCCGAGCCGAGCCGCCGCACTAATCTGGGGGCATGGCAGATTCGATCCATCCAGACCGTCCGCAGCTGTCGCAGCAGCGCGGACCGGTGGTGATGCGGCGCAACCAGGTGCAGCAGTCCACCTCCGAGCAGCGGCTGCTGGACAGCAGGGGACCGTCGGACTGGGTGCACACCGACCCGTGGCGGGTGCTGCGGATCCAGTCGGAGTTCATCGAGGGCTTCGGCATGCTCGCCGAGCTCGGTCCGGCGATCAGCGTGTTCGGCTCCGCGCGGACCCGGCCGGACGACCCGATGTACGCCGCGGCGGAGGAGGTCGGGCGCAAGCTGGTCGGCGCCGGCTACGCGGTGATCACCGGCGGTGGGCCGGGCGTGATGGAGGCGGCCAACAAGGGCGCCTCCGAGGCCGGTGGGGTGTCGGTCGGGCTCGGCATCGAGCTGCCCTTCGAGAGCGGCCTGAACGAGTGGGTCGACATCGGGATGAACTTCCGGTACTTCTTCACCCGCAAGACGATGTTCGTCAAGTACGCGCAGGGCTTCGTGGTGATGCCCGGCGGGTTCGGCACGCTGGACGAGCTGTTCGAGGCGCTGACGCTGGCCCAGACCCGCAAGGTCACCTCGTTCCCGGTGGTGCTGTTCGGTACGTCGTACTGGAGCGGGCTGGTGGACTGGTTGCGCGAGACCATGCTTGCCGACGGCAAGATCTCGGCGGCGGACCTGGAGATGTTCACGCTCACCGACGACGCGGACGAGGCGGTCAGCTACATCGTCAAGGCCGGCGAGCTGGCCGACGCGGCCGCCGCGGAGGCCGCCGAGGTCGCGTCCCAGGACGTCGCCGAGGCGGAGAGCCCGCAGGCCCGGGAGCGCCGCGTGCAGGACCGGCTCGGGTCGGACGGCAGTTGAGCCGTCGCCCTCGGCCCGGCCGTCCGGCGGCCCGAATCGGCGGCGGTTGTGCGTCGATGCACCCCGGCGTGGCACGATCGGTCCCGTGATGTGGTTCTTCGGGCTGGTTGTCGTCGTCCTGGTCGGGGCTGTTGCCGTGGTCGCCTCCGGGCGCTGGGGCCAGATGAGCACGGCGTACGACGACCGGCCGGACGCGTCGGTGCCTGCGCGGCAGGTGCTGTCCTCGGACGACATCGCGCGCACCCGGTTCGGCGTCGGCCTGCGCGGCTACCGGATGGACGAGGTCGACACGCTGCTGGAGCGGCTGGCCCGCGAGGTGGCCGAGCGTGACCGCCGGATCGCCGACCTGGAACGCGCCGTCACGCCGATCCTGCACGGCCCCGAGGGCGCCGGGTTCACCTCCCGCTCCGAGTACGACCTGACCGACTTCGACGACACCGGCTACCAGAAGCCGATCCTCGTCGGCGGGGACTTCCCCGCCACGGACGCCTCCGCCGAGCCCGCAGCCGCCGAAGCCGCAGCTGGTGAGCCCGCAGCCGCCGAGCCGGTCGCAGCGGAAGAGCACGCGGTGACCGCTGCCCCGGAGCCGGTCGTACCGGTGGAGCATGCCGTCGGCGATGACGCCCAGCCGACGCGGGAGGACCAGGCCGCGGCGCCGAGGAGCGAGGCACTGGCGCCGGGGGAGTACGCCGCGGCGGAGGCCGGAGAGTATCCGCCGACGCGCGACCAGCTGGTGGCCGAGCCGACGGGGGCGTCTGAGGCGCAGCTGCCGGAGAGCGGCACTGCACAGCCGTCGGAGAGCGGCGACGCGGCTCAGGTCGCCGGCACCGCCGTGGACGAGACCCCGCGCGGGCGGCACAGTGCTGCGCCCGACGTGAACGTGGCTCAGCGTCCCGGCGGATGAGCGTGGCGCGGGTGGGTTCGGGTCCGACGAGCGTGGCACCTGGGGGATGCGGCCAGTGAGCGTGCTCGGGCCCGACGGACGGCCGCGGTGCGACTGGGCGGTTTCAGCGCCGGAGTACGTCGAGTACCACGATCAGGAGTGGGGCCGGGAGATCCGCGACGACCGCGGGTTGTTCGAGCGGATGACGCTGGAGGGTTTCCAGTCGGGGCTGTCCTGGATCACCATCCTGCGCAAGCGGGAGAACTTCCGGGCGGCGTTCGCGCAGTTCGATCCGCAGGTGGTCGCGGCGTACGGCCAGGCCGACCACGACCGGCTGATGAACGACGCCGGCATCGTCCGCAACCGCGCCAAGATCACCGCGACGATCGCCAACGCCCGCGCCCTGCTCGAGCTCGCGCCGGGTGAGCTGACCGAGCTGCTCTGGTCGTTCCGGCCCGCCGAGCGACCGGCGCCGAAGACGCTCGCCGACGTCCCGGCCACCACCGCGGAGTCGGTCGCGATGGCGAAGGCGCTGAAGAAGAAGGGCTTCGTGTTCATCGGCCCGACCACCAGCTACGCGCTGATGCAGGCCACCGGCATCGTCAACGACCACCTGGCCGACTGCATCGCCCGCTGAGCCCTGATTCTCCGGGTCCGAAGGCAACCCCCAAGGCCGGGATACCCCGCACACCGATCGCCGAACCCGGTCGTCCGCGCAGGTATGCCCTCGGATTCTCCCCGGCCTGCTGCGGAAAACTCCGATCCCTGCTATCACTTCAGGCAGCGGTCAGTAATCCTCTGGTCGCTTTCCGTCACTGATCTGGAGTGAGGCCCGCCCATGCCGAACCGCATCCTCTCGTCCCTCGCCGGACTCGCCGCCGCCGCGCTGTCGGCGTCCCTGTTCGCCGCCGCGCCGGCCGCCGCGGCACCCGCCCCGGAGCGAGTCCAGGCCGCCACCACCACGGTCTCGGCGTACGCCGGGTCGCCGCAGGAGGCGCTGAACAACAAGGCGTTCTACGACGCGGTGATGAAGTCCGCGCTGGCCAAGCAGGCCAAGGCCGGCAACCGGCTGGCCGCGGTCACCGTGCGGTACCGGGTCAACGCGCCGACCTTCGCCACCCAGATCTCCCGCTCCACCCAGATCTGGAACTCCTCGGTCACCAACGTCCGGCTGGTGCAGAGCACGAGCGGCTACGACTTCTACTACACCGAGGGCAACGACCCGCGCGGCTCGTACGCGTCCACCAACGGGCACGGCCGCGGCTACATCTTCCTGGACTACGCCCAGTCCCGGGTCTACAACCCGCTCCGGATCACCGCCCACGAGACCGGTCACGTGCTCGGTCTGCCGGACCACTACTCCGGTCCGTGCAGCGAGCTGATGTCCGGCGGCGGCCCCGGCCCGTCCTGCACCAACGCCTACCCGAACTCGGCCGAGCGCAGCCGGGTCAACCAGCTGTGGGCCAACGGCTTCACCGGTTTGAGCGGCACCTTCAAGACCATCCGCTGAGCAAGCACCAGCACCGCGGCCCGGAGCGATCAGCTCCGGGCCGCGGTCTGCTCAGCGGCCCTCGAACGTCGGCTTCTGCTTGGCCACGAACGACGCGACGGCGTTGCGGTGATCCTCGGTGCTGCCGGTCGACTGCATCTTGCCCGCCTCGAAGGCGAGCGACTCCTCCAGCGTGTGCGTCGCGGAGTACGCCAGCGACTGCCGCACCGCGCCGTACGCCAGCGTCGGCCCGGCCGCCAGCTTGCCGGCCAGCTCGGCGGTCGCGGCCGCCAGTTCGTCCGCCGGTACGACGCTGGTCGCCAGGCCCAGCGTCAGCGCCTCGGTGGCCGGGACCGTGCGCGGGAAGTACAGCAGCTCGGTCGCCTTGGCCTGCCCGACCAGCCGCGGCAGCGTCCAGGAGATGCCGGTGTCGCAGGACAGCGCGATCCCGGTGAAGGCGAGATTGAACCCGGCGGTGTCGGCGACCACCCGGAAGTCGCACGCGAACGCCATCGACGCGCCGGCCCCGGCCGCGACCCCGTTCAGCGAGGCGATCACCGGCTTCGGCATCTCGGCCAGCGCGCGGGCGATCGGCGCGTAGTGCTCGGGCACGGTCGCCCAGAGCGCGTCGAGGTCGTTGGCCTCCAGCAGCCCGATGTGCTCCTTGAGGTCCTGCCCGACGCAGAACGCGCGGCCGGTCCCGGTCAGGACGACGCACCGCACGGCCGGGTCCTCGGCCGCCGCCTGCACGGTGTCGCGCAGCGCGACCTTGGTGGCGGTGTCCAGTGCGTTCATCGCCTCCGGCCGGTTCAGCGTGATCGTGCCGACGCCCCCGGACAGCTCGTACACGACGGAGTCACTCATCGTTGCCAGCTCCCAACCCTCGGTGAAAAATCTCAGTGAACGGTCAGACAGTTGTCGACGAAACGCCCGGCCGCGTGGCTCAGTCGTTCGGCGTGGAAGTCGAAGAACGCCGCGGCCCGGGCACCGGCCCAGTCGGCCGGCAGCAGCTCGTCGGGCAGCCCCGGATCGACGAACAGGAACTTGCGCCACTCGTGCACCAGCTCGGAGCGGACCGCGAACGCCTGCTCGTCGGTGACGTCACCGGTCGCGCCGTCCACCAGCGCCTTCGCCTCGACCAGCCAGGCGTCGTACGCCGCGCCGAGCTCGTCCAGCCGCCAGACCCGCCGGGCGAAGGCCGCCGCGTCGTCGTCGACCGGGGCGCGGAAGCGGTCGGCGGCCAGTCCCTCGGCGGCCAGGATCTGGTCCACCTCGCCGTCGTTGCGCAACCCGACCCAGGCGCCGTCGGACAGCGGAGCCCAACCCAGGAAGGAGAGTTGGTTCATCAGTTGCTCACGGCGACGAGCGTTCGGCACCTCGCGCAGGATGCACAGGTGCCAGTGCCGGTCCCAGTCGACGCGACCCGCCGCGGCGCCGCCGGAGCCGTCGCCGGGCTGCTCGGTGCGGTAGATCCGCGCGGCGGCGTCGTCGAGGCGGCGACGCGCCCGGGCGGTCAGGGCGTATCCGGGCTGGCCGTCGGTCCGGACCGGCTCCAGCCAGCCCTGCCGCACCATCCGCGACACGGCCGTGCGGACCGCCGGCGGCTGCACACCCAGCGGTGCGAGCAGCCGGACCAGGGCAGCCACCGGGGCCCGCGCGCCCCGGGCGCGCAGGTGGTCGCCGTACAGGTCGAAAAGGGCTGATCGGGCGTGCACGAGACCTGAGTCTGCCGTATGGTGCACGGCTCTGGCCTCGGATCGGGGATAATGGGTCGCGATACACACTGCGATACGCGCCGACGGCGCATCACCGCGTGGCGCCGGCGACGGTCACCGCGCGGTGTCGTCGCTCACAACAGATGAGGGAAGGGGTGCGCGCATGGCGGCGATGAAGCCGCGGACGGGCGATGGTCCGCTCGAGGTCACCAAGGAGGGCCGGGGCATCGTGATGCGGGTTCCGCTCGAGGGCGGCGGTCGGCTCGTCGTCGAGCTGAACGCGGATGAGGCGACCGAGCTGGGGAACGCGCTCAAGGCCGTAGTCGGCTGAGTGTTCTCCGCAGGGTGCCGCCGAAGCGCACCCTACCTACACACCTGGACCCCGGTGGGTGCTTGTACCCGGCACCCACCGGGGTCGTTACGTCTGCCCAGAAGTAAGGTCCGGCAGTAGAACCAGGCCCTTTGATCGAATCCAGTGAGGTCTCCTGTGGCTCGCCGTAGTTCCCAGAACGTCTTCCCGACTCTTCCGGCCGTCCAGTGGCAGCCGGGGCTTCCCGTGCACGGGGCCCGCAGCTGGGTGGTCGTGGCCGGTGAGGCCGGACTGCCCGCCGCCGCCAAGGAGGCCGGTGAGCGGCTCGGGGTCGACCTGACCCGGCTGCTCGAGGTGCAGCGGGACACCGGGTTCAGCCCGTCCGCCGGCGCCACCGCGGCGTACCCGCTGCTGACCGGTGAGGTCGCCGAGGTGCTACTGGTCGGAGCGGGCGACGGAACGCCGGCCGAGCTGCGACACGCCGGGGCGGCGATCGCCCGGTTCGGCCGGGGCAAGGACGAGCTCACCACCGTCGTTGCCGAGGGCATCGACGATGCCGGGCTGCAGGCGTTCGCCGAGGGCGTGGTGCTCGGCTCGTTCACGTTCCACCGCAAGACCGTCGACCCGGGCCGCCCGGTGGCCGGCCGGATCACGCTGACCGACGGGTCCGCCGCCGACCGGTCCGCCGCGGTCGCCCGCGGCGTCGTGGTCGGCCGCACCGGCTGGCTGGCCCGCCAGTTCGCGACCACCCCGTCGAACGAGAAGGACCCGGCCTGGCTGGCCGCGCGCGCCACCGAGCTCGCGGCGACCGGTGGGCTCGAGGTGACGGTCTGGGACGAGAAGCAGCTCGCCGCCGACGGCTTCGGCGGCCTTCTCGCGGTCGGTCAGGGCTCCGTCCGGCCGCCGCGGCTGATCCGGATCGACTACACCCCCGACGGCGCCGGCAAGGACACGCCGTACGTCGTGCTGGTCGGCAAGGGCATCACCTACGACACCGGCGGCCTGTCGCTGAAGCCGCGCGAGGGCATGGTGTCGATGAAGCGGGACATGACCGGCGGCGGCTCGGTGATCGCGACCATGTCGGCGCTGCGCGAGCTGGGCGCGAAGGTCCGGGTCACCGGGCTGGTCTGCGCGGCCGAGAACATGCCGTCCGGCACGGCGTACCGGCCGGACGACGTGATCCGGCACTACGGCGGCCGGACCACCGAGGTGAAGAACACCGACGCCGAGGGCCGGCTGGTGCTGGCCGACGGCATCGCGTACGCGGTCGAGGAGCTGAAGCCGGACGTCGTCGTCGACATCGCCACCCTCACCGGCGCGATCAAGGTGTCGCTCGGCGCGATGCTGTACGGCGGCCTGTTCGCCACCGACGACGCGCTCGCCGACAACCTGGCCGACGCCGGCGAGGTCTCCGGCGAACGGCTGTGGCGGATGCCGCTGCCGGCCGAGTACGCCGAGCTGATCTCGACCCCGGTCGCGGACTCGGTGAACAGCTCCAAGGGCCCGGGCTCGATCACCGCGGCGCTGTTCCTCAAGGCGTTCGCCGGGGACGTGCCCTGGGCGCACCTGGACCTGTCCAGCATCGCCGAGTCCCCGCGCGACGAGCACGAGTACTCCCTCGGCGCCACCGGCGCGGGCGCCCGCCTGCTCACCACCTGGCTGACCTCGGACAACCCGGTCGCCGGCATCGTCTGAGCCGGACACCGGACACCGGTCGCCGGACCGGACGACGGCGGGCGGCGAACTCGCCGGTGCCGCCTGCGACCGGACACCCACCACTCACCAAGTCCGGACGCACCGCCCCAGGAGCGCCTGGGGCGGCGCGCGCTCGCGGCAGCTGGGCGAGTTGGTGAGTGCTGCAGGTTCAGCCGCCGATGCGGTCGAGCTCGGCGACGGCGTCGGCCGGGAGCACCAGGTCGGCGGCGGCGACGTTCTCCCGCAGGTGCGCGACCGACGAGGTGCCGGGGATGACGACGCTGGTGCTGGAGCGCTGCAGCAGCCAGGCGAGGGCCACCTGCTGCGGGGTCGCGTCGAGCCGCTGGGCCACCTCGGTGAGCGTGCTCGACTGCAGCGGACTGAAGCCGCCGAGCGGGAAGTACGACGCGAAGGCGATGTTCTCGGCCGCGCACAGCTCGACCAGGGCGTCGTCCTGGCGGTTGGCCAGGTTGTAGAGGTTCTGCACGGTGACCACCGGGGCGATCGCCTGCGCCTCGGACAGCTGGTTCGCGGTGATCGTGCTGAGTCCGAGGTGCCGGATCAGGCCTTCCTTCTGCAGGTCCGCCAGCGCGCCGAACGGCTCGGCGATCGACTGCTCGACCGGGCCTTCGGGCGAGCCCATCCGGAGGTTCACCGCATCCAGGGCGGGCACGCCGAGATGCTCCAGATTCTCGTACACCTGGGCCTTGAGGTCCGCGGGGTCGTGGGACATCGTCCAGCTGGCGTCGGCGCCGCGCCGGGCGCCGACCTTGGTGACGATGCGCAGGTCGGCGGGGTAGGGCGACAGGGCCTCCTTGATCAGCTCGTTCACCACGACCGGCCCGTAGAAGTCGCTGGTGTCGATGTGGGTGATGCCGAGCTCGACCGCGGTCCGCAGCACGGCGATCGCCGCGTCGCGGTCCTTCGGCGGACCGAAGACCCCCGGGCCGGCCAGCTGCATGGCGCCGTAGCCCATCCGGCTGATCGTGAGGTCGTCGGCGAGGGTGAGGGTTCCGCCCGGGGTGGTGCTGCTGCTCATCGCGCTGCCTTTCCGCTGATCGGGCGAACCGGTCGGTCCGCCCGACTCCCACTGTTTGCCGCGGACGGGCGGACGGGCAGTGCCCTGCCGTTCCTGGGACTGCCAGGGCACAGGCAGTGGGGCAGCGGCCGGACTACCGTGGACGGCATGCACAACGGCAACTTGCTGGGCGAGTTCCTCCGGGCCCGGCGGGAGCTCGTTCGCCCGAGGACGTGGGTCTGCGCAGCGTCGGCCTGCGGCGGGTGCCGGGGCTGCGCCGGGAAGAGGTCGCGATGCTGGCCGGAATCAGCTCCGACTACTACCTGCGGCTGGAGCAGGGGCGAGACCGGAATCCGTCCGTGCAGGTCCTCGACGCGCTCGCCGAGGTGCTCCAGCTGGATGCCGACGCCACGGCGTACCTGGTGGAGCTGACCCGGGAGCAGCCGCGGAGCCGGAAACAGGCCGTACGGCGACGGCCGGCCAAGCCCGAGCAGGTTCCGGCCAGCGTGCTGGGGCTGATCGAAGGCTGGCCGAACAACCCGGCGTACGTGCAGGACAAGTTCTCCGAGGTACTCGCGGTGAACCCGCCGGCGGCGGCGCTGTCGCCGAACTACGCGGTCGGGGTGAACCTGCTGCGTGCGGTGTTCCTCGACCCGGCGGAGCGGGAACTGCGGCGGGACTGGGAGGACACCGTCGCGGAAGGCGTCGCGACCCTGCGCGCCCACGTCGGCCCGGACGTCGACGATCCTCGGCTGGTCGAGTTGGTGGGCGAGCTGTCGGTGCGCAGCGACCTGTTCCGTCAGCTGTGGGGCCGGCACACGGTCCGGCCGAAGCGGAGCCGGATCAGCCACCTTCGCCATCCAGCGGTCGGCGACCTGGACCTGACGGCCAACAAGCTGGTGATCAGCGGCACCGGACTGGGGCTCGTCGTCTTCCACGCCGAGCCCGGCTCGCGCAGCGTCGAGCTGCTCGGCCTGCTCGGCAGCCTCGCCGCCGGCACGGCATCGACGCTCGCCGGTGAGGCCGACGACGTCAGCGACCGGACGAGCGCGAAGGGCTCAGTGCCTGAGCAGTGACTGGTAGAGGGCGACCGTGCGGTCGGCGACGGCGTCCCAGCCGAACTGGGTGATGGCGCGTTCGCGGCCGGCTTTGCCCATTGCTTGGGCTTTGGCGGGGTTGGCGACGAGGTCGTTGATGCCGTTGGCGAGTTGGGTTTCGAAGGTGGCGGGGTCGTTTTGGTCGTAGTGGACCAGGGTGCCGGTGAGGCCGTGGTGGACGACTTCGGGGATGCCGCCGACTGCGGAGGCGACGACGGCGGTTTGGCAGGCCATTGCTTCGAGGTTGACGATGCCGAGTGGTTCGTAGATCGAGGGGCAGCAGAAGGCCAGTGCGTGGGTGAGGACTTGGCGGACGTCTTCGCGGGGCAGCATGTCGGAGACGACGAAGACGCCGTCGCGGGCGGCTTTCAGTTCGTCGATCAGGGCGTCGGTTTCGGTTTTCAGTTCGGGTGTGTCGGCGGCGCCGGCCAGGAGTACCAGTTGGACCGAGGGGTCTAGTTGGAGGCCGGCGCGGAGCAGGTGTGGTACGCCTTTTTGGCGGGTGATGCGGCCGACGAAGGTGACGTAGGGGCGGTTGAGGTCGACGCCGAGCCGGTCCAGGACGTGGGTGGCGGGGTCGGGGTGGTAGAAGTCGGCGTCGATGCCGTTGGAGATGACGTGGACTTTGGCGGGGTCGATGGTGGGGTAGCAGTCGAGGACGTCGTCGCGCATGCCGCGGCTGACCGCGATGACGGCGTCGGCGGCTTCGTAGGCTGTGCGTTCGGCCCAGCTGGACAGGCGGTAGCCGCCGCCGAGTTGTTCGGCTTTCCATGGTCGGCGGGGTTCCAGCGAGTGTGCTGTCACCACGTGGGGGATGTCGTGGAGGAGTTTGGCCCAGTGGCCGGCCATGTTCGCGTACCAGGTGTGGGAGTGGACCAGGTCGCTGTTGCTGACTGCGGCGGTCATGGTCAGGTCGGTGGACAGTACCCGCAGTGCGGCGTTCGCGGCTGGTAGGCGGGGGTCGTCCTCGGAGTGCGCGGTGGCACCCGCCCGGGGCTCGCCCATGCAGTGCACATCCACGTCCACAAGCCGGCGCAGCTCGCGGACCAAAAAGTCGACGTGCACCCCCGCTCCGCCGTAGACGTCCGGAGGATACTCACGCGTCAGGATCCCGACCTTCATGCCCCCGACCCTAGATCAGCTCAGCGTCGTGGGCACCCAGAACCGCAGTTTGCCGTGGCGTTCGTCCTCCAGCTCGCCGCCGGCGGCCTCGATCACCTTGCGGGAGGCGGGGTTGTCGGCGTCGCAGGTGAGCAGCGCGGGGTCGATGCCGAGCCGGGCCGCCCAGGGCAGCGACTGGGTGAGCATCTCGGTTCCGTAGCCGTGGCCCCGGGCGGACGGCCGGACGACGTACCCGATGTGACCGCCGAGCTCGAGCAGTGCCGGGGTGAGTTCGTGGCGGATGGACAGGCGGCCAAGCCACTCGTCGCCGTCGGTGAACCAGAGCACGGTCTGGTGGACCAGGCCGGCCGGCAGCTGGGTGTTCTCGTCCGCCTCCGCCTTGATGGCGTCGACCAGTCGGGCGAACTCCTGCGGGTCCTCGGTCCGGGCCCGGGTCCAGTCCTCGTCGAGGGCGTGGGCGCCCATCCACCGCTCGTCCGCCGGCTCCAGCTCGTCCCAGGCCGCGAGGAACGAACGGTGAACGGCAGTGGTGGGTTCGACGAGGGTTGGCATGTACTCAGTGTGCCGACACTCGCAACCGTCTTATGCGAAGGAAGTTCGGCAGCTAAGGTGCGGACATGGCGAAGGCTCCCAGAGTGCTCGGAATCGTGCTGGCCGGTGGCGAGGGCAAGCGGCTGATGCCGCTGACGGCGGACCGGGCCAAACCGGCCGTGCCGTTCGGCGGGAGTTACCGCCTGATCGACTTCGTGCTGTCCAACCTGGTGAACGCCGGCTACCGCAACCTGTGCGTGCTGACCCAGTACAAGTCGCACTCGCTGGACCGGCACGTCACGATGACGTGGCGGATGTCGACGTTCCTGGGCAACTTCGTCACCTGCGTGCCGGCCCAGCAGCGGCTCGGCCCGCAGTGGTACCAGGGCAGCGCGGACGCCATCTACCAGTCGATGAACCTGATCAACGACCACAAGCCCGACATCATCGTGGTGTTCGGCGCCGACCACGTGTACCGGATGGACGCCTCGCAGATGGTCGCGGCCCACATCGAGCGCGGCAACGGCGTCACCGTCGCCGGGATCCGGGTCCCGCGCGCCGAGGCGACGGAGTTCGGCGTGATCAAGACCGCCGAGGACGGCCACGGGATCGCCGAGTTCCTGGAGAAGCCGGCCGATCCGCCCGGGCTGCCGGACTCCCCGGACGAGACGTTCGCCTCGATGGGCAACTACGTGTTCAGCGCCGACGTGCTGGTGGAGGCGCTGCGCAAGGACGCCGCCAACCCGGCGTCGCGGCACGACATGGGCGGCGACATCGTGCCGATGCTGGTTGCCGAGGGCAAGGCCGGCGTCTACGACTTCAAGGACAACGACGTACCGGGCGCGCTGGACCGGGACCGCTCGTACTGGCGCGACGTCGGGTCGCTGGACTCGTACCACGAGGCGCACATGGACCTGGTCTCGATCCAGCCGGTGTTCAACCTCTACAACTCCGACTGGCCGATCTTCACCTCACACCCGCAGCTGCCGGGCGCGAAGTTCACCGACGACGCGACCGTCGGCGAGTCGATCGTCTGCCAGGGCTCGATCGTGTCCGGCGCCTGCGTCGACCACTCGGTGCTCGGCTCGAACGTGATCGTCAGCCGGGGCGCGTCGATCGAGCGCTCGGTGATCATGGACAACTGCCGGATCGGCGCCAACGTGACGCTGAAGAACGTCATCCTGGACAAGAACATCGTCGTTCCGGACGGCCTGCAGATCGGCGTCGATCCCGACCTCGACCGCGAGCGCGGCTTTACCGTCTCCAAGGGCGGAGTCACGGTGCTCGGCAAGGACCAGGTCATCGAGCCGTGACCGAGCCCGGCCGGCCGATCAGCGAGGGCGAGCGCGAGGCGTTCGCCCTGGACGCGGCCGATCCGGGCCACCGGGAGCTGTTCGACGTACCGCCGTGGCCGGACGGCTACTATCCCGACGTCGCGTACTTCGCGGGCAACTCGCTGGGGTTGCGGCCGAAGGCGACCCGGTCCGAGCTGCTGGCCGACCTGGACGCCTGGGCCGAGCTCGGCGTCGAGGGGCACCTGGAGGCCGGGCGGCCGTGGCTGCCGTACCACGAGCTGCTGACCGGACCCGCGGCCCGGCTGGTCGGGGCGCTGCCGACCGAGACCGTGGTGATGAACTCGCTCACGGTCGACCTGCACCTGCTGATGGTGTCGTTCTACCGCCCGGCTCCCGACCGGTACCGGATCCTGATCGAGGACTCGGCCTTCCCGTCCGACAGCTACGCGGTCCGTTCACAGGCGGCGTGGCACGGGTTCGATCCCGACGACGCGATCGTCCGGGTGAGGCCGCGCGACGGGGAGGACTGCCTGCGGACCGAGGACGTCATCGCCCGGATCGGCCCGGACGTCGCGTTGGTGCTGCTCGGCGGAGTGAACTACCTGACCGGCGAGCTGCTTGACATTCCGGCGATCACCGCCGCGGGACACGCCGCCGGTGCGGTCGTCGGCTGGGACCTGGCGCACGCGGCCGGCAACGTGCCGTTGCGGCTGCACGCCTGGGACGTGGATTTCGCCGCCTGGTGCTCGTACAAGTACCTGAACGCCGGGCCCGGCGCGCTCGCCGGGGTGTTCGTGCACGAGCGGCACCACCCTGCGGACGACCGCGCCGGGCGGCCGCGGTTCGAGGGGTGGTGGAGCACGGAGCAGGCGACCCGGTTCGCGATGGCGCCGCTGTCCCGGCCGCCGCGCTCGGCCGAGGCCTGGCAGGTGTCGAACCCGCCGATCTTCGCGATGAGCCCGGTCCGTACGTCGCTGGAGCTGTTCGACCGGATCGGGATGGACGTGCTGCGGGAACGCAGCCTGCGGCTCACGGCGTACCTGGAGCGGTTGCTGGCGGGCATCACGCCGAGCCGGCCGCTGCGGGTGATCACGCCGGCGGATCCGGCCCGGCGCGGGGCCCAGCTGTCGGTGCGGATCGGCGGCGGGCTGCGGGCGGGGGAGCTGACCAAGCGGCTGCGGTTCGAGTTCGGGGTGATCGCCGACGCGCGGGAGCCCGACGTCGTACGGCTGGCGCCGGTGCCGCTGTACTCGCTGTACCACGACTGCCGGCGCGCGGTGGAGGCGCTGGCCGAGGCCGTTCCCGAGACGGCATGACGGAGAGCGCATGACTCAGCGTGTCGCGATCGTCGGAGCCGGCCTGACCGGCAGTTTGCTGGCCTGCTTCCTGGCCCGGCGCGGCCTGACGGTCACCCTGTACGAGCGCCGGCCGGACCCGCGGACCGGTTCGGCCGAGCGCGGCCGGTCGATCAACCTGGCGATCTCCGAGCGCGGCCTGGACGCGCTGCGGCGGATCGGGCTGGCCGAGGAGGTGATGGCCGACGCGCTGCCGATGATGGGCCGGATGATCCACCCGGTCGAAGGGCCGCTGGACTTCCAGCCGTACAGCGCGTCGCAGGACCGGGCGATCAACTCGATCAGCCGGAGCGCGCTGAACAACGCGCTGCTGGATGCGGCCGCGAAGGCCCCGGGGGTGGAGATCGTGTTCGAGCACCGGCTGGTCGGGCTCGACTCGCAGGCCGGGGAGCTGGTCTTCGAGACGCCGTCGGGGCGGGTCGAGGCGCAGGCGGACGTCGTACTGGGTGCGGACGGTGCCGGGTCGGCGGTGCGGGGGCAGCTGGTGGGGGAGGGGGCGCTGGCGGACGACGCCGACTTCCTCGACTACGGCTACAAGGAGTTGTCGATCCCGGCGGCGGGCGGGGAGTTCGCGCTGGACCCGGGGGCGCTGCACATCTGGCCGCGCGGGACGTCGATGATGATCGCCCTGCCGAACCCGGATCGCTCGTTCACCTGCACGCTGTTCTGGCCGTCGGGCTCGTTCGACGCGCTGACGACCGCGCCACAGATCGAGCGGTACTTCGCCGAGCACTACCCCGACCTGTTGCCGCTGGCCCCTGGCTTGGTGGACGACTACCTGCACAACCCGGTCGGCGTACTCGGCACCGTGCACGTGCAGCCCTGGCAGGCGCACGGCCGGACGGCGCTGATCGGCGACGCGGCGCACGCGATCGTGCCGTTCTACGGGCAGGGCGCCAACTGCGCCTTCGAGGACGTCGTCGAGCTCGACCGCTGCCTCGACGACACCGGCGGCAGCTGGGCCCGCGCCCTGCCGCTGTTCGAGGCGCGCCGCCGCGACAACACCGACGCGATCGCCGAGATGGCGCTGGCGAACTTCGTCGAGATGCGCGACAAGGTCGCCTCCCCGGTCTTCCGGCTCGGCAAGCAGCTGGAGCACGCCGTCGAACGTGCCCTGCCCGGCCGCTACGTCTCCCGCTACGAGCTGGTCTCCTTCACCACCACCCCGTACGCCGAGGTCCGCCGCCGGGTCCGTCGCCAGCACCAGGCCCTCGCCGGCGCCGTCGTCCTGGCCCTCGGCGCCCTCGGCACGCTGACCCGCACCGTCCTGAGGAGCAGGCGATGACGACCTTGTGGCGGCCCGAACTGCTCACCGGGGACCCGGCCGAGGCCGGCCTGCTGCGGAACTTCGTCGGCGGCGCGTTCGTGCAGAGCGCCACGACGTTCCCGAAGTCGAGCCCGGTGACCGGGCAGAAGATCTTCGACGTGTGCGAGGCCGACGCCGCGACCGTCGACGCGGCGGTGGCGGCGGCGCGCGCGGCGTTGCGCGGACCCTGGGGCCGGATGAGCGAGCAGGAACGGGCCGCCGTGCTGCGCCGGGTCGCCGACGAGCTGGAGCGCCGGTTCGACGACCTGGTCGCCGCCGAGGTGGGTGACACCGGCAAGTCGATCAGCCAGGCCCGGACCCTCGACGTCCCGCGCGGCGCCGCCAACTTCCGGGCGTTCGCCGACTTCGCCACCACCACCCCGACCGAGTCGTACACGACCACGCTGCCCGACGGCCGCCGCGCGCTGAACTACGCCGTGCGCAAACCGGCCGGCGTGGTCGCGATCATCGTGCCCTGGAACCTGCCGCTGCTGCTGCTCACCTGGAAGGTCGCCCCGGCGCTTGCCTGCGGCAACGCCGTGGTGGTCAAACCGTCCGAGGAGACCCCGTCGTCGGCGACCGTGCTGGCCGAGGTGATGGCCGCGGCCGGCGTACCGGACGGGGTCTTCAACCTCGTGCACGGCTTCGGCCCGGACTCGGCCGGCGAGTTCCTGACCACGCACCCGGGCGTCGACGCGATCACCTTCACCGGCGAGTCCGCCACCGGCAGCGCGATCGCCAAGGCCGCCGCCGACGGCGTCAAGGCGGTCTCCTTCGAGCTCGGCGGCAAGAACGCCGGCCTGGTCTTCGCCGACGCCGACCTGGACGCCGCCGTCGACGGCTCGGTCCGCTCGGTCTTCACCAACGGCGGCCAGGTCTGCCTGTGCACCGAACGCCTGTACGTCGAACGCCCGGTGTACGACGAGTTCTGCGCCCGGCTGGCCGCCCGGGCCGACGCGCTGACCTTCGGCTGGCCCTCCGACGAGGCGACCGCGAACATGCCGCTGATCTCCCACCAGCACCGCGAGAAGGTGCTCTCGTACTACGAGCTCGCGCGGACCGAGGGCGCGACGGTGCTGGCCGGCGGCGGCGTCCCGGAGTTCGGCGACGCCCGCGACGGTGGTTGCTACGTGCAACCGACGGTGGTGACCGGCCTGCCGCCGGATGCCCGGACCAACACCGAGGAGGTGTTCGGCCCGATCTGCCACATCGCGCCCTTCGACACCGAGGAGGAGGCGTTCGCGCTGGCCAACGACAGCCGGTACGGCCTGGCGGGCACGGTCTGGACCCGCGACGTCGGCCGCGCCCACCGCGCCGGCGCCGCCCTGGACGTGGGCCTGGTCTGGGTGAACACCTGGTTCCTGCGCGACCTGCGCACGCCCTTCGGCGGAATGAAGCTGTCCGGCCTGGGTCGCGAGGGCGGCACCCACTCGATCGACTTCTACTCCGACCTGACCAACGTCTGCGTGGAGCTTTCATGACGGCGCTTTTGGCCGGGCCTCCGGCGCCGGCGTGGTCATGGGGCCCGACTCCCGGCCTTCCCTCGTCGCTCAGTCGCTTCGCTCCATTGCTCCGAGGTCCAGGCCGGGAGGCCCCATGACCGTCGTTCCTGGCGCAGCTGTACCGCGCGGGCGGTTTCCGCATGTGAAGGTGGCGGGTGGCTTCGGCTTCGTCTCCGGGACGTCGAGCCGGCGGCCGGACAACACGATCGCGGGTGCGTCGGTCGACGAGTTGGGCACGGTCACGCTGGACATTCGGGAGCAGACCCGCGCCGTGCTGGAGAACATCCGCGACATCCTGGCCTCGGTCGGTGCCGACCTGTCCGACCTGGTCAGCGTCACGACGTACCTGGTGTCGATGAACGACTTCGGCGGCTACAACGAGGTGTACGGCGAGTTCTTCGACGAGACCGGCCCGGCCCGGACGACGGTCGCCGTGCACCAGCTGCCGCATCCGCAGTTGCTGATCGAGATTCAAGCGGTAGCAGCGATCCCGCAAAGGAGCGAGTGATGGTCAACCTGGAGTCGACGAACTTTCCGCAGTGGGTCGAGCAGAACAAGCACCTGCTGAAGCCACCGGTCGGCAACAAGCAGATGTTCCCGACCGGGGACGACTTCATCACGATGGTGGTCGGCGGGCCGAACCAGCGCACCGACTTCCACGTCGATCCGTACGAGGAGTTCTTCTACCAGATCTCCGGCGAGCTCCGGGTGAATGTGATGACCGAGCACGGGCCGGCGACCGTCGAGGTGAACGCGGGCGAGATGTGGGTGCTGCCGCGCAACCTGCCGCACTCCCCGCAGCGTGGTCCGGACTCGATCGGCCTGGTGATCGAGCGAGTCCGCGAGCCCGGCGTCCTGGAGAAGTTCCGCTGGTACTGCGGCCACTGCAACGCGATCGTGCACGAGGTCGAGCTGCAGGTCACCGACATCGTCGCGGACCTGCCGCCGGTGTTCGCCGCCTTCTACGACAGCGAGGACGCCCGGACCTGCCCCGAGTGCGGAACGCTGCACCCAGGCAAGGCCTGATGCCCGGGCCCGCGGTCGACGTCCACACCCACCTCGTGCCCAAGGGCTGGCCGGAGCTGGCGGCTGCCTGCGGCGGCACGGACTGGCCGTGGCTGCGGATCGACTCCGAGCGGGCGGCGATGATCATGGTCGGCGAGACCGAGTTCCGGCCGGTGGGGCCGCCGGCGTGGGACCCGGCGGTCCGGCGTACCGACATGGATGCCGACGGCATCGACCTGCAGGTGGTCTCGCCGACGCCGGTGTTCTTCGCCTACGACCGGCCCGCCGACCAGGCGGTCAAGGTGGCCCGGATCTTCAACGACCTGACCCTGGAGACGCTGGCCGGTGACGAGCGGTTCGTGCCGTTCTGCCAGGTCCCGCTGCAGGACCCGGACGCCGCCTGCGCCGAGCTGGACCGCTGCCTGGCCGCCGGGCACGTCGGGGTGGAGATCGGCAACCACGTCGGCGACAAGGACCTCGACGACGCCGGCATCGTCGCGTTCCTGGCGCACTGTGCGGAGGTCGGTGCGCCGGTGCTCGTGCATCCGTGGGACATGCCGGGCGGTCCGCGGCTGGACCGCTGGATGGCGCGCTGGCTGGCCGGCATGCCGGCCGAGACCCACCTGTCCCTGCTCGCGATGACGCTCGGCGGCGCCTTCGACCGGCTGCCGTCCTCGCTGCGGATCTGCTTCGCGCACGGTGGCGGCAGCTTCGCGTTCTGGCTGGGCCGCCTCGACAACGCCTGGCACCGCCGCGGCGATGCCGTCCGGGGCAGGTCGGTGCATGCCCCGAGCCACTATCTGGACCGCTTCGTGGTGGATACCGTGGTGTTCGACGAAGCCCCGCTGCGCCTGCTGGTGGACACGCTGGGCGAGGACCGGGTGCTGGTCGGCAGTGATTACCCGTACCCGTTGGGTGAGCGACCGGCCGGAAAGGTGGTGCGCACAGCCGACTTCCTGTCCGACGGGCAAAGGCACAAGCTACTGTCCGCGAACGCGTTGCGCTACCTGGGGAGGCCCGGATGACCGAGGACCGCTCTGTGCTGTCCCGCGAGGCCCGCGCACCCGACGAACAACTCCGGTACGGCGGCCACGCGGACCAGGTGATCGACGTCTGGCACGCCAAGGACTACCGCCCCGCGGTCGTCTTCGTGCACGGCGGGTTCTGGCGGCCGGAGTACGACCGCACGCATGCCCGCCCGCTCGGTGAGGCGCTGGCCGACGAGGGCTGGTCGGTCGCGTCGCTGGAGTACCGGCGCGAACCCGGGCAGCCCGATCTCACCACGAGCGACGTCCGCGCGGCGCTGGACCGGCTGCCGTCGCTGATGGACCTGCACGCCGGCTTCGTCCTAGCCGGCCACTCCGCCGGCGGTCAGCTTGCCCTGTGGGCGGCCGCGACGCTCAACCCCGTCGGTCTGCGCGGAGTCGTCGCGCTGGCGCCGGTGGCGGATCTGCTGCTCGCCGACCAGTTGCGGCTCGACGACGGCGCCGTCCAGGACTTCATCGGCTCCGGCGTCCGCAACGACCTCGACCCGGTCCACCTGCCCGCGCCGATTGCGCCGGTCTCGATCGTGCACGGTACCAACGACCAGCGCGTCCCGCTCGCGGTCTCGGAGTCCTACTTCACCGCCCACCCCACCGCCCGCCTGCACCGCCTGAACGGCGTCGGTCACTTCGAGCTGATCGACCCCGACGCCGAGGCCTGGCACGCCGTCATCACCGCACTCACCCGCTTCACCGGCTGAGCGTCGGACTCAGCTCTCCGGGCGTTTGACGGCGGCCAGTAGGCCGTCGCCGCAGGGGAGCAGGGCGGAGACCAGGTCGTCGTCGTCGCGGATCGCGCGGATCAGGTCGCGGACGGCGGTGGTTTCGGGGTCGCGGTGGGACGGGTCGGCGACGCGGCCTTCCCAGAGGGCGTTGTCGAAGGCGACGACGCCGCCGGGGCGGAGCAGGCGCAGGGCCTCGTGCAGGTACGCCGTGGACTCGCGCTTGTCGGCGTCGCAGAAGACCAGGTCGTAGTGGCCGTCGGTGAGCCGGGTGACGACGTCCAGGGCGGAGCCGGCGATCAGCCGGAAGCGGTTCGCCGGGATGCCGGCGTCGAGAAAGGTCTTGCGGGCCAGGCGCTGGTTCTCCGCGTCGATGTCGACCGTGGTCAGGGTGCCGTCGGGGCGCATGCCGCGCAGCAGCGCGAGTCCGGAAACCCCGGTGCCGGTACCGATCTCGACCACCGCCTTGGCGCCGACCGCCGCGGCCAGCAGGCTCAGCGCGGAGGCCGCGCCGGGCCCGATCGCGGAGATCCCGCTGTCGTCGGCGCTCGCCCGGGCACCGGTGACGACGTCGTCCTCACTGGTGTAGTCCTCGGCGTAAGCCCAGGACGCGGGGTCGATGCCGGTGGCGATGATGCCCTCCCAATGTCCAGCCGCTGCGTTCCTCACCAGTCAGAAGCCTAGCGTCCCCAGGTCCCGCTTCCCTGCCTCACGCGCAGAGACTGCGCAGTGCTGCTCGTAACACCGGCTCTTGAGTCAGATATGATCGTGCTGACGAGTCAGAGATCACCCCGGGAGGTGGGCGGTGCGGCGGGACGGGCGACTACGAACGGATGACGTCGACGCCGGCTTCCTTGAAGACGGCCAGCTGGGACTCGTCGGCCTGCGCGTCGGTGACCAGGGTGTCGATCTCGCTGAGCTCGCAGATCCGGGCGAACGCGCGCTGGCCGAGCTTGGACGAGTCGGCCACCACGACGACCTTGGACGCCCGGCTGACGATCAGCTGGTTGATGTTCGCCTCGCCCTCGTGGTGGGCGGTGGCGCCGGTCTCGTCGATGCCGTCGACGCCGATGAAGGCGATGTCCAGCGACAGGTCGGCCAGGATCCGGTGCGACAGCGGCCCGATCATCTCGTACGACTGCGGCCGGGCCACGCCGCCGGTGAGCACCATCTTCACGTGCGGGCGGACGATCAGCTCGTTGGCGATGTTCAGGGCGTTGGTGACGAGCGTGAAGGCCGGCTCGCCGTGCTCGGCGGACAGCTCCGGCCGGGTCGCCAGCGTGCGCGCCACCTCGGAGATCGTGGTGCCGCCGTTCATCCCGATCACCATGCCGCGGCGGACCAGAGTGGCCGCGGCCTGCGCGATCCGTTGCTTCTCCGACGCGAAACGCGCAGTTTTGTAGCGCAACGGCAGGTCGTAGGAAACCGCGTTCGCGACCGCGCCGCCGCGGGTCCGGGTGAGGAGCTGCTGCTTGCCCAGGTGGTCGAGGTCGCGGCGGATGGTCGCGGCGGACACGTGCAGCTGCTCGGCGAGCTCGTCGACGTCGATCGCGCCCTTCTCGGCCAGCGACTCGAGCAGCGTGTTCAGCCGTTCATAACGCTTCACCCGGGGCTCCTCCTCAGCACAATCGGTCAGCCGAACGGCTGCCGGTTGGCACCATTCGATCACGTTCGAGCAGTTTCGACCATTACATCTCCGGAGACGACATGACCGACACCCCGTTCGTGAGCACTGAGATCGCCACCCAGCCGGCCTTGTGGCGACAGGTCTCGGCCGGTTTCGCGCAGTACGGTGGCGCACTGCCGGCAGCCGGTGCCCGGGTCGCGGCGGTCGGCTGCGGCACCTCCTGGTTCATGGCGATGGCGTACGCCGCGCTGCGCGAGGACCTCGGCCAGGGTGAGACCGACGCGTTCGCCGGGTCGGAGTTCGCCTTCGGCCGGCAGTACGACGCGGTCGTGGTGATCAGCCGCTCGGGCACCACCACCGAGGTGCTCGACCTGATCCGCCGGACCTCGCTGCCGACGATCGCGATCACCGCGACGGCTGGGTCTCCGATCACCGAACTGGCCGACCATACGATCCTGCTGGACTTCGCCGACGAGCAGTCGGTCGTGCAGACGCGGTTCGCGACCACCACGCTGGCGCTGCTGCGGGCGTCGCTCGGTCAGGATCTGACGCAGGCCGCCGCGGACGCCGAGACCGCGCTGGCGATCGATGTGGACGAGCTGGCGAAGCTGGAGCAGGTCACCTACGTCGGCACCCGCTGGACCGTCGGCCTGGCGCACGAGGCCGGCCTCAAGCAGCGCGAGGCGGCGTCGGCCTGGACCGAGGCGTACCCGGCGATGGACTACCGGCACGGCCCGATCGCCATCGCTCAGCCGGGCCGCGGCGTCTGGGTCTTCGGTGAGCCGCCGGCCGGTCTGCTCGACGACATCGCCGCCACCGGGGCCACCGTCGTGCACCACGCCGAGCTCGACCCGATGGCGTCCCTGGTGGTCGCCCAGCGGGTCGCCGTCGCGAAGGCCCTGGCGCTCGGCCTCAACCCGGATCAGCCCCGCAGCCTCAGCCGCTCGGTCATCCTCGGCTGAGCACAGCCGTCCAGGCGGCGCTCAAGCGCCGAGCCGGGCGACGCCGACCGGGCTGATCAGGGACCAGCCGAGCCTGCTGTAGAGGGCTCGGCCGTCCTCGGTCGCGACCAGTACGCCGGTCCGCGCGCCCTGCTGGGCCGCCGCTTCGCCGAGTGCCCGCATGACAACTGTGCCGAGCCCCCGCCGCCGGTACGCCGGTTCGGTGACTACCTGGTCGACCACGGCGTACTCCGTCCACAACGCGGCCTGGCCGCGGGCTGCGACCACTCCGTCCCGCTCGACGGTCGCGCGGACGAGCGAGCCGTCCACCACGGTCCGCACCCCGTACGCCGGACCAGGTGGTACGGCAAGCGGCAGTGGCGCAGCCATCAAGTACTCCACTGGTTCCACCGTCCACCGGGCCGGCAACTCGGGCAGCTCGCCGCACACCTTCACCCAGGTCGACGGCTCCCGCAGTCCATCGACCAGTTGCTCGTCGAAGCACGGCAGTACATACCTGACAAGGTGGCCGGGCAGCCCTACGTCGATGCGATAGCCGTTGGCAGCAGGGACTGGGGACAGCGTGCTTCGGGAGACGGACCAACCGTGCACCCACGCTTGCAGGACGCGATCGAGCTCAGTGGGCGAGTGCATCGGCGGGCTCCTGTCGGGTGGTGAAGCTCGACAGCCAGCCCAGGGCCGCTGCAGCGACCAGTCCGAGAGCAACAGCGAGCAGGGCGGCGTCGGTGCCGATGCGGGGGACAAGGAGGCCGCCGGCGGCCTGGCCGAGAGCGGCAGCGCCGACCCGAAGGCTGGCAGCCGTCGTGCTGACCCGCCCTTGCAACGCGTCCGGGCTGTACTGCTGGCGAGCCGCGAACATCGCGGGCAGCATCGGTCCTTCCAGCAGACCTGTCGCCGCGGCAAGTACCAGCAGTACGGCGAAGGTGGACGCCAACGGCCAGGTCGTCATCGCCAGCCCGTATGCCGCGACCGCGACCATTACGACGTACTCCGGCCGCCAGCGGGTCTGCAGCCGGCCGAGCAGCACTGCTGTGGTGACGCTGCCGATCTCCAGGGCGGTCCACAGATAGCCGGCCGCTGACCTGGGCGCTCCCACGGTCGGCATGTGCAGCGGCAGCGTGATCAGCAGGACGCCGGTGACACCCATCAGTGCTGTAGTGGTGACCGTGGACGCCCGGAGCCGCGGAGTACGCGCCAGGTGAGCGAGCCCTGCGACGACCGAACCCAGGAACGGCTCACGGTCCTCGACGGCGACCGCGGCAGGCAGAGCAGGCAGCCGCGCGATGGCGAAGATGCTGAGCGTCGCTGTCACCGTGATGACCAGTACGGCGGCCTCGACGGTGACAGCCGCCGTGATGGTCGCCGCCGCGGCCGGTCCGGTGATCGTGGCCGCGCCGAAGCTTGCCGCCTCCCAACTGTTGGCCTTCGGCAGCAACCGGCCCGGTACGAGGATCGGCAGCATGCTGGTGAAGCCTCCGCTGACCATCGGCAGTGTCACGCCGGCTACTGCGGCCAGCACCGGCGTCACCCAGTGCGGACTGTGCCCGACGACGAGGAGCAGGCTCAGCATCACCGCGGCGAGCACTCCCTGGTTGAGCCCCAACGCAGTCCGCCGGTACGCCGTCCGGTCGAGCCAGGCGCCCAGCAGTGGGCCGCTGACCACCGCAGGCAGCGCGTACGCAGCGCCGGTGATCCCGGCGAGTGCGGCGCTGTCGGTGCGCTCCAGCACCAGCAGCACGAGCGTGAAGGCGACCATCTCGTCGCCGACACGGGCGAGCGTCGCGGCGACGTAGTAGGCCGGCATCGCCCGGACGGCGAGCAGTTCGCGCATCACGGTCTCCTGTAACGCATAGTTGGCAGTTACGCGTTACGCTAGCAAAGGCGTTACGCTCGCGCCACCCGAAAGGAGCCGCCGTGGAGAGCCTGCAGACGCCGGACCGGCTGATCCGGCTGGCCGTCGACCTGGTCAACACCCGCACCCGGGACCCGGAGAAGCTCACTTCGCCGGCCGACGTCCGGCAGTTCCTGCTCGACCACGGCGAGTCCGACCCGATCACGCTCGACGAGCACGACCTGGCCGAGGTGCGGGAGGTCCGCGAGCTGCTCCGGCCGGTCTTCCACGCCGAGCCGGCCGAGGCGGCGCGGATCCTCAACCAGCTGCTCGCCGAGTATGCCGTACGGCCCTACCTGTCGGACCACGACGGATCGCCCTGGCACCTGCACGTCGCCAAACCCGGGGCCACCTGGGGACAGTGGCTCGCTGCGGGTACGGCGCTCGGGCTGGCCGGGTTCGCCGCCGGGCACGGGTTCCAGGCGCTGGACACCTGCGCGGCGCCGGACTGCGAGCGGGTGTTCGTGAATCCGGCGGTCCGGCGGCCGCGCCGCTTCTGCACCCCGACCTGCGCGGGTCGCACCCGGGTCGCCTCGCACCGCGCCCGCCGCTCCGCCGGTCCCGGCGGCTGACCACGCCCTAGGATCAGGCTCCGAGCATCCCCGGGCGTAAGGAGCGCACGTGAGTCACACCGTGGTCGCAGAACTGGTGGCGAACGTCCAGAAGGTCACCGCCCGGGCCGGTGACACGGTGGGCCCCGAGGACACCCTCGTCATCCTGGAGTCGATGAAGATGGAGATCCCGGTGCTGGCCGAGGTGGCCGGCACGATCACCGAGATCAAGGTCGCCGAGGGCGAGGTCGTGCGCGACGGCGACCCGATCGCGGTGATCGAGGAGAAATAGGCCACACCGCCGACCAGGAGGCGCTGTCAGGGCGTCTACTGGACGCAGACCACCGGGAACTTCCCGTCCCTGTGCGCCGTTGGACCCGTCGTACCGGCATCTCAGGGTTCAGCCCGGGTGTCCCCGACGTGCGCAGAGGACGGTGAACACGGCACCATGGTGGTCACGCTCGTTGCCGAGAGGACCCAGGGAGGCGTTGCCGTGAAGCCGGTCGACACCTCCGTGGTGCCTGCCCTGGCCCCCCAGCAGCCGCTCCAGCCGCAGCCGGACGTGCTGCCGTCCTGGGACGAGATCGTCCGGACCCACTCCGCCCGGGTGCACCGGCTGGCCTACCGGCTGACCGGCAACAAGCACGACGCCGAGGACCTCACCCAAGAGGTCTTCGTCCGGGTCTTCCGGTCGCTGTCGAGCTACACGCCGGGCACCTTCGAGGGCTGGCTGTACCGGATCACCACGAACCTGTTCCTGGACGGCGCCCGCCGCAAGCAGCGGATCCGCTTCGACGGGCTGCCCGAGGACGCGCACGACCGGCTGCCGGCCAAGGGCAGCGGCCCGGCCGAGAAGCTCGACCAGGACCAGTTCGACCACGACGTGCAGCGCGCGCTGGACGCGCTGCCCGAGGACTTCCGCGCGGCCGTGGTGCTGTGCGACATCGAAGGCATGACGTACGACGAGATCGCCGAGGTCCTGGACGTGAAGCTCGGCACCGTCCGGAGCCGGATCCACCGCGGCCGCTCGATGCTGCGCAAGCACCTCGAGCACCGCGCCCCGCGGTCCGGCCACTCCCGTGTCAGCGGCCCGCCCGCGGACGGGCCCTTCCCCGGTGGAGGTGACGACCGGTGACCGCGCAGCACCACCCTCTGGACAAGCTGAGCGCCGCCGTCGACGGTGAGCTCGACCACGACTCGCGGGACCGCGTGCTGAGCCACCTGGTCTGCTGCGATTCCTGCCGCGCCGAGGTCGAAGGACAGCGCCGGCTCAAGGCCCAGCTGTCGGCGCTGGCGGCCCCGGAGCCGTCCGACGACCTGATGCAGCGCCTGATGGGCATTCCCGCGTTCTCGCTGGAGCCGCGCGAGGAGGTCCGGCCGGTGCTCACGCCGACCGTGGCGATGAGCCCGCAGCGCTCCGCGTTCCCGGCGGCCCGGACCGGTGCGACCAGGCCCGCCGCGCGGACCACCAGGTCGCGGCGGCGTACCGGCGTACTGGGTGCGGCGGGGTCTGCCGCCGCGGTGGCGTCCCTCCTCGGTACGGCGTTCGTCCTGGGTGACCCTGCACGCGGTGGCGAGCAGCCGCCGGCGCTGCAGCCGCCCGTCGCGAGCTTCTCGGCGGACCACGCCGCCACGGTGGGCAACAGCCCGCTCGTCGACCCGGTCGCACTGCTGAACTCCTACAACGGGACGGGCTACGCCGGGCTGAACCCGACGCTCCAGCCGGTGGCTTTGACGGGTCGTTGAGCTGTGAGCCTCTCCCGGCTCGCCTTGCTGGTCAGTACCGCGCTGATCGGCATCGGCCTGCCCCTGCCCGCCGCAGCCGCTCCGGCTCCGGCCACTCCCCGCGAGGATTCGCCGTCGGCGATCAGCTGGCTGGAGCGTGCCGCCGCCGCGCCGGACCACGTCTCGTACCACGGCACGCAGATCATCACGTCCTGGGGACCGCACGGCTCCAGCTCCGCGATGCTGGACATCGTGCACGCCGCGTCCCAGGGCTCGGAAATCAGCGTCGTCGGCTCGACCTCACCGGACGCCAAGTCGTTCGTGCAGCGCGCCAGTGACGGTGAGAGGCCGACGGTCGACGGCGGACCGCTCGCACTGCTCAAGGCGACGTACGAGCTGGTCTACCGGTGCTGCACGGACACCATCGGCCGAGCTGCGGTGCTGATCGACGCGCTGCGCGCCGACGGGACGCTGGCGGCGCGGTTCTGGATCGACAAGGCGACCGGGCTGCTGCTGCAGCGGCAGCTGTTCGGTGCCGACGGCAAGGCGCTGGTCCGGGCCACGGTGTTCACCGACCTGAAGATCGACAACGGCGAGTTCCTCGGGCACCTGCCGCCGATGCTGCCCGGTGGGGTGGAGCCGGTGGGACTCGGTGGGGTGGAGGGGCTTCGGTCGCAGGGGTGGACCTGTGCCACCGCGCTGCCGGCCTCGCTCCAGCTGTACGACGTGCACCAGGACAAGGCCGGGGGAGCACTGCAGTTCTCGTACTCCGACGGCCTGTTCAACGTGTCGCTGTTCCAGCAGCGCGGCACACTCGACCCGGCCGCCGTCGCGGGCTTCGCGACGACCGGGACACCGGGCGTGCACGTGCGGTACGGCATCCCCTCGTACGCCGTGTGGTCGTCGGGCGGCATCGTCTACACGGTGGTCGGCGACCTGCCACCGGACCTGCTCGCCCAGGTGGTCGATGCGTTCCCGCACGAGCAGCCGGCCAGGGTCTCGGCGGTTCAGCGGATGGGTACCGGGCTGGCCCGGATGGCGGCCTGGCTCACTCCAATGAGTGCGCTCTCGTGGAAGCTGGGATAATCAACTCTGTGGCGGTACTTCCGCGGTGACCCCGCGGCGGCCGCCACCACGAGACAACGACGACGTGAGGCGGGGCACCGTGAGCTGGGACGACGCCGAGCCGACAGTACGGACGCCGCGGGACCCGGCGGATCCGGAGCCCACCCGCGAGCTGCCCGCCGACCGGCCGGTCGCGGGGCCGGTGGTTCCGCCCGCCGCGCCCGAGGACGCGGCGTCCGGGTACTCCGCTGCCCAGCAGAGCGACCCCGGGTACGCCGGTGCTCAGCAGAGCGACGCGGGGTACGCCGGCGCCCAGCAGAGCGACCCGGGCGCCCAGCAGAGCAACCCGGCCGTGTCGGCGCTGACACCACCGCCCTCGCAGGCCGGGAGCGCGCCGCTGGCGGCTCCGGGCGGCGCAGCGGCGTACCGGCAGTCCGAGCGGTCCATGACGCAGCGCAGCTTCGGCCGGCCCGAGCAGGTCGAGCCCGGTTTCCGCCCGGTGTACCAGGGGCAGGCCTGGCCGACCCAGCAGCCGGGCTACGTCCCGCCACCGCCGATCGACTGGCACCAGCAGCAGGCCCGCGCCTACACGCCGGCGCCGCCGCCGAAGGGCAGCCGGGTGATCCTGATCGCCGGCATCGTCGCGCTGGTGATCGGCCTGATCGCCGGCGCCGGCGCAGCCGCCACCGTGGTCGCGCTCGACGGGCGCGGCCCGATCGACGAGCCGGCCGGCCCGCCGATCGGCACCGGGGCCGACCCGAAGATCCGCAGCGGCTCGGTCTCGGCGGTCGCCCAGACGCTGCTGCCGAGCGTGGTCCAGCTCAAGGTCGAGGGCGCCGACAACAGCAACGGGACCGGCTCCGGCTTCGTGATCGACACCGACGGCCACATCCTGACCAACAACCACGTGGTCTCGGCCGCCGCCCAGGGCGGGTCGATCCAGGTGGTCACCCAGCAGGGCAAGACCGCGACCGCCCGGCTGGTCGGCCGCTCCCCGGCGTACGACCTGGCCGTGGTGCAGGTGTCCGGCATCGACGCCCCGTCGGTGCAGTTCGGCCGGTCCGACCTGGCGATCGTCGGCCAGGACGTGGTCGCGATCGGTTCCCCGCTCGGGCTGGCCGGCACCGTCACCTCCGGCATCGTCTCGGCCAAGAACCGGCCGGTGACGGCCGGCGGCGAGGGCGAGATCTCCTACATCAACGCGCTGCAGACCGACGCCGCGATCAACCCGGGCAACTCCGGCGGCCCGCTGGTCGACATGAACGCCCGGGTGATCGGGGTGAACTCCGCGATCGCCACCGTGCGCGGCGCCGAGGAGGGCAGCAGCGGCAACATCGGCCTGGGGTTCGCGATCCCGATCGACCAGGCCCGGCGGACCGCGCAACAGCTGATCGCGACCGGCAAGGCGTCGTACCCGGTGATCGGGGCGAACGTGGACATGCGGTTCGAGGGCGGTGCCCGGGTCAGCGAGGTGACCGCCGGGTCCCCGGCCGCCCGGGCCGGTCTGCGCACCGGCGACGTGGTCACCTCGATCGACAACCAGACCGTCGACACCGCCGAGGCGCTGATCGTCGCGATCCGCACCCACCGCCCCGGCGAGAGCGTCCGGCTGGTCTACCAACGCGCCGGCAAGGCCCGTCAGGCGACCGTCACGCTCGGCCAGCAGACCGGCTGACCGTACGCCGTCCAGGCGGGTTCGTGACCAACCCTTGACCCGGCAGGCGCAGTCACCGAAGCCCGGCCCAGGGCATGTCTGCAGGGAACCACCAGACATGCCCTAGGCTGTGCCCGGACGTCCATCCGAGGCGGAGAAGGTGGGGACATGTTCGGCATCGGGCCGCTCGAGCTGGTGGTGATCGCCATCGTCGCCGTGCTGCTTTTCGGGCCCGACCGGCTGCCGGAGTTCGCGCGCACGGCCGGACGCCTGCTGCGGCAGGTCCGGCAGATGGTGAACAACGCGCAGAACGACCTGCGCACCGAGCTGGGCCCGGAGTTCGCCGACCTCGACGTCCGCGACCTGAACCCGCGCAGCTTCGTCCGCAAGCACCTGCTCGAGGGCATGGACGACGACCTCGACGACGACAAGCCGGTCTCCTCGTCGATGGACCTGATGGGCGGCACGCAGCGTCTCCCGGCCGGCCAGCGGGCGCCGTACGACCCCGAGTCGACCTGATCGGCAGCCGCCGCGGTCCCGCCAGACGAGACCTGTTGATCGAGCCGCCGGCGACGACGTCTAGGCTGGGCGCGCGATGAAGACGTTTGAGGAACTGTTCGCCGAGCTGGGCGAGAAGGCGCTGACCCGGCCGGAGGGATCCGGCACCGTGGCCGCGCTGGACGCCGGCGTGCACACGATCGGCAAGAAGCTGGTCGAGGAGGCCGCCGAGTCCTGGATGGCCGCCGAGCACGAGGGCAAGGACCGGGCCGCGGAGGAGCTGAGCCAGCTGCTCTACCACGCGCAGGTGATGATGCACGCGCTCGGCCTGAGCCTCGACGACGTGTACCGACATCTGTAGGAGTCACTGCGGATCACCGGGACCACATCTTCAGAAAGGCCGTCTGCCATGCTGCGCGTCGCAGTACCGAACAAGGGCTCGCTGAGCGAGGCCGCCACCGCCATCCTGATCGAGGCCGGCTACAAGCAGCGCCGGACCACCAAGGACCTGTCGCTGACCGACCCGGACAACGGGGTCGAGTTCTACTACCTGCGCCCGCGGGACATCGCCGTGTACGTCGGTGAGGGCACGCTGGACGTCGGCATCTCCGGCCGCGACCTGGTGCTGGACTCGCACGCCGACGCCGACACGATCATCGAGCTGGGCTTCGGCGGCTCGACCTTCCGGTTCGCCGGCCGGCCCGGCGTCGCCGACTCGGTGAAGGACCTGGCCGGCAAGCGGATCGCCACCTCGTTCGCCGGGATCCTGTCCGACCACCTGGCCGAGCACGGCGTCGAGGCGTCCGTGGTGAAGCTGGACGGCGCGGTCGAGTCCGCGGTCCAGCTGGGCGTTGCCGACGTGATCGCCGACGTGGTGGAAACCGGTACGACGCTGCGCCAGGCGGGGCTCGAGGTGTTCGGCGAGCCGATCCTGACCTCGGAGGCGGTGCTGATCAAGCGGCACGGTGTCGAGCAGCCGGCCGGCCTCGAGCAGCTGGTCCGCCGGCTGCAGGGTGTCCTGGTCGCGCGCAACTACGTGATGATGGACTACGACATCCGCGCCGAGGCGGTGGAGGCCGCCAACGCGGTCGCCCCCGGCCTGGAGTCGCCGACGGTGTCGCCGCTGCACCGGGAAGGCTGGGTCGCCGTCCGCGTGATGGTGCTCCGGTCCGAGGCGCAGAACATCATGGACCAGCTCTGGGACGTCGGCGCCCGGGCGATCCTGACCACCGACATCCACGCCTGCCGGATCTGAGCTCGCATGGCCACCCCGGAGACCCTCGTGACCGCTGCCACCGACCGCCCCTCGCTGTGGACGTTCCACCCGCGGATCGTGGCCGCGGTGACGGCGGCGATGGCGGCCTCGATGCTGGCGATCTTCGGGGTGATCTGGTTCCGGCTGCCGGACGAGTCGCGGGCCACCTTCACGCTGTTCCAGCGGCTCACCCTGCTGGCCTTCTTCGGCACCGTGCTCTACCTGCTCTACCGGATGGCGACGGTCCGGGTGACGGCGTACGCCGACGGGCTGCGGGTCCGCAACGTGTTCAGGTCCTACGACTACCCGTGGACCGCGGTGAAGGTGCTGCGGTTCAAGCCGGGTGACCCGTGGCTGCAGCTGTTCGACGCCGACGGCAACCGGCTCGGCATCCTCGCGGTGCAGGCCTCGGAGGGTGATCGCGCGACGGCGGCGGCCAAGCAGCTCGCCGCCATCGCCCGGGCGCACGGCGCGGGCTCGACCCCGGCCCTGTAGCGCCGGTCGGACCGGGACCGGTCAGACACTGACCCGGAACGTCGTGCTGTGCTCGTCGCCGGGCGCCAGCACGACCAGGTTCTCGCCAGTGACGAAGCTGTCCGGGGGGCAGGTCATCGGCTCCACGGCCAGGCCGATCCGGCCGAGCGCGCCGCCGGTGTAGAGCTGCACCCAGGGGGTGTCGCCGCTGAGTACCGCCCGGCTCCCGCTGTCCGGGTCGGTCAGCGTGACCATCCAGTTGTCCGGCAGCCCGGTGAACGCGTTGTCGATCTCGAGGTCCTCGATCCGCCGCCGGCTGCCGAAGTCGAACGCCGAGCCGTCGACCGGCCGCAGGCCCATCGGCGTCATCCGGTCCGGCGTCACCTCCAGCCAGCGCTCGGCGGCGAACTCCAGCTCGCACTCGTCCAGCTTCCGCCCGACCGTCAGGTACGGGTGCGTGCCGTACCCGTACGGCGCGTCGCTGCTGCCCACGTTCTTCGCCGCGGCGGTGACGGTCAGCCCGGTCTCCGCGTCCAGCCGATAGGTCAGGGTCAGGTCCAGCTGGTGCGGGTAGCCCGGCTGGCCGTGCAACCGGTACGTCACCTCGACCAGCGACTCGTCGAGGCCGTCGTCGACGCGGGCCCAGTTCGCCCACCGGGTCAGGCCGTGGATCGCGTTGGACCGGGTCGGCTCGGTCAGCGGCAGCTGCTGGTCGGTGCCCTGGAAGGTGTACTTGCCGTCGGTGATCCGGTTCGGCCAGGGGAACAGGTGCTGGCCGATGCCGGCGTGCGCCGCCTCGTGCTCGGCGTACCCGAGCAGGACGTCGCGGTCGCCGTACGCGAGACCGCGCAGGCCGCCGCCGACGCTCACCACGGTGCCGGCGTACTCGCCCGCGCGAATGGTCCACTGCTCCCCGGATGGCAAGACGCTCATGCCCCCATCCTTACCCACCCCGTACACGCCGGTGCGGTCAGGAGGCGGCCGAGTCGTGGTCGAAGTGCACGGACTTGGTGACGAGCTCGGTCTCCGGCGCGTGCTCGACGGCCGGGTTGCCGTCGACGATCACGTGCGCCCGGTCCCGGGTGCGCTGGCCGGCGAAGTGGTCGCGCTCCCAGCGCATCCAGTCCAGCCAGCGGTCCCGCAGCGCCTCGCCGTCGCGCTCGATGCCGCGGCCCAGCCGGACGTCGTTGCTGGTCTCGACCCAGATCCGCAGCGACTGCCAGCCGGCGGCGTCGCGGTCGCAGGAGGTGACCCCCTCGACGATCAGCAGGTCCAGGGTGGTCGGTACGACGTGCAGCTCGGCGTACGCGTTCAGGCCCCAGTCGTAGCGGCGGTAGCGGCCCTCCCGGCCGTCGGCCATCCGCTGCAGCACGTGGTCGCGCAGCAGGCCGAAACCGCGGACGGCGCCGTCCCAGCCGTCGTACAGGTCGTCCATGTGCAGGACCTGGCAGCGCAGGCCGCGCGCCTCCGCACGCGCGGCGAACCGGGTGGCCAGGGTGGTCTTGCCGGAGCCGGCGGGTCCGTCGATGCCGATCAGCCGGGTCCGGCCGAGCCGGGCGGGTCCGGCCTGGACGTGGTCGAGCAGGCTGTCGACGGTCAGAACGGTCGGCGTCTCAGTTGATTCCATGGCGTTTCAGGATGTCCTCGATCTCGTCGAACTCCGACGACTCCTGCTGGCTCGCCTTGGCGCCCTTCGGCGCCTTGGCGGGCTTCGCGGCAGGGGCGGAGGCCGAGGCGGGGGCCGGTCCGGTGCTGGTCAGTTCACCGGGGGCGGCCGCGGGCTTCGTCCTGGCTGGCTTCTCCGGGCTCCGGCGGCCCTTGGCGACACCGGACACGACGTACAGCACGACCGAGACGCCGAACAGCGCCACGCCGGCCCACACGGTGGGGGAGAAGATCAGGTGCGTGATCCAGCTGCTGGCGGACCGCACCACGTCCCAGAGCAGCTCCAGCAGCCCGGTCAGGTACAGGGAGACCGGGAGCAACGACCAGGCCACGCCGCGGGTACCGGCGGCCAGCCCGCGGCGGCGCCAGGCGGCCCACGAGGCGATCAGGCCGAGCAGGGTGAGTCCCACACAGAACGGCAGCAGCGTCAGATCATTGAAGTCAGGCACATCTCCAGGCTCGCACAGGTGCCGCTGGAACCAAGCCGGGTACAGCCCTGACGCCACCCTGAAACCCTGGTCCGGGGACAATGAACCCGTGCAGCCAGAACGCCGCTTGGCCTTGACCGGGTTCGACAACGACGACGGGTCCGCCGATCCCGCGCTGAGCCGCGCGCTGGCCGAGCAGGACCAGGGAGCGATCCTGCACGCGCTGACCACCGCGCGGCTGCTCGTCCCGGTGGTGGCGATGCTCGGTGAGGTCGAGTACGACGAGCAGGGGCTGGCGCACGACAAGACCTCGGACATGGCGGTCGCGCTGCTGCAGGGCCAGGACGGCCGCAACGCCCTGCTCGCCTTCACCAGTACCGTGAGCCTCGCTCGCTGGAGTCCGGAGGCGCGCCCGATGCCGGCCCGGACGAAGCTGGTCGCGACTGCCGCGGTCCAGGAGGGCGCCGCCGCGATCGTGCTGGACGTCGCCGGTCCGGCCCGGGGTGTGATCGAGACCGACGACCTGCACCGGCTGGCCGCCGGTCTCCAGGTCGTTCGCCTGGAAGACGGCGGCTACGGGTGGGTCCAGCCCACGGTCTGACGTAGCGTCCGGGTGCTCACCCGCCGGGTCACGCGCCGGGTGAGGCCACGGCGTCGATCGGCTTGCCGCGCATCGCCAGCCGGCTGGTCACCGCTGTCGTGGGCAGGACCAGCAACAGGACGACCGCGATCCAGCCGAGCAGGATCCAAAGCGGCCCGGACGGGATCGGCCAGCCCCGGGTGGCCACGGCTATCGGCAGCACGCTGAAGGCCGCTGCGGCCACCCCGAGGGCGACGCCCATCCCGGCGATCACCAGGTGCTCCAGGTAGAGCATCCGGGCAACCTGGCGCCGGGTCGCCCCGGTGAGCCGCTGCAGGCCGAACTCCCGGCGCCGGTCCAGCACCGCCACCGCGATCGTGTTGATCGAGGCGATTGCGGTGTAGGCGATCGCGATCGCCGCGAGCAGGTACGCGATCCACGCGTCGAAGCCGAGGCCCGCGTCGTGCGCCTGCCCGAGCCGGTCGCGGTCACCGGCCGACACCCCCGGCCACTTCCCGAAGTTCAGCGTGCGCAGGACCTGCGCCGGCTCCGACGTCCGCAGCAGGACCTGACTGGGCAGCCCGGACGTGGTGTGCGCGGCGAGCAGCGCGGACGGCAGCAGGATCGACTCGTAGCCGGACGTGCCCTCCACCAGCGCGACGATCCGCAGCTTCACCAGCGCGTCGTCGCCCAGCCGCAGCCCGATCGAGTCGCCGACCCCCAGCTTCAGGTTGTCAGCGGCCCCCGGTGGCAGGGCGACCGTCTCGCCGGTCAGGTCGTCGAGCGAGCCTGCTGTCACCTTGCCGGTGTAGACAGGGCCGTTCAGCCCGAGCAGGGGCCACGGATCGCTCGTGTGCGAGCCGTCGTACGGCTGCTCGATCCAGCCCTTGCTCCGAACCAGCTCCGCGGCCGCCGACACCCCCTCGGTACGCCGGACCTCGTCGTACAGGCCGGCCGGAATCCCACCCGACGTGCTGGTGACCACCACGTCGGCGGCCAGGTTGTCGGTGTACGCCTCGACCGCCGCCTTCTGCTGCGTGGTCTGTGCGTAGATGTTGCCCAGCGCGATCGCCGACGCGAGCATGATCGGCACCAGGATGGCGGCGAACTGGACAGCCCGGACGTGCAGGTTGATCGCGGCCAGCGTCCCGCCGGTGCCACGGCGTTCCAGGAACGCGGTGATCCGCGGGGTGAGCAGCGCGCGGACCACGGCCGGCCCCAGCACGGCGACCGCGATCGAGCCGGTGAGCACCGCCGGCCCGCCGATCGCCGCCGCGTTGGCCGGACTCATGAACGCCGTCGAGACCGCGGATCCGACGGTCGCGACCGCGAAGACCGCGCCCAGCACCAGGCGGACCCGGCCGATCACCACCGGCGGTACGGCGGCCTCGGCGAGCGCCTGGATCGGCTGGATCCGGGCCGCTCGTCCGGCGGCGACTCCGACCGCGGCGCGCAGGATCACCAGCGTCAGCAGCAGCGAGCCGGCGAACGGCAGCGGTCCCTGGGTGAAATGCAGCGCCGACGGCACGATCCCGCTGCCGGCGAGCAGCTCGAAGATCCACTGCCCGGCGGTCCGGCCGAGCAGCAGCCCGAGCACCAGGCCGGCGGTACCGACGAGCATCGTCTCGACGACCACCATCCCGCGTACCTGGGCCGGAGTCGCCCCACTGGCGCGCAGCAGGGCCAGCTCCCGGCGCCGTTGCCGGACCGACAGGCCGATCGTGGCGGACACGACGAGAGCCATCACCACCGCCACCATGCCGCCGAAGACGCCGGACAGGATGATCAGCGGCAGGCTCGTCGCGATCCCGGCGAACTCCGCCGCGCCCCGGTCGTCGCCGGTGAACGCGACCACCCCGGCCGGCAGGTCCAGCCGTTCAGCCAGCTCCTTCGGGGGGACTCCGGGGGCCGGGAAGACGCCGTACGCGTCGACCTTCCCAGGCCGTGGCGACAGTTCGCGCGCCTGGGCGTCGGCGAAGAAGATCGAGGGGTTGTCGACGCCCGCACCAACTCTCGCGCCGTCCGCTCCGGTCGCGCCGCCCGCGCGGCCGTCCGTTCCGCCGCTGCCGCTGCTGCCGCCGTTGCCGGAGGCGGGCTCGGCGACGGCGACGCCGGCGAGCGCGAAGTCCGCGGGCGTTCCGTTGACGACCACGCGCACCGTCGAGCCAACCCGCGCTTCACCGGCCAGCCGCTCGTCGAGCACGACCTGTCCAGCTGCGGGTGGCCTGCCCGCGACCAACCGGTACGGCGTCAACGCCGCCGAGGACCAACCGTGCCCGGCCGACGTGTGCCGGCCCGAGACCTGGTTCTGCTCGTCCCCGCGCTCGGCCTGGGCGCCGGTGGTCGGGGCCATCACCGCCGGGAACGTGAGGTCGGGCACCACCACCGCCGCGTCCGGCGTCCGGGCGAGGCGGTCGGCGAGGGAGGCGTCGACGGCGTGCCGTTCGGGGTACGCCACCGAGCCGCTCCCGTTCGGTGGGTGGTACGCCGGCCGCCCGGTCACCACGATCGGCGCGGCGGCCAGTCGCTGCGGCGCGGCGTCGAGCCGCAGACCCGTTTCGAGCAGACCGCCGGCGGCGGCCATCAGCGAACTGCCGAGCAGCACCGCGACGAAGACGGCCAGGAAGGCTGCCGCCCGGAACCGCAGCCCGGCGAGCGCGAGCCGCATCATCGCGCCGCTCCGGTGCCGTCGGTTGCCGGCGGCACCGAAAAGCGGAACGACCGTCGCAGCGCCTCGGGCGACGCGGCCCGCGCCGCGGGTGACGGCGCCCCGGCCGCGGGGGAGCTGGACCGTGCGGGGCGGGAGAGCAGGGCGAGCTCGGAGGCGATTCGGTCGGCGGTCGGGGTGGGCCGCTCGGAGACGATCCGGCCGTCCACCAGGAAGACGACGCGGTCGGCGTACGAGGCGGCGACGGGGTCGTGGGTGACCATGACGACGGTCTGGCCGGCGATGCGAGACTGGTCGCGGAGCAGGGTGAGGACTTCGAGCGCCGTCTGGGTGTCGAGCGCGCCCGTGGGTTCGTCGGCGAAGGTGATCGCGGCCCGGACGGCCAGCGCGCGGGCGATGGCGACCCGCTGCTGCTGGCCGCCGGAGAGTCCACCCGGCCGGTGCCCGGACCGCTCGTCGAGACCGACCCGGCGGATCACCTCGGCGACCCACGCCTGGTCGGGCGTCTGCCCGGCCAGCGTCAGCGGCAGGACCACGTTCTGCCGGACCGTCAGCGCGGGCATCAGGTTGAACGCCTGGAAGACGAACGCGACGTGCCGGCGCCGGAGCTCGGTGAGCGCGGTCTCGCCGAGCCCGCGCAACGGCGTACCGGCCAGCAGCACCTCGCCGGTGCTGGGCTCGTCCAGTCCGGCGGCACAGTGCAGCAGCGTGCTCTTGCCGGAGCCGGACGGGCCCATCACCGCGGTGAACGACGCTTCGGCGAACCTGTGGCTGACCCCGTCGAGCGCGGTCACGGCTCCGGCTCCGGTGCCGTAGACCTTGCGGACGTCGGTCAGCTGGACAGGGGCGGTCATCAGATCGCCTGCAGGGAGGACTTGCGGTGGTACGACTCGTGGGTCCACCACAGGATCCCGACGCCGGTGCCCAGCGCCAGGTCCGACCAGAGCCACCACGGCCCGTCGAAGTGGCCGAAGACCGCCAGCCCCAGCCAGACGGCGAACTGGGTGCTGCACACCACCAGCCAGCCGACGGTCACGCTGCGCAGCGCCAGCGTCAGCCCGGTCGGCGGAACCGCGTCGGGCAGGCCGTCGAAGACCCGGCGCAGCTCGCCGCGGGTGTGAACGAGGCCGACCAGGTCGTGCCGGTCGGTCGCCTGCTGCGGGGACAGGCCACCGAGCCGTACGGCGCTGTCGAGCTTGGCGTGCGCAGCCCGCTTGTCGGCTTCGGTGAGCTGCAGCTCGTCGGGATCCAGCAGCGGTCCGAGGGTGGCGATGATCGCGTTCATGAGGAACTCCTTGGGTGCGAGCGAACAACCTGACAAGAAATAGCGTAGGTCCTGAACAGTTTTTCGGCCGAGGGGTTTGTCCCCAGGTCCGAAGTGGTGCTGGCACCCCTCTTCCGGCATCCATCGCCGGCCGCCGCCCGCAGTGCGGAAGGATGGTGGCATGAGTGATGACCGCGCCGAGCTGCCGCCGGGACTCGCCCTGTCCTGGGGCGTGCTGCCGGTCCAGCGGCGTGGGCCGAAACCGGGGCTGAGCGTCGAGCAGATCGTGGCCACCGGTATCGAGTTCGGCGATCGCCATGGCTTCGAGGCGATCTCGCTGCAGAAGATCGCGGCGCGCCTCGGCGTCACCACCAACGCCATGTACCGCTATGTGAGCTCGAAGGACGAGCTGCTCGTCCTGGTCCGGGATGCCGCGTGGGGGCCGCCGCCGGCACTGGGTGACGGCGACTGGCGCGACCGCGCGACGGCCTGGGTCAAGGCCCAGGTCGACCGGTACGCCGAACGCCCGTGGCTGCTGGACATGCCGATCCGTGGGGCACCCATCACGCCGAACCTGCTCAGGTGGGCCGAGGTGCTGCTTCAGGCGCTGGACGCCATCGGGCTGAGTCACCACGACAATCTGGGATGCGTGCTGCTGCTGGACGGTTACGTCCGCGGCCAGGCGTCCCTGACCCGGCAGATTCAGGCGAGTGACTCCGTGCAGGTGCAGGCCGAGCATGTCGGCGCGTTCCTGGCCCCGCGACTGGCGGCCGGCGACTATCCGATGCTGACCGAGCTCTTCACGAACCAGGAGTACGGGGACGAGGTCGACGACGACCTGGAGTTCGGCCTGCACCGCATCCTCGACGGCATCCAGGTCCTCGTCGACTCCCGCTGACACGCCTTGAGTTCCACTGAAACCATTTTTGCTGGAAACCTGGCGGCATGAGCTTGTTACCACTCAAACGCCAGACGCTGGAATCCACTGCGCCCGAAGCGGCCGAGCGCGAGTCGGCTCGGCCCGGGCTCAAGCGCTATCTCACGGTGGCCGTCCTGATCAGAGGCGCCAACGACGGGGCGATGGTGGGCGTGGTGCTGCTGGCCGTGGTGACCGGCGCCGGCGCGGCGGCGGGTGGGCTGCTGGCCGCGGCGCTGATCGTGCCGCACCTCGTCGGGCCGTGGATCGGGCGGATCCTCGACCGCGTCCGGGACAAGCGCCGGATCCTCGCGCTCGGGTTCACCGTGTACGCCGGCGCTCTGCTGATCGCCGCGGTTCTGCTGGGCCGCGCGCCGTTCGTGCTCGCGCTCGGGGCCGCGTTGCTGGCCGGTTCGGCGGGTCCGTTGCTGGGCGGTGGGCTGAGCAGCCGGCTCAGCACCCGGCGGGAGCTCGCCCTGGACAGCGCGACCTGGGGCGTCGCAACGACCGCGGGACCGGCCGCGGCCGCGGTGCTGGCGACGCTGATCGGCCCGCGCGGCGCGCTCGGCTGCCTCGGCGCCACGGCCCTGGCCGCCGGACTTCTGGTCCTGACGCTGCCCGCCGAGGCACGCCGGCACGAGACTCCGGTCCGAACGCCTCGCGGCGCGCTGCTGAAGGCTTTCACCAAGACCCCGGACCTGCGCCGCGTCGCCCTGTGCTTCGTGCTGGCCGGCTTGGGGACCGGCACCTTCCCAGTCCTCGTTCCACTGTTGAGCGCTGACCTCGGTCGTCAGGCGGCGGACGGCGGGCTGCTGCTCTCGGCGTACGGCTTCGGGAGCCTGGTCGGGGCGCTGCTGATCGCGATCCGCCCGTTGCCGGGCCGCCCGCTCGACCGTGCCGCGATCTGCTTGGTCGTGATGGCCGCCGCCGCGGCCGCCGCGGCACTCGGACCGGCGTACCTGATGGCGTTGCTCGCCTTCGGCGTGATCGGCCTCGCGAACGGGCCGTTTCTCGCCGCCGTGATGGAGGCCTGCCGGCAGGCCGCGCCCGAGGAGCTGCGGGCGCAGGTTTTCGTCACCACGGCGAGCCTCAAGATCGGCGGAGCGGCCCTGGCCGGTGCGCTGGCCGGAGTCGCCGGCGGCAGCGGCCGGCTCGCCTTGGCGATGGCGGCCGGCGCGTTCCTGCTCGCCGCGGTCGCCGATCGCGTGCTGGTCAGGAAGGCAGGCTGATCCGGACCGGCCCGTGGGCGCGCGCGGCGACCCACTCCCGGTGGAAGTCGCTGCCCGGGGCGATCTGCGCCCGGCGATCGAGCTCGGTCCGCAGGTTCACCGGCGCCGTCAGCGTGGTCGCCGCCGCGGGGTGCACCCCGCCCGAGCGAATCTCGGCGATCACCTCGGCGAGCGCGGCGGCGGCCGGCTTGCGCTGATGGTCGATGGTGAACAGCCCGAGGTCGTACTCCCGGTCCGGGAAGTCGAGCAGCCGCCGGTCGATGTCGTGCGACGACCACCAGGTGATGCCCCACAGAGCCGGGTTGTGCACGACCTGCTCGACCGTACGCCGGGTGAACTCCGCCTGCAGCTCCACCGGGATGTCCGGCCCCGGTACGCCGATCTCCTGCAGCCAGACGGGGCGCGCCGGGTCCACCGACGTCGCCGCGGCCAGCTCGACCAGGTAGTCGGCGTGCGTCAGCGTCGCCGGACCGAGCGGTCCGTCCACTCGAGAGACCCCGTTGAAAACCCACGAGTGGACGGTGCTCAGCTCACCCAGGTCGACCACGTCGACGGGGCTGAACGGGTGGTCCGGCCGGTACCAGGCGTCGTCGAAGATCGAGTGCAGGGCGAGCACGTCCGGCGCGGCCTTCTTCACCGTGGTCAGCAGTTCCTGCGCCCAGGCGGTCGAGGTCGCGGGAGTCGTCGAGCTGTCCGGCCAGAGGTTGTTGACCTCGTTGCCGAGCGTGATCGCGAAGACGTTCGGCCGGCTGGACACCGCGCCCGCCACCGCCGCGCAGTACGCCGTGAGCCCGGCGCGCACGGTCGAGTCCTCGAAGAGGCTGGCCTTGTGCCAGGTCAGCGCCCACGACGGCAGGAAGTCGAAGCTGGACAGGTGGCCCTGGACCAGGTCGACCGCAACGGTCAGGCCGTGCTCGGCCGCGGCGTCGATCGTGTCGAGCAGGTCGTCGACCGCGCGCTGCCGGATGATCGCGCGGTTCGGCTGGATCCACGGCCAGACCGGGAAGACCCGCACGTGGTCGAGCCCGAGCCCGGCCAGGTCGGCGAGGTCGCGGCGGACGGCGTCCCCGTCGTAGTCCAGCCAGCTGTAGAACCAGCCGGACGACGGCACGTAGTTCGCCCCGAACCGGGGCGTGGCGGGATCCGAGAGCATGCTGAGGATGCTAAATCGGTTTAGGGATCCGAGCAACTGAGCCGGCTCACGCGGGCGGGGCGGTGGACTCCCGCACGGTCAGCACCGGGTCCGCGGTGCGGCGGTTGACCACCGTGGTGGGGTCGGCGACCACCTCCAGCAGCACCTCGGCCGCCTGCCGGCCGAAGTCGAAGGTGTCCCGCGACAGCGCGGTCAGCGCCGGGTGCATCAGCTGGGTCAGGATCGAGTCGTCGAAGGCCACGATCGACAGCTCGCCGGGCACCGCGACGCCCATCTCCATCGCCACCCCCAGTCCGGCCACCGCCATCACGTCGCTGTCGTAGACGATCGCGGTCGGCCGGACCGCCTGGGAGAGCAGCTTGCGGGTGGTCGCGGCGCCCTCGGCGTCGCTGAAGTCGGTCGGCAGCGACGGCGCGTCGACCAGCCCGAGCCGGGGGGCGGCGTCGCGCACCGCCCGGATCCGGCGCTGGGTGTGCTGGAAGTTCGGCGTGCCGGCGACGTGCGCGATCCGCCGGTGGCCGAGCGCGGCCAGGTACTCCACGATCGCCAGCATCGCGTCCCGGTCGTCGGCCCAGACCGACGGCAGCGCGCCCTTGCCGCCCCGGCCGCCGATCACCACGGCCGGCAGCTCCAGCGCCTTGAGCGCCTCCACCCGCGGGTCCTTCACGGTCAGGTCGACCAGGATCACGCCGTCCACCCGGTGCTCCGAGGTCCACCGGCGGTAGACCTCGATCTCGGCCTCGGTGTTCTCCACGATCAGCAGCTGCAGCGAGATCGAGTGCGCGGACAGACCGGACTGCAGCCCGGAGAGCAGGTGCGCGAAGAACGGCTCGACGCCGAGCGTGCGGGCCGGCCGGGCGATCACCAGGCCGACCGAGTCGACCCGGGAGGCGCCCAGTGCCCGGGCCGCGCTGTGCGGCCGCCAGCTCATCTGCTCGGCGATCGCCAGGATCCGGGCCCGAGTCGCCTCGCTCACGCCCGGCCGCCCGTTCAGCGCGAACGAGACGGCGCCCTTGGACACGCCGGCCCGGTCGGCGATGTCGGCGATCGTCGGTCTGGCCATCGGCCACCTCCTGCTCGGTCCCCACCCTTGACAGCGGATTCTACGATGTGGATAGTGCAGGAGCTATACCGGTTTATCACTCCCAGGAGATTCCCCATGCGTAGTCGTCGCTTGACCGGGGTGGCAGCTCTTGCCGTCGCGGCCCTCACCCTGGCCGGCTGTGGTCTCGGCTCGTCCGACGAGACGGCCGCCGGCGCCCAGCCGACGGTCGATGCCAACGCCGAGGTGACCGGCGAGGTCAGCTTCCAGACCTGGGCGCTGAAGCCGAAGTTCACCGCGTACGTCGAGGGCGTGATCAAGGCCTTCGAGGCCAAGTACCCGGGCACCGAGGTGACCTGGCTGGACCAGCCGGGCGACGGGTACGACAAGAAGGTGCTCAGCCAGGCGTCGGCCGGTCAGCTGCCCGACGTCACCAACCTGCCGCCGGAGTTCGCGCTGCCGCTGGCCAAGCAGAACCTGCTGCTCGACGTCGCCGCCGCCGACCCGGCGGTGGCGACCGACTACGTCGAGGGCGGCGTCACGGCGTACCAGTACCAGGGGCTGACCGGCACCTTCGGCTACCCGTGGTACCTCAACACCGACATCTCCTACTGGAACTCGGCGAAGTTCGCGGCCGTCGGCCTGGACGCGAAGAACCCGCCGAAGACCTTCGACGAACTGCTGGCCGCGGCCAAGGTGATGCACGACAAGTCCGGCGGCCGCGAGTACCTGATGAGCCGGCTGCCCGGCATCGGCGACCTCACCAACGCAGGCGTGAAGATCCTCAGCGACGACGGCAAGAAGTTCACCTTCAACACCCCCGAGGCCGTCGCGCTGCTGGACAAGTACCGCGACGCGTACCAGGCCGGCTACCTGCCGCGCGACATCCTGACCCAGGAGTACCTGGGCAACTCCAAGCTCTTCACCCAGAGCAAGGTGGCCTGGACGACCGGCGGCGGCAACGCGATCGCCGACTTCCAGAAGGACAACCCGTCGCTGAAGGGCAAGGTCGTGCCGTCGCCGGCGCTGGACACTCCGCCGCTGTACGTGCAGGGGCTGTCGGTCTCGGCGAAGAGCAAGAACCAGGCGGCCGCGATCGCGCTGGCCAAGTTCGTCACCAACGCCGAGAACCAGGCCGCGTTCGCCAAGATCGTGAACATCTTCCCCAGCACCAAGGCCTCGGCGAACGACCCGTACTTCTCGAAGAGCGACGGTACGCCGACCAGCGACGCCAAGGTGCTCGCGTTCGAGTCGCTGGCCAAGGCGAAGTCGCTGCAGCCGGCCGTGATCAGCGGCGCCACCAACGACTTCATCAACCAGCAGATCTCGCTGGCGATCGCCGGCAAGGTCAGCTCCCAGCAGGCCCTGGACGCCGCGGTGGCCAAGGCCGACCAGCTGCTGGCCCAGTAACGCGATGCGCTACCACCGGTGGTTCTCTCCCTGGGTGCTGGTCGTGCCGGCACTCACCTGGTTGCTGGTGTTCAACCTGTGGCCGTCGATCAACACCGTCATCCTGTCCTTCACCAACGCCAAGCCGATCGGCGGCGGCACGTTCGTCGGGCTGAAGAACTTCGAGGCCCTGCTGCATGACGAGCAGCTGCGCTACGCGTTGCTGAACAGCGTGATCTACATGGTGGTCTGCCTGCCGTTCCTGACCATCGTGCCGTTGGCGCTGGCGGTGCTGGTGGAGAAGAAGCTGCCCGGCATCACGTTCTTCCGGACCGCCTTCTACACCCCGGTGGTGGCCTCCGCGGTGGTCGTCGCGCTGATCTGGCAGTGGATCCTGGACGACCGCGGACTGGTCAACGGGCTGGCCGAGAAGCTGGGCTTCATCTCCGGTCCGCTGCCGTTCCTCAGCGACCAGTGGCTGCTGCTGTTCAGCGCGATCAGCCTGACCGTGTGGAAGGGGCTCGGCTACTACATGATCATCTACCTGGCCGCGCTCGGGAACGTCGGCCGTGAGCTGCACGAGGCGGCCGCCGTCGACGGGGCGAGCGCGTTCCGGCGGTTCACCAACATCACCATTCCCGGCGTCCGCGGCACGATGATCCTGGTCTCCATCCTGATCTCGGTGTCGGCTTTGCGGGTGTTCTCCGAGCTGTACATCCTCAGCGGCGGCAACGGCGGTCCCGGCGGCCGCGACTCCTCCGTGGTGATGCTGATCCAGCAGTACAGCCAGGGCTTCGAGGGCAACCTCGGCTACGCCTCCGCGCTGTCGATCGTGCTGTTCTTCGTCACAGTGGTCCCGATGCTGGCCCTGGCCCGTATGAACCGGAAGGCGGCGGACGCATGAGTCTTGTAACAGATCCCGTCCGGCCCGTCGCCGTACCGGACGAGCCCGGTACGCCGCCGCGTCGGCGCCGGCGGGCGTCGTTCGGCTTCAACACGATGTCGACGACCGAGAAGGTGGTCCGCTACGTCCTGCTGGTGTTCGTGCTGCTGATCACCATCGGGCCGTTCCTGTGGCAGCTGTCCACGTCGCTGAAGGGGTCCGGGGAGGACATCTACACCCGGATCCCGCGGCTGCTGCCGTCGCAGCCGACGCTGGACCACTACGGCGCGGTGGCCGACACCATCCCGGTCTGGGACTACGCCCGGAACTCGCTGATGGTCGCCGTGCTGGTGGTCGGGGGCAACCTGATCGGCTCGGCGCTGGCCGGGTTCGCGCTGTCGCGGCTGCAGTTCAAGGGCCGCAAGCTGGTGCTCGGGCTGTTCCTGGCCACGCTCGTGCTGCCCGGCGAGGTGACGATCATCAGCCAGTACGTGACCGTGCGGGAGTTCGGCCTGGCGAACACGCTGTTCGGGGTCGCGCTGCCCGGCATGATCGGTGCGCTGAACGTGCTGCTGATGTACAACGCGTTCCGCTCGCTGCCGGTCGAGGTCGACCAGGCCGCGGTCGTGGACGGCGCGAACGTCTGGCAGCGGTTCGTGTACATCGGCCTGCCGAGTGTGCGCGGCACCCTCAGCGTGGTGGCGATCTTCGCCTTCATCGGAGCCTGGGACGACTTCCTCTGGCCGCTGATCGTGCTCACCGACCCGGACAAGTACACCCTGACCGTCGGGCTGCAGTACCTGTCCGGCACCTTCACCAACAACCCCCGGCTGATCGCCGCGGGCACGATGATCGCGTTCATCCCGATCGTGATCGTGTTCGCGACGTTGCAGCGGTTCTTCTTCAAAGGCGTGGAGGAGGGCGCCGTCAAAGGCTAGAAGAGCACTTGTTCGACCATCCCATCCGCCCCGTGCCCTGCGCCAGCTCTCCGCACACTGTCTCCGGCGCACGGAGAACTGGCGCAGGACACACAGGTGTGGTTCGAAGGAGCACAAAATGTTGCGCAGAGCAATGATCATGGCCGCGGCCGCGGTGCTCGGTGCGGGCGTCGTGACGGCGCCCGCCGAGGCGGCGCAGACCCGGACGGCGGCCGACACCAAGCGGGTTGTCGTCTACTACCAGACGCAGTACCTGAACAACGTGTACGTGTCGCCGAAGCCGCTGGTGGACAACAACACCGGCGTCACCGACGTGCTGGTGGGGGCGATCCACCTCAACAGCGACGGCAGCACCCACGTCAACGACCACCCGCCGTCGGACCCGCGGTACACCCAGATGTGGGCCGACCTGGCCGCGATGCAGGCCCGGGGCGTCCGGGTGTCCGCGTTCGTCGGCGGCGCCGCGCAGGGCACGTTCCAGCGGCTCGACACCGACTTCGCGACGTATTACCCGAAGCTGAAGAACCTGGTCACGACGTACGGGCTGGACGGGCTGGACCTGGACGTCGAGGAGAACATGTCGCAGGCCGGGATCAACCGGCTGATCGACCAGCTGACCACCGACTTCGGCACCGACTTCGTGATCACGCTGGCGCCGGTCGCGACCGCGCTGAGCGGCGGTGGCAACCTCAGCGGCTTCAACTACGAGACGCTGGAGCGGGAGCGCGGGGCGAAGATCGACTGGTACAACGCGCAGTTCTACTGCGGCTGGGGCTCGATGGCCAGCACCACCGGGTACGACAACATCATCAACCGCGGCGTCTTCCCGCCGCACAAGGTGGTCACCGGCGTGGTCACCAACTCCGCGAACTGCGGCGGCTACGTGCCGCTGCCGACGCTGAAGAACACCCTGGCCCAGCTCGTCGCGAAGTACCCGACCTTCGGTGGCGTGGACGGCTGGGAGTACTTCAACTCCGACCCGGGCGGCACCGCGGCGCCGTGGCAGTGGGCCCGGGAGATGACCTCGGCGATGTCCGGCGGCGCCGGCGGCCCGGCCAACCTCGCGCTGAACAAGGCCGCCACGGGGTCGGCCGCGTGCACCAGCACCGAAGGCCCGGCCAAGGCGGTCAACGGCAGCGTCTCCGGTGGCACCGCAGACAAGTTCTGCACGCTCGCCGCGTCCAAGTGGCTGCGGGTGGACCTCGGTTCGGCCCAGACCCTGGGCAGCGTGGAGATCTCGCACGCCGCGGCCGGAGGTGAGTCCGCGGCGTACAACACCCGCGCCTTCACGGTGCAGACGTCCGGCGACGGATCCACCTGGACCACCCGCGCCACTGTCACCGCCAACACGGCCGCGGTCACCACGCATGCCCTGTCCGGTGTGTCGGCCCGCTACGTCCGGCTGAACATCACCACGCCCACCCAAGGCGCCGACCCGGCCGCTCGCATCTACGAGCTGAAGGTCTTCGCCTGATCAGGTCCGAAGCTGACCAGCCCTCCCGGGCCGGCAGCTGACACACTCCTGAGCGGCCCCGCCACTCCCGCCGGCTGGGCCGCTCAGGCTTGGGGTCGCAGACCCAGCTGGGCCAGGACAGCGTCGATCGTCGCGATGAGCTCGTCGAGCTCGTGCCCGGCCCGTTCCCGCACCTCGAGCCCGAGCAGGGTGGTGAACAACAGTCCGGCGGTGGCCGGCACGTCGAGGCCGGCGGGGAACTCTCCGGTCGCGACCCCACGCCGCAGCAGCGTGGTCAACGCTTCCCGGGTCACGGCAAAGGCGGCATCCGTCCGCTGCCGAACGTCCGCGTGCGCCGTGCCGAGCTCGGTGGCGGTGTTGACCACGAAGCAGCCGCGCGCGTTCTTCTCCCGCACCATCCAGACCATCCAGTCCCGCAGGACCTCGGGCGTCGGGCCGGCGGCCGCCAGCCGTCGCTCCGCCTCGGCGGACTCCGTCTGCCGGTAGTGGTCCAGCGCGCGCAGGAACAGGGCGTGCTTGTCGGTGAACGTCCGGTACAGGCTGCTCGGCCGCAGTTCGAGCTCGCTGCCGAGATCGCGCACCGAGGTCGCGTGGTAGCCGCGCCGCCAGAACAGCCTGGTCGCCCGCTCCACCACGTCGTCTTCGTCGAACTGCCGGGGTCGTGCCACGGCATCACCGTACCAGTGTTGTGGAGCGATCGATCCCGTACTAGGGTGGCGAGCTGTTCGGTAACGATCGCTCCCAAACTTGACGGAGACAGAGATGACGACAGTCCGAGGGCACGTCGAGGCCCGGGTCAACTGGCTACCGGTGTGGGCGGTGACCGCAGGCACCTTTCTGCTGGTCACGGCCGAACAGCTGCCGATCGGTCTGCTCACTGGGGTCGGCGACTCGCTGTCGGTCTCGGAGGGAACGGCCGGACTGCTGGTGACCGTGCCGAGCCTCGTCGCCGCGATCGCCGCTCCCGTGGTTCCGTTGCTGATCGGCACGCTGGATCGCAGGCTGCTGCTGGCCGGGTTGATGGCCCTGATGACGGCCGCGAACGTGGTCTCGGCCCTCGCGCCGAACTACCCGGTGCTGATCGGCTCGCGCTTCCTGGTCGGGGTCGCGGTCGGCGGCTTCTGGGCGGTCGCGGGTGGCCTGGCCGTCCGGCTGGTCCCACCGGCGCACGTCGCGCGGGCGACGGCCGTGGTCTTCGGGGGAGTCGGCGCGGCGAACGTTCTCGGCGTACCGATCGGGGCCCTGCTCGGCACCTGGGCCGGTTGGCGGGTCGCGTTCGCGGCGCTGGGCGCGCTCGCCCTGGTGACCTTCGTGGTCCTGCTGGCGGTACTGCCGCCGCTCAGCGCGGCACAGCCGGTCCGCCTGCGCGAGCTCGCCGGACAGCTGGCGAACCGCGGTGTGCGAATCGGTATCGTCGCGACCCTCCTCGTCGTCACCGGGCACTTCTGCGCCTATACGTTCATGAGCCCGGTTCTGCAGGACATCAGCGGTGTCGACGAGCGGTTCATCGGTGCGTTGCTGTTCGGGTTCGGCGCCGCCGGCATCATCGGCAACTTCGTCGCCGGCGCCCTGCTGCCGCGCAGCCTGTACCGGACGGTGGCCGGCATCGTTGCGGCGCTCGCGGTGGTACTGCTCGTCTTCCCGGTGGCGGGCGGCCGTCCGGCCACCGGGATCGGTCTGCTGGTCGCCTGGGGTCTGGCGTACGGCGGCGTGTCCGTCAGTCTGCAGAGCTGGATGATGAGGGTGGCTCCGCGGTCGGTCGAGGCCGCGACGGCCTTGTGGGTCGCGACCTTCAACCTGGCCATCGGTCTCGGCGCGCTCGGTGGCGCGGTCGTCATCGACACGCTGCCGCTGCGCGGTGTGCTGCTCGGCGCGGGCGGATTGCTGCTGCTGGCCGGCTGCGCCGTCCTGGCTGCCCGCCGTACGCCGGCCCTGCGCTGACCTCGGCCAGTGTGCGCCGGCGCGGACAGGGGTCAGCCGCGGCGGGGGGCGCTGGGGTGGACCTCGCCGGTGTACTTCTCGCCCGGGCCCTGGCCCGGCTCGTCCGGGATCGTGGAGGCTTCCTTGAAGGCGAGCTGCAGCGAGCGCAGACCGTCGCGCAGCGGAGCGGCGTGGTGGTGGCCGAGGCTGGCGGCGGAGGCGTCCAGCAGGCCGGCCAAGGCGTCGATGAGCGAGCGGGCCTCGTCCAGGTCCTGGTGCTCGGGCAGGTCCTCGGCGAGGCCGAGGTTGACGGCCGCCGCGCTCATCAGGTGCAGGGCGGCGGTCGAGATGATCTCCACGCTCGGGACCTCGGCGATGTCCCGGGAAACCGTCGACATCGGGTCCACCCGGGCCTGCTCTCCGGCGGTGTCGGCGGGCGGTGCGGAGGCGGAATCGGTCGGAGTGGAGACTGGGTCGCTCATGCTGCTACTCTTGCATGGCGACCGACCAGGTCCGACGGTGACCCCTGAGCGGAATACTCGAGGGACACCAGCGGTTCAGGTCCAAGCGGAGGGCCACCTCCCACCCAGTCGATGAACAGTCGGCGGGTCCCGGTCACGTCGAGGTAGCCCGGTTTCACCGCCGGACCACCACGGCGATCGTACGGCGTACCGTTCCCGTTCGCGGGTTGGTGTTCCGTCGATCTGGGAATTGGGCCTTCGTGCGGACGCACGAGGGCCTTTTGCCGTTTCCGGCGAGAAGGCCCCGGCGGCCGCGAGGTGGCACCAGTAACGAACAACCCAGGAGGACCCATCACCATTGAACTGCGCGTCAACGAGCGCATCCGCGTTCCCGAGGTGCGTCTGGTCGGACCGAACGGTGAGCAGGTAGGCATCGTCCGGATCGAGGACGCACTGCGGTTGGCACAGGAAGCCGATCTCGACCTGGTCGAGGTTGCGGCCACGGCACGCCCGCCGGTCTGCAAGCTGATGGATTTCGGCAAGTACAAGTACGAGACCGCGCAGAAGGCGCGCGAGTCTCGCCGGAACCAGACCAACACCGTCATCAAAGAGATGAAGCTGCGGCCGAAGATCGACCCGCACGACTACGAGACCAAGAAGGGTCACGTCGTCCGCTTCCTCCGTGCCGGTGACAAGGTGAAGATCACGATCATGTTCCGTGGTCGCGAGCAGTCCCGCCCCGAGCTGGGGTTCCGGCTGCTGCAGCGGCTGGCCGAGGACGTCAGCGAGCTCGGCTTCGTCGAGTCCTCGCCGCGTCAGGACGGCCGCAACATGATCATGGTGCTCGGGCCGCACAAGAAGAAGTCCGAAGCGCGCGTGGACGTGGAAGCCGAGAAGGCCAAGAAGCTTGCCGAGCACGAAGCCGAGCAAGAGGCCGAGCGCCTCGAGCGGGCCGAGCAGCTCAAGCAGTTCGAGGCCGAGAGGGCCGCCGGGGCCACCAAGAAGCCGAAGGGTCCGGCCGACAACCTCGACCCGGAGTGATCCGTCGCTCCGGCCGTCAAGGCCGGAGCCGGGCTCCCGATCGAGTCGACGAAAGAAACGAGAGAACACAGCCATGCCGAAGATGAAGACCCACTCGGGGATGAAGAAGCGCGTCCGGATCACGGGCTCGGGCAAGATCCGCCGCGAGCAGACCGGTATCCGCCACCTCGCGGAGGCGAAGTCGTCCAAGCGCAAGCGTCGCCTGTCCGGCACCGTCGAGGTCGCACCGTCGTACGTCAAGAAGGCCAAGAAGCTCCTCGGCATCTGAGCCTCCTCCACCCCCCGAACATCCCCGCCGAGTGGGCCCAGTCCGGCTCCGGCGCGCAAATACAAGGAGTAACACCTCATGGCACGCGTGAAGCGGGCAGTCAACGCCCACAAGAAGCGCCGGGTCGTACTCGAGCAGGCCAGCGGCTACCGGGGCCAGCGCTCGCGGCTGTACCGCAAGGCCAAGGAGCAGGTCACCCACTCGCTGGTCTACGCCTACCGTGACCGCAAGGCGCGCAAGGGCGACTTCCGCAAGCTGTGGATCCAGCGCATCAACGCTGCGACCCGCGCGGAGGGCCTGACCTACAACCGGTTCATCCAGGGCCTGCGGCTGGCCGAGGTCGAGGTCGACCGCAAGATCCTGGCCGACCTGGCCGTGAACGACGCCGCGGCGTTCTCCGCGCTGGTCGCGGTGGCCAAGGCCGCCCTGCCGGCCGACGTGAACGCCAAGAGCGACGCTGCCGCCTGACCGGCGACTTCGTAGCACGTCCAGTGGCGAGCCCGGGTCTGTTGACCGCGCAGTCTGTGCGGATCAAACAGGCCCGCAGGCTCGCCACTCGTGCGTTCCGGCGCAAGACCGGCCGGTTCCTGGTCGAGGGCCCGCAGGCCGTCCGGGAGGCGCTCGAGCACCGCGACAGCGTGATCGAGGTGTTCGCCGAACCCGACGTCGCCACCCGGCACCGTGACCTGCGCGACCTGGCCGCCGCGGCCGGCGTGCCGTGGTACGAGGTGGACCGGGCCGGCGTCGAGGCGCTGAGCGAGACCGTCACCTCGCAGGGCGTCGTCGCGGTCTGCTCACTGGTCGACGTCCCCCTGGACGAGGCGGTACGGCGTACCGCGTCGCTGGTGGCCGTCGGCGTGCAGGTGCGCGATCCCGGCAATGCCGGCACCCTGATCCGGACCGCGGACGCGGCCGGCGCCGACGCCGTCGTGCTGTCCGGCGAGTCGGTGGACCCGCACAACCCGAAGGCCGTCCGGGCCAGCGTCGGCAGCCTGTTCCACCTCCCGATCGCGGTCGAGGTGGACATTCCCGCGGCCGCGAAGTCCTGGCGGGACCAGGGCGTTCAGGTGCTCGCCGCCGACGGCTACGGCAGTGTCGACCTGGACGAGTGCATCGACGACGGCACCCTGGCCAAGCCGACCGTGTGGCTGTTCGGCAACGAGGCGCACGGGCTGCCGGACGGCTTCGACGCCATCGTGGACCGGTCCGTGAAGGTGCCGATCTACGGCCGCGCGGAAAGCCTCAACCTGGCGACGGCCGCGGCCGTGTGCCTGTACGCCTCGGCCCGGGCCCAGCGCGTCGTCGAGCCGCCCGTCAGCGATCAGGGCTGAGCCGCTTCTCCAGCCCGTCCAGCAGGCTGTCGAGCCCGAAGGCGAACGACTCGTTCTGCAGCTGATCCATGCTGACCACCCGCCGCCGCTGGATCGACTCGTGCATCATCGGCTCCGCCGCGGTGATCTGGTCCACCCCGGCGAGGATCTCGCTGTTCATCTGCTCGAGCGAGCGGCCGGAGCGCCGGACCGACGCCTCCCAGGCAGCCTGGGAGTTCGCGGTGCCCAGCACGAACGACAAGACCGCGCTCATCGCGTAGTCGATGTCCCGGCCGGTGAAGCCGGCGGCGGCGAACAGCTTCAGCCCGCGGCCGCCCATGCTGATGGCGTTCGGTCCGACGCTGGGGCGCAGGTAGATCACCTCGGGGAGCCAGCCGTGCCGCAGCACGACAGCGCGCAGGCTGTGGGCGAACAGCAGTGCCCCGGCGCGCCAGCCGGCCAGCTCTGCGTCCGGTACGTCGACCTCGCCGTACGCCTCGTCGACGACCAGGTCGATCAGGTCGTCCTTGGTCTGCACGTGCCAGTAGAGGCTGGTGGCACCGGAGTCGAGCCGGGCGGCCAGCTTTCGCATGCTGAGGCCGGCCAGGCCCTCGGTGTCCAGCAGTTCCATGGTGGTCTTGACGATCTGCTCCCGGCTGAGCGTCTCCCGGGCCGAGGCGGCGGGTCGTTGCCTGGTCCAGATCGAGTCCATGCCAAGCATTCTATCCGGACTCGCACAGTGTACGAGTCTGTCGTACAGTGTGCGAGTGACTAGTACAGCGTTCGAGTCGACGAGCACCGGCCATCCCCGCCGCTGGTGGATCCTGCTGATCCTCTGCCTGAGCCTGATGGTGCTGGTGGTCGACAACACAGTTCTCAACCTGGCGATCCCGTCGCTGATGCGCGACCTGTCCGCCACCCCGGCAGACGTGCAGTGGATCATCGACGCCTACATCCTGGCCTTCGCGGGCCTGCTGCTGACCGCGGGCAGTCTGTCCGACCGGTTCGGCCGCAAACGCATGCTGGTGATCGGCCTGGTGCTGTTCGGCGCCGCGTCGATGCTGGCGACCGCGGCCACCGACCCCGCGCAACTGATCGCCTGCCGGGCGCTGATGGGCGTCGGCGGCTCGCTGCTCATGCCGAGCACCTTGTCGTTGCTGTTCACGGTGTTCCCGCCCGAGGAGCAGCGCAAGGCGATGGCCGGCTGGTCGACGGTCGCAATGGTCGGTGTGGTGGCCGGACCGACCATCGGTGGCGTGCTGCTGGACAAGTTCTGGTGGGGCTCGATCTTCCTGCTCAACGTGCCGATCGCGGTGCTGGCGATCATCGGCACGGTCGTGCTGATCCCGGAGTCGCGCGGTCCCGCCCGGGACGTGGACCCGGTCGGCGCGGTGCTGTCGATCGTCGGGATGACGGCGGTGGTCTGGGCGATCATCTCGGTGCCCGCGGACGGCCTCGGCTCAGCGAGGGTGCTGGGCGCACTGGTGATCGGCGTGCTGGCGCTGGTCGCGTTCGCGCTCTGGGAACGCCGCAGCGCGCACCCGATGCTGCCGCTCGCGTTGTTCCGCGACCGGAACTTCAGCGGTACCAGTCTGTCGATCGTGCTGCTGTCGTTCACCGCGGGCGGCCTGCTGCTCGCGCTCACGCAGTACCTGCAGTTCGTGCTGAACTACAGCCCGCTCAAGGCCGGCCTGGCTTTGATCCCGTACGCCGCGTCGGCGATGCTGTTCAACGGTCTCGGCGCGACGCTCGGCAAGAAGCTGGCCGACCGGACCCTGATCGCGACCGGCCTGGCGGTCATCGCCGTCGCCTTCGGCATCCTGACCCAGGTCGGCGAGTCGACCGGGTACGGGTTGCTGATCGTCGGTCTGCTGGTGATGGGCATCGGCGGCGGGCTGGCCGGACCGGCGGCGTACACGCTGCTCATGCAGGCCGTGCCGGCGGAGCACCGAGGAGTGGGCTCGGCCATGAACGACACCGTGCAGCAGACCGGTGCCGCCCTGTCGGTCGCCGTGCTCGGCAGCGTCCTGGCTGCGGCCTACTCGGCGGCCCTGCCGGACTCCGTGCCGGAGGCAGCACGCGACTCGATTGCCGACACGCTCGGCTTGGGCCCGCAGTTCGCGGCCGCCGCGCGGGAGGCGTTCGCCGACGCGATGTCGATCGCGATGGCGGCCGGCCTGATCGGCGCCGCCGCCGGCGCCGTGGTCGCGCTGCTCGTGCTGCCGCGGTCAGCCGTTGCCGAGCCAGAAGCGGGTCAGGACGATGCCGGTGACGAACAGGGCCCAGGCCGCGATCATCACAGTGTGGTACCCGCTGAGTGAGCGGACCCAGCCGGCCCGGCGGAAGGTGTGCAGGGTGACGAACCAGAAGATCGGGATCGTCACCGCCCAGACGACCATGCAGTACGGGCAGAGCGCGCCGATCGAGTAGATGCTCTGGTAGATCAGCCAGTGGATCAGCACGGCCGCGGCGGTGGCGCCCACCTGCAAACCGAGCCAGATCCAGCGCGGCAGCTGCACTCCGGCGAGCAGGACGACGCCGAGGGTGGTGACGATCGCGAAGCCGGCGATGCCGAGCAGCGGGTTCGGGAAGCCGAACAGTGCCGCCTGGTCGGACATCATCACCGACCCGCACGACAGCACCGAGTTGATGCTGCAGCTGGGCTTGTAGTTCGGGTCGGTGAGCAGGTGGAACCGCTCCACGGTCAGCACGAACGCCGCCAGGAACCCGATCGCGCCACCGCCGGCCAGCAGCCACCGCAGCCCAGCCGGCGGCTGGTCCGCGATGGAGTCGTGAGCGACGGTGAGTTCTGCCGTCTGGTTCGTCATACGGGATGCTGCTTTCGGCTCGTCGGGCACTACCCCGATTGTGCCTCACCGGTTACCGTCCGTCGCTCGGGCACCGCAGATCGCGGGGAAGTGGTCCACCGAGCAGGAAGGCGGTGGCGGCCGCGTCCGAGCACTTGTTGGGGGTGGTCAGATAGCTGGCGTGCCCACCCGCGTCGACGGTGATCATGCCGGTGCGCTGCACTCCGAGTGCCTTGCGCATCCGAAGCGCGCCCTCGTACGGCGTAGCCGGGTCGCGCAGATTCTGCACGAGCAGGATGTTCGCCGGACCGTGGTCGGCCAGCCGCACAGGCTTGGCCGGCTTGAACGGCCAGAACGCGCAGGGCGTGATGTTGGCCGGCATGCCGCCGGTCAGCGGGTAGAGCCGGGCGGACCGCGCGACGTCCGCCTGGTAGAAGGCGACGGACCTCGGCCAGACCGCTTCTCCGCAGTTGATGGCATGGAAGGTCGCGTTGAACGACTGGTACAGGCTGTCGTCGGCAGCAGTCCGCAGCCGGGCGGTCTGGCCGGTCGCGATCGCCCTGTAGAGCTCGGCGAGCGCGGGGAACGGTTCGGCATCCGCTCTGTACAGGCCCGGGCCGCGAGTGCGCTCCCGTAGCGTGTTGCCGTCCATCCGGCCCTCCGGCGTCTCGACCGGGGTCCGATCGAGTCGCTTCAGCAGCGACAGGTAAGTGCGGCGTACAGCGGTCGGTGTGGTGCCCAGGTGGTAGGTGGAGTCGCGCCGTGCCGCCCAGGCGGCGAAGTCGGCGAACCTGACCTCGGTGGCCTTCTCCCAGGCGAGGGTGGTGCCACGCCAAAGCCGGCTCGGATCGACGTTGCTGTCCGCTGGACTCCGCGCGGGTCGAAGCCGATCAGGTCGTAGCCGGCCAGCAGCTCAGGAGGTGAGTTGCCTTCCAGGCCCAGCGGTGCGTCCAGGCCCCAGATGCCGGGACCACCGAAGTTCAGCACCAGTGAGCCACGCCTGGCCGTGGTGCTGGTGGCCTTCAGCCGGGAGACGGCGATGGTGATCGTGTCGCCGGCAGGCCTGGCGTAGTCCAGTGGGACGGTGACCTCGGTGCACTGCAGCCGCGCCGGCGGCTCGGGCATGGTGTCCGTCGCCGGGCACGGGCCCTAGCTCTGAGCCGTGGAATCGACCGGAGCGGCGGTGGCTTCAGTCGACAGTTGGCCGGTGACGAGACAGCCGGCAGCGACCACCGCCGTCGCTACCACAACGGCACTCGGTTTACGCATCATGAGCCTTTCACGCTCGGGGGCCGGTTCGGGCCAGGGCAACCCGGGGCAGTCGATCACGCCCTGGCGGCGCCCGGCGGGAGCTGTCCGCAAACTGCCACCGCCGGCCTGTGGACGACCGATTCACGGTCCGGGGCCGCGGGTTCCTAGACTGCCTTGAGCAGTTTCGGAAACCCGCGACCCCGAGAGTGAGCCATGTCCGGTCCCAACAAGAACTACGACCCCGTCGAGGTGACTCCGTTGCACGCCGACGAGGTCGATCGGACGCGGGACGAGGCGCTCGAGGCCTTTCGCGCCGCTCCGGACCTGGCCGCGTTGCAGGAGGCCAAGGTCGCGCACCTGGGTGAGCGGTCGCCGATCGCGCTGGCGAACCGGGAGATCGGCGCACTGCCGCCGCAGGGCCGCAAGGAAGCCGGTCAGCGGATCGGCTCGGCCCGCAAGGCGATCAACGAGGCGTACGCGAGCCGGCTGGCGGTGCTGGAGGCCGAGCACGAGCAGCGGATGCTGGCCACCGAGCAGGTCGACGTCACGCTGCCGTGGCCGGCCCCGCAGCTGGGCGCCCGGCACCCGCTGTCGCTGATCTCCGAGCAGATCGCCGACGTCTTCACCGCGCTCGGCTGGGACGTCGCCGAGGGCCCCGAGGTCGAGGCCGAGTGGCTGAACTTCGACGCGCTGAACTTCCAGCCCGACCACCCGGCCCGGCAGATGCAGGACACCTTCTTCGTCGAGCCGGCCGGCTCCGGCACGGTGCTGCGGACCCACACCTCGCCGGTCCAGGCGCGTTCGATGCTGACCCGCAAGCCGCCGATCTACGTGATCTGCCCCGGCCGGGTCTTCCGCACCGACGAGCTGGACGCGACCCACACGCCGGTCTTCCACCAGGTCGAGGGCCTGGTCGTGGACGAGGGCATCACGCTCGCGCACCTGAAGGGCACGCTGGACCACTTCGTCGTGTCGATGTTCGGCGAGGGACTGCAGGCGCGGCTGCGGCCGAACTTCTTCCCGTTCACCGAGCCGTCGGCCGAGGTCGACCTGCTGTGCTTCGTCTGCCGCGGCGACTCGGTCGGCAACCCCGACCGCCCGTGCCGCACCTGTGGCAGCGAGGGCTGGATCGAGTGGGGCGGCTGCGGCGTGGTCAACCCGCGGGTCCTGCAGGCCTGCGGCATCGACCCCGAGCGGTACTCCGGCTTCGCGTTCGGGATGGGCCTGGAGCGGACGCTGATGTTCCGCAACGGGGTGCAGGACATGCGGGACATGGTCGAGGGTGACGTGCGGTTCAGCCGCCAGTTCGGAATGGAGATCTGATGCGGGTCCCACTGTCGTGGCTCCGGGAGTACGTCGAGCTGCCGGACGGGGTGACCGGCCGCCAGGTCGCGGAGAAGCTGATCCGGGCCGGGCTGGAGGTCGAGACCGTCGACGAGTCCGACCTGACCGGCCCGCTGGTGGTGGGCAAGGTGCTCAGCTACGAGCCCGAGCCGCAGAAGAACGGCAAGACCATTCGCTGGTGCTCGCTGGACATCGGCAAGGACGAGCCGCAGTGGGTGGTCTGCGGTGCGGACAACTTCGAGGTCGGCGACCTGGTCGTCGTCGTACTGCCCGGGGCGGTGCTGCCGGGCGGGTTCGCGATCTCTGCGCGCAAGACCTACGGCCACGTCTCGGCCGGGATGATCTGCTCCAGCTCCGAGCTCGGCCTGGGCGACGACGGCTCGGGCGGCATCGTGGTGCTGCAGCCGGGCGAGGGCACGCCGGGTGACGACGCGATCGAGCTGCTCGGTCTGCGCGACGACGTGCTGGACATCGCGGTCACGCCGGACCGCGGCTACTGCCTGTCGATCCGGGGTGTGGCCCGCGAGGCCGCCACGGCGTACGGGGTGGAGCTGAAGGACCCGGCCGCGCTGACCCTGACCGGCGAGCAGCAGGGTGGCTACCCGGTGCGGGTGGACGACGCGGCCGCGTGCAGCGTCTTCGTCACCCGGACCGTGACCGGGATCGACGCGACGGCCCCGTCGCCGCGCTGGCTGCAGCAGCGGCTGACCGCGGCCGGCATGCGCCCGATCTCGATCGGCGTCGACGTCACCAACTACGTGATGCTGGAGCTGGGCCAGCCGATCCACGGCTACGACCAGGCCCGGCTGAGCGGCGACATCGTGGTCCGCCGGGCGAACGCCGGCGAGAAGCTGATGACGCTGGACGACCAGACCCGGGAGCTGGACGCCGAGGACCTGCTGATCGTCGACGACTCCGGCCCGATCGGCATCGCCGGCGTGATGGGCGGCGCGTCGACCGAGATCTCCGCCGCGACCACCGACGTGGTGATCGAGGCGGCGCACTTCGACCCGATCGTGATCGCCCGCGCCTCCCGCCGGCACAAACTGTCGTCGGAGGCGTCGCGCCGGTTCGAGCGCGGTGCCGACCCGGCCCTGCCGCGGTACGCCGCGCAGCGGGTCGCCGACCTGCTCGCCGAGCTGGCCGGTGGCACGATCCTGCCGGACGAGACGGTCGTCGACACGCACGCGCAGCCGACGCCGGTCGTGTTCCGCGCCGACCATGCGGCCCGGGTCGCCGGCGCGCCGATCCCGATCGAGCACACCGTGCGTCACCTGCGGTCGGTCGGTTGCACGGTCGCCACCGCCCCGGCCGGTGCGAAGGCGTCCGCTTTCGCCGTCGGGTCGGAAGCGAGCACGACGTTCGCCGGGGATCCGTCCGGAGGAGAGATCGAGTTCGCCGTGAGTGCGGCGTTCGCGGGTGGCTCGTTGACCGCCGGCGCGGCCGGTGCCGACCAGCTGACCGGCACCGATCTGCTCACGGTGACGCCGCCGTCGTGGCGGCCGGACCTGCGGGACCCGAACGACTTCGCCGAAGAGGTCATCCGGCTGTTCGGCTACGACAACGTGCCGTCGGTGCTGCCGTCCGCGCCGGGCGGCCAGGGCCTGACGGTGTCCCAGCGCCGTCGCCGGCGGATCGCGACCGCGCTGGTCGGCGCCGGGCTGAGCGAGGTGGTCTCCTACCCGTTCGTGGGCGAGGCCGACTTCGACGCGATGGGGCTGGCCGCCGACGATCCGCGCCGGAGCACGGTCACGCTGGTCAACCCGCTGTCCGACGAAGAGCCGTCGCTGCAGACGACGCTGCTGCCGACCCTGCTGCGCACGGCCGAGCGCAACGTCGGCCGCGGCTCGTCGGACCTGGCGATCTTCCAGACCAGCCTGGTGTTCAAGCCCCGGCGCGACGCCGGTCCCGCGCCGCTGCCGTCGGTGGCGCAGCGCCCGACCGACGCCGAGATCGACAGCCTGTACGCCGCCCTGCCGGAGCAGCCGCTGCACCTTGGCGCCGTGCTCACCGGAGCGCGGACTCCCACCGGCTGGTGGGGCAAGGCGCAGCCGGTCACCTGGGCGGACGCCGTCCAGGTCGCGCGCACCGTCGCAGCGGCCGTCGGCGTGGAGCCGGTGCTGCGCAACGTCGAGCTCGCGCCGTGGCACCCGGGCCGGTGTGCCGAGCTGTCGGTCGGTGGCACGGTGATCGGCCATGCCGGTGAGCTGCACCCGAAGGTCTGCCAGGCGTTCGGTCTGCCGGCCCGGTCGAGCGCCGTCGAGCTGGACCTGGACGCGCTGATCGCCGCCGGCCCGTCGTCGGTGACGGCCCGGCCGTTCTCGTCGTACCCGGTGGCCAAGGAGGACGTGGCGCTGATCGTGGCCGCGGACGTCCCGGCGGCCGAGGTCGAGGCCGCCCTGGCCGAGGGGGCCGGCGAGCTGCTGGAGTCGATCCGGCTGTTCGACGTCTACACCGGCGAGCAGATCGGCGACGGCAAGAAGTCGCTCGCCTTCGCGCTGCGCTTCCGCGCCCAGGACCGCACGCTGAAGGAGTCCGAGGTCGCCGAGACCCGGCAGGCCGCCGTCCAGGTCGCGGTCGATCGCTTCGCCGCCGTCCAGCGAGTCGGCTGAGCCGATGCACGGGACCGCCGACGGGATCGGACCGCATCGGCCCGTCGGCGCCCGGCCGGTCGCCGGGTCGCTGACGGACCAGCGACGGAGGGCTCGGTGAGCGGGCGTCCCCGGGTGGCCGTGGCCGCGCCCAACCGGGCGGCCGCCGACGCCGGCGTGCGGGTCGCGGCCGAGGGCGGCAACGCGGTGGACGCGGCGATCGCCGCGACCCTGGTCACGATGGTGAACGAGATCGGCGTGGTCTCGCCGGCGTCCGGTGGTTTCGTCACGCTGCAGGTGGCCGGCGGAGAGCCGGTCACCATCGACGGCTGGGTGGAGATGCCCGGCCGCGGCCTGCCGGAGCACCGGTTCGGCCGCGGCATCTGGGACGTCACCACCGAGTACGGCGGCGGCACCACGACGACGATCGGGCACGGATCGGTCGCCACGCCCGGTGGGATGAAGGCGCTCGACCTGGCCCACCGGCGGTCGGGCAAGGCGCCGTGGCGCGAGGTCGTCCGGCCCGCGATCGAGGTCGCCCGGCAGGGCTTCCCGCTCAGCCGGACGTCGGGGTACTACCTCGGCTACACCCACGACCTCATCTTCGGCTGGCACCCGCCGAGTCACGGGGTCGTGCACGACGACGAGGGCCGAACGATCACGGCCGGCACCACGGTGGTGATTCCCGAGCTGGCCGACGCGTTGCAGCTGATCGCCGAGGCCGGCGCCGAGACGATGTACACCGGCGAGCTGGCCCGCCTGCTGGTCCACGACATGGCCGCCAACGACGGCATCCTGACCGCCGAGGACCTCGCGGCGTACGAGGCGGTGGTCCGGCCGGCGCTGGTGGTCAAGCAGGACGGCTGGGTGCTGGCGACCAACCCACCGCCGGCGGTCGGTGGAGTCGCGGTCGCGGCGATGCTCGCGCTGCTGGCCGGCGTACCGGCTCAGGGCGGGTGGACCCAACCCGAGCTGGAGCGGCTGATCGACGTGCAGCACGCGATCTTCGGGCGCCGGCTCGCCGAGCTCGACGAGGAGGACGTCCGGCGGCTCGCCGGTCAGCAGTTGCTCGACCTGGCCTCGGCCGGCGACCTGCGCGCGCTCACCTCGCCCAGTACGGCGACGGTCTCGGTGGTCGACGACGAGGGCGACGCGTGCGCGATCACCGTGTCGTCCGGCTACGGCTCCGGCGTGATGACGCCCGGTACGGGCATCTGGCTGAACAACGCGCTCGGCGAGCAGGAACTGCTGCACGGCGGTCCGCACAGCCTCGCGCCCGGCACCCGGCTCACCTCGAACATGGCGCCCAGCGTCGCCCGCCGCGACAGCGACGGCGCGGTGCTCGCGATCAGCTCGCCCGGCTCGGACCGGATCCCGACCGCCATCGCGCAGACCTACGCTCTGCACACGCACGGTGGCCTGTCCCTGCGGGAAGCGGTCGAGTACCCGCGCCTGCACGTCCGGGTCCGCGCGGACGTGGTGGTCGACCACGAGGACGATCTCGACGTCACCGCGGCGACCACCCACCTGCCGGTCCGGCCGATGCCGCCGCACTCGATGTACTTCGGCGGGGTGGCGGCGGCGTTCTGGGCACCGGGCACCGGGCTGGAAGCCGTCGGCGACCCGCGCCGGACCGGCGCCGTCGCGGTCTCCCCGGCCTGAACGCGAGCTGAACCGGCGTGGACGTGGCGGTGAGAACTTGGCTCGGCCGCCCCGGCGGCAGTACGGGCGGACGGCAACTAGCTGCCAATCCGGCGGAGAACGCATCTTTTTCGCCGTGGGCAGCGTTCTAAGCAGTTGTGGGCCGGAGCGGAAGGAAGCAGTTGATCGTGGGGGAGACCGTGGTGGACCTGTCCGTCGTCGTCCCGATGTACGACGAGGAGGAGGTGCTGCCGATCTTTTTCGACCGGATGCGGCCCCTGCTCGACGGCCTCGGGGTGACCTACGAGGTGCTGGTGGTCGACGACGGGAGCCGGGACGCGACCGCGTCGCTGCTGCTTGCCGCCGCTGCGGACTGGCCCCAGCTGCGTCTCGTCCGGCTGCTGCGCAACTCTGGTCACCAGGCCGCGTTGTCGGCCGGTTTCCGTCGGGCGCGGGGGGAGTATCTGGTCACGATCGACGCCGATTTGCAGGACCCGCCGGAGGTGATCGCCGATCTGCTGAGCGCGGCGCGGGACAAGGACGTGGATGTTGTGTACGGCGTGCGTTCGGACCGGTCGAGTGATACGTGGGCGAAGCGGACGACTGCGCGGATGTATTACCGGTTGATGTGCCGGCTGGTGGGCAAGGACATTCCGTTCGACGCGGGTGATTTCCGGTTGGTGTCGCGCCGGGTGGTCGACGCGGTGAATGCGCTGCCCGAGGACGGCCGGGTGTTTCGGCTGGTGATTCCGTGGTTGGGTTTTCCGAGCGCTGAGGTGTCGTACGTGCGGGCCGAGCGGGCGGCGGGTGTGACGAAGTACAACGTGAGCAAGATGCTGCGGTTGGCCTTTGACAGTGTGACCGCGTTCTCGGCGGCGCCGCTGCGGTTGGCGACCTGGTTGGGGTTGCTGGGTGGGTTGTTGTCGGTGGTGTTCGTGATCGGCGCGCTGGTGACGAAGTTGACGGGTCAGAGCATTCCTGGGTGGACGTCGACGGTGCTGGCGGTCGCGGTGATCGGTGCGATTCAGTTGCTGTGTCTGGGGTTGCTGGGTGAGTACGTGGCCCGGTTGTTCCAGTCCAGCCAGAAGCGGCCGCAGTTCCTGGTCGGCTACGACAGCCTCGAGGACCCGGGACACCAGTCCCTCGAGCAGGAGACCGCACGCAGTTGACGCTCGTCGACCTTCCGCCCACCGGTCGAACGGCGCGTTCCGCCCGACCGGCACTGCGCCTTCTGCCGTGGTTGCTGCCTCTTCTCGTCGCACTCGTCGGCCTGCTCACCGTCGACGTACCGTTCGGCGCGGTGCTCAGGTACGCCCTGTACTTCGCTGCCTGCGTCGCCCTGCCCGGCATCCTGCTGCTGCGCGCGCTCTGGCGCAGTACCGGCAACTGGGCCGAGGACTTCGGTCTCGGCTCGGTGGTCGGCATCACCCATCAGTTGCTCGGCTGGGCACTGTTCACGCTGATCGGCTGGCAGAGCGCGCTGGTCGTCTGGCCGGCGCTGACGCTGGTCCTGTTCGCGGCGGTTCCAGGTCTGCGCCGCCACTGGCGGATCGCCGAGCCGGATCCGTTGCCGCCGGCATGGACCTGGGGTCTGGCCGGCGCCGCCGCGGTGATGCTCGCCGGCGCCACCCACGGCGTGCTGGCCTACCACCCGATGCCACCGGACGGTACGGCGTACTACCCGGACCTGCTGTTCCACCTCTCGATGGTGAACGAGCTGACCCGGGCGGTGCCGCCGGAGCTGCCCCAGGTCGCCGGGCTGTCCCTGGACTACCACTGGTTCGCGAACGCCGACATGGCCGCCGCGGTCGACATCACCAAGCTGTCGCCGATCGTGGTGCTCTACCGGCTCTGGCTGCTGCCGCTGCTCGTGGTCGGCCTGCTCGTCTTCGCCACGTTCGCTCGCACGGTCAGCCGCGCCTGGTGGACCGGCGTACTGGTCGCGGCCGCGGTCGCCGCGCCCCAGCTCTCGCTGCTGATCGGCACCGGCGTCGACCTGGCCCCTCCGTTCAGCTTGCTCAGCCCGTCGCAGACGTTCGGCATGCTGGCCGGGACGGCCGCGGCTGTCTTCCTGGTCGAGCTGCTGTTCCGCGGCCGGCAGCCGCGGAGTCTCTGGGTGCTCGTCCTGACCGTCGCCGTCGTCGGCGGCGGAGCGAAGCCGACGATCCTGCCGATCCTGGTCGGAGCCGTCGGGCTGTCGGCTCTGTTCGTCCTGCTCCGCGACCGGCAGCTGCCTCGCCGCTTCGTGGCCGCCGCCGTGATGCTGGCCGCCGCGGGCGTCGGCACGATGCTGACCGTTGCCGGCAGTACCAGCGGCTCAGGGCTCCAGCTGCTGGCCATCGTCAAGCTCCAGGTGGGCTACCGGGCGGCAACGGGAGACGCGACTCCGGCGGGTGAGGGAGGACTGGTCCTGCCCGCGCTCACCTCGGGTCAGGTCCTGCCTGTCTTCGGTGCGTTCGTCGTGGTCGCCCTGATGCTGGTCGGCCAGGCGGTCGCTCTGGCAGGCGTCGGACTGCTCGGCCGCGGGGAGCTGCGCCGGGATCCGCTCGGCTGGTTCCTGCTCGGCGGACTGATCGCCGGCTGGGCCGGCTTCCTCCTGGTCGACCACCCGTCGGCCAGCGAGTCGTACTTCGTCCGCAGCGTCGTCCCGATCAGCCTGGCGGCCGTCGCCTGGATGGCGGCGCGCCTGGTCCGGGAGATCGTCGACCGCAGGCGCGCGGCGGTCGTCGTCGGGCTGCTGGCTGCCGGCCTCGGTCTGCTCTACGCCGTGGCTCAGACCGTCACCCGGACCGCACCGAGGGGTTCGCAGCTCGACCGCATCGTGCTGGTCGCCCGGCCGCTTGTCGCGGTCCTGGTGGTGACCGTCGTGCTGGTCCTCCTCTGGCCGGTGGCGGTGAAGCAGTGGTCGCGGCTGGCTGGACTGGGCGGAATCGTTGCCCTGGTCACCGTGCTTGCCGTCCCGGCAGCGGCGGGCGTGGTGCACAGCGTGCGGGCGAGCGACTCGCACCGGTCGCAGACCTTCAAGTCCGCGCACTGGCGGGTTCACCCCGACGAGGCGGCCGCGGCGCTCTGGCTCGCCCGGCACGCGGGTCCGACCGACGTGGTGGCGAGCAACACCTACTGCCGTCCGGCCGGTCCGCAGCTGCCGGGCTGCGACGCGCGCGGCTACATCGTCAGTGGCATCGCCGGCCGGCGGACGGTGATCGAGGGCTGGGCCTACACCCAGCAGACGATGGCCCGGCAAGGGGCCGGAGGCAAGCGGTACACCAACCAGGCGTCGCCCTGGCCGGACCGGGTTGCGATCACCACCGAGGCGCTGGCGGCGCCCACACCGGAGATCCTGCGCCGGCTTCGCGACCAGTACGGGGTCCGCTGGCTCTACGCCGACCTGTACGACGGCCCGGTGTCCCCGCGCCTGGACGAGTTGACGGTCCTGCGACACAGCCAGGACCGGGTCCGGATCTACGAACTGACCCGGTGATCCCGCGTAACATCTGCTCGGCGTAGGGCGTTAGCTCTACGCTGGCCCGCTTCGCCCCGGTGCCGACGCCAACGGTGACGTGCGTGCTCGGGGAGGGCGGGGATGAAGGGCAGCAACTGGGGCCGGCGGGTGGCGGCGCTCGCACTGCTGCTCGCACTGCTGCTCGCGCTGACGGCGACGCCGGCCGCGGCGTATCAGGTCCCGGCCGGTCCGTTCACCCAGGGCAGTACGGCGACCGCCACGATGCCCGGCTCGGGTCTGACCCAGACGATCACCACGACCGGCCGCACCGAGTTGCTCGACGCAACCACCGCCGGCGTCCGCGGCATCCCGGCGGGCACCCACCAGCCGGCCATCGCCCGGACCACGCCGGCTCAGGACGTTCTCGTCGGCACCGGCGACTGCGCGGCGACCGGCAGCTGCGGTGGCCGCGGCACGCTGACGATCGCCTTCTCCCAGCCGGTGCGCGATCCCGTGCTGCACGTCGCGGGCCTCGGCGGCTCGGCCACCCGAACCGTCGACGGGCAGGTTCGCGGGCAGTCCGAGCTGCACGCGGTGCTGAGGCTGACCACGCCCGGGGTGAGTCTGCGCAAGCTGGGCAAGGGCAACAACCTGGCCGTCACCAGCGACACCGTCGGCGCCGCCGACCCCGACGCCGGGCCGAGCTGCAGCAGCACCGACACGGGCGACGGACCGGACGCGCGCGCCACCGCGGCCTGCGGCTCCGTCCAGGTCAACGGGGTGGTCCGCTCGGTCGCCTTCGACCTGACGGCCGTCTTCACGCCGAACCCGAAGCTCCCGGCCTTCAACACAACGAGCTCGGCCGACGTGTTCTCCGTGGTCGCGACCGTCGGCGAGGACTTCGGCGACGCGCCGCGGGCGTACGGAGCGGCCTGGTCGGTGCTGAGCGATCTGCGCCTCGGCGCCGAGGTCAGCCAGGACAACCCCGGTGCCGCGAACGCGACAACCGGACCGCTCGTCGCCGACCAGGCCGACGACGCCGTCACGTTCGGCCCGCTGCACACCAGCGCCACGACGTACTCCGCGGCGGTCGGCCTCACCGCCGCGTCGAAGCCCGGGCGGGTCTGCGGCTGGATCGATCTGGACCGCGACGGCGCGTTCGAGCTGACCGAGCGGACCTGCGTGACGTTCGCGGCCGGGCAAGGCGAGGTGAACCTGAGCTGGGCCGAGCTCCCGCGCCCGGTCCGTGGCCAGACCACCGCGCGGATCCGGGCCGGCTACACGGCCGCACAGGTGGAGAAGCCGACCGGCGCGGCGGACTCCGGTGAGGTCGAGGACCACCTGGTCACCATCGTGCCGCCGCCCGCGCCGGTCGCGGCCGCCGACACCGTGCGCACGCCGTACGACACCGGGGTGACGACCGATGTGCTGGGCAACGACCAGGCGGGCGACCCGAGCACGCTGTTGCAGCCCGGCTCGGTGTGCCTGGTCAGCGGTACCACCTGCCGGCCGATGGCGATCGTGGTCGGTCAGGGCAAGTACGTCGTGAAGCCGGAGGGCCGGATCGACTTCGACCCGGTGCCCGGCTTCGTCGGGGTGGCCACGCCGGTCACGTACCGGGTGACCGACAGCAACGGGATGACCGCCCGCGCCACGCTGACGGTGACCGTCGCGCTGCCGGCCAGGCCGATCGCCACGGCGGACACCGCGACCACCCCGCAGAACGTGAGCATCGGCCTCGCGCCGCTGGCCAACGACAAGGCGGCCACCGGGGTGACCTTCGACGCCGGCTCGGTCGTGCTGCGCGACCCGGCCGACACCGCCTTCAAGCCGAAGGTGGTGATCCCGGCCGAGGGGTCGTACACGGTCAAGCCTGACGGCGGTGTCGACTTCGTGCCGCTGCCGCAGTTCACCGGCGTCGCCACGACGGTCGGTTACCGGGTCGCCGACAGCACCGGACAGCCCGTCGAGTCGACGCTGGTCGTCACGGTCACCCCGGTCACCCCGAGGGCGGCCGGTGACTCGGTGAGCACGCCGTTCGACACCAACGCGCTCGTCCCGGTGCTCGACAACGACCAGCCGGGTTCGGCCGACGCGCCGCTCGATCCCGCGACGCTGGTCCTGGTCGACCCGGCCACCGGCAAGCTGGTGCCCAAGGTGACTGTCGGGCGGCAGGGCGAGTTCCAGGTGGCCGAGGGCAGGATCGCCTTCGCGCCGGCCCCGGCGTACAAGGGCAGCACGACGCCGCTGACCTACCAGGTGCTCGACCAGAACGGCACCCCCACGCGGGCCGAACTGGTGGTCAGCGTCGACGCGCCGGGTCCGCCGGTCGCCAACCCGGACACCATCAGCACGCTGCAGGGCGGGCCGGTCTACGCGGCGGTGCTCGACAACGACAAGCCGGGCCCGACCGGATCCGCGCTCACGGTGGACAGCGTGCGACTGCTCGTGCCGACCCGCTCCGAGCCGGGCACCGCCGTGGTGGTGGCGGGACAGGGCAAGTACTCGGTCAGGCCCGACGGACGGATCCTGTTCGAGCCGGTGCCCATGTTCCACGGCAAGAGCACCCCGGTGCGGTACCAGGTGTCCGACGGCAACGGCGCGGTCGCCTCCGCCGCCCTGACCGTCGAGGTGACAGGGGTGCAGCCGGACGCGACGGACGACACTGCCCGGACGGCGTACGACAAGAACGTGACCGTGCGCGTGCTGGCCAACGACACCGCCGGCGATCCACTGGTTCCGCTGGTGCCGAGCAGCGTGCGGCTGATCGACCCGGTCGGCGAGGGCGCGAAGCAGGTGGTCACGGTCGACGGCCAGGCGACCTACACCGCGACCGCCGACGGGACCGTCGAGGTCGACCCGGTGCCGACGTTCACCGGGGTGGCGACCCCGCTGACCTACACGGTGAGCGACGTCAACGGCACCCTGGCCCGGGCCACGCTGACGGTCACCATCGCCAAACCGCCGGCCCCGATCGCCAAGCCGGACAGCTCGGGCACCCAGCAGGACGTCCCCGTCCGTATCGATGCCCTCGCCAACGACAACGCCGGCGAGGGCACCGGGCTCGACCCGCTCAGCCTGGTGCTGATGGACCCGGCGGACGGTTCGCTCAAGAAGGTCGTGACGACGGCCGGCGAGGGGCGCTGGCAGGTCGATCCGGACGGCACCGTGGTGTTCGACCCGGTGCCGGCCTTCACCGGCATCGCCACGGCGATGAGTTACCGCGTCTCCGACTGGTTCGACCAGGCGGCCCGGTCGAAGATCGTGGTCTCGGTCGCGCCGGTGGTGCCGGTCGCCGTCGACGACAACACCACCACGCCGTTCGGCGCGCCGGTCACGGTCCGGGTGCTGGGCAACGACAAGGCCGGCGACCCGAGCGCGCCGCTGGTCCCGGGCAGCCTCCGGCTGAAGGATCCGGCCGACGGCGTTCTCAAGACCACGGTGACCGTGCAGGGAGAGGGCGTCTTCACCGTGCGGTCCGGCGCGATCGTGCTCGCGCCGCACCGGACGTTCAGCGGATCGGTGACCGAATTGACCTACCAGGTGGCCGACGGCAACGGCACGCCGACGACCGCGGTCGTCCGGATCACCGTCGGTGCCCCGCCGGTGGCCCGGCCCGACACCGCGTCGACGGTGCAGGACGTCGCCGCCACCGTGAACGTGCTGGCCAACGACAGCCCGGGCACCGCCGCCGACCTCGACCCGGCGTCCGTCGTACTGCGGGACGCCGCGGCCCGGTCGCAGCGCTTCGGCCGTGCCGTGACCGTACCGGGCCAGGGCACGTACGCCGTCCGGCCGTCGGGGGCGATCGTGTTCGACCCGCTGCCGGCGTTCCGGGGCACGGCGCGGCCGATCACCTATCAGGTGGCCGACAGCAACAAGTCTGTCGCGACCGCCACGGTCGCGCTGACGGTGACGCCGGTCGACCCGTTCACCGTCGACGACTCCGCGATCACGTCGTTCGGCCAGTCGATCACCGTCGACGTGCTGGCCAACGACAAGGCCGGTGATCCGAGTGCGCCGCTGGTCGCCGCCGGCCTGGTGCTGAAAGATCCCCAGGACGGCGCGTACCGCAAGACCGTGACGCAGCCGGGCGAAGGCCGGTACACCACTGACAGCAGTGGGCGGATCACGTTCACCCCGGCGAGCAAGTATCAGGGCGTGACCACCCCGGCGACGTACCGGGTCGCCGACGACAACGGGACGACCGCCGAGGGGCTGCTGTTCCTCACCGTCGGCAACGGACCCGAGGCCAGGCCGGACACCGCGACCACCGGTCAGAACCGGGCGCTGACCGTCGACGTGCTGGCCAACGACGTGCCGGGCACCGACGCCCAGTTGGAGAAGACGTCGGTCCAGCTCTTCGGGCTCGCGCGGGCGTGGGGACGGACGGTGGCGGTGGCCGGACAGGGAACGTTCGAGGCCAACCCGACCACCGGCAAGATCACCTTCACGCCGGTGCGGGCGTTCAGTGGATCCAGCTCGGTCGCCTACCAAGTCACCGACACCAGTGGCAACAAGGCGACCTCGACGATCACCGTGACGGTCACAGCGATCAGGCCGGAGGCGGCCGCCGACACCGCGACGACGGCCTTCGGCACGCCGGTGACCGTGCCGGTGCTGGGCAACGACAAGGCGGGTGACCCGAGCGCGCCGCTGGTCCCGGCGTCCGTGCGACTGGTCGATCCGGCGACCGGCGACGCGGTTCCGTCGCTACGGGTCGCGGGGCAGGGCACCTACACCGCGCAGCCCGACGGCGCAGTGCGGCTGGTTCCCGACGGTGCATCGGCCGGGCCGGCCACCGCGGTGGCGTACCAGGTGGGCGACGCGAACGGCAGCACCGGGACGGCGACGCTGACCGTGACGGTCGAGGACGAGCCCGTCGCCCGGGCCGACGTCGCGCAGACCAAGCAGCACCTGCCGGTCACGTTCGACCCGCTGGCCAATGACAAACCCGGCCCCGGCGCGACGCTCGATCCGGCCACCCTGTTGCTGGTGGATCCCCGCGGCGACCTGGTCCGCACGGTGAGCGTCCCGGGCCAGGGCACGCTGGCCGTTGCCGAGGGCAAGATCACGTTCCGTCCCCTGAGCGCGTTCACCGGCAGCAGCCGTCCGGCGCGGTACGAGGTGAAGGACGGCAACCGGAACGCCACCCGCTCGACGGTTTCGGTGACGGTGCTGCCGGTCCGGCCGGTCGCGACCGACGACAGCGCGCACACGGCGTACGGGAAGGCCGTGGGAGTGCCGGTGCTGGCCAACGACCAGGCCGGAGATCCGTCGGCCGCGTTGGACAAGGCGTCCGTCGTACTGCGTGATCCGGCCGACGGCCGGCACAAGGTGACGGTGACGGTCCCGGCCGAGGGTACCTTCGCGGTCGCGCCGGGCGGCACCGTCACGTACACGCCGGCACAGGGCTTCACCGGCACGACCCGCGCGGTCGGGTACCGGGTGACCGACGCCAACGGGACGTCGGACACGGCGAGCGTCGAGATCACCGTGGCGGCGCCGGCCGAGGCCCAGGCCGGGCCCGACAGCGGCACCGGCAGCCTGGGCAACCCGGTCGTCGTCAACCCGCTGCTGAACGACGCCGCGACCCAGGGGGCCGGCTGGAACCGGGCCAGCGTCTGCCTGGTCACCGGTCCGGCCACCTGCTCGAAGCGCCTCGCGACCGCGGGGACCGGGGCATGGACGGTTGGTGCCGACGGCACCATCCGGCTCGTGCCCGCGCGTGGCTTCGCCGGGATCGCGAAGCTGACCTACCGCGTGACCGACACCGACGGCATCGCGGTTGACTCGCAGGTGAAGGTGCTGGTCGGCGGCCGGCCGGCGCCGGAACCTGCGGGTCCTGGTCCTGCCGCCGCGTTGCCCGACACCGGCGGCCCTTCGGCCCTGATGCTCACCGTGGGCGGCCTGCTCGCGGCGCTGGGTGTCACGCTGCTGGGCATCGCCCGCCGGAGGTCTTGGACAGCGGAGCCGGGTCCCCCTGAGCAGCGGGACCCGGCCTCGCTCACGTCGCCCGGCTCCGCAGGTCGGTGACGAGCATGATTTCGTCGCGGTAGTCGTCCGGCCCGACCCGGACGGCGCGAGGATGTGCGCCGACGACGCGGTAGCCGAGCTTGCCGTAGAACTTCTCCAGGCTGTTGCCGTCGCGAACGGTCAGCATCAGGTGCTCGAGGCCGAGCTGCTCCGCGGACTTGCGCAGCCCTTCCATCAGCAGGCGGCCGGCGCCGCCACCTTGGTACTTCGGATGCACCATCACGCGCAGCACCGTGCGCCAGTGAGTGCTGAGCTGCCCGCCGGTGGAGACCAGCAGACCCATTCCGACGTACCGCTCGCCGTTGTGCAGCACACCCAGCAGATCCTGGCCGCCGGCCACCCGTTCGAGGGCGGAATCCAGAGCCTCGGCCACCAGCTGCACCGGCGCCGGCGCGGTGAAGCCGACACTGCCGCCGGCATCGGTCGCCGCGATCCACGTGTCGAGCAGGTCGGCGCGCAGGGTCGGGTCCGACACCGCCTCGGGGTCGATCACGACGTACTCCATGGCTGCTCCCTTTCTGCGACTCAGTTGCAGGTGAGTCTAGGTGACCCGTCGGCGCGGTTGGGTACCGGTGACGCAAACGAAGGGAGACAACGTGGCAAGCATGATGCATCGGACGACCGAGATCGACGGCGTGGAGATCTTCTACCGCGAAGCAGGACCGGCCGACGCGCCGGTGGTGCTGCTGCCGCACGGATATCCGTCGTCGTCGTTCCAGTACCGCGGGCTGATGCCGGCTCTGGGGGACCAGTGGCGGCTGCTGGCGCCGGACTTCCCGGGCTTCGGGTACAGCGCCGCGCCGGACGACTTCGACTACAGCTTCGCCGGCTACGCGACGCTGCTGGAAAGGTTCCTGGACTCGCTGGGCGTCGACCGGTTCGTGCTGTACCTGTTCGACTACGGCTCGCAGGTCGGCATCCAGCTGGCGCAACGGAACCCGGAGCGCATCACCGGGCTGATCATCCAGAACGGCGACGCGTACGAGGAGACGCTGGGCCCGAAGTACGCGGCGCTGAAGGAGTACTGGGCCGACCCGACCGACGAGCGGCGGGAGGTGCTCGCCGAGGCGGTGAGCTTCGAGGGGTTCCGCGAGGAGGCGCTCGGCGAGGTCCCGCCGCACACGGCCGAGCGGATCAGCCCGGACCTGTGGCAGCTGTCCTGGCCTCTGCTGCGGGACCGCCGGGAGATCATGGCCGGCTTCTTCCTGGAGATCAGGGAGAGCGTGCGGCAGTACCCGGCGTTCCACGCGTACCTGCGCGAGCACCAGCCGCCGACGCTGATCGTGTGGGGTCCGCAGGACGGCTACATGCCGGCCGAGGCGGCGCGCGCCTACCTGGCCGACCTGCCGAAGGCCGAGCTGCACCTGTTTGAGGACGGTGGGCACTGGTTGCTGGAGAGCCACCTCGACGAGGTCGTGCCGCTGGTCCGCGACTTCCTCAGCCGCGTTGCTCCCGGCCCGGAACGGCCTTGAGCTTGTCGGGGTTGCGGACGACGTAGATCCGGCTGATCAGGCCGTTCTCGTCCAGGTCCATGAAGCCCACGGTGTCCACGGCCGGGCCGTCGTAGGCGACGAAGGCCTGCTCGCCGTTGAGCATCGCGCTGCCGAACTCCAGACCGGCTGTCTGCTCGGGCGACATCACCGCGATCAGCCAGCGGCCGACCTTGTCCGAGCCGTGCACCGGGCGCAGCGCGGCCCTGCGCTTGCCGCCCCCGTCGCTGACCAGCTCCACGTCGGGGGCGAGCATCGCGACCACCTGGTCGTAGTCGCCCGACCAGGTCGCGGTCAGGAACCGGCTGGTGATCTCCTGGTGCCGCGCCTTGTCGACCCGGTGCCGGGGCTGCCGCGCGTGCACGTGCTCCCGCGCGCGGTGCGCCAGCTGCCGTACGGCGGCCTCGGAGCGGCCCAGCGTGTCGGCGATCTCGCTGAACGGCAGGTCGAACACCTCCCGCAGCACGAAGGCGGCGCGCTCCAGCGGTGACAGCGTCTCCAGCACGACCAGCATCGCCATCGACACCGAGTCGGCGACCTCCGCGACGGCGGCCGGGTCCTGGTCGGCGGCCGCGATCGGCTCGGGCAGCCACGGGCCGACGTACTGCTCGCGCCGCGACTTCTGCTGACGCAGCCGGTTCAGGGCGAGCCGGGTGGTGATCCGGACGAGGTACGCCCGGACGTCGCGGACCTCGGCGTGCTCAGCGGTGGACCAGCGCAGCCAGGTCTCCTGGACGACGTCCTCCGCGTCGGCCACGCTGCCGACCACCCGGTACGCCGCCCCGACCAGGACCGCGCGGTGCTCGGCGAACTCCGCGGCCAGCTCGTCGCTGTTCACGCCGGCCGCACCTCGCAGTACTGCTTGAATCCCTGGCTGGTCATTCCCAGGGCGGCGTTCGTCCTGGACCGGTAGTTCTCCAGGGCGATCTGCGCGGTCAGCTCCACCAGCTCCGCCTCGGACAGGTCCTTGCGCAGCCGCTCGACCTGCTCGTCGGTGACCGTCGGCGGGGTCGCCGTTGCCGATTCCGCGTAGTCCATCACCGCGCGCTCCAGGTCCGTGTAGACGTCACTGTCCCGCCAGCCTGGCACAGCCCGCAGCTTGGCCGGCGCGACACCTCGGTGGTGGAACTCCCAGAAGCCGAAGTCCATGCACCAGCTGCACCCGACCTGCGTGCTGGTCACCATCGTCGCCAGGGCCTTCAGCGTCGGGTCCAGTCGCGACCAGCGCGCCGCCGACCCCTCCAGCGCCAGCATCGTCGTCAGTACGCCGCGGTGGTGCAGAGCGGCCTTGCCCGGGTCGAGTACGTCGCCGTACTTGCGCTTGCTGTACCACTCCATCGCCCGGACGAACACGGTCCTGCGGTGCTCCAGCGAAATCCGCGCCATCGGATCCTCCTCCTGTAGCCGTCACCCTGCGGACACGCGGCAAGGGCGACGTTGTGACATGACGTGCGTCACTGGGGGAGTTGCTCAGCCTGGTGGCAGGGTGGAGAACGGTCGGGAAGCGGCTTGGATATTCATTCGGTCTCTGACATACTCATTCACATGACGCTGAGGGTCGCTGTCGCGGGAGCGAGTGGGTACGCCGGGGGAGAGCTGCTGCGGTTGCTGTCGACCCACCCGGAGGTGGAGATCGGGGCGCTCACCGCGGGCGGCAACGCCGGGTCCGCGCTCGGGCAGCATCACCCGCACCTCACGCCGCTGGCCGGCCGGGTGCTCGAGGAAACCTCCGCGCAGACGCTGGCCGGGCACGACGTCGTGTTCCTGGCGCTGCCGCACGGACAGTCCGCCGGGATCGCCGAGCAGCTCGGCGACGACGTCACCGTGATCGACTGCGGCGCGGACTTCCGGCTGGTGGACGCCGAGGCCTGGGTGGAGTTCTACGGCGGGCAGTACGCCGGCCACTGGCCCTACGGACTGCCCGAGTTGCCCGGCCAGCGGGAGAAGCTGCGCGGCGCCAACCGCGTCGCCGTACCGGGGTGCTACCCCACCGTGTCCACCCTTGCCCTGCTCCCGGCCGTCCAGGCAGGTCTCGTCGACAGCGCCCAACTGGTGGTGGTCGCTGTCAGCGGGACGTCGGGAGCGGGCAAGGGTCCCAAGGCGCACCTGATGGGCGCGGAGGTGATGGGCTCGGCCACCGTGTACGGCGTGGGCGGCGTGCACCGGCACACCCCGGAGATCGAGCAGAACCTGGCCCCGCACACCGCCGGCCCGGTCAGCGTCTCCTTCACCCCGGTGCTGGCGCCGATGGCCCGCGGCATCATCGCGACCTGCAGCGCGCCGATCGCCGACGGCACGACGGCCGAGCAGCTCCGTGCCGGCTACCAGCAGGCGTACGGCGACGAGCCGTTCGTGCACCTGCTGCCCGAGGGACAGTGGCCGCAGACCCAGGCCACCCTCGGCGCGAACACCGTGCACCTGCAGGTCGCCCTCGACCAGCGCACCGGACGCGCCGTCGTGGTGGCCGCGCTCGACAACCTCACCAAGGGCACCGCCGGCGCCGCCGTGCAGTGCATGAACCTGGCCGCCGGTCTCGACGAGACCCTGGCCCTTCCCCTCGTAGGAGTGGCACCGTGACCGTCGCAGTCACCCCGGAAGCCTCAGTCGATCGGAGCGCCGGGGTCACCGCGCCGGCCGGCTTCCGCGCGGCCGGGGTGATCGCCGGGATCAAGCCCGCCGGTACGCCGGACCTCACCGTCGTGGTCAACGACGGCCCGCAGTACGCCGCGGCCGGCGTCTTCACCACCAACAAGGTGAAGGCCGCGCCCGTGCTCTGGTCGCAGCAGGTGCTGACCGCCGGCAAGCTGACGGCCGTCGCGCTGAACTCCGGCGGCGCGAACGCGTGCACCGGTCCGGAGGGCTTCCAGGACACCCACAAGACCGCCGAGGAGCTGGCTTCGGCGCTCGGCGTCGGCGCGGCCGAGATCGCGGTCTGCTCGACCGGCCTGATCGGTGAGCGGCTGCCGATGGACAAACTGCTGCCGGGCCTGTCCGCGGCGGTCGCCGCGCTGGGCAGCACGCCGCAGCACAGCCTCGATGCCGCCACGGCGGTGATGACCACCGACAACGTGCCGAAGCAGGCCGTACTGAGCCATCCGGGGGGCTGGAGCATCGGCGGCTTCGCCAAGGGCGCCGGCATGTGCGCGCCGAACATGGCGACCATGCTGAGCGTCATCACCACCGACGCCGTGCTCGATCAGCCGCACCTGGATCATGCCCTGCGCAATGCGGTGGGCAAGACCTTCAACCGGCTCGACGTCGACGGCGGGACGTCGACCAACGACACCGTGCTGCTGCTCAGCTCGGGAGCCTCCGGCGTCACCGTGCCGCCCGACGAGTTCGAGGCGGCGCTGACCACGCTGGCCGCCGACCTGGTGCGGCAGTTGCAGGCCGACGCCGAGGGCGTCACCAAGCACGTCAGCATCACCGTGAAGAACGCCGCCACCGAGGCCGAGGCGGTCGCCGCCGCGAAGGTGGTGGCCGAGGACAACCTCTGCAAGACCGCGTTCTTCGCCGCCGATCCGAACTGGGGACGGATCGCGATGGCAGTCGGCAACGCGCCCACGGCGTTCGACCCGCAGCTGCTCGACATCACCCTGAACGGCGCGGCCATCTGCGTGGCCGGCGGCAAAGGCGTCGACCGCTCGGAGGCGGACCTGTCCGGGCTGGAGATCGACGTGGTGATCGACCTGCACGCCGGCGACGCGTCGGCGACCGTGCTCACCACCGACCTCTCGCACGCGTACGTCGAAGAGAACTCGGCGTACTCGTCATGACAGTGCTCTTGGCCGGGCCTGCGGCGCCGGCGGGTCATGAGGCCTTGGTTCCGGGCCTTCCCTCGCCGCTCAGTCGCTTTGTTCCTTGCCTCCTCGGTCCAGGCCGGGAGGCTTCATGACCATCCCTGCGGACGCGGTGGAGAAGGCGGCCGTCCTGACCGAGGCGTTGCCGTGGCTGAAGGAGTTCCACGGCAAGACGATCGTGGTGAAGTACGGCGGCAACGCGATGGTGGACGACAAGCTGAAGCAGGCCTTCGCCTCCGACATCGTGTTCCTGCGGCACTGCGGTGTCCGGGTGGTCGTCGTGCACGGCGGCGGCCCGCAGATCAGCGACATGCTCAGCCGGCTCGGCATCGACAGCGAGTTCCGCGGCGGGCTGCGGGTCACCACGCCCGAGGCGATGGACGTCGTCGGTATGGTCCTGGTCGGCAAGGTCGGCCGCGAGCTGGTCGGCCTGCTGAACGCGCACGGCCCGTTCGCGGTCGGCATGTCCGGCGAGGACGCGGGCCTGTTCACCGCCGAACGGCGCGGCGCGATGGTCGACGGCGAGTCGGTCGACATCGGCCTGGTCGGCGACGTGGTCGACGTCCGGCCGGAGGCGGTGATCGACCTGATCGACGCCGGCCGGATCCCGGTCGTGTCGACGATCGCCCCCGACGAGGACGGCCAGGCGCACAACGTGAATGCCGACACCGCGGCGTCCGCGCTGGCGGTCGCGCTCGGTGCGGAGAAGCTGGTCGTGCTGACCGACGTGGCCGGGCTGTACCGGAACTGGCCGGACAGCGAGGAGATCATCACCCAGATCGACGCCGCCGAGCTCGCCGAGCTGCTGCCGTCGCTGGCCTCCGGCATGGTGCCGAAGATGGAGGCGTGCCTGCGCGCCGTCCAGTCCGGCGTCTCCCGCGCCACCGTGATCGACGGCCGCGTCCCCCACTCGCTGCTGCTGGAAATCTTCACCGACGCCGGAAACGGAACCCAGGTAATCCCGTCATGACTCTGCTTCTGGCCGGGCCTTCGGCGCCGGCGTGGTCACGGGGCTCGACTCCCGGCCTTCCCTCGTCGCTCAGTCGCTTCGCTCCATCGCTCCTCAGTCCAGGCCGGGAGGCCCCATGACCGACCTGATGCCGCCCGAACTGAACGAGATGTCCGCCACCGGCAGTACCGGGGCCGCTCTCACCGAGCGGTACACGAACGTCTTGATGAACACCTTCGGTCCACCCAAGCGGGTGCTGGTCCGAGGGGAGGGCGCCTACCTGTGGGATGCCGACGGGCGCAAGTACCTCGACCTGCTCGGCGGCCTCGCGGTGAACTCGCTCGGCCACGCGCACCCGTTCGTGGTGTCCGCGGTGACCAGCCAGCTCGCCACCCTCGGCCACGTGTCGAACTTCTTCGCCTCCGCGCCGCAGATCGCGCTGGCCGAGAAGCTGCTGTCGCTGGTGGACGCCCCCGGCGGCAAGGTGTTCTTCACCAACTCCGGCACCGAGGCGAACGAGGCCGCCTTCAAGATCACCCGGCGGACCGGCCGGACCAGGATCGTCGCGGCCGTCGGCGGCTTCCACGGCCGCTCGATGGGCGCGCTCGCGATCACCTGGAAACCGGCCTACCGCGAGCAGTTCGCGCCGCTGCCCGGCGACGTCACCTTCGTCCCGTACGGCGACGCCGCCGCGCTCGAGGCCGCGGTCGACGACGAGACGGCCGCGGTCGTGCTGGAGCCGATCCAGGGCGAGAACGGCGTCATCGTCCCGCCGGCCGGCTACCTGCAGGCGGCCCGGCGGATCACCGCCGCGCACGGCACGCTGCTGTGGATCGACGAGATCCAGACCGGCATCGGCCGGACCGGCGACTGGTTCGCGTTCCAGGCCGAGGGCATCAGCCCGGACCTGGTGACGGTCGCGAAAGGGCTGGGGGCCGGGATCCCGATCGGCGCCTGTCTCGCGTTCGGGCCGGCCGCGGAGCTGCTGCAGCCCGGCAACCACGGGACCACCTTCGGCGGCAACCCGGTCGCCACGATCGCCGGCCTGGCCGTGCTGACCGTGATCGAGCGCGACGGCCTGCTCGCACGAGTCAAGGCCGTCGGCAACCACCTGGCCGCCGCGGTGGAGGCGCTCGACCACCCGCTGATCGCCGGGGTCCGCGGCCGGGGGCTGCTGCTCGCGATCGAGCTGACCGCGCCGGTGTCCGACCAGGTGACCGCGCTCGCGCTGGAGGCCGGGTTCGTGATCAACAACCCGGTGCCGGACGCGCTGCGCCTCGCACCGCCGTACATTCTCAGCAAGGCCGACGCCGACACCTTCGTCGCGGCCCTACCCGCCCTGCTCAACCAGGTGGAGGCCCCATGACGGTACTGATGCCACGCCTCCGGCGCGGCGGGTCATGGGGCTGGAACTCCCGCCCTTCCCTCGTCACTCCGGTCGCTTCGCTCCCTCCACTCCTCAGTCCAGGCCGGGAGGCCCCATGACCGGGCTCCCTCCGCTCCTCAGTCCAGGCCGGGAGGCCCCATGACCGGGCTCCCTCCGCTCCTCAGTCCAGGCCGGGAGGCCCCATGACCAGACACTTTCTCCGGGACGACGACCTCAGCCCGGTCGAGCAGGACGAGGTGCTGACGCTGGCGGAGCAGATGGTGGCCGACCGGTTCGGGCACCGGCCGCTGACCGGGCCGCAGACCGTCGCGGTGATCTTCGACAAGACCTCGACCCGGACCAGGATCTCCTTCGCGGTCGGTATCGCCGAGCTCGGCGGGGTGCCGCTGATCATCGACGCGCAGACTTCGCAGCTGGGCCGGGGCGAGCCGATCGCCGACACCGCCCGGGTGCTGGACCGGCAGGTCGGCGCGATCGTCTGGCGGACGTCCGGGCAGACCCGGATCGAGCAGATGGCCGGCGCCTCCCGGGTGCCGGTGATCAACGCGCTGACCGACGAGTTCCACCCGTGCCAGATCCTCGCCGACCTGCTCACCGTCCGGCAGCACAAGGGCAGCACCGCCGGGCTCAAGCTGGCCTACCTCGGCGACGGCGCGAACAACATGTCCCACTCGTACCTGCTCGGCGGTGCGACGGCCGGGATGCAGGTGGTCGTCGCGTCCCCCGCGGAGTACCAGCCGGACCCCGCGGTCCTGGCGAAGGCGGTCGAGATCGCCGGTGCCACGGGTGGTTCGGTGGCCTGGACCGACGACGCCGCGGCGGCCGTCGCCGGCGCCGACGTGATCGCCACCGACACTTGGGTGTCGATGGGGCAGGAAGCGGAGGCGTCCTTGCGCGAGGCACCGTTCGTGCCGTACGCGGTGACCGAGCAGCTGATGACGAAGGCCAAGCCGGACGCGATCGTGCTGCACTGCCTGCCGGCGTACCGGGGCAAGGAGATCGACGCCGCGGTGATCGACGGACCGCAGTCGGTGGTCTGGGACGAGGCCGAGAACCGCCTGCACGCCCAGAAGGCCCTGCTGTCCTGGCTGCTCGCGCGAAACTTCGGTTCATGACCGACAGCACGAGCGACCGGCCGGACACCCGGGCCAAGACGCTGATCGCCCCGACCACGAAGACCGCGCGGCAGCAGCGGATCGTGGAGCTGCTCGGACGGCAGCCGGTGCGGTCCCAGACCGAGCTGGCCGAACTCCTGGCCGGCGCCGGTCTGGGCGTCGGCCAGGCGACGCTGTCGCGCGACCTGGTGGAGATCGGCGCGGTCAAGGTCCGGGACGCGATCGGCCAGCTGGTGTACGCCGTACCGGGGGAGGGCGGCGACCGCAGCCCGCGGGCCGGTGAGGCGGCCGCCTTCGAGGCACGGCTCGCCCGGGTCGCCTCGGAACTGCTGGTCTCCGCCGAGGGCAGCGCCAACCTGGTCATCCTGCGAACCCCGCCGGGCGCCGCCCAGTACTTCGCGTCCGCGATCGACCACGTCGGCCTGGACGACGTGCTCGGCACCATCGCCGGCGACGACACGGTCATGGTCGTGTCCCGCAACCCGACCGGCGGCGAGGCGCTGGCGGCCCGGTTCCTCAACCTGGCGGCCCGCACCGACAAGGACACGTCCACCGACCCTGCCTGACCCCCGCCGGGCCCGGCCCGGCCGAATTCGTGTTGCTGAGAGGATCGTCAGATGAGTACGGGAGAGAGTGCGGCCCTGTGGGGCGGCCGGTTCGCCGGCGGACCCGCGGACGCGCTGGCGGCGCTGAGCAAGTCGACCCAGTTCGACTGGCGGCTGGCGCCCTACGACATCGCCGGGTCGAAGGCGCACGCCAAGGTGCTGCACCGCGCCGGCCTGCTCACCGACGACGACTTGACCGCCATGCTGCGCGGGCTGGACGAGCTGCTGGCCGACGTGCTCTCCGGGGCGTTCCTGCCGGCCGAGGACGACGAGGACGTGCACACCGCGCTGGAGCGTGGCCTGCTGGAGCGGCTCGGCGCCGAGCTGGGCGGACGGCTGCGGGCCGGCCGGTCCCGCAACGACCAGGTCGCCACGCTGTTCCGCAGCTACCTGCGGGACCACGGACGGATCATCGCCCGCCTGGTGCTCGACCAGGTGAACACGCTCGCCGAGCAGGCCGAGAAGCACCTCGGCGTCACCATGCCCGGCCGGACCCACCTCCAGCACGCCCAGCCGGTGCTGCTGTCGCACCACCTGATGGCCCACGCCTGGCCGCTGATCCGCGACCTGGACCGGCTGGCCGAGTGGGACGCGCGCGTCGCCGCCGACTCGCCGTACGGATCGGGTGCACTGGCTGGTTCCTCGCTCGGGCTGGACCCGCAGTTCGTGGCGAAGGAGCTCGGCTTCACCGACTCCTCGCCGAACTCGATCGACGGTACGGCGGCGCGGGACTTCGTCGCCGAGTTCGCGTTCGTCGCCGCGCAGATCGGCATCGACCTGTCCCGGCAGGCCGAGGAGGTGATCGTCTGGGCGACCAAGGAGTTCGGGTTCGTGCAGCTGGACGACGCGTTCTCGACCGGGTCGAGCATCATGCCGCAGAAGAAGAACCCGGACATCGCCGAGCTGGCCCGGGGCAAGTCCGGCCGGCTGATCGGCAACCTGGCCGGCCTGCTGGCGACGCTCAAGGCGCAGCCGCTGGCGTACAACCGGGACCTGCAGGAGGACAAGGAGCCGGTCTTCGACTCGGTCGACACCCTCGAGGTGCTGCTGCCGGCGTTCACCGGGATGATCCGGACGCTGCGGTTCGACACCGCCCGGCTGGAGGAGCTGGCGCCGCAGGGGTTCTCGCTGGCGACCGACATCGCGGAGTGGTTGGTCCGGCAGAAGGTGCCGTTCCGGGTCGCGCACGAGCTGGCCGGTGCGTGCGTGCGGGCCTGCGAGAAGCGGGGCATCGAGCTGTGGGACCTGACCGACGAGGACCTGGCCGCCATCTCGCCGCACCTGACCCCGGACGTGCGGTCGGTGCTCAGCGTCGAGGGCTCGGTCTCCTCCCGCGACGGCCGGGGCGGCACCGCCGGTGAGCGCGTCGCCGAGCAGCTGGCCGAGCTCCGGGCCCGGGCCGCCGCTCACGCGACCCGGCTGGCCAGCTACTGACCAGGCCGCTCCGGGGCGGCCAGTAGGGTCCTGGGCATGCCCGTTCGACGTTCGCTCCTGGCCGCTCCCGTGCTCGAGGTCGCGCCGAAACTGCTCGGCATGGTGCTGCGCCGGACCACCGACGAAGGCACCGTCGCGGTCCGGCTCACCGAGGTCGAGGCGTACGACGGCCCGAACGACCCCGGCTCGCACGCGTACCGGGGCCAGACGGCGCGCAACGCGGTCATGTTCGGCCCGCCCGGGTTCCTGTACGTGTACTTCACCTACGGCATGCACTTCTGCATGAACGTCAGCGCCGGGCCCGACGGGCAACCGTCCGCGGTGCTGCTGCGAGCCGGCGAGGTGGTCGAGGGCGTCGAGCTGGCCCGACGCCGCCGCGGCGCGCCGGCGTCGGCCGAGACGAAGTTCAACCAGACCGCGGGCGTGCGCTCGGCCGGTTTGTCCGGGGCGGGAGTACGCGCGGCAGGCTCGTCCGGGGCGGGAGTGCAACCGGGGCCTGCCGGGGGCAAAGCGGCAGCGCGGAGGAACCCTGACTGGGAGCTCGCCCGGGGTCCGGCGCGGATGTGCGTTGCGCTCGGCATCGACCGGGAGGCGAACGGCGTCGACCTGCTCGCCCGCGACGCCGAGGTCCAGCTGGTGCCGGGGCCTGGCTTCGAGGGCGAGCCGTCGACGGGTCCGCGCGTCGGTCTCCGCGAGGCCGCCGACCGTCCTTGGCGCTTCTGGATTCCCGGCGATCCGACCGTGTCGGCGTACCGGCCGCACGTGCCCAAGAAACGCGCCTAGCGGCGGAGTTTCTGGTTCCCGCCGGGCAGGCTGGTCGGTGGGGTGCAAAGGTCGGCGCGTCCTGCTAGCGGTTGGCGAGCGCCAGGACGTGCTCGAGCTGGGGGAGACCGTGCTCGACCTCCGGGTCCGGGAACAGGCCGACGTGGTGCACCCCCGCGGCCTCCAACGCGTCGAGGTGCGTGGCGGCGTCGTCGAGCGTGCCGATCGGGCCCAGCTCCTGCCACCAGTCCGTCGGCATGCTGACCAGCCCCGGGACGCCTGACTCGGCGTACCGCCGCAGCAGGTCGTCGTAGAAGGGCAGGGCAGGCAGCGCCGGGTTCTTCTGCTCGATCAGCCCGGCCAGCCACGGCGCACTCCACTCGTACGCCGCCTTGCGGTCGCCACGTACGCAGATCGCGCTGAACGCCGCCACCACGAACCCCTCCGGCGCCCCGGCGTGCTGCACCGCCGCCCGCACGTACGACGGCGACGCCGGCTCGGCCAGCACGACGCCACCGGCAACGCGGCCGGCCAGCGCCAGCGACTTCGGCCCCTGCACCCCGAGCAGGATCGGCGGCACGTCGGCCGGCGGCGCGTCCAGCTTCACGTCGTCGAGGTGCACGGTCCTGCCGTCCATCGTCACGGCCTCGCCGGCCAGCAGCCGGCCGACCGCGACGGTCACCTCCTCCAGCGCGGTCAGCGGCGACTTCGGCCGGACGCCCATCTGGCCCATCCACGCCTGCACGCCGTGCCCGATGCCCGGCAGGAACCGGCCTGGCCCGAGCGCGCACAGCGTGGCGATCTCCATCGCGGTGACAGCGGCGGTGCGCGCCACCGCGGGCAGGATGCCCAGCCCGACCGTCAGCCGCTCGGACACGCTCAGCGCCGCCGCCGACAGCGACGGACCGGCGGTGTAGAAGCAGTCCTCGATGATCCAGAGCTCGTCCGCCCCACCAGTCTCGAGCCGCCGGGCGACGTCGGTCACCAGAGCAGCGGGGAAGGTCCTGGGGAAGCACATACCGACAGATGTCATGTTGAGAACGTAAAGGTGGGCGCCGACAGTCCGGCCGGCAGGCGTACGAGCCCCTCCGGCGGGTAGGTTCGGGGGCATGGCCCGTCCGCACTACTCCTCCCGGCTCGAGGACTGGTTCAACCTCGGAATCGGTTCGCTCCTGCGCCGTCGCGGCTGGCGCGAGCGGATCATCCCGCACGTCGGCTACGGCAACGGCGAGTACGTCCGCGTGCTCGCCCGCGTCGTGCTCAGCCGTGACCCCCGCAACCAGCCCCGCTACGACGAGGACCAGGTCGTGCGCGGCTGGAAGGTCTTCGTCACCGCGCCGGCCACCAAGGTGCAGGTCTCCGTCACGGTGGCCGGGCAGAGCTTCGACGCCTGCACCGACCGCGGTGGATTCGTCGACCTGGCGGTGCCGGTGGTGCTGCCGCCGGGCTGGCACGAGATCAGCCTCGGCGTGCACGGCGAGCGGCAGGCCCGCGGCCGGGTGTTCGTGCCCGACCCGGACGCCGACTTCGGTCTGGTCAGCGACATCGACGACACGGTGATGCTGACGATGCTGCCGCGGCCGCTGATCGCCGCCTGGAACACGTTCCTCCGCGACGAGCAGGCGCGCCGCGTCGTACCGGGCATGGCCGAGATGTACGCCGAACTGCTCGCGGACCACCCGGGAGCGCCGATCTTCTACCTGTCCACCGGCGCCTGGAACACCGCGCCCACACTGACCCGCTTCCTGGCCCGGCACGGGTACCCGGCGGGTCCGTTGCTGCTGACCGACTGGGGCCCGACCAACACCGGCTGGTTCCGTAGCGGCCGGGAGCACAAGCGGGCGGCGTTGTCCCGGCTGGCCAAGGAGTTCCCGGCGGTCCGCTGGGTGCTGGTCGGCGACGACGGGCAGCACGACCCGCAGATCTACGGCGACTTCGCCCAGACGCATCCGGACCACGTCCGCGCCATCGGTATCCGCCAGCTGACCCCGGCGGAGCAGGTGCTGTCCCACGGTCTGCCGGTGCCGAACCCGGACCCCGGCGCGCACGATCCGCAGCGTCCGACGGCGGCCACCGTGCACGGTCCCGACGGTCACGCCCTGGTCGCCCAGCTGCGCGCGGTCCTGTCCCGGCCGGAGGCGATGTAGCCGCGGCAGGGGGTGCTCCGGGCTCCCGGCGGCCCGGACCTGGCAGTCTTGGGGTGTTCCGACGTACCCGAGGAGAGACCAACAGTGACCGACAGCGGGACCGCTAGCCGCACCCAGGTGCTCGACGACCTGGCCAGCCGTGGCTTGATCGCGCACTCGACCGATCCCGACGCCCTCCGGGCCGCGATGGCCGAAGGACCGATCACCTCGTACGTCGGTTTCGACCCGACCGCGCCGAGCCTGCACATGGGCAACCTGCTGCAACTGCTCACGCTCCGCCGGCTGCAGCTCGCCGGGCACAACCCGATCGGACTCGTCGGGGGAGCGACCGGCCTGATCGGCGACCCCAAGGAGAGCTCGGAGCGGGTGCTCAACCCCAAGGACGTCGTTCAGCAGTGGGTCGAGCGGGTCCGCGGCCAGGTGGAGCGTTTCCTCGACTTCGACGAGGCGCTGCCGAACCCGGCGCGAATGGTGAACAACTACGACTGGACCAAGGACCTCAACACGCTCGACTTCCTCCGGGACATCGGCAAGCACTTCCCGGTGAACCGGATGCTCGGCCGCGAGGTGGTGAAGGCCCGGCTCGAGCAGGGCATCAGCTACACGGAGTTCAGCTACGTGCTGCTGCAGTCGCTGGACTACCTGGAGCTCTACCGCCGCTACGGGTGCACGTTGCAGACCGGTGGCAGCGACCAGTGGGGCAACCTGACCGCCGGCGTGGAGCTGATCCGCCGGACGGAGTCGGGCAAGGCGCACGCGCTGGCGACGCCGCTGGTGACGAAGGCCGACGGTACGAAGTTCGGCAAGACCGAGTCGGGCACCGTGTGGCTGGACCGGGAGCTGACGTCGCCGTACGCCTTCTACCAGTTCTGGTTCAACACCGACGACCGTGACGTGATGCAGCTGGTCCGGTACTACACGTTCCGGACCGCGGAGGAGATCGCGGAGCTGGAGAAGGCGACGGCCGACCGCCCGCACGCGCGGGAAGCGCAGCGGGTGCTGGCCGAGGACGTCACCACGCTGGTCCACGGGCGCCAGGAGACGGAGCAGGTGCAACTGGCGGCGAAGGCGTTGTTCGGTCAGTCGGATCTGCGGGAGCTCGACGGGGACACGTTGGTCGCAGCGCTCAGGGAGGCGCCGCACACAGAGGTGCCGGGCGGCCAACTGCCGCCGGTGGCGGACTTGCTGGTGCAGAGCGGATTGGTGGCGAGCAAGTCGGCCGCGCGCCGGACCGTCGCCGAGGGCGGGGCGTACTTGAACAACGAGAAGGTGAGCGACGCGGAGTACGTGCCGACGAGCGAGGACCTGCTGCCCGGTGGGGCGCTGGTGCTGCGGCGCGGGAAGCGTTCGTTCGCAGGGGTTCTGGTCGCGCCGGCGGCCGGCTGATCTATCCCACAGAGTCGATGCCGGGAGCAAATTACAACCGTGTGATGCTGCCCACCGGACGCCGATTTGACCGGCTACCTCGAAGCCACGTAATGTTCTTCTTGTTGGAGCGAGGCGCGGGACGCGAAAGCGGCCGGTCGCTCCGAACCCCCCAAGGCTAACGCAGCCGGAACGTGTCTTAGGACCCGGGTCGGCAGCTCAGGCGCGGGGCGGAGGGTCAGAAAAACCGGGCTTGACTCGGTAGATCGGATCCGGTAGAGTAACGCAGGTTGCCCCGGAGTCCTGGCCGAGAGGTCACGGACGCGGTGTGCGCCCGATTCTTGAGAACTCAACAGCGTGCCGAAAGTCAATGCCGAAATTTAGCATTAACCCCCTTCACGGGTCTCGGTGGTAAGCGGGTCTGTCGGCCTCTTCGAGGTTGGTGGTCCTGGTTCGATCCTTGATTCGTGTTGGATTCCTTTGTAATTTTTCTGGATTCAAGTCAGTTTGATTTGTTTCTGATTGCATTGGATCGTTTTTCGTTAGTCTGTTTTCCATGGCTTTTGTTGTGGTTGACATATAGATTTCAACGGAGAGTTTGATCCTGGCTCAGGACGAACGCTGGCGGCGTGCTTAACACATGCAAGTCGAGCGGTAAGGCCCCTTCGGGGGTACACGAGCGGCGAACGGGTGAGTAACACGTGAGCAACCTACCCTCAACTCTGGGATAAGCCTCGGAAACGGGGTCTAATACCGGATATCACCTCTTACTTCATGGTTTGGGGTTGAAAGTTCTGGCGGTTGGGGATGGGCTCGCGGCCTATCAGCTTGTTGGTGGGGTAATGGCCTACCAAGGCGTCGACGGGTAGCCGGCCTGAGAGGGCGACCGGCCACACTGGGACTGAGACACGGCCCAGACTCCTACGGGAGGCAGCAGTGGGGAATATTGCGCAATGGGCGAAAGCCTGACGCAGCAACGCCGCGTGAGGGATGACGGCCTTCGGGTTGTAAACCTCTTTCAGCAGGGACGAAGCGAGAGTGACGGTACCTGCAGAAGAAGGACCGGCCAACTACGTGCCAGCAGCCGCGGTAATACGTAGGGTCCGAGCGTTGTCCGGAATTATTGGGCGTAAAGGGCTCGTAGGCGGTTCGTCACGTCGGGAGTGAAAACTCGGAGCTTAACTCCGAGCCTGCTTCCGATACGGGCAGACTAGAGGTAGGCAGGGGAGAGCGGAACTCCTGGTGTAGCGGTGGAATGCGCAGATATCAGGAAGAACACCGGTGGCGAAGGCGGCTCTCTGGGCCTTACCTGACGCTGAGGAGCGAAAGCGTGGGTAGCGAACAGGATTAGATACCCTGGTAGTCCACGCCGTAAACGTTGGGCGCTAGGTGTGGGGGACATTCCACGTCCTCCGTGCCGCAGCTAACGCATTAAGCGCCCCGCCTGGGGAGTACGGCCGCAAGGCTAAAACTCAAAGGAATTGACGGGGGCCCGCACAAGCGGCGGAGCATGCGGATTAATTCGATGCAACGCGAAGAACCTTACCTGGGTTTGACATATAGGGAAATCCTCCAGAGATGGGGGGTCCGTAAGGGTCCTATACAGGTGGTGCATGGCTGTCGTCAGCTCGTGTCGTGAGATGTTGGGTTAAGTCCCGCAACGAGCGCAACCCTCGTCCTATGTTGCCAGCACGTTATGGTGGGGACTCATAGGAGACTGCCGGGGTCAACTCGGAGGAAGGTGGGGATGACGTCAAGTCATCATGCCCCTTATGTCCAGGGCTTCACGCATGCTACAATGGCCGGTACAAAGGGCTGCGAAACTGCAAAGTGGAGCGAATCCCAAAAAGCCGGTCTCAGTTCGGATTGGGGTCTGCAACTCGACCCCATGAAGTCGGAGTCGCTAGTAATCGCAGATCAGCAACGCTGCGGTGAATACGTTCCCGGGCCTTGTACACACCGCCCGTCACGTCATGAAAGTCGGCAACACCCGAAGCCGGTGGCCTAACCCTTGTGGAGGGAGCCGTCGAAGGTGGGGCTGGCGATTAGGACGAAGTCGTAACAAGGTAGCCGTACCGGAAGGTGCGGCTGGATCACCTCCTTTCTAAGGAGCACTTGGCAGCCATGGCCCGCGAGGGTGTGGTTGTCTACTCATCGTTTCTCAGGCGTCTGTCCTGGGGCGATGGTGCTTCGGACTGTGGAACATTGACCATTAGATGTGCAGCGATGGCCGGCTGGTTAGTACTACCTCTTCTTTGTGATGGGGTGTGGAACGCTGGTTGGTCGGAGTGAATCGTCGAGGCGCGCTGTTGGGTCCTGAGGAATCGGGCCGTCCTGGTGACAGGTTGGTTTGGTTTCTTTGGGTCACTGTCCCACCCGGGATGTGTTGTGGGTGGGGGTGTGGCTGGGGCCGGTCTTCATCAAACCGCTGGTGATGGTGTTTCTGCTGGGTGTTGTTGCCCTGGTGGGGATGGTGTCCGAGGTAGGTGGTGGTTGTGGCTGGTGTTCCTGCCCGTATTTTGAGAACTGTATAGTGGACGCGAGCATCTTTGTAGCAAATGTATTGTTCTTATGTTGTGTGACAAGCTACTAAGGGCAATCGGTGGATGTCTAGGCACCAAGAGCCGATGAAGGACGTAGGAGCCTGCGATAAGCCCCGGGGAGTTGGCAACCAAGCTGTGATCCGGGGGTGTCCGAATGGGGAAACCCAGCTGGCACTCTAAAGCCAGTTACCAGTTCCTGAACACATAGGGTTCTGGAGGGAACGCGGGGAAGTGAAACATCTCAGTACCCGCAGGAAGAGAAAACAAAAGTGATTCCGTGAGTAGTGGCGAGCGAAAGCGGATGAGGCTAAACCATGTGCGTGTGATAGCCGGCGTGCGTTGCGTATGTGGGGTTGTGGGAGCATTCAGACTCTAATGCCGTGGAGTCAGGGAGTTATAAATCACTGTTGAAGTCGAATCTTCTGGAATGTTGAGCCGTAGTGGGTAATGGCCCCGTAGGCGTAAGACAGTGACTTCCGAGTGTTTTCCCGAGTAGCACGGGACTCTTGAAATCCCGTGTGAATCTGGCGGGACCACCCGCTAAGCCTAAATACTTCTTGGTGACCGATAGCGGACTAGTACCGTGAGGGAAAGATGAAAAGTACCCCGGGAGGGGAGTGAAATAGTACCTGAAACCGATTGCCTACAATCCGTCGGAGCGCTCACTTGTGGGTGTGACGGCGTGCCTTTTGAAGAATGAGCCTGCGAGTTAGTGGTATGTGGCGAGGTTAACCCGTGTGGGGTAGCCGTAGCGAAAGCGAGTCTGAATAGGGCGTTTGAGTCGCATGCTCTAGACCCGAAGCGGAGTGATCTATCCATGGGCAGGTTGAAGCGCGGGTAAGACCGCGTGGAGGACCGAACCCACCAGGGTTGAAAACCTGGGGGATGACCTGTGGATAGGGGTGAAAGGCCAATCAAACTCCGTGATAGCTGGTTCTCCCCGAAATGCATATAGGTGCAGCGTCGCGTGTTTCTTACCGGAGGTAGAGCACTGGATGGTCTAGGGGGCTTACCGGCTTACCGAAATCAGCCAAACTCCGAATGCCGGTAAGTGAGAGCGCGGCAGTGAGACTGCGGGGGATAAGCTCCGTAGTCGAGAGGGAAACAGCCCAGATCACCAGCTAAGGCCCCTAAGCGATTGCTAAGTGGAAAAGGATGTGGAGTTGCCCAGACAACCAGGAGGTTGGCTTAGAAGCAGCCACCCTTGAAAGAGTGCGTAATAGCTCACTGGTCAAGTGATTCCGCGCCGACAATGTAGCGGGGCTCAAGCAATCCGCCGAAGCTGTGGCATTCATATTTGTACTCGGCACCGACTTGATCGGTGTCCAGGTGTGTGGATGGGTAGGGGAGCGTCGTGCAGCGTGTGAAGCAGCAGAGTGATCTAGTTGTGGATGCTGCACGAGTGAGAATGCAGGCATGAGTAGCGAATGACGGGTGAGAAACCCGTCCGCCGGATGATCAAGGGTTCCAGGGTCAAGCTAATCTGCCCTGGGTAAGTCGGGACCTAAGGCGAGGCCGACAGGCGTAGTCGATGGACAACGGGTTGATATTCCCGTACCGGCATTAACACGACCCGACCGAACCTGGTGATGCTAAGACCGTGAAGCCATGATGTCTTCGGACGGATTGGTGGAGCTGTTGACCCTAACTGGTATTAGGTGCACTAAGGAGTGACGCAGGAGGGCAGTCCAACCGCGGCGATGGTAGGCGCAAGCTGATCCGCGGGCAAGGTGGTAGGGCGAGGCATAGGCAAATCCGTGTCTCATGAAGCCTGAGAGCCGAGGCGGACCCGTTTAGGGGAAGTGGATGATCCCATGCTGCCAAGAAAAACTTCGTAGTGAGTGTTAGAGCCGCCCGTACCCCAAACCGACACAGGTGATCAGGTAGAGAATACCAAGGCGATCGAGTGAACCATGGTTAAGGAACTCGGCAAAATGCCCCCGTAACTTCGGGAGAAGGGGGGCCGGATGCGTTACTCCACTTGCTGGAGGAAGCGTTGATGGCCGCAGAGACCAGGCCCAAGCGACTGTTTACTAAAAACACAGGTCCGTGCGAAGAAGTAATTCGATGTATACGGACTGACGCCTGCCCGGTGCTGGAACGTTAAGGGGACAGGTTAGCTGGTTTAGGCCGGCGAAGCTTTGAACTTAAGCGCCAGTAAACGGCGGTGGTAACTATAACCATCCTAAGGTAGCGAAATTCCTTGTCGGGTAAGTTCCGACCTGCACGAATGGCGTAACGACTTGGGCGCTGTCTCAACCATGGACTCGGCGAAATTGCATTACGAGTAAAGATGCTCGTTACGCGCAGCAGGACGGAAAGACCCCGGGACCTTTACTACAACTTGGTATTGGTGGTCGGTACAACTTGTGTAGGATAGGTGGGAGACTGTGAAACTCGGACGCCAGTTCGGGTGGAGTCATCGTTGAAATACCACTCTGGTTGTTCTGGCTGTCTAACTTCGGTCCATTATCTGGATCAGGGACAGTGCCTGGTGGGTAGTTTGACTGGGGCGGTCGCCTCCTAAAAGGTAACGGAGGCGCTCAAAGGTTCCCTCAGCCTGGTTGGCAATCAGGTGTCGAGTGTAAGTGCACAAGGGAGCTTGACTGTGAGACAGACATGTCGAGCAGGGACGAAAGTCGGAACTAGTGATCCGGCGGTGGCATGTGGGAGCACCGTCGCTCAACGGATAAAAGGTACCCCGGGGATAACAGGCTGATCTTCCCCAAGAGTCCATATCGACGGGATGGTTTGGCACCTCGATGTCGGCTCGTCGCATCCTGGGGCTGGAGTAGGTCCCAAGGGTTGGGCTGTTCGCCCATTAAAGCGGCACGCGAGCTGGGTTTAGAACGTCGTGAGACAGTTCGGTCCCTATCCGCTGCGCGCGCAGGAGACTTGAGAAGGGCTGCCCCTAGTACGAGAGGACCGGGGTGGACGAACCTCTGGTGTGCCAGTTGTTCCGCCAGGAGCACGGCTGGTTGGCTACGTTCGGGAGTGATAACCGCTGAAAGCATCTAAGCGGGAAGCACGCTTCAAGATGAGGTCTCCCACCGAGTTAATCGGGTAAGGCCCCCAGTAGACCACTGGGTTGATAGGCCAGAAGTGGAAGCGCCGCAAGGTGTGGAGCTGACTGGTACTAATAGGCCGAGGGCTTGTCTCAACACCACCCCTCGGGGTGGTCGGCACGAGACCATTACTGCTGCGAAACAATGTTCGCGTCCACTATACGGTTCCCGGAATACGGTCAACCCCCAGCCCTCTTGTGGTCTGTGTGTGTGGTTGGTTGATATTTCTATAGAGTTACGGTGACCATAGCGTCGGGGAAACACCCAGTCTCCATTCCGAACCTGGAAGTTAAGCCCTTCAGCGCCGATGGTACTGCGATCGGGAGATCGTGGGAGAGTAGGACGTCGCCGGACATTCACACTGTTAAGGGCCACCCACACGGGTGGCCCTTAACATTTGTCCCAGTACTTCTGCCTGTACTTTTGTCTGAGCGCACCCCTCGTACGACCGTTAGGAGTCACCGTGGCTACGCCACCTCGCAACCCCCGTCCCGGCTCGGGTGACCGCCGTGGGTCGTCCGGCGGTGCCGGCGGCTCCGGCCGTGCAGGCGGTGGGCGTTCCGACTCCACTGGCCGCGGTCGATCCAGCGGTTCCGGCAGCTCGGGCGGATCTGGCTCTTCTGGTGGCTCCGGCTACCGGGGCGCTTCCGGGCGCGGCGATGGGCCGCGTTCCGGCGGTGCTCGTGGTGGAGCGTCCGGTGCAGCTCCTCGGAGTGGTGGAGCACCCCGTGGTGGGGCAGCGCCTCGCTCCGGTGGCGCGCCGCGTTCTGGGGACGCACCTCGTACTGGCGGTCCGCGCAGTGGGGGTCCTCGGGACGGGGACAACCGGCGTGGGTTCGCCGGCTCGCGAGGGGACGACAAGTCCGAGCGCGACCCGTTCAAGGGACAGCTGTCCGGTCGTGACGACCGCGGTGGGCGTGACGCCCGCGGCGGTGCCGGCCGGCGCGACCAGGAGGGCTTCCGCCGCGACGACCGCTCTGCCGGCCCGCGCGGCAACCAGCGTGACGACCGCGGCGGGTTCCGCGACGACCGCGCCTCGCGCGACGATCGTGGCGGTTACCGGAGCGACCGGGCGCCCCGCGACGACCGCGGCGGCTTCCGTGACGATCGCGCTCCCCGCGACAACCGTGGCGGCTTCCGTGACGATCGCGCTCCCCGCGACAACCGTGGGGGATACCGCGACGACCGGGCTCCGCGTGACGATCGTGGAGGCTACCGCGCTGACCGGGCACCCCGGGATGACCGTGGGGGCTTCCGGGACGACCGGGCCCCGCGTGACGACCGTGGGGGTTACCGGGGCGGGGCGCGGGACGATCGCGCGCCGCGGGAGGATCGTGGTGGGTACCGCGATGCTCGGCCTGCTCGGGATGACCGGGGAGATGCGCGGGACGAGCGGGGTGGATTCCGGCGGGACGAGCGGCCGGCTGCTGGGCGTGGCGAGCGGCCTGCCGGTGGTGGGTTCCGGCGTGACGACCGTGGTGGATCCCAGCGCGACGAGCGGGGTCCGGGTCGGCGGGACGAGCGGTCGGCCGGTGGACGTAGTGAGCGGCCGGCCGGTGGTGGGTTCCGGCGCGACGAGCGTGGTGGACGTGACGAGCGCGGGCGTGGTCCCCGGCGGGACGAGCGGGTGGCTGGGCGTCGAGGTGCTCCGGGCGGCCGCGATGACCGGCGGGACGAGGAGAAGGCCGGACCGCGCAAGGACGATCCGCCGATCCCGGCCGGCGTCACCGGGGCCGAGCTCGACCGTGGGGTCAAGGCGGAGCTGCGGTCGTTGCCGCGCACGCTGGCCGATCTGGTCGCGCAGCACCTGGTCGCCTCCGGGCAGTTCCTGGACGAGAACCCCGAGCTCGCCTACCAGCACGCCCGGACCGCGCGCCGACTGGCCGCACGGCTCGGTGGAGTGCGTGAGGCGGTCGCGATCACGGCGTACCTGGCGGAGCACTACGACGAGGCGTTGACCGAGTTCCGCGCGGTGCGGCGGATGACCGGCAACCACGAGGTGCTGCCGATGATGGCTGACTGCGAGCGTGCGCTCGGGCGGCCGGAGAAGGCGCTGGCGCTGTCGCGGGAGCCCGTGGTGCACAAGCTCGAGGAGGCCTCGCAGGTCGAGATGCTGATCGTGGCGGCCGGTGCCCGGCGCGACATGGGGCAGACCGCGGCCGCGATCCAGACGCTCGAGGTGCCGGAGCTGACCAAGCGGACGCGGGCGGAGTGGCTGCCGCGACTGCGGTACGCGTACGCCGACGCGCTCGAGGAGGCCGGCCGGACCGAGGACGCGCTGATCTGGTTCCACCGGGCCGCGGGTGCCGATGTCGACGGCTCGACCGGAGCCGCCGAGCGTGCCGCGGAGCTGGAAGGTCTCAAGTTCACCGACCTCGACGACGAGGACGACGACGACCAGGACAGGCACATCGTCCCGGACGACGTGCTCGGCCTCACCGACGAGGACGAGACCGACGTCGACGTCGAGCCGTCCGACGAGAACGATGAGGACGACGAGCCGGCGGGTGACGACGAGTCGGTAGCCGATCGAGGCGAGGACACGTCTGACGACACCTCCTAGAGCGCCGACCAGCTCACGGACGAGTCGACCGACGAGAACGCCGCCGACGACGAGCAGGGCGAGTCGGACGGTGGTGACGAGCTGATCGTCGATGACGCGCTCGACGGTGAAGTAGCGCCGGCTGACCACGGTCAGGCCGGCGAGGACGGCACTGCCGGCAGTTCCAAGGACTGAGGACGGGCAACGGCCCGGGAGAGTGGCACCTGACGGTGTCGCTGTCCCGGGCCGTTTGCTTGTCCTGGGGACCCCGTCTCAGTCGAGAGTGCGGAAGAGCAGACCCACCCGCGGCTTCGGGCCGAAGGAAGTCGCCTTCTGCGGCAGTACGACGCCCCGCGCGGCCGACCGGAGTACCTGGTCCATCCGGGGCGCCACAAGCTCCACAGCGGCCTGTGAGGGGCCAGCCAGCGCCAGAGCGTCCGAGAGGTCGTGGTGGAAGGTGACGTCGTCCGCCGGAACTCCCCAGGCCGGCAGGAGCTCCTCGTGCAGCAGCGACACCGTTGGCTCTGCCCGGTGTGCTGTGGACCGCAGCGTCACCCAGGACGAGCCGTCGGAGATCGCCACCCGGTCCGGTACGCCGTCGATGCGCCCAGGCAGCACCTCCCAGCTGTCCGGAGTACTGCGGGCCACGGTGTCCAGGTTCAGCCCTGGCACCAGGCGGTGGATCGGGTCGAGCGTCAGCGGGTGGCGGTCGTTGTCCACCAGCATCGCCAACCCCAGCGACGTCTCAGGCCGGTGCGGTTCGCGCCGGGCCCGTTCCAGGTACGCCGCGTACCGGTGGTGGCCGTCGGCGATCAGTGCCTCGTGTCCAGCGAGCTCAGCGGCGATCAGCTCGAGCTGGACCGGGTCTTCGATCCGCCAGATCTGGTGGTGCGCGCCGTTCTCGGTGTCAGCCACCAGCCACGGCTCACCGGCACGAGCCGCATCCACGGCGTCGCTGGCGATGCTGGCGATGCTGGTGGAGCCTTCACCGCCGCCGTACGCGAGCAGGATGGGCTCCAGGTCGGCGTCGGTGGCAACCATCAGGTCGAAACGGTCGTCCACCCACTGGGGCATCACGTCCTCGTGCGGAAGCACCACCCGCCGCTCCGGGTCCAGCTGGAGCGCACCGACCAGACCGCACAGGACAGCGCCCTGGAACTGCTGCTCGTAGACGTACAGCGCGGGCCTGCGATCGCGCACCACGACGCCCCGGCGCTGCCAGTCGGCCAGGCGTCGCGCGGGCTCGTCGTACCGGCCGGGACCGAGGTCCGGATCGCGTGGAAGGATGAGCCTCACCATGTTGTGCAGATCAGAATCAGTCAGCCGCCGGACCAGCGCCGGCTCCAGCACGTCGTACGGCGGCGACGTGACCGCCCCGAGCCCGCTCACCATGCCCGCGACGAACCGCCACGCCCGCAGCGGCTCCAGTCGCAAGACGGCTTCTGACATGGGCGGCATCGTACGGGGGGACGCATGACGGCGAAACGCGCAGCGCCAGCACCGCTGTCGGCGTGTGACGAACCGCTCGCCGGCCGGTACGACGTGGCGCTGCTGGATCTCGACGGTGTCGTCTACGTCGGCCCCGACCCGGTCCCCGACGCGCCGGACAACCTGCGCAAGGCCGCCAAGGAGGGCCTGCGGATCGGTTACATCACGAACAACGCGAGCCGTCCGGCGTCGGTGGTCGCCGAGCACCTCGCGTCGTTCGGGCTGGACGTCATCGCCGACGACGTCGTCACCTCCGCGCAGGCGGCCGCGAAGCTGATCGCGAACGACTTCCCGGCCGGTTCGCCGGTGCTGGTGGTCGGCGGTGAAGGGCTGACCGCGGCGCTGGAGGAGTACGGGCTGCGGCCGGTGCGGTCCAGCGACGCGCGGCCGGTCGCGGTCGCGCAGGGCTTCCACCCCGACGTCAGCTGGGTGATGCTCGCCGACGGCGCGCACGCGATCAACGAGGGCGCCAAGTGGTACGCGACCAACCTCGACCTCACCATCCCCACCGCCGGCGGCATGGCGCCGGGCAACGGCACGCTCGTGCAGGCGATCCGCGCGGCGGTCGAGGTCGATCCGGTGGTGGCCGGCAAGCCCGAGCCGCCGCTGCTGGAGACCAGCATCGAACGGCTGAAGGCGGAGCGGCCGCTGATGATCGGCGACCGGCTGGACTCCGACATCGCCGGGGCGCACGCGGTCGGCATCGCCAGCCTGTGGGTGGCGACCGGGGTGCACGACGCGCACGACCTGGCCCGGGCGCCGAAGGACCAGCGGCCGACGTACATCGCGGCCGATCTCGGGGCGCTGGCGCAGAAGCAGCCCGGCGTGAAGGTCGACGGCGGCAAGCACACCTGCGCGGGCTGGACCGCCGAGGTGGTCAGCGGATCCGTCGCGATCAAGGGCGAGGGCGAGCCGTACGACGGGTTGCGGGCGATCCTGTCGGCGGTCTGGGCCGCTGTCGACGAGCCGCCGAAGCCGGCCAAGACCGCCGCGAAGGCGGCCGGACGGGGCCGGCGGCCACTGCCGAAGCCGGGTCCGGCGCTCGGCTCCATCGCGATCGACACCGCGCTGCACCGGGTCGGGCTGGACAAGTAGGTGCGCGCGGGGGACCGGCCGGGGCGACCAGGTCGGTCGGGAATCGTTCTCCCGGGAGTGGTGGGGGCAGGTTCCCGCGCTGCCTGTGCATGGCGGGGTGGTGTTGGGGGGACGGCGCGATACCTTTGCTGGGACGACGCGAGGAGGCAGTCATGGTGATGGACGCACTGCGCGGCTACGTACAGCTGGCGAACGGTCTGACCGAGGTGACCCGACAGCGGGCCCAGCAGGCAGCGAAGGCGTTGCTCCAGCAGACCGGAGCCGACGCGCTGACCACCAAGGTGAGCGACCTGGCCGACGAGATCGTTGCCACCAGCAAGAGCAACCGCCAGCTGCTGCAGGCGATCGTGGCGAACGAGGTCGAGGGCGCGGTGTCGCGGCTCGGGTTCGTGCGCAGCGAGGAGGTCGGCGTACTGGCGCGGCGGGTGGACAGGCTCGAGCGTGAACTGGCCGAGACCAAGGCGGCGGCCGAGGCGGCGGGATCGGTGGCGGCCACCGCTGCCGGCACGGCTGCTGCCGCGGCCGAGAAGGCCACGCCGGTAGCCCCGGCTGCGGCGCCGGCGGCGAAGAAGGCACCGGCGAAGAAGGTTGCTGCCCAGCCGGTGCCGACCGACCCCGCGGTCAAGAAGGCGGCGAAGAAGGCGGCCAAGAAGGCGCCGGCGAAGAAGGTGTGACGTGACCGAGCACCCCGGCGAGCAGGTTCCGCCGTTCGATCCCGACGTCGAGCCCGGGTTCGACCCGGAGACGGAGGACCGGCCGGTGCCGGACTACGACACCGAACCGGAACCGGACGGCTACAACGACGAGGGCGTCGACACGGAGCAGGCCTTTCAGGCGTCCGTCCAGGACGCCTCGTCGGCCGATTCCCCGACGGAACTGGAGCAGGCCGAGCTGCGCGCCGAGGCTGAGCTACGGGCCGAGCTGGAGGCCGCGGAGGCTGAGCGGCGGGCCGAGGCGGAGTTCCAGGCCGAGCTGGAAGCGGAAGAAGCTGAGCGGCGGGCTGCGGCCGAGCTGCAGGCGGAGCTGGAAGCCGAGCAGGCCGAGGTGCTGGCCCGGGCCGAGGCGGAGGCCGCGGAGGCCGAGCGGCGGGCAGAAGCTGAATTCCAGGCCGAGTTGGAAGCCGAAGAGGCAGCGCAGGCAGGTGGGCTAGCGGGTGGTGTCGAGCCGACGCCGGGACCACCGGCCGGCGTCACGCCACGGCCGGGTCCGCCCGGCGGGGTCACTCCCACGCCTGGTCCTCCGAGCGGCCTCGTGCCCAAGCCTGGTCCGCTTGGTGGGTTCGCTCCCAAGCCCGGTCCGGCCGGTGGTTTCGCGCCCAAGCCAGGGCCTGCGTTCGGACGCCAGCAGGGTGAGGGATCGCCCAGCGGCGTACCGACGTCCGGCGGCAATCCGCTTGACGCCCGGCCGGCGGCTCACAGCACAGCCGGAGAGCAAAGCGCCTACGACGCCGAGCGTGCCTCAGCGGCGCACGGGTCGGCGTACGGCGAGGAAGGGGTGCATCCGTTGGTGGAGGAGACGATGGGGCGGCTCGACGCGTTGCGGGAGCTGCCGGTCGGGGAGCATGCGGAGATTTACGCGGACCTGCACGAGCGGTTGCAGAGCGCGTTGGTGGAGGCGGACGCCGAGCCGGGCGACCGCGGCTGACTGGAAGGGCTGCGTGGCCAAAGGAGGCGTCAAGCGGTCCCGGCTCGACGCGGAGCTGGTCCGGCGTGGGCTGGCCAGGTCCCGCGAGCACGCGAGTGAGCTGGTCGCGGCCGGCAAGGTCAAGGTGTCCGGCGCCGTCGCGACCAAACCGGCGACCGGCGTCGGCGCGGACGCCCCGATCCTGGTCGACACCTCCGAGACCGACGACCCGAACTACGCGAGCCGGGGCGCACACAAGCTGGTCGGCGCACTGGAGGCGTTCAGCGGCGTCGAGGTGAAGGGCCGGCGGTGCCTGGACGCGGGCGCGTCCACCGGCGGGTTCACCGACGTGCTGCTGCGCAACGGCGCCGCGAGCGTGCTCGCCGTCGACGTTGGCTACGGCCAGCTGGTCTGGGCGCTGCAGACCGACGACCGGGTCACCGTGATGGACCGGACGAACGTCCGCACCCTCACCCTGGACGCGATCGGCGGCGACCCCGTCGACCTGGTGGTGAGCGACCTCAGCTTCATCTCGCTGACGCTGGTGCTGCCGGCCCTGCTCGGCGTGGTGAAGCCCGACGGCGACCTGGTGCTGATGGTGAAGCCGCAGTTCGAGGTGGGCAAGGAGCGGCTCGGCAAGGGCGGCGTCGTCCGTGACCCCGACCTGCGGGCCGACGCGGTCCGCGGCGTGGCGGCCAAGGCGGCCGAGCTGGGCTGGGGCGTGCAGGGGGTGGCGGCGAGTCCGTTGCCGGGCCCGTCGGGAAATGTCGAATACTTCCTGTGGATACGGCGTTCCGCACCGCCACTCGATGAGACGATGCTCCGGGACGCCGTCGAGAGCGGTCCGCAGTGAGCGAGCAGAAGGCAGGTCCGCGTCGTGGTTGAGCCGGTCGAGTCGATCGAAGCCGGGCCCCGCCGCGTCCTGCTGGTGACGCACACCGGCCGCGACCTCGCAGTCGAGGTGGCCCGTCAGGCGCACCGGCTGCTGACCGCGGCCGGCTTGCTGGTCCGGCTGATCGGCGCCGAGGCCGAGGAGCTGGCGCTGGACCCGGCCGAGATCGCCGACGACCCGGACAAGGCCGCCCAGGACGTCGAGCTGATCATCGTGCTGGGTGGCGACGGCTCGATCCTGCGCGGCGCCGAGCTGGCCCGCCCGCACGGTACGCCGGTGCTCGGCGTCAACCTCGGCCACGTCGGCTTCCTGGCCGAGGCCGAGGTGGACGACCTGGAGCGCATCGTCGAGGTCGTGGTGGACCGCAGCTACACGGTCGAGGAGCGGATGACGCTGGCGGTCGACGTGTTCGTCGGCGACGACCTGATCTTCGACACCTGGGCGCTGAACGAGGCGAGCGTCGAGAAGGCCGCCCGGGAGAAGATGCTCGAGGTCCTGGTCGAGGTGGACGGCCGCCCGTTGTCCCGGTGGGGCTGCGACGGGGTCGTGGTCGCCACCCCGACCGGCAGTACGGCGTACGCGTTCTCGGCCGGCGGGCCGGTCGTGTGGCCCGACGTCGAGGCGATCCTGCTGGTGCCGCTGAGCGCGCACGCGTTGTTCTCCCGGCCGATCGTGGTGGCGCCGGGTTCGCAGCTGACGGTCGAGCTGATCGCCGCCTGGCACGGCCGCGGCGTGCTGTGGTGCGACGGCCGGCGGATGGTCGAGGTCCCGCCCGGGGCCCGGATCCAGGTCCGCCGCGGCAAGACCCCGGTCCGGCTGGCCCGGGCGCACGAGGCGTCCTTCACCGACCGGCTGGTCGCCAAGTTCGATCTGCCCGTACTGGGCTGGCGCGGTGCCGCCGAGCACCGCCGCAAGCGAAGTGCACAAGAGGAGATCTAGATGTTGTCGGAGATCCGCATCACCGGGCTGGGCGTGATCGAGGACGCCACGCTGGACCTCGATCCGGGGTTCACCGCGGTCACCGGCGAGACCGGGGCCGGCAAGACGATGGTCGTCACCGGGGTGAACATGCTGCTCGGCGGCCGGGCCGACAGCGGCCTGGTCCGGCACGGCGTGCGGCGGGCCCGGGTCGAGGGCCGGGCGAGCGCGGTGCCGAAGTCGATCGTGCGGCAGGCCGAGGACCGTGGCGGCGAGCTGGACGACGACGAGCTGCTGATCGCCCGTGAGCTGTCGGCCGAGGGCCGGTCGCGGGCGTTCCTGGGCGGTGCGTCCGTCCCGGTCTCGGTGCTCGCCGAGGTCTCCGGGGACCTGGTCGCGATCCACGGCCAGGCGGACCAGTGGCGGCTGCTGCAGCCCGCCCGGCAGCGGGAAACGCTGGACACCTTCGCCGGCGAGCCGGTGCTGGTGCCGCTGAGCGACTACATGTCGGCGTACCGGCGGCACCGGGAGGTCGAGGCGGAGCTGACCGAGCTGACCACCCGGCAGCGCGACCGGCTGGCCGAGGCGGACCTGCTCCGGTTCGGGCTGGACGAGATCGCCAAGGCGGAGCCGCGGCCCGGCGAGGACGTCGAGCTCGCGGCCGAGGAGGACCGGCTGGCGTACGCCGACGGCCTGCGGAACGCCGCGACCACGGCGGCCGGGGCGCTGGCGGCCGAGGACCTCGACTCCACCCGGCCGAACGACGTGCTGGGCCTGCTCGCGCTGGCCAAGCAGGTGCTCGACGGCGAGCGGGAGCACGACGCGAAGCTGGCCGAGCTGGCCGACCGGGCCGGTGAGCTGGGCTATCTCGCGGCGGACCTGGCCGGCGAGCTCTCGTCGTACGCGACGGACGTCGACACCGACCCGGCGCGGCTGGCGGTGGTCAGCGAGCGGCGGAGCCTGCTGACCGGCCTGATCCGCAAGTACGGCGATGCCGAGGGCACCGTCGACGAGGTGATCGAGTGGGCGAAGCGGTCCGCGGAGCGGTTGACCGAGCTGGACGGCAGTGACGAGCGGGTCGAGCAACTGACCGCGGAGCGGGCCGAGCTGCAGGAGCAGCTGGCCGAGCTGGGTCGTCAGATCGGCGCGGCCCGCAAGGAGGCTGCCGAGCGCCTCGGTGTGCTTGTGTCCGACGAGCTGAGCGGGCTGGCGATGCCGCACGCGACCCTCACGGTCGAGGTGCACGAGACCACCCCGGGGCCGTACGGCGCCGACGAGATCGAGTTCTGCTTCGCGGCCAACCCGGGCAGCCCGGCGCGGCCGCTGCAGAAGGCGGCGTCCGGCGGTGAGCTGTCCCGGGTGATGCTGGCGCTCGAGGTGATCCTGTCCGACACCCACCCGGTGCCGACGCTGGTGTTCGACGAGATCGACGCCGGCATCGGTGGCCGGGCCGCGGTCGAGGTCGGCAAACGACTCGCTCGGCTGGCCGAGAAGGCACAGGTGATCGTGGTGACGCACCTGCCGCAGGTCGCCGCGTTCGCGGACCGGCACGCGGTGGTGCTGAAGAGCGACGACGGCTCCGTCACCACCAGCGGCCTGGTCGCCCTGGACGACGACGGCCGGCTCAAGGAGCTGTCCCGGATGATGGCCGGGCTGGAGAACTCCGACGCCGCCCAGGCCCACGCCGAGGAGCTGCTCGCGCTGGCCGCGCAGCGTCACACCAAGCCGCGCAAGCGCAAGCGCTGATCGCCGGTCAGCCCTCGGCGTCCGGATGGGTCGAAAGGATGATTCACCCACCGTCACCCGGGGACTTCGCGACGAATGTCCCCCAGGCCGCCGTCGAATTGCCGGTCGGGGGCTCTTGACATGGCAGGATGAGAGCGCGATGAGACTGCCCAGCCTGCGTAGAGCACGCCCCACTGAGCTGCCCGGCACCACCGGAGTGGTTCGGCTGGACCGACGTACCAAGAATCTCACCAAACGGCTGAAGCCGGGGGAGATCGCCGTCATCGACCACCTCGACCTGGACCGGGTCAGCGCCGAGGCGCTGGTCGACTGCCAGATCGCCGCCGTGGTCAACGTCGCCGACTCGATCAGCGGCCGCTACCCGAACCTGGGTCCGGAGATCCTGGTCGAGGCCGGCATCCCACTGGTCGACGGCGTCGGCCGCGAGGTCTTCTCCGTCCTGCACGAGGGCGAGCGGGTCCGCCTGCACGACGGCGTGCTGTACCGCGGCGAGGAAGTGGTCGCCAAGGGCGTCGTCCAGGACAGCCAGACCGTCGCGCAGCTGATGGACGACGCCCGCGCCGGGCTGTCGACCCAGCTGGAGGCGTTCACCGCCAACACCCTGGAGTACCTGCGCCGCGAGCGGGACCTGCTGCTCGACGGTGTCGGTGTGCCCGCGGTGCACACGGTGATGGACGGCAAGCACGTGCTGATCGTGGTCCGCGGCTACGACTACCGCGAGGACCTGGTCGCGCTGCGCCCCTACATCCGCGAGTACCGGCCGGTCCTGATCGGTGTCGACGGCGGCGCCGACGCCCTGGTGGAGAACGGCTACGTCCCGGACCTGATCGTCGGCGACATGGACTCGGTCAAGGACGAGACGCTGAAGTGCGGCGCCGAGGTGGTCGTGCACGCCTACCGGGACGGCCGCGCGCCGGGCTCGGAGCGGCTGGAGCGGCTCGGCGTGGACTCGATCGAGTTCCCCGCGGCCGGCACCAGCGAGGACGTCGCGATGCTGCTGGCCGACTCCAAGGGCGCCTCGCTGATCGTCGCGGTCGGCACCCACAACTCGCTGGTGGAGTTCCTGGACAAGGGACGCGCCGGGATGGCCAGCACGTTCATCACCCGGTTGCGGGTCGGTGCCAAGCTGGTGGACGCCAAGGGAGTCGGCCGGCTGTACCGCAGCCGCGTCTCCACCTTCCAGATGGTCTCGCTGGTCGTGTCCGGGCTGTTCGCGCTCGGGGTCGCGATGGTCGCCATCGGAGCCGACGACGTGCTCTGGTCGATCCTGCGGGCGCGCTGGAACGAAATCTACTTCCACATCCGGGAGCTGTTCACGTGATCGACTTTCGCTACCACATCGTCTCGATCGTGGCGATCTTCTTCGCCCTCGGGGCCGGCGTGGTACTCGGTGCCGGACCGCTGAAGGGCACCGGGACCGAGCTCGTCCAGGCCCAGGCGGACCGGGACCGGGCGGCGCTGGAGCAGGCCCGGACCGAGGCGATCCAGGCCAAGTCGCTGGACAAGTACCGCGACGACTACGTGGCCAAGGTGACCGCCGGGCTGACCGACGGCAAGCTGACCAACCAGAAGGTCGCCATCGTCACGATGCCCGAGGCCGAGGGCGACCTGGCGAACACGCTGCAGGAGTCGGTCGAGAAGGCCGGCGGCCAGGTGACCACCCGGATGTCGCTGGACAGCAAGCTGTTCGACCCCGGACAGCGTCAGCTGGTCGAGCCGCTGGTGAACGAGCTCGTCACCGCCGACATCACCTTTCCGACCGACAGCAACACCTACCAGCGGGCCGGGCTGATCGCGGCTCGCGCGGTGCTCGCCAAGGAGGCGAACAAGCCCGTCGACACCGAGGCGACCAAGATCCTCAGCGGGCTGGGCGACTCCAAGCTGCTGTCGGTGAAGCCGACGCCGAAGGACCGGGCGACGCTCGTCATCGTGGTCGCGGCCAAGCCGCCGACGCCGGCGCCGGACAACTCGTCGTACACCGACGCGGTGGACTTCGCCGAAGGGCTGGACCTGGGCAGTGCGGGCGTGGTCGTCGCGGGCACGCCGGAGAGCGCGCAGAACGGCGGCCTGCTGAAGGCGTTGCGCGGCGACGGTGACGCGACCAAGGTCGTCTCCTCGGTCGACGTGGCGAACATGCCGAGCGGCCAGGCGACCGTGGTGTTCGCCCTGGTCGAGCAGGCCGGCGGCAAGGCCGGTCAGTACGGCGGGGTTGACGCGAAGAACGGCGTGGCGCCGTCCGCGGTGCAGGCGAAGGAGAACTGATGGGCCTGTTCGGTGCGGTGGTCGCGGCCGCGACGACCGCAGGGCTGGAACGCGCCGCGGCGAAGCTGCCGAAGGAGAACCGGGCGCCGTTCGAGCGCACGAACCACCGGGGCGAGACGGTCACGCTGCTCGAGGGCCCGGTCGCGGTCGCCGGTGCGCTGGCCGGTGTCGCGCTGAGCGGAGCCAAGGGCCGGGTGAAGACCGCCGCGCTGCTGGCCGGCGCGGTGTCCGGCGCGGTCGGCGCGTACGACGACCTGGCGGGCGCCACCGACACGAAAGGCTTTCGCGGGCACCTGAGCGCGCTCAAGCGTGGCGAGGTCACCAGCGGTTCGGTCAAGATCCTCGGCGTCGGCGCGGCCGCGCTGGCTGCGGCGTCGCTGCTTCCCCGGCGCACGAAGGGCGTCGGCGCGGTCGGCGACATCATCGCGGACGGCGCGCTGATCGCCGGCACGGCGAACCTCGCGAACCTGCTGGACCTTCGGCCGGGCCGCGCGCTGAAGGCGGTCGCCGCGGTGAGCGCTCCGGTAGCTGTCATCGGCGGTGGGCCCGCGGCCGCGGTGGTGGGCGCGGCGGTCGCAGCGGCTCCCGCCGACCTCGGTGAGCGCTCGATGCTCGGTGACTGCGGCGCCAACGGGCTGGGTGCGATCACCGGTACGGCGCTGGCCGCGTCGCTGCCGCGTCCGTTGAAGGTGCTTGCGCTCGGTGCGGTCGTCGCGCTCAACCTGGCCAGCGAGAAGGTCAGCTTCACCAAGGTGATCGCGAACACGCCGGTGCTCGACAAGATCGACCAGTGGGGCCGACGGCCAGTGAGTGGGCAGTGAGCCCGCGGTGAGTGCGGGCGGGCGGATCGCCCGGGCCGCGTTGCTCGTCGCGGGCGTCACGGTGCTGGCCCGGGTGGTCGGTTTCGGTCGCTGGCTGGTCTTCTCCAAAACGGTCGGTGCGGGCTGTCTGGCCGAGGCCTACGCGACGGCGAACCAGTTGCCCAACGTACTGTTCGAGGTCGTGGTCGGCGGTGCGCTCGCCGGTGCGGTGATTCCCGTGCTGGCCGGTCCCGTGGCTCGGGGCGATCGCGCCGCACAGGGCCGGATCATCGGTGCGCTGCTCACCTGGTCGGTGGTGCTGCTGGCCCCGTTCGCCTTGCTGGCTTGGCTTCTGGCCTCGCAGTACACGTCGGCGATGCTCGACGCGGGCCCGGAGTGCAGTGGCTCGGAGGCGACGGCCACGCGGATGCTGGTGATCTTCGTGCCGCAGGTGTTCGGCTATGCGCTCGCGGTGATCGCTACGGCTGTGCTGCAGTCGCACAAGCGGTTCGCCGCCGGAGCGCTCGCGCCGCTGATCTCCAGCCTCGTCGTGGTCGCCACCTACTTGCTCTTCGCCGCTGAGGCGCCGGTGGCGGATCAGGCGTCGCGTGGTGCGTCCGACCTGCTCGCCTGGGGGACCACCGCGGGTGTGGTCGCTCTGGCGCTGACCGTGCTGGTGCCAATGCTCGTGCTGCGGCTGCCGATCCGCCCCACGCTCCGGCTGGATCCCGGCGTCGGTCCCGTACTGCGCAAGCTCGCAGCGGCCGGCCTCGCCGTACTGGTCGCGCAGCAGGTCGCCTTCCTGGTCACCACCTACCTGGCGAATCACCGGGGCGTGCCGGGCAGCATCGCCGTCTACACCTGGGCCAACGCGGTCTACCTGCTGCCGTACGCCGTACTGGCGGTCCCGATCACCACTGCGGTGTTCCCGCGGCTGGCAGCGGCGTTCGAGGCGAGGGACGACGCCGCCTTCGACCTGTACGCCGCGACGTCGACCCGCGCGGTCATGCTGGCCGGGGGTGCCGGTGCCGCGCTGCTGATCGGTACGGCGATCCCGGTCGCCCGGATCTTCGCGTACGACGACGGACGGGTGCAGGAGACGCAGGCCTCGTCACTGGCGAACGGACTGGTCGCGTTCGCCCCGGCGATCATCGGGTTCGCCGTACTGATGCATCTCGGGCGGGTGCTCTACGCACGGCACACCGGTCGTGCGGTCGCGCTCGTCACTGGCGGCGCCTGGCTGCTCGTGGCGGTCGCCGGACTCGTCCTGACGCTGCACTGGGACGCCGTACCCGCACTGGCCGCGGCGATGTCGGTGGGGATGCTCGCAGGCGCGGTAGTACTGCTCGTGGTGTTGCAGCGGGTCGCCGGAGCTGGTGTGCTGCAAGGGTTGTCGCGTGCGACTGTCGCTGCCGTGGTCGGCGCTGTCCTGGCGGGTGCGGCCGGCTGGGCCGTCTCGCTGCCGGCTGGGGACGGTGGCTGGGGGAGTGCCTTGGTGTTCGCGGTGCTGTCCGGCCTCGCCGTGGTGACCGTGTACGCCGCCGTGGCGGTTGTCGTCGACCGTCCGGATGCCCGGGCGCTGCTGCGCCGGGGCGTGCCAACCGTGGTGGAGGAGAAGCAATGAGGATCGGCCTGCTCCTGGCGGAGTCGCGCGGCGGGATCGGGCAGCACGTCGCCTCGCTGGTGCCGCGCTACCTGGCCGCCGGCCACGAGGTCGTCGTGTGCGCCCCACCCGGCACGACCGACCACTTCGACTTCGGCGCGGCCACTGTGGTCGCGCAAACGGTCGGCCTCCGCGGTACCGACGTGGTGCACGCGCACGGCTACCGGGCGGGCATGGCTGCACTGCGCGACCGTTCGCACCTCCGACCCCTGGTGGTCACCTGGCACAACGCGGTGATCGCCACCGGAGCGCGCGGCCTCGTCATGCGGCTGGGACAGCGCCTGGTGGCCCGAGGTGCCGATCTGACGCTGGGAGCGTCCTCCGACCTGGTGGAGCTGGCCAGACGACTCGGAGCCCGTCAGGCGCGCCTGGCGCCCGTCGCAGCCCCTGCCATGCCGGCAGTCCGTACGCCGTCCGCCGCCGTACGCGAGGAACTGGGGATCGGGGACGCGCCGCTCGTGCTCAGTGTCGGCCGTCTGGCGCCGCAGAAGGACTACCCGTCGCTACTGTCCGTCGCTGCCGAGGTGGCGACGACCGATCCGGGCGTGGTGTTCGCTGTGGTGGGCGATGGCCCGCTGCGGGACAACCTGCAGGCGCGGATCGACGCCGAAAGTCTCCCGGTCCGGCTGCTGGGCCACCGGAAGGACGTTGCGGACCTGCTGAGCGCCGCTGACGTGTTCCTGCTGACGTCCCACTGGGAGGCGCGGGCCCTGGTGCTGCAGGAGGCGCTGCAGGCCGGCGTACCGGTGGTGGCGACGGCAGTCGGCGGCGTACCGGAGCTGGTGGGGGACGCCGCGATCCTGGCTTTTCCCGGCGACACGCGCGGGCTCGCGGACGGCGTACGGAAAATTCTGTCCGGTCCGGAAACGGCCGCCGCCCTGCGCGCGGAAGGCTTGCAGCTGGCCGCCGGGTGGCCGGACGAGGACGCGGTGGCGAAGAATCTGCTGGACATCTACGGGGGTCTCGTCGCGACCACCGCTTGACAAGCGGTAGGCTGGAGGCCCGTGGACAGGGCTTCGAATTCCCAGCAGACCAAGCACGTATTCGTCACCGGTGGCGTTGCCTCCAGTCTCGGCAAGGGGCTGACGGCATCCAGCCTCGGCAGTCTGCTGACGGCGCGGGGCATCCGGGTCACCATGCAGAAGCTGGATCCGTACCTCAACGTGGATCCCGGCACGATGAACCCGTTCCAGCACGGCGAGGTGTTCGTCACCAACGACGGCGCCGAGACCGACCTGGACATCGGGCACTACGAGCGCTTCCTCGACCGGGACCTCTCCCAGGTCGCCAACGTCACCACCGGCCAGATCTACTCGTCGGTGATCGCGAAGGAACGCCGCGGCGAGTACCTGGGCGACACCGTCCAGGTGATCCCGCACATCACCAACGAGATCAAGGACCGGATGCTGGCGATGGCCGGTCCGGACGTGGACGTGGTGCTGCACGAGATCGGCGGCACCGTCGGCGACATCGAGTCGCTGCCGTTCCTCGAGGCGGCCCGGCAGGTCCGGCACGACGTCGGCCGCGACAACGTGTTCTTCCTGCACATCTCGCTGGTGCCGTACATGGCGCCCAGCGGTGAGCTGAAGACCAAGCCGACCCAGCACTCGGTGGCCGCGCTGCGCTCGATCGGTATCCAGCCTGACGCGATCGTCTGCCGCGCCGACCGGCCGATCCCGGAGAACGTCAAGCGCAAGATCTCCCTGATGTGCGACGTGGACGTGGAGGCCGTCGTCGCCGCCGTGGACGCGCCGAGCATCTACGACATCCCGAAGGTGGTGCACGCCGAGGGCCTCGACGCGTACGTCGTCCGCCGGCTGAACCTGCCGTTCCGCGACGTCGACTGGACCCGCTGGGACGAGCTGCTCCGGGTCGTGCACCAGCCGAAGGACCAGGTCACGGTGGCCCTGGTCGGCAAGTACATCGACCTGCCGGACGCGTACCTGTCGGTCGCCGAGGCACTGCGTGCGGGCGGGTTCGACAACGACGCGAAGGTCTCGCTGCGCTGGATCGCCTCCGACGAGTGCGCGACCCCGGAGGCGGCGGCCAAGCTGCTCGGCGACGTGGACGCGGTCTGCATCCCGGGCGGCTTCGGGGTACGCGGGATCGAGGGCAAGATCGGCGCGATCCGGTTCGCCCGGGAGGCCGGCATCCCGATCCTCGGGCTCTGCCTCGGCCTGCAGTGCATGGTGATCGAGGTGGCCCGCGACCTGGCCGGTCTGGTGGAGGCGAACTCGAGCGAGTTCGATCCCGACGCGCAGCAGCCGGTGGTGGCCACGATGGAGGAGCAGAAGCACATCGTCTCCGGCTCCGGCGACCTCGGCGGCACCATGCGGCTCGGTCTCTACCCGGCGAACCTGGCCGACGGTTCGATCGTGCGCGACCTGTACGGCGCGCCGTCGGTGCAGGAGCGGCACCGGCACCGCTACGAGGTGAACAACGCCTACCGGGACAAGCTGGAGACCGCCGGGCTGGTGTTCAGCGGGCTGTCGCCGGACAACGAGCTGGTCGAGTTCATCGAGCTGGACAAGTCGCTGCACCCGTTCTTCGTCGCCACCCAGGCGCACCCCGAGCTGCGGTCGCGGCCGACCAAGCCGCACCCGCTGTTCTCCGGGCTGATCGCGGCCGCGCTGGTCCGTCAGCGGGAGTCGCGGCTGCCGGTCGAGGAGGTGCCCTCGTCGGGTGCCGCCGCCGGCCAGGACTCGGCGAAGGAGCCGGTCAAGGCGGGCGCGGCCAAGGCGAAGGCGCGATGAGCGACTCGCCGGCCGGTTCCACGGGATCGTCGGTCGGGGCCGAGGACGTCGAGCTGCGGTTCGGGGCCGGCCTGGCCGACGCGCAGGCGTCCTGGCAGGTCAGCTCCTCGGAGGTCGTGCACGAGACCGGCCGGGTGATCTCGGTCCGCCGGGACCAGGTGGTGCCGCCGGCGGGCGGTGAGCCGTTCGTCCGCGACGTCGTCGTCCACCCGGGCGCGGTCGGCGTCGTCGCGCTCGACGAGAACCACCGGATGCTGCTCGTCCGCCAGTACCGGCACCCGGTCGGCTACCGGCTGCTCGAACCACCCGCGGGCCTGCTCGACGTCCAGGGTGAGGCGTACCGGCTCGGCGCCGAGCGCGAGCTCTGGGAGGAGGCCGCCACGAAGGCCGCCGACTGGCGCGTCCTGGTCGACGCCTTCACCTCACCCGGTCTGACCAACGAGGCGGTCCGGATCTTCCTGGCCCGCGACCTGTCGGCCGCCGACGAGTCGTACGACCGGCTGCACGAGGAAGCCGACATGGAGACCGTCTGGGCCCCGCTCGAGGACGTCGTCAAGGCGGTGCTGTCCGGCGACCTGCACAACCCCATCCTGGTGATGGGGGCCCTGGCCGCCTGGACCGCGCTCAACGGCGAAGGCTTCGAAGCCCTTCGCCCCGCGGACTCGCCCTGGCCCGCCAAGGACCGCTGAGCAGGCCGCGCCTCGTTGCCCGGGTCTTCGTCGCCGCCGACGGCGCGCACGGCAACGAGGTCGCGGTGGTGCTCGGCGACGACCTGCCGCCGACGGCCGAACGGCAGCGCTTTTGCCTCGTCGGCCGCTGAGCCCGCCACGGTTTTTGTCGCGGGCGATCGGCGTACGGTCCGCATCCTCAACCGCAAGCTCGAACGCCGCTTCGCCGGTCACCCGCTGCTCGGCGCAGCCGCCGTACTGCGCGCGGCAGGTCTCACGCCGACCACCTTCCTCACCGCCGCCGGCGAGGTCCCGGTCTGGAACGACGACGGCCTCGAGTGGTTGTCCGCCCCGGCCGAGTGGTCGCCGCCGACGCGCCCTCGCCGGGTGTCGTCGGTCGCCGACGGGCTGGGCGGGCGCGTCGTACTCGGCTGAGCACCGAGCTTCGCCTCACCGGGCCGGAGATCCCTCGGTATCCCCGGCCCCGCGGGGTCAGAAGCCCAGGCGTTGGGCGATGAGGATGTTGGTGGTGCGGTTGGGGGTGCCGTCGACCGGGTCGGGCACGCCGGGGGTGGGCACGATGCCGGCGGCGGCGATCTTGTCGAGGGTTTTCAGGCCGAGGCGGTCGATGGTGCCGAAGATGGTGTAGTGCGGGCGGAGGCGGGAGTCGCCGTAGGTGAGGAAGAACTGGCTGCCGTTGGTGTCGGGGCCGGCGTTGGCCATCGCCAGCGTGCCGCGGGCGTAGACCTTGCGCTCGCCGGTGGGGTCGTCCGGCCAGGAGGGGAGGCCGACCGGCAGTTCGTCCTTGTAGCGGTAGCCCGGACCGCCGGCGCCGGTGCCGCTCGGGTCGCCGCACTGGAGCACCTTGAGCGTGGGGTAGAGCGTGAGCCGGTGGCAGGTCGTGAAGTTGTAGAACCGGCTCTTCGCGAGGTGCAGGAAGCTCTGCACGGTGCACGGCGCCTTGGCGCGGTCCAGGGTGAGCAGCATCGGGCCCTGGTTGGTGGCCAGCAGTACCCGGACGACGCCCTTCGAGGGCGTCGGCGTCGGGTCCGGCGGCAGGGAGACCGGGCGCGCCGCCGGCTCGTCGGGCGTCGCGGTGTACTTGCAGGGCCCGTGGTAGTGCCAGTGCTCGAAGCCGGTGCCTCCGCTGCGGCGGTCGGCCCAGCCGGTGCGGCGCCAGGACTGACGGCCAAGGCGGTCCCGGTGGACGCGAGCAGCCCGGCGACGCTCACGGCGGCACAGGCGATGACGCTGGTGGCTCTCTTCATGGGTCTCCTTCGGCGGTTCGGGATCAACCGGTGGCCGGGGGGAAGATCCGCAGGTCACGGTTCTTCGGTGACGTCACGCTAACCGGCTTGTTGCCCGCCGGCAGCGGACACGGCGCGGTGGCGAAGCTGTCCGTCGCCACGGTGTGTCCCGCCCGCAAGGGCACCCCGCACGGCGTACGTCGTCCAGGGCGGCGGGCGGCGTCCGACGGGCGGGGATGCTTGCAGTCAGCAGAGCGGCGCTGTCACGGGCGGTGTGACATCGTTGTCGCCAAGAGATATCCGACCGTCACCGCGCGCGTCAAGAGTTCCGCCACCTTCCGCAACTGCCCAATCGCGCTCCGCGATGCGATCCTCAGCCGGGTGGGTCCGTTGCCAGCAGGTCGTAGAGCACCTGGTCGTCCGTGCTGCCGTCGCCGAGCGCGAACGCCTGCGATCGGTGCCCACGTGCTGGAAGTCGCTGCGCTCCGCGACCTTGCGCGCGGCGCTGTTGGTCGCCGCGGTCCGGATCAGCAGCTTGTGGCCGTCTCTTCCGCCGTCGGCCGCTGAGCTGAAGAACCACGCGGCCACCCGTCGGACCGCCTCGACGATCACACCCCGCCCCTGCGCCTCGGGATGCACCCAGAACCCGAGCTCGCCGATGCTGCCCGCCTTCTGATCGAGGCCGAACAGCGTCAGATTGCCGAGCCCGAGGTCGGTGTCCCGGTCGGCGACGCACCAGTTGTAGCGCCGGCCGGCGGCGGCCTGCTCGGCCATGTCGTGCAGCCAGAACCGGGCATGCCCCGTGGTGAACGGCTGCGGGATGAACGGCAGGAAGTGCCCGGTCGCCGGGTTCGTCCGGGCGGCGGTGATCCGCGCGAGCTCGTCGTCCCGCCATGTCCGCAGCCGGAGCCGGGGTGTCTCGAGGACCGGATTCTCGAACCAGGAGTGCCGGGGCCGCCGTTCGTCGGCCGGCGTGATCCACCCGGTCCACTCGTCGAGCGCCGAGCCGGCCGCCGAGGGCATGGTGGGACCGAACTGGAAGCCGGTCGCCCACGCGACCCGGCGGGACGGCCAGTTCCCGACCGACGCCCACCAGTGCACGACGGGGAAGCCGCAGGTGCCGAAACCGAAGTCCAGTACCAACCGCACCACGCGAGCGGCGACACCGGCTCCGCGTGCCCAGCGGGACAGCCCGAAGTGGATCGAGGCACTGCCGCGGTGGTCCGGCCGGAGACCGACCGAACCGGCGTACCGGCCCTGGTACTCGATCACGAAGACGAGCTGGGACCGGGCGGTCCACGCCTCGGCGATTCCGAAGCCGATCCACCGGGTGATGTCCTCGGTGCCGAAGCTCCCGCCGGGCTCCTGCTCGGCCCGTGCGATCGCGCCCGGCAGGTCGTCGGGGCGTGGCGCGCGCAGCGTCACCACGCCGTCGGTCAGGACCGGCGTCTCGGCAGGGATCGGCACGGTCCCCAGTCAATCACCAGGCAGCACACCGGCCGCTCAGCACGTCAGCGGCCGACGACCGTGCCCGGAGGCGCCGAGAAGGTCAGCGGCCGACCGGGGAGAGGCCGAGCTGGCGACCGAGCAGGCCGCGGGGGCGGCCGCCGAGGCGCTGGGCGATGTCGGCGATGACCCGGGACGCGGGCGTGTCCGGGTCGGTGACGGCCAGCGGGTCGCCGAGGTCGCCGCCGCTGCGCAGCCGCTCGTCGAGCGGGATCTCGCCGAGCAGCGGGATCGGGTAGCCCAGCCGGGCGGACAGGGTCTCGGAGACGCGCTGGCCACCGCCGCTGCCGAAGATCTCGATCCGGTGCTCGGGACCGCAGTGCGGGCAGGGCAGGAAGGACATGTTCTCGATCACGCCGGCCACCCGCTGGTGCACCATCTGGGCCATCGTGCCGGCCCGCTCGGCGACCTCTGCGGCGGCCTCCTGCGGCGTCGTCACCACGATCACCTCGGCGGTGGTCAGCCGCTGGCCGACCGAGATCGCGATGTCGCCGGTGCCCGGCGGCAGGTCGAGCAGCAGCACGTCCAGGTCGCCCCAGTAGACGTCGGCCAGCATCTGCACCAGCGCACGGTCCAGGATCGGGCCGCGCCAGGCGACCACCTGGTCGCGCTTGGGCTTCAGCATGCCGATCGAGATCACCTTCACGCCGTGCGCGGGCACCGGCATGATCATGTCGTCGACGGCGGTCGGCCGCTCGTCCGCGACACCGAGCATGGCCGGCACCGAGTGACCGTAGATGTCGGCGTCGAGCACGCCGACCGACAGGCCCTTGGCGGCCATCGCGACGGCCAGGTTCACCGTCACCGACGACTTGCCGACGCCACCCTTGCCGGAGGCGATCGCGAACACCTTGGTCAGCGAGTCCGGCCGGGAGAACGGGATCTCCTTCTCGGCCACCCCGCCGCGCAGCTGGGTCTGCAGCGCCGCCCGCTGCTCCGCCGACATCACGCCGAGCTCGATCTCGACCCCGGTGACGCCGTCCAGCGCGCTGACCGCCGCGGTGGTGTCGCGCCGCAGCGTGTCCTTCATCGGGCAGCCGGACACGGTCAGCAGGATCTTCACCGCCACGACGCCGTCGGTCCGCACCACGACGGACTCGACCATGCCCAGTTCGGTGATCGGTTTCTTGATCTCGGGATCCATCACGGACCCGAGCGCAGCGGTCACCTGGTCAGCAGTGGGAGCCATGGCTACAGGCTACGTGCTCACGCACAGGCGCCCCACCACGGTCCACTGTGACGTAGCTCCGGCAAGGCGAACCTCACCAGGACCACCGGCCGCTCCCGCGGCTCAGACCCGGTCGTCCTCGCGGTCCTTGTCCAGCTCGGCCAGCAGCGAGCGCAGTTCCGAGCGCAGGAAGTCGCGGGTCGCGACCTCGCCGACCGACATCCGCAGCGAGGCCATCTCCCGGGCCAGGAACTCCATGTCGGCCCGGCTGCGGGCGTCGACGTCGCGGTCGCGTTCGTACTGGACCCGGTCCCGGGCCTCCTGCCGGTTCTGCGCGAGCAGGATCAGCGGCGCGGCGTACGAGGCCTGCAGGCTGAGCGCTAGCGTGAGGAAGATGAACGGGTACTGGTCCCAGCGCAGGTGCTCGGGCGCGAAGATGTTCCACAGCACCCAGAACACGATCGTCGCGGTCATGTAGACCAGGAACTGCCCGGTGCCCAGGAACCGCGCGATCCGCTCCGACAGCCGCCCGAACGCGTCCGCGTCGTACGCGCGCCGCCGGACCAGTGTCCGGCGCAGCTCGCGCGGGACGTCCAGCCGGTCGGCGGCCGGGCGGGTCAGCCGGCGATCCTCGGAGCGGCGCTCGTCCGACCGTGCGCCGCGGCGTTCGGCGGACCGGGAACCGCGCCGGTCGTCCGGCCGGCTGCGACGGCGGTTGTCACCGGGCATGCGGATCCCCTTCCTGCGGCGCGGATCCACGCCAGTCGTCGGGCAGTAGATGGTCCAGTACGTCGTCCACGGTGACCGCGCCGAGCAGCCGGCCCTCGTCGTCGAGCACCGGAGCAGCGACCAGGTTGTAGGTCGCGAGGTACTTGCTCACCGCCTGCAGCCCGTCGTCCGGACGCAACCCGTCCAGGTCCGTGTCGAGTACGCCGGACACCAGCGCCGACGGCGGCTCGCGCAGCAGCCGCTGGATGTGGCCGATCCCGATGAACCGGCCGGTCGGGGTTTCCAGCGGCGGGCGGCAGACGTAGATCATCGCGGCCAGCGCCGGACTCAGCTCGGCGTTGCGCACGTGCGCGAGCGCGTCGGCCACGGTCGCGTCGGCGGGCAGGATCACCGGCTCGGACGTCATCAGGCCACCGGCCGTGCGTTCCTCGTACGTCAGCAGGCGCCGGACGTCCTCGGCCTCGTCCGGCTCCATCAGCGTCAGCAGCCGCTCGGCGGTGTCGGTCGGCAGCTCGGCGATCAGGTCGGCCGCGTCGTCCGGCGACATCTCCTCGAGCACGTCCGCGGCCCGCTCGGTGTCCAGGCCGGCCAGGATCTCCACCTGGTCGTCCTCGGGCAGCTCCTCCAGCACGTCGGCCAGCCGCTCGTCGTTCAGCGCGGACGCGATCTCCTTGCGCCGTTTGGGCGACAGCTCGTGCAGTACGCCGGCCAGGTCGGCCGGCTTCATCGTGTCGAACGCGGCCAGCATGTGCGTCGCGCCCTGCCCGTGCTCGGTCTGCGCGAACCCGCTGACGTCGGCCCAGTCCAGCACGTGCGACTGCCCGCGGCGCCGGAACCGCTTGGCCCCCTCGGTCACCGCGACCTTCGACAGCATCCAGTCCCGGGTCCGCCACTGCTCCATCGCCAGGTCGAACACCACCGCGGCGGCGCCGGTCTCGCGGATCGTGACGGTCCGGTCCAGCAGTTCGCCGAGCACCAGCACCTCGGTGGCCCGCTGCTCGAAGCGGCGCATGTTCAGCAGTCCGGTGGTGATCACGTGGCCGACCTCGATCGAGGTCACCCGGGTCATCGGCAGGAAGATGCGCCGCCGGGTGAACACCTCGACCACCAGCCCGAGCACCCGCGGCGGCTGGGTGTCCTGCCGCAGCGTCACCACGACGTCGCGCACCTTGCCGACCTGGTCCCCGTTCGGGTCGTACACGGGGAGTCCGGCCAGCCGGGCGACGTACACACGTGCCGGTGATCCGCTCATGCTCGAAGGCTAACCGCCCGGGGGGACCGAGGCGCGCAGGCCACCACCGGCGCCGGCCCCGGCACGGTCCAGAAGGTCCTTACAATGTGCTCGGCGGGTGGGGCCGGTCGGGGGCACCGGGGCGAGCGAGGGGCGGAACGTGCGGAGATCCACCGGACTGGGCGCCGAGAACGAAGCGATCTACCTGGCGCTGGTCCGGCAGGGTGCCGCGACGGTGACGGAGCTGGCCGAGCGAGCCGGCTCGACGCTGGAGGACGTACTGCGGGCCGTCGACGCCTTGCAGAGCGAAGGCTTCGTGCACCGTACGCCGCCGCCGCGCGAGCTGGTCGTCCCGGTGCCGCCGGAGCTGGCGGTCGAGCAGCTGGTCCAGCGGCAGGAGGAGGAGCTGGAACGGGTCCGCGAGGCGGCGTACCGGCTGGCGGCAGAGGCGTACAACCAGGCCGGCAACCGGCGGACCGAGGAGCTCATCGAGATCGTCTCCGGACAGACCGCGGTCAACCTGGCGTTCGACCGGGTGCAACGCACGGCCCGGCAGGAGGTCCGTGAGCTGGTCGCGCCGCCGTACGCGGCGTCGGCCGAGGTGAACAGGACGCAGCTGGCCCGGCAGGCCGACGGCGTCGTGTACCGGGTGATCTACGACAGCTCGGCGCTGGAGGACTCGCTGCTGTCGGCCAGCGCGGTCAGTCACGTCCGGGCTGGTGAGCAAGCCCGGATCGCGGACGACCTGCCGACCAAGCTGGCCGTCGCGGATCGGGAGCTGGCGTTGCTGCCGCTGGACTGGGCCACCCCGGCGCACGACGCGGCGCTGCTGGTTCACCCGTGCAGCCTGCTGGACGCTCTGGTCGCGCTCTTCGAGACGGTGTGGGGGCGGGCCAGTCCGCTGTCGGTGACGGCCGGGGAGACCCTCGCTGCCGAGGATCCACTGTCCGCCGACGACCGGTACCTGCTGTCGCTGCTGGTGGCTGGCCTCACCGACGAGGCCGCCGCCGCCCGGCTCGGCACCAGCCGGCGTACGGTCGCCCGGCGGGTCCAGCTGCTGATGGAGCGGACCCACTCCCGGTCCCGCCTGCAGCTGGGCTGGCACGCCCGCGAGCGCGGCTGGCTCTGACCTGCGACACCTCCACCAGCGGAGGTGTCGCGGTTTCGGCGCGGGTCAGTAGGTGTCGAGGGCAGGATCGGTGACCGTGGCGATCAGAGCTTCCAGCGTCACGCTCGGCGCCAGGACCGGGTCCGGTTCGTCGGCTGGGGCCGGCCCTGGGTCCGCCCGTCGGTTGTCGCCCTCCACGGTCGCGTACGCCATCGCGCCGTCGGGCCGGACGTAGCTGGCCCAGTAGGCCTGCTTGCCCCGGGTGCCGACCCGCACCTTCTGACCGGCGGCGGTGGTGATGACTCGGCAGTCGGTGAAGGTCGAGCGGTCGGTGTACAGCCCGCAGACGTCGGCTCGCGGCTCGGGGATTTCGTTGGCTTCCACCGGCCCGTAGTCGCCTTTCGCCCGCACCGCCACGGCGGCGAAGCCGGTCCCGCCCGCCTCGTGCCACTCCGACCACGCTGCCGCGACGCCGCGCGGTTCACAGGGGCCGTCGCCCGGCCGCCGCAGTATGCCGGCAGAGCGGCCTTTCAGGTGGGTCCGGGCCGGGTCCACGTGGGACACCAGGATCCGCAGGTGGTTCGGCTCCGCCGTACCTGCGGGCAACCCGCCCGGAGGTGCGGCGGACAGCGGGCACGTGATCGTCGGTCCGCCCGGGGTCAGCCGCAGAACGCCGAAGACGCCCGGCGTCGGATCTCCGGCCACCTGGCCGTCCGCGGCACCGGGCAGCTGGCCGGCGGCGATTGTCGCGCCGGCCGCGACCACGGCGATCGCGGACATGGCCGACGCCCCGATCGTGGTCCGCCGCCTCCGCAGCCGCTTCCGGCCGCGGAGCAGGTCGGCGGCCGGTTCGGTGCCGAGGTGGTCGGTCCAGGCGGTGCTGTCGCGCATCCGCTCGTGCAGGTCGTGCTCGTTCATCAGTGCTCCTCCGTCAGCGCTGCGAGTTCGGGGATCAACTGGTGCCGGAGGTTCTGCAGCGCCTTCGACGACTGGCTCTTCACCGTGCCCGGCGTGATCTGCAGGTCGGTGGCGACCTCCTCGACCGACAGCCCGAGCCAGTAGCGCAGCACGATCACCCGGCGCTGCCCGGGGGCCAATGTGCTCAGCGCCGCGATCAGCTCGTCCCGGTCCTCCAGCCCGAGCCCCTCGTCCGCCGGGTACTCCGGCAGTTGGTCGGAGGTGTGCTCGCGCCGCCACGGCCGGCGGCTGGCGTCGATCCCGGCGTTGACCAGGATTCGCCGTACGTAGGCGTCCTCGCCGTCCGAGCGCCGGACCCGCGGCCAGGCGACGTACAGCTTGGCCAGTGCGGTCTGCACGAGGTCCTCGGCCTGGTGACGATCCCCGCACAGCAGGTACGCCGTGCCGACCAGCCGGGACCGCCGAGACGCCACGTACTCCGAGAACTCGAGGTCCCGCCGCTCCTTGCCGAACATGGGCCGTCCCGTCGCCGCCGGATCAGTTGACGATCGGAAGTACGTGATCCGGTCCGTCCAGGTTGCCCCGGCCGGAGGGTCAGAGCGGCGGGCGGCAGCGTGTCAGCTGAGCTTCGGGCGGCGCCGGGCCCGCTTGTGCAGGGTGATCGGGCGCTTGCCTCGGGTCGTCGCGGAGGTCTCTGGCGGCGTCACAGCGGGATGCGTGTCGTCGTAGGTCGTGGTGACCGCGCCGGTGGGCTCGAGGACGAGCACGTCCGCCTGGGCCTGCCAGCGGTCGAGTTGGTTGCCCAGCCCGGCGGCGTTGAGGCGCTCGGTGCGGAGGACCAGGGCGGCGGCGGTCCACTCCTCCGTGCCCGGTTCCAGCCGTCGTACGGCGGCAGTCCAGGAGGCCAGGCGGCTCGTCGCCGGCTTGGCCGGAACGACGACCTGGACCGCGTCGGCGTCGGCCAGTCCGGGCAGCGGCTGCTCGGCGCTGCCGTCGCGATCCGCCAGGACGACGTACGCGCCGTCGACCGTCGCGAACCAGGCCGGCATCGCGCGCTGCCCGTTCCAGGACAGCCAGACCAGCCCGGCCTTCTTCATCACCGCGCCGATCTCCGCCACGGCCTCGTCCGTCGTCACCGCCCCAGGGTGTCACAAGCGGATCTGCACCACTCAGCAAGCGTGCTCCGCCGCGCCAGCCGCGCCGTGGTGTGCGGCCGGTTGGGGTCCCAGCCGGCTTTGGTGAGTGGTGGAGGTCCGCCTTCGCCCGTGAGGAGTACCACAGGCCGACCCGGGGTGAGGGAAGTCACCGGGCCGGGGACGGAGCTTTCGCCGTACGCTGCCGGTGACCGACGGGTAACCGAGGCGAAGGGTGACGGCGATGGCTGACGAGGCGAGTGAGACGTTCCGGTCCAGGCGGTCCTGCCTGGCGACCCCGGGCTCCAACCCGCGGTTCCTGGCCAAGGCGAAGGGGCTGGACGCCGACCAGGTGTTTCTCGACCTGGAGGACTCGGTCGCGCCGATCGCCAAGGTGGACGCCCGCAAGAACATCGTCGCCGCGCTGAACGAGGGCGGCTGGGGCTCGAAGATCCGGGTCGTCCGGGTGAACGACTGGACCACCGAGTGGACCTACGCCGACGTGATCGAGGTGGTTTCCGGCGCCGGCGCCAACCTGGACTGCATCATGCTGCCGAAGGTGCAGACCGCCGAGCAGGTGGTCGCGCTGGACCTGCTGCTCACCCAGCTGGAGAAGGTCCACGGCCTGGAGCCGGGCCGGATCGGCATCGAGGCGCAGATCGAGAACGCGCTCGGCCTGACGAACGTGAACGCCATCGCGCAGGCCTCGCCGCGGGTGGAGACGATCATCTTCGGCCCGGCCGACTTCATGGCCTCGATCAACATGAAGTCCCTGGTGGTCGGCGAGCAGCCGCCCGGCTACGACGTCGGCGACGCCTACCACTACATCCTGATGCAGATCCTGATGGCGGCCCGGGCGCACGGCAAGCAGGCGATCGACGGCCCGTACCTGCAGATCAAGGACGTCGACGGGTTCCGCCGGGTGGCGGGCCGGTCGGCCGCGCTCGGCTTCGACGGCAAGTGGGTGCTGCACCCGGACCAGATCGCCGCCGCGAACGAGGTCTACTCGCCGCGGCAGGACGACTACGACCACGCCGAGAACATTCTCGACGCCTACGACCACTTCACCTCGGCGGCCGGCGGCGCCCGGGGCGCGGTGATGCTCGGCGACGAGATGATCGACGAGGCCTCCCGCAAGATGGCCCTGGTCATCTCCGCCAAGGGCCGCGCCGCGGGCCTGACGCGCACCGACGTCTGGCAGCCCCCGACCGACTGATCATCTCGGCACGGAGCGTCCGAAGAACCTTGCCGGCAGCGCAGGGTTCTTCGGACGCACAGGCGGTCAGCCGAGGGTGAGCACCTTGAGGATGCGGACCGGCGAGGTGGGCGGGCCGTCGAGGTCGGGGTCGGCGATGCCGGCGGCGACGATCCGGTCGAAGGTCGACATGCCGAAGATCACCCGGCCGAGCACGGTGTAGTTCGGCGGGATGTTGGCGAACGAGTGCACGACGAAGAACTCCGACCCGTTGGTGCCCGGTCCCTGGTTGCCGTAGGCAACGGTGCCGCGCGGGTAGGTCTCCCGGCCGGTGACCTCGTCGGGGAACTTGTAGCCCGGGCCGCCTTCCTCCTGGCGGTAGATGTCGCCGCACTGCAGCACACCGAGCCGGGCCGAGTTGGTCAGCCGGAAGCACTGGGTGCGGTCGTAGAAGCGGCTCTTGGTCAGGTGCACGAAGTTGTGCACCCCGCACGGCGCGTTCGCGCGGTCCATCCGGACCACGAACGGGCCGTAGTTCGTCGCGAAGAACACGTCGACGGTGCCGCGGGCCTTCGCGGTCGCCGACGGCACGGTGACCGGCTTCGCGGCCGGGTTCTCCGGTGTCGGGGTGAACTCGCACCGGACGGTCGGGGCACCGCCGCCGGACGGGGCGGGCGCGGCCGACGCGGTGGTGGTGGTCAACGTCGCGGCGAGCAGCGTCGTCGCGATCAGGGCGGGAACGAATGATCGCTTCATGTGGTCAACCTAGTACGTGTGGTGGCGATCGGCACCGTGGTTCGTGGCAGGAGCAGGTAAAGACCGTCCACCGGACGGGCCGACCGCTCGCCCTGCGGCGCGTGGGCACCTAAGGTAGGGCGCTGGTCCGGCCAGGCGGAAGGCGTTGTGGGGTGTTGGTGTGAACGGCGTGGTACTCGCGGGGCGTTACCGGTTGCTGAGCCTGCTCGGGCGAGGTGGTGCCGGTGAGGTCTGGCAGGCCGAGGACACCGTGCTGGCGCGTCAGGTGGCGGTGAAGCTGCTGCGCGCTCTCGAGGGCGATCCGATGGACGCGGTGCAGCGGTTCCGGATCGAGGCCCAGGCCGCCGCCCGGCTGCAGCACCCGAACGTGGTCGCGACGTACGACGTGGGGGCCGCCGACGACCACGTGTTCCTGGTGATGGAGCTGGTCACCGGCACCGATCTGGCGCAGCTGCTGCGGTCCGAGGGGTTGCCGACGACGAAGGTCGTCGCCGACGTCGCCGTCCAGGGGGCGCGGGCGCTCGACGCGGCGCACGCGGCCGGGATCGTGCACCGCGACGTGAAGCCGGGCAACCTGCTGCTGGCGACCGACGGCACGCTCAAGATCACCGACTTCGGCCTGGCCCACACCGGCAGCCTCAACGGCGCGACCGGGCAGGTCCTGCTCGGCACGGCCGCCTACATCTCGCCGGAGCAGGTGCGCGGCGGCAAGGCGACCCCGGCGAGCGACTGGTACTCGCTGGGCTGCGTCCTGTACGAGCTGCTCGAAGGCGTGCCGCCCTTCGTCGCCGACACCGTCGAGCAGGTCCTCCGCCAGCACCTGGAAGCCCCGCCACCCCCAGTACGCCGTACTGACGCCGCGCCCGGCCTGGGCGAGCTCGTCCTGCGGATGCTCGCCAAGGACCCGGCGCAGCGGCCGTCGTCCACGGCCGAGGTCATCGCGCACCTCAACAACCCGGCGGGCAACGCCACCCAGGTCCTGCCGTTCGGGGCGCCGGCTGGTGAGCCGGTCCGGCCTTCGCTCGACGAGGAGCTGCTCGGAGCACCTGCTGCCTCGCTGGACGACGAACTGCCCGGCGACAACCGGGCAGCGAGCGCGGCACCGGCAGCCGCAGGACATGCGGGGCCACGACGGCGACTGCCGTTCGCGAAGGTCATCGCGGGCACAGCCGTCGTACTGGCCGGCGTGGTCGCGGCAGCCCTGCTGCGGGAGGGCGTCTCGACCGATCCGCCCGCGCAGGCCGGCGGCACGCCGACGGCCACGCCGACCGTGGCGAAGGTGAGCACTCAGCCCAAGCCCAAGCCGACCCCGACCCCGACGCCGACCGCCAGGCAGTCGAAGCCCAAGGACACCCCGACTCCGAAGAAGCCGAAGAAGAGCCCGGAGAAGCCCGCGGAGACCGGCCCGGCTCGATCCCTGCGCGCGCTGGCCGAGCTGCTCCGCCAGGGCGACCCCAATCGCTCGGTCCGCGAAGCCGCCAAGGACCTCGACGAGGCGGCCAAGGCGCTGGCGGAAGGCAAGAACGACAAGGCCGCCGACAAGTACCGCGACGCCGTCCGCCGCCTCGCGATGGCCCAGCGCACCAACCGCTGGCAACCCACCCGGGAAGAAGTCGTTCTCGTCACCACCCTCAGTCGCACCTTCAGCCCGTACGTGAGCAACAACGGCGACCGCGACAACGACCGCGACGACGAGTGACCCCACCGCGATGAGCTCTGGACGAGTGGTGGTGGACGAGCCCGCCTGGGTTCACTACGGGCAGTTGTACGTCGAGAGCCGTGAGGACTACTCCGACCTCGGGGAGTGCTTCGGCGGTCAGCAGAACGGGCTGTGCGGCGCGGCGGTCGACGGGAAGCTGTTCCTGATCACCGGCCTGCACACCGGCAAGGTCGGCTTCACCGTCGAGGTCCACGACGACGCGCCGCCCGTCGACGACCAGTGGGAGGAGATCGTCGAGGCGTCGTTCAAGCCGGAGGGTGACGCCGTCCTGGTGACTTGGGGCGGTGAGCAGCGGTGGCGACTGGGTCTTGCGTCGATCGACCACCGGGTGCGGTACTGCGGTTGGGGAATGGACGCCGGTCACCAGGCCGACTCTGGGTCGAACGATGACGATGCGCCGGTCGATCGCTATCTGCTGCAGTTCTGGCCGGCCGCCCCTACGCCGGATCGCGTGGTCAAGCAGACCGGTGCCTACGCGGCGTACTGGCACGCGGTCGCGAGTCCACAGCCGCCTCCGACAGCTCAGGTCGGCTAGCTCGCGCAACAGATCGCGGCCGCGGGCGGGCGTGAGCCACCTGACGGTGTGTGGGTGGTGGGAGTCACAGCGGGTGTCGGGGTGGGCCGGGATGCTGGGGTTCGCGATACTCGCGAGTAGGCGATCTCGACGCAAGGAGCCGCAGATGAGCAGGTTGCAGCAGACCGAAGGACTCACCGACGTCCAGGAGGAGATCCTGAAGACGGTTCGGGCCTTCGTCGAGGCGGAGATCCTGCCGGTGGCCACCGAGCTGGAGCACCAGGACGAGTACCCGACGGCGATCGTCGAGGGGCTCAAGGAGCTCGGCCTGTTCGGGCTGATGATCCCCGAGCAGTACGGCGGGCTCGGGGAGTCGCTGCTCACCTACGCGCTCTGCGTCGAGGAGATCGCCCGTGGCTGGATGAGCGTGTCCGGCATCATCAACACGCACTTCATCGTCGCGTACCTGCTGCTCCAGCACGGCACCGACGAGCAGAAGCAGAAGTACCTGCCGCGGATGGCGACCGGCGACGTGCGCGGCGCGTTCTCGATGTCCGAGCCGGGCTGCGGCTCCGACGTCGCGGCGATCAAGACCAAGGCCGTCAAGAACGGTGACAGCTACACGGTCAACGGCCAGAAGATGTGGCTGACCAACGGTGGTTCGGCCAACCTGGTCGCGGTGCTGGTGAAGACCGACGAGGGCGCCGACTCGGTCTACAAGAACATGACCACGTTCCTGGTCGAGAAGGAGCCGGGCTTCGGCGAGGTCGACCAGGGCCTGACCGTGCCGGGCAAGATCGAGAAGATGGGCTACAAGGGCGTCGACACCACCGAGCTGATCTTCGACGGCTACCGGATCGACGCCGGCCAGATCCTCGGCGGGGTCCCGGGCAAGGGCTTCTACCAGATGATGGACGGCGTCGAGGTCGGCCGGGTGAACGTCGCGGCGCGCGGCTGCGGAGTGGCCCGGCGGGCGTTCGAGCTCGGCATCTCCTACGCCCAGCAGCGGGAGACCTTCGGCCGGAAGATCGCCGAGCACCAGGCGGTGCTGTTCCGGCTGGCCGACATGGCGGTCAAGGTCGAGGCCGCGCACGAGCTGATGGTGAAGGCGGCCCGGAAGAAGGATGCCGGCTCCCGCAACGACTTCGAGGCCGGCGTCGCGAAGTACCTGGCCAGCGAGTACTGCTCGCAGGTGGTCGAGGACTCCTTCCGGATCCACGGCGGCTACGGCTTCTCCAAGGAGTACGAGATCGAGCGGCTGTACCGCGAGGCGCCGATGCTGCTGATCGGCGAGGGCACCGCCGACATCCAGCGGATGATCATCGGCCGCCGGCTGCTCGAGGACTACAAGCTCTGACCGGGACTACAAGCTCTGGCCGCTGGCCCTGCCCTCCAGCACCATCCGGCCCAGGGCGGTGAGGTCGTGCCGGACCGCCTGCCCGGCTCGCCGGGTGGTGATCAGCCCGGCGTCGCGCAGCACCCCCGCCTGGCGGCTGGCGCCGGCGAGGGAGATCTGGCAGCGCTGAGCCAGCTCGGTCGTCGTACAGCTGTTGGCGATGGCCTCCAGAGCGGCGGCGCGGGTCTGGCCGAGCAGGGCGGCCAGCGGGCGTGACTGGCCGCCGGCCGAGCGGCGGTGCAGGGCTCCGGGTCCGTGCTGGACCGGGTAGACCAGCACCGGCTGGAGCAGCGGGTCGCGCAGCTTGGTCGGTTTCCGCCAGCAGAACACCGACGGTTGCAGACGAAGACCGCGTCCCTCCAGGTGCAGATCCTGGTCCGGCAGCCCGTCGACCTTGAGGACCGGCGCTTCCCAGCGAACGGCCGGATGTAGGTGGCCGAGCAGGTGGTCCACCCCGGCCGCAGCGAGATGCCCGACCTTCTGCTGATGATCGGCGCGGACGAGCGAACGCAGGGAGTCCCAGTACGGCGCGATGCCGTGCCGGTGATAGACGTGCAGCGTTTGGCCGAGTCCCTTCACGACGTCACCGTGCCCGTTGACCAGCTCCCGGATCCAGCCCGAGCCCGTTCGGCGTACGGAGAGTAGCTCGAGCTCCTGCTGGAACCGGCGACGGGAAGTGGACAAGACCTGCTCCACGCCCTCTTCGAAGGTTTTGCCCGGATGGGCGGGCGTCAGGAAGTCAGGGGAGTACCCGCGCGGCGGTGTGAGCTGCAGCAGTTGCGCGACCTGCTTCGGAAGCTGCCTGCGCGTGCTCTCACGCCAGTGGCCGTAGTGGCTCCAGCCGTCCTGCACCTGCAGCTGGTGCAAGCTGAGCAGGACCTCCCAGAGCGGGTCCGGCTCCTCGGCGACCGTGGTCCGGGCCAGGTCCTGGCTGGTGAAATGGATGCGCAGCACGAGGGTCTCCCTTCCTCGGCGACCATCGTGCCGGGCTCCGCTTTCATTCCGCTGTCACCGACGCTGCCGATCAGCGGCCCGGGGGACCTCAGTTCGCGACGGCCGGCAGAGTTTCGCGCCGGAGACCGCCCGAGCCGTGGCCGGAGAGCAGCCAGATACCGAGCTGGGTGATCTCGTGCCGGACGGAGGCGCCGTCGCGCCGGGTGGTGATCAGCCCGGCCTCCCGCAGTACGGTCGCCTGGTGGCTGGCCGCGGCTGGGGAGATGTTGCAGCGCTTGGCCAGCTCGGTCGTCGTGCAGCCCTCAACCGCTGCCTCCAGCGCCGCCGCCCGGGTGGAGCCGAGCAGAGCGCCGAGCGGGTTGGACGGGGCGGACGCCTCGGTCGACGACTGGCGGAGAATGCCCGGTGCGTGCTGGATCGGGTAGACCAGGATCGGCTTCAGCTCAGGGTCCTGCAGCTTCGTCGGCACCTGCCAGCAGAACGCCGACGGCTGCAGCTCGATCCCGCGGCCGTCCAGGTAGAGGTCGCGGTCGGTCATGTCGAGCACCTGCAGCACCGGAGCCACCCAGCGAACTCGCGGGTGCAGCGACGACAGCAGCCGATCCACGCCGTGCCGGGAGAGCGCCTCACCGCGATGCGCCCGGTCGGCCGAGACATGAGTGCCGATGGACTTCCAGTACGGCGCGATGGCGGCGTCGTGGTACGTCCGGATCGCGTGGCCGAGCTTGCGCATCGACGACCGCTCGCCCTCGGCCAGCTCGCGGGTCCACGGCGAGACAGGGCGGTAGTGGCTGAGCAGGTCGAGCTGGCTGCGCACCTGCTGCCTGGGCGTGGACAGGGCGAGCTCCAGCGCGCTCTCGAAGTCGGCTGGGCAGTCGGCCGGGGTCAGGAAGTCGGGGGAGTAGCCCCGCGGTGGCGTCAGCTCCAGCAGCAGCCGCATCTGGTCCGGAGCGACCGTCGTACGCACGTGCCGGCGCCAGTCCTCGAACACCAGCCGGCCGTCGGAGTGCTGCAGCATGTGCAGGCTGAGCAGCACCTCCCAGAGCGGGGCAGGCCTGGTCGCAATCGTCACCTTGGCCAGGTCGCGCGGGGTGAAGTGAATGCGTAGCACGGGCCCTCCCGGCAGCCTCGTACGTCGGGCGGCGTCCGCTGGGCGGGGTCGGTAGCACATCGTGGCGGACCGCTGACCGATAGCGATGGGCGCATTGAACCAGGTGCCTTCGGGCGGCACAACCGTTCGCGGGGACCCGGTTCAGGCCAGTGGCGGCCATGGCACCAGGCTGCCAGCTCAGAGCCAGCGGTTGCGTTTGAAGAGCCGGTAGAGCACGGTGCAAGCGGTCGCCATGCCGCCCAGCACCACGTAGTACCCGTACTTCGTGCTGGTCTCCGGCATGTGCTCGAAGTTCATTCCGTAGACCCCCGCGATCAACGTCGGGACGGCGATGATCGCCACCCAGGCGGAGATCCGGCGCATGTCCTCGTTCTCCGAGACCTGCACCTGGGCCAGGCCGGCCTGCAGGATGGAGCTGAGCAGCTCGTCGAACGAGACCACCTGCTCCTTGACCCGGAGCAGGTGGTCGTCGACGTCGCGGAAGTAGTCGCGGATCTCGTCGGCGATCAGCGGGTGCCGCAGGGTGGCCAGGGCCCGCATCGGTCCGGCCAGCGGAGCGACCGCGCGCTTCAGCTCCAGCACCTCGCGCTTGAGCTGGTAGACCCGGTCGATGTTGCGCCAGCCGCGCGGGCTGAACATCTCGGTCTCGATCACGTCGATGTCGGACTGGACCGAGGCCGCCACCGCCAGGTAGCTGTCGACGACGTGGTCGGCGATCGCGTGCAGAACCGTGCCGGGGCCGGCCGCCAGCCGCTCCGGCGTTCTCTCCAGCACCTGCCGCAGCCCGGCCAGCTCACTGTGCCCGCCGTGCCGCACGGTGATCACGAAGCCGGGGCCGCAGAACACCATCACCTCGCCCGACTCCACCACCTCGCTGGTGGCGGTCAGGTCGTCGTGCGGCACGTAGCGCACGGTCTTGAACACGGCGAACAGCGTCTCGCCGTACCGCTCCAGCTTCGGGCGCTGGTGCGCCTCGGTGGCGTCCTCCAGGGCCAGCGGGTGCAGGCCGAACTCCTCACCGACCACGGCCAACTGGCGCTCGTTCGGCTGGAACAGGCCGATCCAGACGAAGCCAACGCCGCGCCGGGCGCGCGCCAGGGCATCCACGTAGTTGCCGTCGCGGGTGTCCCGGTGACCGTCGCGGTAGTAGGCCCAGTCGACCAGGGCGCCGTCCAGCTTGCCGCTGCCGACCAGGTCGAGTGGCAGCGACCCCAACGGGGTACGGCGGGAGAAGACACGTCCGACGCGGCGTGTCGCGCCCATGTCCCACCTCCGGCTGGTCATCGACGCGAGGCTATCAACGTGCCGAGGCCGCGGCGGCCACTGCGCCGTCACTGCGCCGCTACTGCGCCCGCTACCGGGCGTCGGCAATGATGGGGTGGAAGCAACAGTGGAGAGGAACGACGATGAGCACCCAGGGCATGCCCTCGATGGACCCCCGGCCGACGGGGCTGACGATCGGCACGTACGACACCTACCTGGAGGCGCAGCGCGCGGTCGACTACCTCTCGGACGAGAAGTTCCCGGTGGAGCACACCACCATCGTCGGCAACAACCTGCGGCAGGTGGAGAAGATCACCGGCCGGCTGACCTGGGCCCGGGCGCTCACCGCCGGCCTGGCCAGCGGCGCCTGGTTCGGCCTGTTCGTCGGCGTGCTGCTCGGCCTGTTCACCAGTGAGGGCGGCTGGCTGGCCGCCCTGGTCACCGGTGTGGTGCTGGGCGCGATCTTCGGGATGGCGTTCGGCGCAATCGGCTACGCCCAGCTGGGTGGCCGCCGCGACTTCACGTCCCGGACCGCGGTGGTGGCGACGACGTACGACGTGCTCTGCGACTTCAAGTACGCCGAGGAGGCGCGCAACCACCTGGCCAAGCTGGCTCTCAAGGGTGAGGTCGCGCCGCGCCTTCCCGAGCAGTCCAGCTAGGGCGGGCTGATCAGCTCGCCCTAGCGACGAAGCCGGTCGCCTGCTGGAGCGCGGCCGCCTCGGCCTCATGGCCGCCGGCCGGCTCCAGGACGGCGAGCAGCAGCAAGGCCCGGCAGGCCAGGATCCGGTGCCCGAGCCGGCGCGCGGCCAGCAGCGCCTGCCTGGCCAGCTCGGCCGCTCGGTCACGCTGACCCTGACCGAGGTCCGCTTCCGCCAGCCCGAGCACCGACTCGGCGACCGTTGCCCGGTGCCCGTTGCTGCGGGCGATCCCGCCGGCGGCCTGATGGCAGCGCACAGCGTCGTTCCAGCGTCCCCGCCGACGGTAGATCGTGCCGAGTGCGTTGAGGGCCGCGGCTTCGTGCCAGGGCTGGCCGTTGCCGCGGCTGCGGGTCAGCGCACGACGAGCCCAGCTCTCCGCCTCTTCCAGGTAGCCCAGGTCGGCGTACAGCAGAGCCGCCTCGTACTGCAGCGGCAGCGACTCGTCATCCGACAGAGCAGCCTGGCCGAGATCCCGCTCCGCCTGCTCCAGATCGCCCAGGAGGCGGTACGCGACGCCGCGGTTGAACATGGCCACTGTGCGGCTGCGGACATCGGGTGCGGTGGTCATCGCCTCGTCCGCTGCGGCCAGGGCGGCGTCCAGGTTGCCCAGGTTGCACTCGACGTTGCTGAGGCTGTTCAGGGCGTTCACCATGGCCGCCGGGCTGTCGTACTCACGGAGTCCGGCGATTCCACGCTCCAACAGCTCGGCCGCTCGCGCCGAGTCGCCCTGGTCGTCGTGAGCCATGCCCAGATTGCAGAGCAGTGCCGCGTGGCCCAGCCCGAAGCCGGCCCGCTGGTAGAGCTCAGCTGCCTGCTCCGCCGAGGCGATCGCGGCAGCGGTGTCCCCGCTGACGAACTGCAAGGCGCCCATGCTGTGCAGCATCGCACCCTGCCCGCCGAGATCACGGGTGGTCTGCGCCGCCGACAGTCCGGCGAGAACTGCGGTGCGCCAGGGATCCACGCGGTGGTTGAGCGTCAGGTACTGCCGCAGGACGTCGGCCAGTCGCCACGCGGTCTCCTGCGGCCCATGCTCGGAAGCCCGCTTGATCACCGCGACCAGGCCGGCCTCCTCGTCCTCGAGCCACTGCCTGGCCTCCGCGGCAAGCACGAACATCCGCTCGTCGCTCAGCCGCGGAGTGATCCGCACCGACGGCATGTACTCGAACTGCGTCGCCGCGTCGGCTGTCCGCAGGTACCAGTCGCACAGGCGCAACCAGGCTCCCTCGGCCGCAGGGTGAACGGCCGCGCGTCGTGCGGCGTACAGGCGAAGCAGGTCGTGCATGCAGTAGCGGTCGCGCTGGCGGACCAGGAGGTTGGCGGTGACGAGGGTGTCGAGCAGTCGTCGCGCCACCGCGAGCGTGGTGTCGAGCAGGACGGCGGCTGCCGGTGCCGTGACGTCCGGACCGGGCACGATGCCGAGCAGAGCGAACAGTTGCTGGGACTCCGGAACCAGCGCCTCGTACGAGCGGTCGAACGCCACCTCGACGGCCGCATCCGGCTCGCCGGCCACGGACAGGGCGAACAGCCGGTCGCCGGCCCGCAGCTCCTCGGCGTACGACGCGATCGAGTCACCGGCTTGTGCGGCGAGGTGGCTGGCCGCGATCCGCAGCGCCAGGGGGAGACAGCCGCACAGCTTCGCCAGCTCCGCGGCGGCTTCCGGCTCGCGATCGACCCGCGCCGACCCGATCACCGCCCGGAGCAGGTCGACGGCCTCGTCCACCTCGAGTACGGCGACTGTCGTGCACAAGGCGCTGTCCAGCACGCTCAGCCCGGTCAACTCGTTCCGGCTGGTCACCAGTACGGCGCTGTGCCGCGTCCCCGGCAGCAGTGGACGGACCTGCTGCGAGTCCTTCGCATCGTCCAGCAGGATCAGCACGCGCCGATCCACCAGGAGCGAGCGCAACCGGGCGGAGAGCGTGTCGGCGTCGCCGGTCAGGACCTCGGCTCCGGCCAACTCCAGCAAGGCTCGTAACACCTCGGAGGGATCGCGCTCCGAGTCCCTCGCTCCGTCCAGCCGGACGTACCACTGACCGTCCGGGTACTCGTCCCGCAGCCGGTGCGCCACCCGGACGGCGAGCGCGGTCTTGCCGGCCCCAGGAGGTCCGCTGATGGCAACCACCGGAACACCGGACGGGCTGGTCAGCCGGTCCACGATGGCATCCGCCTCGTCGTGACGCCCGACGAAGTCGCCGATCTCGATCGGCAACTGCCGGTGCACCTGCCAGTCCGGCGGCGGCTGCACGGGCCTCACCTCGGTGTCGGGGTCCAGGTCGTCGCCAGGGCCGTCGCCGGCCAGCACGACGTGGTGCAACCGGCGGATCTCCTCGCCCGGATCGATACCGAGCTCTTCCCGCAACAGCTTGGCCAGTTCGAGGTAGGCAGCCAGGGCGTCGGCCTGCCGGGCGGACCTGTGCAGGGCCAGCATGAGCTGCGCCCAGAACCGCTCACGCAGCGGGTACTGCTTGGTGAGCGCGGTCAGCTCGGCGATCAGCTCGTTGTGATCGCCCTGTGCGAGCCGGGCGTCGACCAGTTGCTCAGTGACCCGCAACCACTCCTCGGTCAGGACAGCGCGCTGGTCCAGCACAGCAGGGTGCTCCAGAGCGCCGGTCAGCGGTTCGCCCCGCCACAACCGCAGCGCCTCGGTCAGGTCCTCGACCGTGCCGGCCGCGGCCAGCTCGCGGAACCGGTCGAGGTCCAGCGCGCCGGGCGGCAGATCGAGCCGGTACCCGCCCGCGACGGTCCGCAGCGTCGCGTCCGGTCCCAGAAGGGCGCGCAGCCGGAATACCGTCGTGTGCAGGGCACCTTGCGGACGGGCAGGCGGCTCACCACCCCACAGCCATTGCACCAGCTCGGTCGCGGTGACCGTCTGGTTGGCGTTCACCAGCAGAGCCGCCAGCAGCGTCCGGAGCCGCGGGGCCCCGATCCGTAGCTCCCGCCCCTCTTCAAGGACCGCGATGGGCCCCAGAAGGCGAAAGACGGCTGTCATGGAGGCCAGTGTCCCCTGACCAAGGGTCGCGACCTTCGAGCAGAGCGTGCCCGAGCCGGGTGGCCCGGTGCCGCACCGACTTGCCGTGCCGCTGGGACAGGATCAGCCCTGCGTCCCGCAGTACGGCGGTCTGGTGGCTGGCCGTCGCGAGCGTGATCTTGCACGCGGCGGCCAGCTCGGAGGTGGTGCAGCCGTTCACGGTCAGGCCCAGCACGAACGCCCGGGTCTTGCCGAGCAGAGCGGCCAGGCTCTGCTCGGAGTCGCCCGCGCGCCGGTCGAGCTGCAGGCCGGTGGGGTTCCCGATCGGGAACACCAGCACCGGGGGCAGCTCCGGGTCGCCCAGCTTGGTCGGAGCCTTCCAGCAGAAGTACGACGGCTGCAGCCGGATCCCGCGACCGTCCAGCCGGACCTCCTCGTCCTGGAAGCCGGCGATTTCCAGCACCTGGTCGCGCCAGCGAGCCTCCGGGTGGATGCCGGCCAGGACCGCGCCGACACCGCCCGACGACAGCTGTTCCAGCCGCTGCCGGTGGTCCGACTGCACCGCGCCTCGCAGCGACGCCCAGTACGGCGCGAGCGCGGAGCGGTGGTAGACGCGGAGCGCATGGCCGAGCCGGTGCAGCGACTCCGGCTGGGCTTCGGCGAGCTGACGGACCCAGCTCGCCGCAGTACGGCGGGGCGCAAGCCTCGACAGGTCTCGGCGGACCCGCTGCCGGGAAGTGGCCAGCACCCGGTCGAGTGTCGCGTCGAAGCCGCCGCTGGGGTCGGACGGGGTGAGGAAGTCGGGGGAGTAGCCGATCGGGGGTGCCAGCGCGGCCAGCGGGCCCACTGTCTCGCGCGGCAGGCGCCTGCGCATCCGCTGCCGCCAGGCGCCGTACGGAACCGGGCCGTCCTCGACCTGCAGCATGTGCAGGCTGAGCAGGGCCTCCCACAGCGGGTCGGGCTCCGCGGCGAGAGTCGTGCTCGCGAGGTCCTCGGCGGTGAAGTGGATCCGCAGCATGGTGTCCTTCCCCCAGGTCGCCGGTAGCGGTCCCAGCCAACCACCGGCCGCTCACCGATCGCTCACCTCCGGGTGACAGCGCGCCCACGCACCGCTGTCGGGCGGTCCGGCGCCTGGTGAGACGAACACCACTCGGCCGGCCAGCGGGCGTGAGAGCAAGACCACTGGCGTGGGGGCTGCCTGGCTGCTGCCGGACCGGGCAGCATGGGCCGGAACGGAAGGAGCACGGATGCAGTTCGGGCGCAGTTACGAGGAGTTCGAGGTCGGCGCGGTCTACAAGCACTGGCCCGGCAAGACGGTGACCGAGTACGACGACCACCTGTTCTGCCTGCTCACGATGAACCACCACCCGCTGCACCTGGACTCGCACTACGCCGAGCAGACCACGCAGTTCGGCAAGAACGTTGTGGTCGGCAATTACATCTACTCGATCCTGCTCGGCATGTCGGTGCCGGACGTGAGCGGCAAGGCGATCGCGAACCTTGAGATCGAGTCGCTGCGGCACGTCGCGCCGACCTTTCACGGCGACACCGTCTACGGCGAGACCGTGGTGCTGGACAAGTGGGAGTCCAGGTCCAAGGACGACCGCGGGGTGGTGCACGTGGAGACCAAGGGCTACAAGCAGGACGGCACGGTGGTCTGCGTGTTCAAGCGCAAGGTGATGGTGCCGAAGAACTCGTACCTGGAGGCGCGGGGCGGCGAACAGCCGGGCCGCCCCACGCCGCTCAGCTAGCTCGGCCGGAGCTCGATCAGTACGGCGGACGGCATCGGCAGGGTGAGGGTGATCCGGTCGCCGGCGCGGGCCAGTCGTTCGCTGCGCAGGACCGCCCGGGCCGCCAGTTGCTTCCACTGCTCGTCGGTCGGCCAGTCACCGACGCCGAGAGCCGTGGCTTCGGCCGCCAGATCACCCGACCCACCTGCCGCTTCGGCGGGGCCGGGGGTCAGGTAGGTGGCTGTGGCGGTCCAGTCGGGGTCGGCGTCTGGCAGCGACAGCTCGATCGTGCGGGTGAGGGCTTCGTCGCCGTTCGCCTTGGTCTGGTCGAGGGTGAGGTTCCACAGCAGGACGGCGACCCGGTCGCGGTCGCGGGACGCCCAGGCTTCGACCAGGCTGTTGGCGCCGTCGCCGTCGAAGGTGACCGGGAGCTCCACCGGGCCGAGACGGCTGAGCAGGGAAAGCGCGTGGTAGCGCGGTTTCGGCAGGCCGCCGACGGTCTGCAGGCCGAAGCCGCCGTGCAGCAGCCGCGGCGGACGGCCCAGCTCCTCGAAGTGGTCGGACGCGACCCAGTACGCCAGCGCGTCGACCCGTCCGGCCGCCGACTTCATGCCGCGCAGCAGGAACACCCCGGAGAAGACCGAGTCGTTGACCGGGTTGAAGTGCGTCGGCGTCACTCCCCACTCCGTCCACAGGATCCGCGCGGCACCGAAGCCGTGCCGGTCCAGCGACGCCCGCACGTCCAGCGGCGGACTCCCGTAGGTGTGGGTGGAGACGAAGTCGACCGGCGACCCCACCGACGCGGCGTGCGCGAGCAGGTCGTCGACCCAGCCGGCCGCCGCCGACGACGGACCACCGACGGCGAGCCGCGGATCCACCGACTTCACCGCGGCCGCCGACACGTCGTACAGGCGCATCCACTCGGCCTTGGTGCCGGACCAGAAGACCTCCAGATTTGCCTCGTTCCACACCTCGAAGTCCCAGCCGAGCACCTCGTCCAGGCCGTACCGGTCGACCAGGTGCTGCACGAGCGCGCGGACCAGCTCTGCCCAGCGCTCGTACGACCGGGGCGGCGAGATGATCGCGCCGTACGCGAAGACGGTTCTCGACGGGTCCGCCGCCAGGTCGCGCGGCATGAAGCCCAGCTCGACGACCGGCCGCAGCCCGATCCCGAGCAGCTTGTCGTAGATCGCGTCGACCACCGAGAAGTCGAGGACCGGCTCACCGTCGACCTCGGTGTAGACCCGGGTGTCGTCGTGGAAGATCGCGTGCGCCCGGACCGTCCGGACGCCGAGCTCGTCGTGCATCCGCCGCAGTGCCTGCTCCAGCTCGACCCCGATCGGCCGCCCGCCGGTGAGATCGGTGCAGAGCAGCTGGCTGAGCCGCTCACTGCCGACCATCGGCGTCCACGGCTTCGGCAGCCCGACCCCCTCGGCCGTCGCGTCGACACGAACCTGAACCACCGGCACCTCGTCGCAAGCCAGCAGTGGAACCGCCCCGACCACCTCACTGGCCCGGCCGGCCACCGTCACCTCGGGCACACTCGCCACGGCGTACCGGTACGCCGTACCGGGCGTGCAGGTGGTGTCCACGTACGGCGGTGCCGGGACCGGCAGGACGTCGCCGCTGTGGTGGTCGACCGGTTCCAGCGGGCCGTCCTCGAGCCCGCGCAGGACCAGGTACCCGACCGCGCCGGGCACCGGTGACCAGTCGATCGTCACCTGCCCGACCCCGCCGACCGCGGTCACCTCCTTCGGCGGGTCGAGATCCGGGAAGCCGAACTCCCGCGCCTCGTCGCTGCGCACCGAGATCCGGGCGTCCCAGTCGCTCTTGGCGTCGCTGTCCATCAACACACCTCCAACAGGTGTCGTCGTGCGTCCGGAGAACCGGCAGGCCGACGTTCTCCGGACGCACTGGGCGGGGCAGAGGAGGTCACTCGAGGCCGGCGGTGAACTCCTCCATCGCGATCAGCGGGCGGACCCGGCGCTCGACCGGGCCACGGCTGAAGTTGCGCCGGATCACGTCGTGGCCGAACACGTTGCCGATGGCACCCATCACCATGGCCTGGTCGAGCGACAGGTAGCGCCTGGCGATCAGCCCGGACCGCACCGCGACCGAGTCGTAGAACCCGCCGCCGGCGTACGCCTTCAGCCGGGTCTCGATCCGGGCCAGGTTGTCGATCGCCTGCCGGGGCGCGTACTGCATCGCCAGGAACGCCGCGTGCGGGGTGACCACGCCGTCGCCGAACGTCGGGTTGGGGTTGACGCCCTCGCGGCAGCCCTCGAACCCGGCGTCGTAGTTCGTCGCCTCCAGGTCCGACGGGTAGCCGCCGGGGTCCATCCCGATCGCGTCCACGCCGTACACGGAGTACCCGCCGCGCGGGTTCGACGCCGGCGAGAAGCCCCAGTAGCCGTACTTCGCCTCCTCCAGGCCGTGCTCGATGTGCGCCCGGACCGTGAGCGGGTGGTTCAGCCCCCAGCTGCGCGGCGCCCAGCGGGACTCCGGCACGAACAGGTCCGGCATCAGCGACTCGAACATGTCGCCGCCCCAGGACGGCACCAGCCGCATCCCGCGATAGCTGTAGGTGCCCTCGAACACGTCGATGCCCAGGTAGGTCCGGTGCACGCCCTTCGGCCGCTGCTCCACCCAGGACCAGTCGCAGGAGTCCGGGAAGGTCCGGTAGGTGGCGAAGTACTGCTGCGGTGGCACCTGCCCGAGCGCGATCCCGATGTACGGCGCGATCCGGGCCTCGGTGTTGCAGGTGTCGTAGTGGAACTTGCGGTAGTACACGTCCGGTCCGGTGCCGGCGTGGTTGCCCTTGTCGGTCTCCTCGTCCGGCGGCGGGGTCTCGAAGAAGCCGCCGCGCATCAGGCCGCCGGGCCGGACGGCGGGGTTGTAGTAGTAGGCGAAGTTCATCTGGCCCAGCAGCGCGTCGGCCAGCCGGCGAGCGCGCGGCTCGGCGTTGCGGACCACCATCAGCGCGGCGGCGAACCAGCCGTTGTCCACGCTGGACACGAACGGCGTGATCGGTTTCGTCCCGTCGGGATCGACCCGCAGCACCTCGCCGGTCGCCTCGTCGTACCAGTTGAAGTACATGCCGCTGGGTTCGTGGTGGTCGACCCGGGTCATCGTGGTCAGGGTCTGGGTGATCCGGCGCAGCGACTCCCGCGGCGAGATGAGGCCCAGTTCGCGGGCGACCACCGTGCTCCACAGGTAGCCACCGATGTTGGTGGGTGAGGTGTAGCCGCTGCGCACCGGGTCGGTGACCGACGCGCCGATGTTGTCGGCCGGCAGCCCGGTCCGTTCGTCGGTCATCGCGACCAGACTGCGCCAGGTGTCCCGGGCCCAGCGGCCGACCAGTGCCTTGTCCTGCCGGCTGGGCTTCCACCCCCCGAGCAGCGACTCGGCGGGGCTGCGCGAGGGTACGGCGTACGCGGCACCGGTGGTGCCGACGAGAGCGGCGGTTCCGGTGGCGGCTAACAGCGTGCGGCGACTGATGGTGGCGGTCATCTACGTCTCCAAGTCTCTATTTGAGTCCGGTGATCGCTATGCCCTTGGTGACGTGGCGCTGGAACACCAGGAACATCACCAGCACCGGCACCACGACCACGACCGCGCCGGCCATCAGCAGGCCGAAGTTCTGCGCGTTCTGTCCGGTCGAGTACAGCGCCAGGGCGACGGGAAGGGTGTACTTGTCCTCGGTCTGGGCGATCACCAGCGGCCAGAGAAAGTTGTTCCAGGAGCCGAGGAAGGTGAGGATGCCCAACGTGGCGAGCGCGGGCCGGGTCAGCGGCAGCATGATCCGGGCGAAGATGCCCAGCTCGCTGGTGCCGTCCACCCGGCCGGCGTCCATCAGGTCGTCGGGCAGGCCGGAGAAGAACTGCCGCATCAGGAAGACGCCGAACGGCGACACCAGGAACGGCAGGATCAGGCCGGGATAGCTGTTGGCCAGCCCGGCGTTGGTGACGAACACGAACAGCGGCACGAAGGTGACCATGCCCGGCACCATCAGCGTCGCCAGCACCAGCACGAACAGCGCGTTGCGGCCCTTGAACCGCAGCTTGGCCAGCGCGTACCCGATCATCGAGCAGAAGGCCAGGTTGCCCGCGGTCACCACCAGCGCGACCAGCGTCGAGTTGAGGAAGTAGCGCGGGAAGTTGGCCTTGTTGAACAGATCGTCGTAGTTCTGCGTGGTCGGCGCCTGCGGCAACCACGTCGGCGGCACCCGGAGCAGTTCGCCCTGGGTCTTGAAGCTGCCCAGCAGCATCCACACGAACGGCGCGGCGACCGCGACCAGACCGAGCACGGCGATCAGGTAGATCCACCAGGTACGGCGCATCACTTCTCCCTCAGCAGCCGGAACTGGATGAAGGTGATCACGGCGATCACCACGAACAGCAGGTAGCTCATCGACGTGGCCAGCCCGTAGTTGCCGAACCCGAACTGCTGGTAGGTGTACATCGACACCGAGACGGTCGAGTTCAGCGGGCCGCCCTGGGTCATCACGAACGGCTCCTCGAAGAACTGCAGGTAGCCGATCCCGGTGGTCACGCTGGTGAACAGCAGGGTCGGCCGCAGCAACGGCAGGATCAGGTACCGGAACCGTTGCCACGGGCCCGCACCGTCGATCTGGCCGGCCTCCTCGACGGTCTGCGGGATGCCCTGCAGGCCGGCCAGGAAGATGATCATCGCCGAGCCGAAGTTGCGCCAGACCGCCATCGCGATCAGCGACGGCATCGCCCAGGTCTTCGAGGCCAGCCAGTTCGGCCCGTCGATGCCGACCCAGCCCAGCACGGTGTTCACCAGCCCGGCGTCCGGCGACAGCACGAACCGCCAGATCACCGCGATCGCGACGATCGAGGTCACCACCGGCAGGTAGTAGCCGACCTTGAACAGCGCCTGGAACCGCTTCACGCCGCGGTCCAGCAGCACCGCCGCCGCCAGCGCGACGGCCAGCGTCAGCGGCACCCCGATCACGACGAAGTACGCCGTGTTGAACGCTGCCTGGCGGAAAGTCTCGTCGGACAGCGCCTTGAGGTAGTTGTCGAAGCCGACCCCGTTCACCGCGAACGGCGTCCGCAGGTCACGCTGCTTGATGTCGGTGAAGCTCATCCCCAGCGACCCCAGCACCGGCCCGGCCGTGAAGGCCAGGAACAGCGCCACGAACGGCAGGACGAGGATCCACGCGGCGGCGGTCTCGCGCCTCAGTGATCGCATCGGTTCAGCTGCCGGTCCCGATCGACGCGGCCTTGGCCTGGATCGCCTTCGCGGTCTGCTCCGGCGTCTGTCCGGCCTTGGCCATCTTCTCGATCTCGGCGTCGAACGCGGTCGCCACCTGCTCCCAGCTGACGATCGACGGCGGCGCCTTCGCGGTCTCCAGTTGCTTGCCGAACACCGGCAGCAGCGGGTCGCTCGCGATGCTCGGGTCCTGCCAGGCGCTCTGCACCGCCGGCAGGTCGGTGGACAGCTTGAACCACTCGGCCTGGGTCTTGGCGTCGGACAGCCACTTCACCAGCTTCCAGGCGCTGTCCTTGTTCTTGCTCGCCTTGAACACGACGAAGTTGCTGCCGCCGACGAAGGAGGTCGAGGTCTGGTTCTTCGGCAGCTCGAAGACGCCGATGTTCTGCTTGATCTTGTCGCCGCCCAGCTTGGCGATCGAGCCGGCCATCCACGGGCCGGAGATGAACATCGGCACCTGGCCGCTGACGAACTGCGCCTCGGTCTGGTTCGGCGGCAGGTCGGTGCCGGCCAGCTTCTCGGTGAAGAACGACTGGTAGTACTTCAGCCCCTCCTGCATCTGCGGGGTGTCGAAGGTGAACTCCTTGTCGTCCTCGGTGGTCACGCTCGCCCCGGCCGACCAGGCGAACGGCATCACCGTCTGCCAGGACCCCTGCCCACCGGGCTGCAGGTTGATGCCGTACTTCGCGCCGGCCTTGTCCTGCATCGCCTTCGCCATCGCCTTCAGCCCGTCCCAGTCGGTCGGCGGACTGGTGATGCCGGCCTTGGCGGCCAGGTCCTTGCGGTAGTAGACGACCCGCGTCTCGACGTACCACGGGACGCCGTACTGGACGTCGCCCACCTTGGTGGTGTCCAGTGCGCCGGGGAAGAAGCTCGCGCTGTCGATCCCGGCCGGGGTCGGGTCGAGCGCGTCCAGGTCGGCGAACTCACCCATCCAGGTGGTGCCGACCATCGCCGCGTCCGGCACCGACTGGGCGGTGATCGCGGTGGTGAACTTGTTGTGCGCGGCGTCCCACGGGATCGGCGTGACGGTCACCTTCACGCCGGGGTTGGCCTGCTCGAACGCCTTGGTCAGCTTGGGCAGGTTCTCGCCCTCGGTGCCCATCGCCCAGACGGTCAGGTTCCCGGTGGCGGGGTCGCTGCCGATGCTGGTGGTGGCCTGCGGGGCCGCCTTGGGGGTGTCCTCGGACCGGCCGCAACCGGACAGCGCCAGCGCGGTGGCGGTCAGAACGGCGCCGCCGGTCACCAGCCGGCGTCGGGTGGTCTGGGTGATCATGCTTGGTCTCCTCAGTCGGTTGCTGCTGTCCCTGCTGCATCCCCCGATGCCGTGCCGCAGCTGTCCCGCAGCACGAGTTCTGTCGGCAGTACGTCGTTGCGCGCGCGGGTGCGTTGCCCGGACACGCGTTCGTGCAGGCGCTGGGCGGCCAGCCGGCCCAGCTCGGCCATCGGCTGCCGCACGGTGGTCAGCCCTGGCGACACGTACCGCGCCGCCATCACGTCGTCCCACCCGGTCACCACGATGTCGCCGGGGACCTCGAGCCCGCCGGCCCGTAGCCGTTGCAGAGCGGCCAGCGCCAACTCGTCGTTGGCGCAGACCAGTCCGTCCGGCCCGGCGGTCTTTGCTGCGAGCAACTTCGCCGCGAACTCGCCGCCGGCCGCCTCCGTCAGCGGTACCCGCTCCGGCTCCGGCACCTCCAGACCCCGGGCCGCCAGTGCCTTCGCGAACCCCGCGTAGCGTTGCGACACGTCGTACGAGCTGGCCGGGTCGCCGACGAACAGCAGCTTGCGCCGTCCGTGGTCCAGCAGCCTGGTCGCCAGGCGCTCGGCACTCGGCGCGCTCTCGGTCCGGACCGAGTCGCACCCGGTCACCGGTGGGTGCGCGACGACGACCACCGGCACCTTCGTCCGGCGCAGCTCCTGGATCGCCGCCAGGCCGAGCGCGTTGCCGTGCACAACGAGTCCGTCGACCCGGCCGGCCAGGTCCCGCACGCTGCGCAACGGATCCGGGTTCCCGTGCGTGACGGTCAGGACAACGCTCTGGCCGTGCTCGCCGGCCCACCGTTCGTAGCCCATCAGCAAGTCGCCGTAGAACGGGCCGGCCAGGTCGGGCAGCACCAAGCCGTGCGCCTCGTGGCGTTGCACCGCCAGACTGCGAGCGGCGCGCAGCGGTACGTAGTTCAGCTCCTGCGCCGCCTGGTCGACCCGGGCCCTGGCCTTGTCCGACACCGGTCCGGTGCCCTGCAGGACTCGCGAAACCGTGGCGATCGACAGCTGTGCCAGCGCAGCGACGTCGTAGATCGTCGCCGGCCTGCCGGTCGGTCCGGACGGCATCCGCGGCCTCCTCGGGGGTGAGTGGAAGCGCTTACAGTTTTCGACCCTGCCCTGTTCCGGGGCGGTTGGTCAAGGGTTCAGGGCGTCCGGCCGGAGGTTCTGCGACGATGGAGCGGTGACGACACACGCAGCGTCAGCGGAGCGGAAGGACCGGCTCTGGCTGGTCCGGCACGGCGAGACCGAGTGGAGCAGGTCGGGGCGGCACACGTCCACCACCGACCTCCCGCTCACCCCCGACGGCGAGCGGATCGCGGCCGAGCTGAAGCAGCGGCTCACCGGTCACGACTTCGACCTGGTGCTGACCAGCCCGCGGCAACGCGCCCGGCGGACGGCCGAGCTGGCCGGCTTTCCGGACGCCGAGATCGACGACGACCTGGTGGAGTGGGACTACGGCGACTACGAGGGCATCACCACCGCGCAGATCCGGGAGACCGTGCCCGGCTGGACGGTGTGGGCGCACCCGGTGCCGAACGGTGAAACTCCCGCCCAGGTGGCCGCCCGGCTCGACCGGGTCAACGCCCGGATCGCCGCGGTCGACGGCGACGTCCTGGTGTTCGGCCACTCGCACGCGCTGCGCGCCCTGACCGCCCGCTGGCTCGAGCTGGACGTCACCGAGGGACGGCACTTCGTCCTGAACACCGCGACCGTCTCCGTGCTCGGCTGGGACCGGGGTTCTCCGGCCATCCACCAGTGGAACAGCTGATCAACTGTCCGGCGCCCACTCGTAGAGGTCGATCGTGCAGTACTGCCGGAAGCCGAGGCTCTCGTAGACCGACCGACCGGCCGGCGAGGAGCCGAGCACGGCGTACTGCGCGACGTCGGCGGCCGCGCGGACGGCGTACCGGGTGATCGCGGCGCCGATGCCCTGCCGCCGGGCCTCGGGCACGGTCATCACGAAGTAGACGCCGGCGACGCCCGGGGTGAGGAAGACGGTTGCCGTCGCCACCGGTACGCCGTCGAGCGTGCCGAGGTAGTGCCGCCAGGGATCGTCGAAGCCCTCGTGCCGGTACACCGAGGCGACCCAGTCCGCCTCCTTCGGCCCCTCGCCGAAGCCGCGGCCGAGCGTCGCCGCCCAGACCGCCAGGCTCTGCTCGTCCAGCACCCGGGCGATGCGGAGATTGCCGGGACCGGTCGGTTCGTCACTCAGGACGGCCGGCTCGACGGCCATCCCGGGTTCGCTGCCGCCGTAGGTGAAGCCCGCGGCCAGCAGCCGGTCACCGAGGTCGCGCGGCCGCGTCGACGGTCCGACGTGCCAGCTGCCGGGGACGCCGTACGTGCGCAGCAGGCGCAGCGACTCGGCGATCGCCCGGTCGGCCTCCTCCGCCGTCAGGTCGGCGGCGACGACGGCGTTGTGGTAGTCGATCGGCGAACCGCCGAGGGTCCAGCGCAGGCCAGGATCGTCACGCTGCGTCCCGCCGCCGGCCCGGCCCATCGCCAGCAGCAGTTCGGCGGTGTTGTGCTCGATCGCCCGCACCGGTCCGTTCTTGTCCATCGTCGGAGTATCGCCTGGTCCCGGGTTCGCGGGTCGTGGCTGCGGTGCCGGACGGTGCCAGGTATTGTGTCCGCGCCCGCGGTGATGGGGAGGCGACGGCGTGCACTTCGCGCTGCCGGACAGCCCTGCCGCCCGAACAGGCGCAGTTGCTGGACAGGGTTAAGGGGCCACGGTGAGTGACGAGTTGTTGCTGACGATCGACGTCGACGATCGCGGTGCGGATGTGGTGGCGAAGGTCACCGGTGAACTGGACTTCGGGACGACCCCGGAGCTGCTCGAGGTCGTCGAGCCGCTCGCGGCGTCGGGACGGTCACTGGTGCTCGACCTGGTGGACCTCACCTTCTGCGACTCCAGTGCGCTGAGCGCGCTGGTGCGTCTGCACAAGACCGCCGCCGCGGCGGGCGGCGCGTTGTCGCTGGCCCGGCTGCGCCCGCAGGTCGAGGCCGCGATCACCGTGACGATGCTGCACCGCCTGCTGGAGATCCACGCCGAGGTTCCCAGCGTGCACGGCGGCTCCGGCCGGTCGTGATCGCCGAGCTGTCCGTGGCCGAGCAGCCGCGGGGTGGCTACGACTTCGCCGCCTTCGGTCTGTCGGACATGGTCCGGATGGCCGCCGAGCTGCGGACGCTCGCGGAGGCCGCCGACGGGTTTGTGCCGGCGGCGGAGGGCGTGGTCCGGCATCTGCGGGACGGTTTCCTCGACGAGAACGGTGAGCCGGTCCTCGAGGTGGTCCGGCTGCTGTCCACCCGGCGGTTCGCCGACCTGGACGACGAGCAGCAGCGGATCGCGCGGAGCCGCACGGAGGGCGTGGCCGACCCGGACCTGCGTTGCCTGACCCTGGACGCGAGCGCGGGCCGGCGCCCGGTCTGGAACGACCGGACCGCCTCCCGCGTGCACCGGGTCGTCCCGCTGATCTCGACCGAGACGGTGACCACGGCGCCGCTGATCTCGGCTCTGGTGTCCGCGCTGGGTCTGCGGGCCGAGGACGTGGTGGCCGGGTCGGTCCGCGCCGAGCACGAGCGGTTCGGGGTGTTCCACGTCCAGCAGGCGGTCGGCAGCGAGCGGCTCCCGGACCAGGACTTCGTCCGCGACCACGACATCGCTTCGGTGCTGGGCTTCGGCGGGGTGCTGCCCGGCGGCAACGTGTTCTGCGTGGTGATGTTCTCCCGGGCGACCATCCCGGTCGAGGCGGCGGACCTGTTCCAGCCGGTGGCCGTCAGCGTCCGGGCCGGCTTGCTGACCCACGCTCACAACGGTTCGGGCCGGCTCGGGCTGGAGGCACAGCGCGACGCCCTGCGCGAGCACCTGCGGGTGCTGGAGGAGTCGTCGCGCACCCAGGCAGCCGAGCTGGAGGACGCCGTCCGGCGGTTGCAGGCCGAGGCGGCCCTGGTGGACACGTTGCAGGTGGTCGGGCGCCGGCTGACCGCGCAGCTGGACCTGGACACCCTCGTCCAGGACGCCACCGACGCCGCGACGAAGGCCACCGGCGCGGAGTTCGGGGCGTTCTTCTACAACCTGGTGAACCAGTACGGCGAGTCGTACACGCTCTACACCCTGGCCGGCGTGCCGCGCGAGGCCTTCGCCCAGTTCCCGATGCCGCGCAACACGGCGGTCTTCTCGGCCACCTTCGACGGGCACGGCACGGTGCGCTCCGACGACATCACCATGGACCCGCGGTACGGCCGCAACGCGCCGTACTACGGGATGCCCGCGGGGCACCTGCCGGTGCACAGCTACCTGGCGGTGTCGGTGATCTCGCCGTCGTCGCAGGAGGTGCTCGGCGGGTTCTTCTTCGGCCACTCCGAGATCGGCCGGTTCACCGCCCGGCACGAGCAGCTGGCCGAGGGCATCGCCGGGTACGCCGCGATCGCGCTGGACAACGCCCGGCTGTTCGCCCGGCAGCGGCGGATGGCGACCGAGCTGGCCAGCAGCATGCTGCCGACCGTGCCGCGCATCGCCCACCTGGAGATCGCCTCGCGCTACCTGCCGGCCGCGACCGGCTCCGAGGTCGGCGGGGACTGGTTCGACGTGATCGAGCTGCCGGCCGGCCGGACCGCGTTCGTGATCGGCGACGTCGTCGGCCGGGGCGTCACCGCGGCCTCGGTGATGGGCCAGATCCGGATGGCGGTGCGCTCGTACGCGCTGCTCGACCTGCCGCCCGCCGACCTGCTGCAGCACGTCTCCCACCTGGCGGAGACGACCGCCGGCGCCACCTTCGTCACCTGCCTGTACGCCGTGCACGACCCGGTGGACCAGTCGCTGACGATCGCCAACGCCGGCCACCTGCCGGCCGTCCTGATGGCGCCCGGTGAGCCGGCCCGGCTGATCGGGGACGGGCTGGGCATGCCGCTCGGTGTCGGCGACACGTTCCTGCAGCAGCAGACCGCGTTCCCCCCGGGGGCTCGGCTGACGCTCTCCACGGACGGGCTGGTGGAGAGCCGCCGGCGTACGGTCGTTGACGGCCTGAAAGCCCTCGTGGCGGGGCTGGAGGAGCTGTCCGGCGAGCTGGATCTGCAGGCGGCCTGTGACCAGTTGATCGACCGGCTCACCGATCACGAGCACGACGACGACGTGGCGCTGCTGCACGTGCACCACCTCGAGGGTTACCGCCGGACGGCCTCACTGCCGCTGACCGCGGACCCGGCGATCGGCGCGCAGGCCCGGGCGTTCGTCCGCGACAGGTTGACGGAGTGGGGCCTGGCCGACGTGATCGACCGCGCACTCACGGTGACCGTCGAGCTGGTCAGCAACGCGGTGCGTCACACCGGTGAGCCCGGAACCCTCCGGCTGCACCACGACGGCACCCGGTTGACCGTCGACGTGGCCGATCACGGCGCCACCACGCCCCGCCTGTTCGAGCCGTCCGTCGAGGAGGAGCAGCACCGCGGTCTGTACCTGGTGAACGCGTTCGCGGCGCGCTGGGGGACCCGCAGTACCCCCGACGGCAAGGTGGTGTGGGCGGAGATTGTCACGCAACCGGCAAAGCATCGGTAGACTCGCCGCCATGCGAGCGTCTGGACTGGTCGACCACGTGCGCGGGCTGGGCGCCCACGATCACGTGTGCTGGCAGTACGACGCGCCCGCGGACTTCCAGGAGCGGGTTCGCGAGTTCCTGGTTGACGGCCTCGCGAGCGGGTACCGCGTCTGGTACACCGCTCCGGGCGATGTCTCGGAGCTGACCGAGGAGCTGCGTGGCATCGACGGGATGGATTGGGCGTTACGGTCCGGCGCTGCCCGGGTGGCATCGCTGGACACGACCTATCCGGTGGGATCCGTGATCCGGCCCGAGGACCAGGTCGAGACCTACGCCGCCGCGACCGACCAGGCGCTGGCCGACGGTTTCGCCGGCCTGCGGGTCGCCGCGGAGGCCACCCGCCTGGTGCTGAGCGCGGAGCAGCTGGACGCCTTCGCCCGGTACGAGTACCTGATCGACCGGTACATGGCCGATCGCCCGTTCTCCGCGCTGTGCGCCTACGACCGCAACCAGCTGGCGGACACGGCGATCGCGCAGCTCGCCTGCCTGCATCCCAACACCAACGCGGTCGTCGACTTCCGCCTGCACGCCGCCCCCGGCGGAGCCCCTGCGCTCACCGGTGAGCTCGACGTGCTGAGCGACGACCTGTTCGCGTTGGCGCTGGAGCGGGCACAACTGGAAGCCGCGAGCGACCAGGTGGTCCTCGACGGCACCGGACTGACTTTTGTCGACCATGCCGGTCTGGTGCGCCTGTCCAGGCACGCCGCCGACCGCGGTGTCGACGTCGTACTTCGGACGTCGTGGCCGGGAGCCTCCCGGTTGGTGGAGCTGCTGCACCTTCCCCGCGTCCGTGTGGAGGCCGCATGACCACGACTGCCACCAGACCGACCACTGGTTTCGTCCATCCGGCGCTGTTCTACCGCACCGACCAGGAGTACACGGACAGCCTCGTGCAGTTCATCACCGAGGGGCTCGCCCTGGGCCAGCCGGTGGCGGTCGCAGTGCCCGAGTCGAGGCTCCGGCTGCTGCGCGAGGCACTCGGCGACGCCGCCGCGGACGTGACCTTGATCAACATGGAGCAGGCCGGCCGCAACCCGGGGCGGATCATTCCCACCGTGCTGCGCCGATTCGCCGACGACCACGCCGACACGCACGTCCGCATCATCGGAGAGCCGATCTGGGCCGGCCGCAGCGAGCTCGAGTACCCGGCCTGCGCCCAGCACGAGGCACTGATCAACCTGGCATTCGCCGGCCGCGACGTCACGATCGTCTGCCCGTACGACCTGTCCGCGCTGGACGACCGAGTCGTGGACGACGCCCTGCTCACGCACCCCGTCGTCTGGGAAGGCGGCCGGAGCTACCCGAGCGACAAGTACGCGCCGGAGGCGATCGTCGCCCGGTACAACGAACCGCTGGACGAACCCGACAAGCCCGGGGACGTCGCGGTTCTGCCGATCAGCAAGTCGATCCGGCTGCGGGACGCCCGCAAGTTCGCCGGCGAGCACGCCGAACGCCTGGGCCTGCTCGGCGACCGGATGGCCGACCTGCAACTGATCGCCACCGAACTGGTGGCGAACAGCATCCGCCATGCCGACGGCGAAGGTGAGCTGCGGATCTGGCGCGACGCCAACCACCTGGTCTGCGAGGTCAGCGACAGCGGACGGCTGACCGACCCGCTGGCGGGCAGGATCCCGGCCGACCCGGGACAGTTGAACGGTCGCGGCCTGCTGCTGGTCAACCAGATGGCCGATCTCGTCCGCACCCACACCGACGAGCACGGCACGACCGTCTACGCGTTCATCGCCCTGGACGCGCCCCCGCTCAACTGAACCGAACGGCTCGTCGCTCACTTCCGGGTGTCAGCCCGGCAGGGCGTTCCACTGCGCGAGGGTGGAGGCGAGCAGCGTCGTGGTAGGCAGGTTCTCGAACTCCTCCCGGCTGACGAAGCGGGCGTCCGACGCGTCGTCCCCGGCCGTCAGGCTGCCGCCGACCGCCTGCGCCTGGTAGTCGCGGATCACGTACAGCCGGTTCCGCGGGCCCTCCCGCTCGACCTCGCCGACCAGGTCGCCGACGACCACCTCGAGCCCGGTCTCCTCGGCCACCTCGCGGGCCACCGCGGCCGGGTCGTCCTCACCCGGCTCCACCCGTCCACCCGGCAACGACCACAGGCCCCGGCCCGGCTCGTTGGCTCGTCGGACCACCAGCAGCCGCCGTTGCTCGTCGTACACGAGCGCACCCACACAGTCGACCCGTTCCGGCTCCATGCACAAAAGATAGGGGCCAGGACGCCCGGCCGCACCCGGCGGTGGACGACGAGCGCGGTTCCCGCGGCCCGCCCGGATAGCATCAGCGCTGACAGATGTCCAGAGAAGGGATCCCGATCACCCGTGCGCATCGACCTGCACACCCACTCGAACCGCTCGGACGGCACCGACCCGGTCGACGTCCTGATCGCGCACGCGAAGCGGGACGGCCTGGACGTGATCGCGCTCACCGATCACGACACGGCCGACGGCTGGGCGGAGGGCCGGCGGGCCGCCGAGCAGCTCGGCATCGGGTTCGTCCCCGGGATCGAGATCTCCTGCAAGCTGAACGGCATCGCCGTGCACCTGCTCGGCTACCTGCCCGACCCGTCGTACCAGCCGCTGGCCGACGAGCTGCGCATCGTGCGCGACGGCCGGACCGACCGGATTCCCTCGATCGTCGCCCGGCTGAACGGGCTGGGCGTCGCGCTCACCGTCGACGAGGTGCTCGCCCAGGCGACCGGTACGCCGTCGGTCGGCCGGCCGCACGTCGCCGACGCGCTGGTCGCCAACGGCACCGTCGCCGACCGCGGTGAGGCCTTCGACCGGTTCCTGGCCGACGGCCGGCCCGGGCACGTGTCGCACTACGCGATCGACCCGGGCCGGGCGATCGACCTGGTCCGCGAGGCCGGCGGCGTGCCGGTGGTCGCGCACCCGTGGGGCCGGTCCAGCCGCAAGGTGGTCACCGCCGAGACGATCGCCCAGCTGGTCGACGACCACGGGCTGGCCGGTATCGAGGTCGACCACCAGGACCACCCGCCGCAGGCACGGGAGACGCTGCGCGGCATCGCCCGCGACCTCGGCATCATCTACACCGGTTCCAGCGACCACCACGGGATCGGCAAGATCGACCACGAGCTCGGCGTGAACAGCACCGAGCCGGAGCAGTTCGAGCGGCTGCTCGAGGTGGCGAAGGCGAACGCCGCGGCGAGCGCCACGACCGGGCCCGAGGTCTACCTGCCGTGAACGACCTGATCAACCTGGCCCTGCTCAGCGAGGTCTTCGTCACGCTGTTCGTGATCATGGACCCGCCCGGCACCGTGCCGGTGTTCATCTCGCTGACCGCCGGGCAGTCCCGCGCGGTCCGGAAGAAGGCCGCCTGGCAGGCGGTGCTGGTGGCGTTCGGCGTGATCGTGGTGTTCGCCGCGTTCGGGCAGCAGATCCTGCACAACCTCGGCATCACGCTGCCCGCGCTGCAGGTCGCGGGTGGTCTGCTGCTCCTGCTGATCGCGCTGCAGCTGCTGACCGACACCGCCGAGGACCCGGTCCAGACCAAGAACGCGAACATCGCCTTCGTCCCGCTCGGTACGCCGCTGCTGGCCGGGCCGGGCGCCATCGTCGCGACGATGGTGTTCGTGCAGCGTGCCGACGGGTCGTTCCGGGACGTGGCCGCGATCTCGGTCGGCATCGTGCTGATCCACCTGGTGATGTGGCTGACGCTGCGGTTCTCCGGCGTGATCATGCGCATCCTCGGCGAGAACGGCGTTCTCCTGGTCACCCGGATCGCCGGTCTGCTGCTGAGCGCGATCGCCGTCCAGTTGGTCGCCGACGCGGTCGCGGACTTCATCCGGGCGGGCTGACACCGCTGCGCCGCTCGGGCCGGGGGAGCCGGTCCTGGCCGGGGACATCGCAGTTGACGCCCGGCGGCGGACCGGCGTACCGTCGCTCTCCCTTCCCTTTGACAACGGCATGCTCCGCGTGCCGCCACAGTGGTGTCCGAACCCCCGGGTCCGTCAGGATCCGGGGCAGTTCAGCGTGCCGCTGTGCCTGCCGGTCACCACCTTCTCGAACGAGTTAGGAGGTCACGGTGGGCGTCTACTGGGCGATCGCGGTCCGGTCGTTCCGCCGGTTCTCGACGTACCGGATCGCCACCTTGTCGGGCGCGTTCACCAACACGGTCTTCGGGTTCATCTTCTGCGGTGTCTACCTGACGCTGTGGGAGCAGCGGCCGAACCTCGGCGGGTACGACGTGACCGACGCGCTCACCTTCGTCTGGCTGCAGCAGGGCCTGCTGATGCCGATCGGGATCTTCGGCGCGAGCACCACCGTCGAGCTCGGCGAGCGGGTCCGGACCGGCGAGATCGCGGTCGACCTGTACCGGCCGACGCACCTGATGTGGTGGTGGCTGTCGGTGGACGCCGGCCGGGCCGGGTTCCAGCTGATCGCCCGGGGCGGCGTACCGCTGCTGGTCGGGTCGCTGGTGTTCGATCTTCGGTTCCCGTCGTCGGTCCTGCAGGGGCTGGCGGTCGCCGTCGCGTTGTTCTTCGGCATCGTGGTCAGCTTCGGCCTCCGGTACCTGGTCGCGTTGTCCGGTTTCTGGATCACCGACTCGCGCGGGCTGGAGAACCTGGCGCTGATGCTCTCGCTGTTCTTCTCCGGCACGATCCTGCCGCTGGTGGTGTTCCCGGGCTGGTTCGGGGAGTTCGCTCGGGCGACACCGTGGGCGGCCACCATGCAGGTGCCGATCGACGTCTGGCTCGGGCAGGACGCGCCGGTCCAGGCACTGGCGTTCCAGCTCGGCTGGCTGGTGGTGCTGCTGGTGGCGGGCGGGCTGGCGACCGTGCTGGCTACCCGGAAGGTGGTGATTCACGGTGGCTGATGGTTCTTCTCCGGTGGACAGGGCCCTTTGGATGCGTAGGGCAACGGCCTGGCCCGGGCAGTACTGGATGCTGGTGCTGATGTGGATCAGGTCGTCGCTGGCCTACCCGGCGTCGTTCGCGCTGATGCTCGTCGGGTCGGCGCTGATGACGGTGACCGACTTCGTCGCGGTGCTGCTGATGTTCAGCCACATCGAGACGTTCGGCGGGTTCACGCTCGGCCAGATGGCGCTGCTCTACGGGACCGCGTCGATGACGCTGGGCCTCGCCGACCTGGTCACCGGGTCGATCGAACGCGTCGGCCAGCGGATCCGCACCGGCGACCTGGACGTCTGGCTGGTCCGGCCCGTGCCCGCGTTCATCCAGGCCGTCGCCGACAACTTCGCCCTGCGGCGCCTCGGCCGGCCGCTGCAGGCCGGGCTCGTCCTGGGACTCGGCATCGCCGCCGTCGACATCGACTGGACGGTGGCCAAGGTGCTGTTCCTGGCGCTGTCGCTGATCAGCGGCGCGCTCATCTTCGCGTCGATCTTCGTGCTCGGCGGAGCGTTCCAGTTCATCTCGATCGACTCCGCGGAGCTGGCGAACTCGTTCACCTACGGCGGGCAGCAGCTCACGCAGTACCCGCTGACCATCTTCGGCAAGGACATCGTGCGCGCGGTCACCTTCGTCGTACCGCTTGCCTTCGTCAACTACTACCCGGTGCTCTTCGTACTGGGCAAACCCGCCCCGCTGGGACTGCCGTCCTGGATCGGCCTGCTCGCCCCGGTGGTCGCCGTCGTGATGATCGCGCTGGCGTCGCTCGGCTGGCGGGGCGGTCTCCGTCGCTACCGCAGTACAGGGAGCTGATCCGTCGTGCCCGTCATCGAGCTGGACTCCGTGTCCCGCGCGTTCACCGTCTCCACCCGCACCGGCCTGCGGCGTACCCGGCGAGAGGTCCGCGCCGTCGACAGCCTGTCCTTCACCGTCGAACCCGGCGAGGTGATGGGCTACATCGGCCCGAACGGCGCCGGCAAGTCCACCACGATCAAGATGCTCACCGGCATCCTGGTCCCCACCGGAGGCACCATCCGGGTCGCCGGCGTCGACCCGTCCCGGCACCGGATGAACCTCGCCAAACGCATCGGCGTCGTCTTCGGCCAGCGCACCACCCTGTGGTGGGACCTGCCGCTGAAGGACTCCTACGCCGTCCTGCAGAAGATGTACGGCGTACCGCGCGCCCGGCACCGCGAGAACCTGGCCACCTTCGTCGACCTGCTCGACCTCGGCCACCTGCTCGACGTCCCCGTCCGCCAGCTCTCGCTCGGCCAGCGCATGCGCGGCGACATCGCCGCCGCCCTCCTGCACGACCCCGAGATCGTCTACCTCGACGAACCGACCATCGGCCTCGACATCGTCAGCAAGGCCCGCCTGCGCGAGTTCCTCGCCCAGCTCAACCGCGACCGCGGCACCACCGTCATCCTCACCACCCACGACCTCGACGACATCGAAGCCCTCTGCTCCCGCGTCATGGTCATCGACCACGGCCGCCAGGTCTACGACGGCACCCTCACCGGCCTCCGCGCCTCCCAGTCAGCCCCCCGCACGCTCGTGGTCGACCTCGCCACGTCCCTTCCACCGATCACCATCCAAGGCGCCACGGTCACCCGCACGGACGGCCCACGCCAGTGGCTCTCCTTCCCGCCCAGCACGTCGGCAGCGCCCCTGGTCGCGGAGATCGCCGCCCGGTACCCCCTGGTGGACCTGTCGGTACTGGAACCACCGATCGAGGCCATCATCGCGAAGCTGTACGCGGGTGCGGCGCGGTGAGGCTGGCGGCCAATGCCACGACTGGCGGCCAGTGCCGCGACTGGCGCCGTACAAGCCATCTACTGATCGTCGGAGGCGCCAGCCATCGCAGACGACGCCAGTCGTGCGGCGCTAGACAGCCGCTTCCTCAAGTGGGCAACGCGAAATGCACGATAGGACGACCGGACGGCGGACAATCGCGCAGCACAGGGAGATTTGTCGACCTGTCCATTTGGGTAAAGGTCCGCCATCTGCGACCGAATCCTCGGCCGACAGCGACATCGTCAGGGACGGTCGGCAGTAGCCGTCGCGAAGACGGTGTCAGGATCGAGGGTGTTGGTGTCGGCCTCCCAGGCGTGCAGGGCCTGGTTGAGGCCTTGGTTGTCCATCCGCCCGACTTCGTCCGCCACCAGCCGGCGGGCTTCGCCGACACCGATCTCGGTGAACGTGAGATTGCCGCCGACGAAGTACTCGTCCCGCAGGCCAAGGTTGAGGTGGAACTTGCCGGTGTTCGGGACGTAGGACCAGATGTCGGCGTCGATCAGGGCTACGACCCAGAGCGTTCGCTCAGCTTGCCTCGCCAGGAACAGCCTCGTCATGTCGTTCTCCCGTTGTCGTTGGTGCGTTCACTCGCCGGGTTGACACCTCTCGCGGGATGTCGCGTCGACTGGGCCGCCGTCCGGCGCGGCGGTCGTCGGTCCGAAGAACCGTATCGCCTGGCCTCTACCCGGCAGCCGCCCAGTTCAGTGAATGCGTCGAGACCGGCGGGTTGTCTCATCGCGGCAGAAAGCCGGACAGCTTCGGCAGTGGCCTCGGCGCGGACGGTTTTGGGCTGCGTTGGGTCGCGTTCGACGTGGTACAGGCCGGTGGTCCGTGTCTTGACCTGAATGGACTCCACCGAATGGAACTGAACCTCCACCTCGGTGCCGGTTGCCGTCCGCATGATGGCGTGGATGCCCTTGTAGCGGCTGCCGTCGACGTAGGACTGGTGCGCCGACTGGACCTGCCATCCGGTCTCCGCGAGCCTCGCCACGGTCTCGCGGGCGGAGTCGATCAGCCTGTCGGGGTGTTCGGTCACCACGGTGTACCGGAGTACGTCGTCGACCGGGAGTTGCATGTGCCGGTACTTCCACAGCTTTCGCGCCAGGGACTGGGGCGACTTGATTCGATGATCGAGTTCGTGGGGTACGTCTCCGGACCGGATCGCGTGCAGGAATTGCCGAGTTGCTTCGTCGTGATGTGCGAGAAGTCGTCTGAGCAGTGTGAAGCTTGCTGCGGTCGCCTCGGGGCCGAACTCCGCGACGATGTCCGCGCGCGTCGGAACCGGATCGCCCCAGTCGAGGTCGTGGCCTGCAGCTGAAAACTCCGCCTGCAGGTCCTCGGGCTCCGGCAGGTCGGGCGGGTTCGGCGTTGCAGGCATCTCGATCCCCCAGTGGTCGTCGTGCTTCGACGGTAGTCAGCGGGGGAGGGGCTGTGGGGTGGGAAATCCGGATCTGTGGATAAGTCGGGTGGGCTTCGGTTGTGTGGGGATCTTGGTACGGGCATGACTCGGGGTGGCTGGCTTCGTTGGGCAATCTGGGGTGGGGACCCAACCGGGCGTGGGGTGGAGAGGGTAGACAGGGTGTGGCGACGACGATGATCGGCCGGGTGCGTGGGGTGGCGCCGCCTGGGGACGAGGCGGGGTTTGTCGCGTGGGTGCGGCCGCATCTGCCGGCGATGGCCCGGTTGGCGGGGCGGCTGGCGGTGGGCGCCGATCGGGACGACGTCGTGCAGGAGGCGCTCGCGCGGGCCTGGTCGAAGTGGGGGCAGTACGACGCGACGCGGGGATCGGCGTCGGCGTGGTTGCTGGCGATCACCGCGGACCAGGCGCGCAAGGCGGCTCGGCGGGTGCGGCCGGTGGCCGACCTGGCGGACCACGACGGCGTCGCGCCGCGGGCCGATCTGGACGCTCGGCTGGATGTCGAGCAGGCGCTCGGGGTGCTGTCCGCGCGGCAGCGGCTGGCGGTGGACTGCTACTACTTCGCCGATCTGTCGGTGGCCGACACGGCGGCGGTGATGGGCTGCTCCGAAGGCACCGTGAAATCCACACTGTCCGACGCGCGGGCTCGCCTGCGCCGCTTGCTGGAGGTCAGCGAATGACACCGACCGACGAGGTCGACGAGCTGCTCGCACGGGCTGGTGCTCGCTGGCGGGCCGACCAGCCGTCGCCGCCGGAGCCCGATCTGGAGCGGATCACCGGACGGCGGGCGCCGCGTCGCTGGGTGGTTCCGGCGCTGGCGGCGGCGAGTGTGGCGGTCATCGCGACGGCAGCGCTGGTGGTGCTGCCGGACCGGAGCGAGCCGCCGCTGGCCATTGCCCCGGGCAACGACAAGGAACACCCGTTGCTCGTCCGTGACGGGGACCGGGTCGCGGTCGACGGGCAGGTGGTGGCCGCGCCGGGTGAGCCGGTTCAGTACTGCCTGCCGGTGTCCATGCCCACGCCGTACGTCGTACCGGGGGAGCAGCGTCCCGCCTGTGCGCCGGGTGAATCGGTGGAGGTGACGGGCGTCGATCTCGAGAAGCTGGCCAACGCAAGCACGATTCAGGGAGTCACGACGGGCCAGGCTCACTTGGTGGGCGTCTGGAACGGCGGCAAGATCGCGGTCGACGAGCAGAGTGCTCCGCGTCCGCCGGCTTCGGAGCAGGCGGAGAAGGTGCCGTGTGCGGCGCCGACCGGCGGGTGGAAGAAGGGCGACGCGTCGTTGTGGATCACGCCGGCCGTCGAGTCCTTCGTCCGGGCGCGCAGTGGACAGTTGCAGAATGCGTGGATCGGGTGGCCGGAGGGTTTTCCGACGGACACGACGCCCGGGGCGCCGCCGACCAAGCCGAGCGTGGTGATGATCGGGGTCGCGCGCGGGGACCTCGGGCAGGTGCGGCGTGCGCTGGATCCGTTGGTCGCCGGGAATCTCTGCGTCACGCAGGTGAAGCTGAGCCAGGCGGAGGCGGCCAAGCAGCACGCGGCGGTGGAGGCGTTGCCGCGCCAGCAGCTGGGCATCGCGTCGGTCGGCTTGGGCGCCGGCGACAAGCCGGTCCAGGTGACGCTGCGGGTGCTCGACGAGAAGACGCTCACCGCGCTGCGGCCGACCGGGCTCGACACGCTGGACCTGGACACCTACATCAAGCCGGCGCCGTAACCGGCTGACCCACAAGCTCGCCGGCACCACCGCCGGCGTACCGGTACCCGGCGACCACCGCCGGCGTACCGGTGCCAGCCGTCCTGGGTTAACCCACCAAACGCATGGTTGGCCCGCCAGAATCCGGTGGGCCAACCATGCATGTGGTGAGTTGACCCATCCGAGTGCGCTGTGGGTGCGTCGGGTTGCGCGGACGGCGACCACCCCCCCCGGCGGCCTGGGTTAACCCACCAAACGCATGGTTGGCCCGCCAGAATCCGGTGGGCCAACCATGCACCTGGTGGGTTAACCCATCAGAGTGCGCCAGGGGCGGCGGGGCGCTGGGCGCAGACGAGCCGCCCGGACCGGCCGTCAGCGGTCGTGGAAGAACTCGACCAGGATGCGGGCGGTCGCGGCCGGCTGCTCGATCGCGGGGGAGTGGCCCGCGCCGGCGATGACTTGCGGGCGTACGCCGAGGATGTCGGCCATCCGGTCCTGGACCGCGAGCGGCCAGCCGTCGTCGGACTCGCCGTACACGACCTGCGCGCGGACGCCGGATTTGGCCAGCTGCTCGGTCCGGTCCTCGGCGTCGATCAGCCGCTTGGTGATCGCGGACAGGCCGGCCGGAACGTTGCCGGTGAAGCGTTTGCGCAGGAACTCGGCGATCTCGGTGGCCGGCGCGACGTAGCGCGGCTCCTTGCTGTCGTGCTCGAGCTTCAGGTCGTACACCTGCTCGATCGGCAGGTTGTCGAGCCCGAAGGCGAGCATCTGCAAGCCCTGCACCTTCGCCTCGTCGCTGAACCCGCCCGGACCGGAGCAGAGCAGGGTGATGGTCGAGAACACCGACGGATCGGCCAGCACGGCTTCGCGCGCGACCAGACCGCCGAACGAGTGACCGACGAGCTGGCTGTAGCCGCCCAGCGCCTGACTCATCGCCACCACGTCCGCCGCGAGCTCCGTCAGCGTGTACGCCGAGGGGTCGGCCGGCCCGGGGGTTTCGTGCTGGCCGCGCTGGTCGACGGCGACCGTTCGCCAGCCGTACCGGGCGAGGTGGTCGACCAGTGGGGTGAAGTCCTCCTTGCTGCCGGTCCAGCCGGGGACCAGCAGCACCGTGCCGAGCGGCGTACCGACGTCCGGTACGGCTTGCAGGGTGGCGAAGCTGCCCCGCTCGGTCTCGAGGGTCGCGGGGCGAACCCCAGCTGGCAACGTCAGCGTGCGCGGCGTACTCACGGCTCCACGGTATCGGCTACTTGGCTCGCAGCAGGGTGGCGGTGGCCACAGCCAGCGCGGCGATGATGGCCACACTGACCAGTGCCGCAAGCTGTACGCCGTCCGTGTAGGCGCCGCGGGTCAGCGTCAGCAGCTCCTGCGCCAGCGGGCCGGGCAGGTGCTCGGCGATCGCCACTGCGCTGCCCAGCGTGTCACGCGCCTCGCTGGAAACGCCACTGGGCAAGGTCTGCTCGGTCACCTGGCTGCGGTAGACCGCCGTGACCAGACTGCCTGCTACTGCGACGCCCAAGGCCATACCGAACTCGGTGCCGGTCTCGCCCATGCCGGATGCGGCTCCAGCTCGCTCAGGTGGTGCACTGCCGACCACCAGGTCGTAGGTGAGAGCCAGTACGAGCTGGATGCCGAGACTGGCGATCGTCATGCCCACCACCACCTCGGTCCGGCCGGACAGGGCCATCAGCGCGAGGCCGGGGATGGCGACGAGGAAGCCGACAGTCATCGCAGTACCGGCGCGGAGCCAGCGGACGACCAGCGGACCGCCGAGCGTGCCAATGATCCCGGAGAAAGCCGAAGGCAGAGTCCACAGGCCTGCCTCCAGCGGGGACATGCCCAGCACCAGCTGGAAGTACTGCATCGCCAGGAACTGCATGGCGGCCAGTACGTACAGGCCGAAGGTCTGCGCGCCCAGGGAGACGCTGAAGGCGGCGTGGTGGAACAACCGCAGGTCCAGGAGCGGCTCCGCCAGCGTGAGCTGCCGCCGGACGAACACGTAGCCGGTGAGCAGGCCGGCGACCAGCACTACGACGGGGACCGAGTGCAGTCCGTCCTTGGCGGTCTCCTTGAGACCGTAGACGACGGCGATGATGGCGCCGGTGGAGAGCACGACGCTGGTCAGGTCGATCCGGCCGGCGCGGGGATTGCGGTACTCCGGCAGCAGCGGCCGGGCCACCGCGAGCAGGAGCAGCAGCGGGGGAATGCCGATCAGGAAGACCGAGCCCCAGTGGAAGTGCTCGAGCAGGGCGCCGCCGACCAGCGGTCCGGCGATGCCACCCACCATGAAGTTCGTCATCCAGATCGCGATCGCGAGCTGACGCTGCCGGGGATCGCGGAACATGTTGCTGAGCAGCGAGAGCGTGGACGGCATCAGCGTCGCCCCCGCCAGACCGAGCAGCGCCCGGGCCGCGATCAGCAACTCGGGGCTGGACGCGAAGGCGGCGATCGCCGACGCCAGCGCGAACCCGGCCGCACCGATCATCAGCAGCCGGCGACGGCCGATCCGGTCGCCGACCGTGCCCATCGTGATCAACAGTCCGGCCACCACGAAGCCGTAGACGTCGATGATCCACAGCAGTTGCGAACTGCTCGGGGCGAGGTCGGCGGTCAGGATCGGTGCGGCCAGGTGCAGCACGGTCATGTCCAGGCCGATCAGGATCGTCGGCAGCGCCAGGACGGCGAGGCCGAGCCACTCGCGCCGTCCGGCGCGCGGGGGTGTCAGCTGCAAGGTCTCGGTCATGCCGGCCATCCTGAAACTTCAACAAGGCTTGAAGTCAACAGGCGCCCCGGAACGCGGGCCGTTCCACGGTGCGGCACAATGGGCCGGGTGCCTCGCACACTCGCGGTCGCGAACCAGAAAGGCGGCGTGGCGAAGACCACCACCGTCGCGTCGTTGGGTGCTGCCCTGGCCGAGCTGGGTCAGCGCGTCCTGCTGGTCGACCTGGACCCGCAGGCCTGCCTGACCTTCTCGCTCGGCACCGATCCCGAGGACCTCGACGCCTCCCTGCACCACGTGCTGCTCGGCGAGCTGAAGGCACGCGACGTGCTGATCGGCGTCGACGCCGGTCCGGACCTGCTGCCCGCCACGATCGAGCTGGCGACGGCCGAGGTCCGGCTGGCCAGGGAAAGCGGTCCCGAGCAGGCGTTGCGGACCGCGCTGCGGCCGCTGAGTACGGCGTACGACTGGGTTCTGATCGACTGCCCGCCGACCCTCGGCCTGCTGACGGTGAACGGGTTGTCCGCGGCGTCGGAGGTGCTGATCCCGTTGCAGTGCGAGACGCTCGCGCACCGCGGGGTCGGCCAGCTGCTGGACACCATTCACGACGTCCAGCAGCTGACGAACCCCGGGCTCGAGGTGCTCGGCGTCCTGCCGACCCTGTACGACGGCCGGACGACGCACGCGCGCACGGTGCTGGAGACCATCGCCGACACCTACGCGCTGACGGTGCTGCAGCCGCCGATCCCGAAGTCGATCCGGTTCGCCGAGGCCCCGGCGATCGGCCAGACCATCCTGACCACCGCGCCGGCGACCTCCGGCGCGGCGGCGTACCGGGAACTGGCGAAGGCGCTGCTCTGACCCGGACTGCTCAGCCCCGGGCGGAGGTCAGGGCTGGTGGGAACCGGTCGGCGGGGTCGGACCGGAGGCGCCGGCAACCGCGGGGGCGGCGACCGGCGTACGGCGGAGGCGGTGACGGTAGCGCCAGAGCGGAATGCCGATCAGAGCGGCCACGATCAGGAACGGCAGCAGGGCGCCGACGGCGGTGGACAGCGCGAAGAACGTTGCAGTGAAGGCGTTCCAGCCGCCCTTCAGACCGGCCAGGAAGCCCTTGTCCTCCTTCTCCACGACCGGCGCCTTGCCCGGTTCGGTGATCACCAGGGTGAGGGTCGCGAGCTCGGTCTGCAGCGACAGGGCCTTCTGCTTGGCCAGCAGCGACTCCAGGTCGGCCTCGCGGCGGGTCAGCTCGGTCTCCACCGAGACGATCTCGGCGATCGACGACGCCTTGGCGAGCAGCGTGCGCATCCGCTCCAGGCTCGCGCGCTGGGAGGCGATCCTGCTGTCCACGTCGACCACCTGCTCGGTGACGTCGCTGGACTCCTGGTGGATCGAGGTCCGGGTCCCGAGCGCCGACAGGCGTTCGATCGCCGTCTCGTACGCCGGGGTGGGCACCTTGAGCACCAGGTTCGCGCGGGTGATGCGGCCGTCGTTCTCGCTGCCGGTGTCCTCGGAGGAGACCTGGCCGCGCAGCCCGGCGACGATCGTGATCGCGGCCTGCCGCTGCTTGTTCACGTCAGCGGTCTCGATCGTCAGCCTGCCGGTCTTGATGATCGCCCGGGTGACCGTCGGCTGAGCGGCCCCGCCGGCGCCGCTCTTGCTGTCGGTGCCCGCGCCGCTCTTGCCGGCACCGGCATCCTGCGGCTGAGCGTTGTCCGCCTGGGGCGCGGCCGCGCCCTCCGACGACGTCGCCTTGTCTCCACCGGCCCCGCACCCGGACAGCACCATGGCCGCAACCAGGAACATCCCTGCCACCGCGGCCCTGCCTCGCGTCCTCACCATTGCCACAACCTTCCCCTCGCCGGACTGTCCACCTAGGACGGTCCCGTGAGGGCGGCTGTTGCAGGCGGCCGGTCACCGTTCGGCCACGAACCGGTTTCGCCGACCGTGACCTGCACAGCGCGAACCCCGCTCAGCGTGTGCTGAACGGGGTCCGCGGAGTGGTCTGTTCGTGCTCGGACTACTCGGGCGCCGTGAAGGTCGGGGTGGTCGGTGCCGCCTTGCGCGTCCGAGTCCGCTTCGCCGGCTTGGCTTCGTCGGTGATCTCGTCAGCAGCAGCCGTCGGCTTCGCGGTCGCCTTCTTCGCAGCTGTTTTCTTGGCCGCAGTCTTCCGGGCCGCTCGCTTCGCAGGCTTCTCGGCGGCTGCGTCGTCCCCGGCGGCCTCAACGCCCGGCGCCGTCTCGTCAGCGACCGGCGTCGCAGTTGCCTTGCGCGTGCGCTTGGCTGCCGTCTTCTTCGCCGGTGCCTCGGCCGCGCTCGCCGCAGAGTCCTCGGCGACCGGCTCGGCAGCCGCTGCCTTGCGCGTCCGAGCCCGCTTCACCGGCTTCTCAGCCGGCACGTCAGCAGCCGTCTCCGCGGCAACCGGCTCAGCCGCCGTCGGCGCGGCAACCGGCTCAGCCGCCGCCTCGGCCGCGATCGGCTCCGCAGCTGCCGCCGCCTTGCGCGTACGCGTCCGCCTGGCCGGCTTCGCCTCGGCAGCCGTTGCAGCCTCGGTATCCGTTGCGACCTCGGCCGCCGGCTCGGCAGCGCCCGCCGCATCGGCGTTGTCTGCCTCAGCAGCCTTGGCTGCCGTCTTCCGGGTCCGAGTACGCCGCGCCGGCTTCTGCTCGGCCGCAGCGTTCGCCTCCGCAGCACCGCTCGCCTCAACCGAAGCAGCCGTCGCCACGTCCGCGCCGGGCTCCTGCCCGATGCCCGCGATGTCCGCAGCCTGGGCGTCGTCCGCGGTCTGCGCGTCCGTCCCCTTCGCCGCAGCCCTGCGGGTCCGCGTCCGCCGTGCGGCCTTCTGCTCGACCGCGGCCTCAGCCTGGACCGGCGCACCGGTCTCGGCGCCCGTGGCCGCAGCGGTGACGTCGGTCGAAGCGGTGACGTCGGTCGCAGCAGCCGGCTCAGCGGTGACCTGCTCGGTCGACGTGCTCGACTCGGCGCTCTCCGACGTACGCCGGCGGCGGTTGCGCTGACGGGGCTTGCGCTCGCGCACCCCTTCGCCGGCCTGCGACGACGACTCCTCGGTCGGCGGGACCTGCGTCTTCGCCGTCACGTCGGACTCGGACTTCGGCTCGTTGCCGACCACACCGTCCAGCGGGCGGCCGCTGCGGGTTCGCCGCCGGTTCCGGTTCCGCTTGCGGCCCGGCCGCTCGGACGACTCCGACGCCGGGCTGGAGCCGGCCTCGGCCTCGGACCGCCGCGGCGGGCGGTCCCGCTCCGGCTTGTCCTCGCGGGCGGCCTTGATCCGGCCCTTGGCGCTGGTCGGGATGCCGAGGTCGTGGTAGAGCTCCGGCGAGGTGGAGTAGATCTCCTGCGGCTCGTCGTACGGCAGGTCGAGCGCCTTGTTGATCGTCTTCCACCGGGTCACGTCGGCCCAGTCGACGAAGGTGACCGCGATCCCGCTCGCCCCGGCCCGGCCGGTGCGGCCGATCCGGTGGATGTAGGCCTTCTCGTCCTCGGGGCAGGTGTTGTTGATGACGTGCGTGACACCTTCGACGTCGATGCCGCGGGCGGCGACGTCGGTACAGATCAGCACGTCGATCTTGTCGCCGCGGAACCGGGTCAGCGCCCGCTCGCGGGCCTGCTGGTTCAGGTCGCCGTGGATCGCGGCGGCCTTGAAGCCGCGGTCGGCCAGGTCGTCGGTGAGCCGGCCCGCTTCGCGCTTGGTCCGGCAGAAGATCATCACCCGGCCGCGGTCCTCGGCCTGCAGGATCCGGGCCACCACCTCGGGCTTGTCCAGGTCGTGCGCGCGGTAGACGAACTGGGCCGTGGTCGGCACCATCTGGGTGTCCTCGTGCGACTCCGCGCGGATGTTCAGCGGGTGCCGCATGTGGGTGCGCGCCAGGCCGATCACGGCCGACGGCATCGTTGCCGAGAACAACATTGTCTGGCGCAGCTCCGGCGTCTTGCGCAGGATCCGTTCCACGTCGGGCAGGAAGCCCAGGTCGAGCATCTCGTCGGCCTCGTCGAGCACCAGCACCTTGATGTGGGACAGGTCCAGCACACCGCGGTTGGCCAGGTCGAGCAGCCGGCCCGGCGTACCGACGACGACGTCGACGCCGCTCTTCAGCATCTCCAGCTGCGGCTCGTACGCGACCCCGCCGTAGATGGTCAGGATCCGCACCGTGCGCACGGTGGAGGCGGTGGTCAGGTCCTTGGCCACCTGGATCGTCAGCTCACGGGTCGGCGTGACGACGAGGGCCTGCGGCTTGCCGGGCGCGGCCAGCTCTTCGTAGTCCGGTTCACCGGGGGAAATGGTCCGCTGCAGCAGCGGAATACCGAAACCGAGGGTCTTTCCGGTGCCGGTGCGGGCCTGACCGATCAGGTCGGTGCCCATCAGCGCGACGGGAAGCGTCATTTCCTGAATCGGAAACGGCTCCACGATGTTGACGCGGTCGAGCGCGTCGCAGATCTCGGGCAGCACGCCGAGCTCTCGGAAGGTGGTCAGGCTGATCGCCTCTCACATGCTTGTACGGACAGATGCACAGGGCCGGGCGCCTAGGGCATCGCTGCCCTTCATCGTGAGGCGCGGGACACTGTGCAAGCGGCTCGCACCAGCTGCCCATCTGGGCGCGTCACCGGCGAAACACCGTCCAGTGTAGCCGTAAAGCGCGCCGCCGCCTCCCGCCCGTTTCCCCTGCCGGTGCCGACGGGCCGATATGGTGCGGACCATGACCGAAACGACGGCCTTCGACGATCCCGCCTACCGGGCCGCGGCGGTGGATCTGCTGGGTGTGCTGGCGTACGGCGAGCTGACCGCGTTCGAGCGGATCGCCGAGGACGCCAAGCTCGCCCCGACCCTGAACGACAAGGCCCAGCTGGCCCAGCTGGCGACCACGGAGTTCGGCCACTTCGTGCAACTGCGTGACCGGCTGGTCGCGCTCGGTGTCGACCCGATGGACGCGATGCAGCCGTTCGTCACCCCGCTGGAGGCGTTCCACGACCACACCGCGCCGTCGGACTGGCTGGAGGGCCTGGTCAAGGCGTACGTCGGTGACGGCCTGGCGAACGACTTCTACCGCGAGATCGCCTCGTTCGTGGACGGGGAGACCCGGGCCCTGGTGCTCGAGGTGTTCGCGGACTCGGGCCAGGCGGAGTTCGTGGTGGACCGGGTCCGCTCCGCGATCGAGGAGGACCCCAAGCTGGGTGGCCGGCTGGCGCTGTGGGGCCGCCGACTGGTGGGCGAGGCGCTCAGCCAGGCCCAACGGATCGCCGCCGACCGCGACTCGCTGGCCTCGCTGCTGGCCGGTTCGGTCGACCGCCCCGGGCTCGACCTGGCCGCGATCGGCCGGATGTTCACCCGCCTCACCGAGGCGCACACCGCCCGGATGACGGCCCTCGGCCTGCAGCCCTGAGCGGCACACACGCCGACCGGCCGCCACCTGGAAGGTGGCGGCCGGTCGAGAAGGCGATGCGTGCGGTCAGACGGAACGAGTCCTCGACCGTCCGGTGACGGTCGCCGCGATGACGACCAGAACGGCCGCGACGACGATGCTGACGATCCAGCGGACCCAGTCGATGCCCGCAGTGGCCTCGACGCCGAGCGCTGCGGCGACGTAGTAGCCGATCAGCACACCGCCGATGCCGCACAGCACGGTGAGCCACAGGGGAATGTTGTCCCTGTCCCCGGGGGCGACGAATTTGCCGAGCAGACCGATGATGATACCGGCAACGATCACACCGATGATTTCCATGACGCTGGTTCCTCCTTGTGACGACCGCGTCTACGCGGCGCGACGAGGGTCTCGCCGCACCAGAACGGTTGCCGTTGGGCGACACGCTTAAACGTGTCCGGGTTCAGCCGTCGCCGGATCGCAATTCGGTCAGCTGCTCCGGCCGGAGCGAGTTACCTGCGGCGGCAGTCAGATCGCGCCGAAACCGACCTTGCGAATGGCCACCTCGCCGATCTCGACGTACGCGAGGCGGTCGGCCGGAATGATCACCCGGCGGCCCTTCTCGTCGGTGAGCTGCAACAGCCCGGTCTTGCCCGCCAGCGCCTCGGCGACGGTCGCTTGGACCTCGTCCGGGGTCTGCTCGCTTTCCAGCACCAACTCACGATTGGCGTGCTGCACGCCGATCTTGACCTCCACGGAACCCTCCCGGGCACGTTCCGACCGGCGGCTCTCGCCGGTACCTGTTCGAGCCTATCCGCTGCCGACCCGCAGCCCTCACCCGTCCGCCCAGAGCAGAACCCCGCGCGTCGGCGGGGCCGGGAGGTCAGCTCTCGGTGCGCGGGAACCCGCGGATGCCGCGCCAGGCCAGGCTGGCGACCAGGTCGGCCGCCTGCTCCTGGGTGAGCGTCGGGTTGTCCGAGGCGAGCCAGTAGCGGGCGCTGACCTGGGCCATGCCGACCAGGCTGACCGCGAGCACCATCGACTGCTCCTTGCTCAGGCCGGCGTCGGCGCTGATGACCTCGGAGCAGGCCTCGGCGCACGCCTGGGTGACTCGGTCGACCCGCTCCCGCACGGCGGTCTCGTTGGTCAGGTCGGACTCGAAGACCAGCCGGAAGGCGCCTTGGGCGTTCGCGACGTAGTCGAAGAAGGCGTGAATGGTCGCCGCGACCCGCTGCTTGTTGTCGTCGGTGGAGCGCAGCGCCTCGCGGACGGAGGCGATGATCGCGTCGCAGGAGGTGTCCAGCAGCGCGAGGTAGAGGTCCAGCTTGCCGGGGAAGTGCTGGTACAGGACCGGCTTCGAGACGCCGGCGCGGTCGGCGATGTCGTCCATCGCGGCGGCGTGGTAGCCGTTCGCCACGAAGACCTCCTGGGCCGCCTCGAGCAACTGCGCGCGGCGGGCCAGCCGGGGCAGGCGGCTGCCGCGCTTCGGTGCGGTCTCCGGTGTCGTCGACACGTCGGCTCCTTCAGTGGTGCGGCACCGGCGGCCAAGCCCCCGGTGGTGTATACCGGTCGAATCCTACCCAGCGGTGTGCCCGGCCAGTAGCTTCGCCACCGGCCGGGCACCTGGTCAGCGGTAGTCGTCCTCGCCGCCCTCGCCCAGTGACCGGCGCTGCTCGTCGACGTCGGCCGGGTTCGCCTCGACCGGCACGTCGCCGGTGGGCTCGTCGCGTTCCTCCAGACCAGACGAGGACTGGTACTGCTCCAGGACGTCGGCCTCCGGAGCTTCGTCAGGGACCTCGACACCGGGCTCGGACATGGTGCGTCTCCTTTCATGGGTGACTCAGGGGGTGGGTCAGGGGGTCAGGACGGCAATGGCCGCGGGTCGTCGTACAGGTCCTCCAGTACGTCGCCGTACTGCTCGACGCGGGCCAGCACCTCGTGCGGCAGGAAGGTCAGCTCGGCCTGGTCGGTGGCCGCGGCGACCTCGTCCCAGTCGATCGGGGTGGACACCCTGGGTTCCTCGGCGCCGCGCAGCGAGTACGGCGCGAGCGTGGTCTTGGCACTGGCGTTCTGGCTCCAGTCGATGAACACCTTGCCGGGTCGCAGCGCCTTTGTCATGTTCGCGGTCACGTTCTCCGGCAGCGCCTCGGCCAGCTGCTCCGCGAGTTGCTTGGCGAACGCGCTGGTCGCCCGCGACGAGGCCGGCTCGATCGGCACGTACAGGTGCATGCCCTTGTTGCCGGAGGTCTTCGGCCAGCCCTCCAGCCCGTAGTGACCGAGCAGCTCCCGCAGGGCGAGCGCCACGTCGCAGCACTCGACGATGGTGACTCCGGGCCCCGGGTCGAGGTCGAACACGACCAGGTCGGCCTGCGGGTCCTTGCCGTCGTCGGACAGCCCGATCCGCCACTGCGGGACGTGCAGCTCCAGCGCGGCCAGGTTCGCCAGCCACACGATCGTCTGCACGTCGTCGGCGATCACGAAGTCCGCCTCGTCCCGGCCGGTGGAGCTGCCGGGCGTCGGCAGGGTCACGGTGCGCACCCAGTCCGGCGTACCGCGCGGTGCGTTCTTCTCGAAGAAGTACGCCGCGCCGGTGCCGTCCGGCCAGCGTTTGCGGGTCAGCGGCCGGTCCGTCAGGTGCGGCAGCAGCAGCGGGGCGATCTGGTGGTAGTAGTCGATCACCTCCGCCTTCGTGAAACCTGTCTGCGGGTAGAGCACTTTGCCGAGGTTGGTGAGCTTCATCGTCTGCCCGTCGACCTCGGTGGTCAGTTGGGTGGGTCCGGCCGCCATGACTCCCAGTGTCCAGTGTCGGACCGGCCTAACATGGCTTTGTGGACAGTTACGGGTCGGTAACCGGCACTTCGGTGCCGTTGGGCACTCAGGCATGGCCGGACCGTACGGTGCCGGTCGCAGGCGTGGACGTGCTGGTCAGGGACATTCCCGGCGCGTCGCCGAACCTGCCGCCGGCACTGTTCGTGCACGGCCTCGGCGGGTCGTCGCTGAACTGGACCACGCTCGGCCTGCTGCTGAGTGACACCGTGCGCGGCATCGCTCCCGACCTGCCGGGCTTCGGCCGGACGCCGCCGGCCCCGCGCGGCGGGATCAACGACCAGGCAGACGTGGTCGCAAAGCTGTGGGACGCCGAGTTCGGCGACGAGCCGATCCACCTGTTCGGCAACTCGATGGGCGGCACGGTCGCGGTGACGCTGGCGGCCCGCCGGCCCGAGCGGGTGGCGTCGCTGACGCTGGTCTCCCCGGCGCTGCCGCATCCCCGCGCCTCCGCGATCGCGCTCTGGTTCGCCGCGCTGTCCACCCCGCGGCTGGGCAAGGTGGTGATCGAGCGCAGCAAGCAGCTGCCGTTCGAGCGCCGGGTGCAGGCCGGCTACGCGATGATCTTCGGCGAGCCCGACCGGCTGCCGCCCGAGGTGCGGCAGGCGTACGAGGAAGAGCTTCGGATGCGTGACACGCAGCCTTGGGGTCCGCAGGCCACGCTGGACGGGGCCCGCAGCCTGCTGCTGTCGTACCTGGCTCCGCCGCGCCGCTCGCTGTGGGTGGACACGGCGAAGGTGACCTGCCCGGTCCTGCTCGTGTACGGCGGCCGCGACCGGCTGGTCAACGCGGGCATCCGGACCAAGGCGCAGCGCTCCTTCCCCGACGCCCGGCTGCTCTACCTGCCGCGGACCGGCCACGTCGCCCAGATGGAGCATCCGCAGGAGGTCGCGCGCGCCTTCCGCCAGCTCATCGGCTGACGGCCGGCCGGGGGTGCACACAATCGGCCGGCGGGCATCCGACCCTGGCATGACCACCGGTCCGACCATGGCATGATCTTCGTCCCGATCCGTTGACCGGGACAACCATCCGGCCGCGCCCGGGGTCTGACGGACGACCTGTTCGTCGACGAAGGGAAGCTCGTGCGGTTGATCGGCAGCACCACACTGTCGCTGGGGATGGTCGCACTGCTGGGTGGCGCGTGGGCGGCGCCGGCCGCGCTCGCCGCGCCGCCCGCGCCACCCCAATCTGTTGCTCAAGGCAAGAATTGGACGGTGGACCCGGTCGCCGGCGGCTACCGGGTCACGCTCCGGCTGGACCGGCCGGCCCCGCTGCGGGACGCGTTGCCGCTGCTCGCGGTCGACGGCCGTACCGTCGGGGTGGCCCGGCAGTCGGCCGACCGGCGCAGCGTCTCACTGATCAGTCAGGATCCTGCGGTGCTCCGTGCCCGGACCGTCGCGCTGGTCTGGTCGGGTGATCCCGCCCCCGGCAGCAAGCGCTCGATGGCGGCGCCCGGTCCGACCGACGCCGACTGGCTGAAGGCGCCGCAGGGAACAGCGCTCGGGGACGACCCCGGCGCGAAGGGCAGGTACCAGGTCGAGACCGCCGAGTACGACCTCGGCGCGGAGGCGACGTACCTGCCCGGGCTGGGCCAAAAGGCCGAGCTGGTCGGCAAGGTCTACTCGCCGCGGCATGCGACCGGTCCGCGGCCCTTGGTCGTCTTCCTGCACGGCCGGCACCAGTTCTGCTACGGCGGTGACGAGAGCGAACCGTTCCCGACCAAGCCGTGGCCGTGCACCGGTAGCTGGAAGCCAGTGCCGAGCTACCGCGGGTACGACGGCCCGGCCGAGGCTCTGGCCAGCCACGGCTACCAGGTCGTGTCGATCAGCGCGAACGCGGTCAACGCCTACGACGGCGACGCGTACGACGCGGGCGCGCAGGCCCGCGCCGAGCTGGTCCTCGACCACCTGAGCCTGTGGAAGAAGTGGTCCACCGTCGGCGGCGGACCGTTCGGCACCAAGTTCGTCGGCAAGGTGAACCTGCGCAACGTCGGCCTGATGGGCCACTCGCGAGGCGGTGAGGGAGTTGCTCGCGCGGCCGTGCTCAACGCGGACCGCGGCGGCCGGTACGGCATCCGGGCCGTGCTGCCGCTGGCACCGACCGACTTCGCCCGGGCGACCGTGCCCGGTGTCGCGATGAGCGTCGTGCTGCCGTACTGCGACGGTGACGTCTCCGACCTGCAAGGCCAGAAGTTCTACGACGACACCCGGTACTCCGTGGCCGGCGACAACGCGCCGCGCTCGACCGTCACCGTGCTCGGGGCGAACCACAACTACTTCAACACCGAATGGACGCCCGGTCAGTCCACCGCGCCGGCCAACGACGACTGGTGGGGCGAGCCCGGCGACTCACCCTGTGGCGAGAAGTACCAGGGCCGCCTGACCGCCAAGGAGCAGCAGGCCGTGGGTACGGCGTACGTGGCGGGGTTCTTCCGGCTCCAGCTCGGTCACGAGAAGCAGCTGCTGCCGTTGCTCGACGGGTCGAGCACCCGCGCGGCCTCGGCTGGGCGGGCTGTCGTCCGGGTGGTCGCGCAGGCTCCTGCCGCCGACCGTCGGGACCTGAGCCGGCTTGACCAGCCACTGCCGGCTGGAGCGGTCTCCGGTAGCGCGAAGACCACGATCTGCTCCGCCAACTGCGCGGGCACGACCACTGACGGGGCTCAGTCGCCGCACTGGATCGAGGCCTACTTCGCAGCCAAGACGCCGACCCTGGCAGTCACGAAGCTGAGCTGGACCGGCAAGAACGGCGTACTGCGGGTTCCGGTGGCCGCGGGACAGCGTGACATCCGCCGGTACGCCGCTCTGACGTTCCGCGCCGCGCCGGACCCGGATGGAGCGCCCCGGACCGACCTGAGCGTCCGGGTGGTCGACGGGCACGGCCGGGCGGTCTCGGTCCCGGCCTCAGCTCTCGGCGACGCGCTCGTCCGGCTGCCGGGCGCGAACGGCTCCGGCGTACCGAAGAACCTGCTGCGGACCGTGCGACTGCCGATCACCGCGCTGAAGGGCATCGACCTGCGCGACGTGCGGACCGTCGAACTGCGCACCGACCGGGTCGCGCGCGGGTCCGTGCTGCTGAGTGACCTGTCGTTCTCCCGGCCCGGCGTCGGCACCTCCGGCCCGGCCAGTCTGCTGCCGAAGCTGTCCGCCTCCAGCGTGAAGGTCCGGGAGGGCGACACCGGCACGCAGTACGTCGACTTCTGGGTGAGCATGTCCCGGCCGAGCATCCGCCCGGTCAGCGTGTACGCCGAGACCAACGGCGAGCTGGGCTCGGTCGTGGGCGAGGTCGCCAGGCAGGTGGTCTTCAAGCCCGGCCAGACCCGGCAGAAGATCACCGTGCCGATCAAGGCGAACACCCGGGACAGCTTCGACCTCCGGTTCAGTCTGGTGCTCTCCGTGCCGCGGGACGGGCTGCTGAAGCAGTCGTTCGGGCACGGCCTGGTGATCGACGACGACCCGACGCCGAAGGTGACGGTCGGGCCGGCCACCGCGGTGGAAGGCGCCGAGTTCCTGGAGTTCCCGATCACGCTGGCGGCGCCCAGTGACCAGTACGTCTCCATCAACGGCGAACTGAAGGACGGCTCCGCGACGCTCGGCAAGGACTTCGAGAGCGGGTACGAGGCTCCGCCGGTCCGCTGGGTGGACGGGTACGTCGAACCGGGCCGGACCAAGGGTGTGCTCCAGGTCCGGATCGTCGACGACAAGGTCAAGGAGCCGACCGAGAGCTTCACCGCGCAGCTGACGTCGATCGAGGGCGGCGAGCTCGACCTGCCGTCAACGGTCATCGGCACGATCCGCGACGACGACTGACGCGAGCCTGAACCTCCACCACTCGCCAACCCCAGTGGGAAAGGCTTCCCGCGCTCCCGAACACGCTGAGCGTCGGAGCCGCGGCGGGCTGGGTGAGTGGTGGAGGTGCGCCATCGCAGGTGAGACGGGTGTCCCGGGATGTGGACTCCGGGCCGGGGGCTTGAGCGGGTACGGGAACATGGGGGAGGGAAGAACGGTTGAACCCCGCAGACCCCCCGAATTCCCGCTGACGAGGAGCGCCCCGTGTCACTGCCCCCGCTGGTCGAACCGGCCGACGAGCTGACCATCGACGAGGTCCGCCGGTACTCGCGGCACCTGATCATTCCCGAGGTCGGGATGGCCGGCCAGAAGCGGCTGAAGAACGCCCGGGTGCTGGTGATCGGCGCCGGCGGCCTGGGCAGCCCGGCGCTGCTCTACCTGGCCGCGGCCGGCGTCGGCACGCTCGGCATCGTCGAGTTCGACACCGTCGACGAGTCCAACCTGCAGCGCCAGATCATTCACGGCCAGTCCGACGTCGGCAAGTCCAAGGCGCAGTCGGCCAAGGAGTCGATCCTCGAGACCAACCCGAACACGAACGTCGTCCTGCACGAGACCCGGCTGGACAACGACAACGTCTTCGAGATCTTCGAGCAGTACGACCTGATCGTCGACGGCACCGACAACTTCGCCACCCGGTACCTAGTGAACGACGCCGCGGTGCTGCTCGGCAAGCCGTACGTGTGGGGCTCGATCTTCCGCTTCGACGGCCAGATCAGCGTCTTCTGGGCCGAGCACGGACCGTGCTACCGCTGCCTGTACCCCGAGCCGCCGCCGCCCGGCATGGTCCCGTCCTGCGCCGAGGGTGGCGTGCTGGGCGTGCTGTGCGCGTCGGTCGGCGCCGCCCAGGTGACCGAGGCGATCAAGCTGCTCACCGGCATCGGTGACCCGTCGCTGGGCCGGCTGAACATCTACGAGGCGCTCGACCTGAACTGGCGCTCGCTGAAGGTCCGCAAGGACCCGAACTGCGCGATCTGCGGCGAGAACCCGACCGTCACCGAGCTGATCGACTACGAGAGCTTCTGCGGCGCGATCACCGAGGAGGCGGCCGACGCGGCGGCCGGCTCGACGATCTCGGTCAAGCAGCTGAGCGAGTGGATCAAGCTCAAGGACAACGGCGAGAAGGACTTCGCGCTGATCGACGTCCGGGAGCCGAACGAGTACGAGATCAACCGGATCCCCGGCTCGGTGCTGATCTCGAAGGCGGACTTCCAGACCGGCGTCGCGCTGGAGAAGCTGCCGCAGGACAAGCAGCTCGTCTTCCACTGCAAGTCCGGCGTGCGCTCGGCCGAGGTGCTGGCGATCGCCAAGGGCGCCGGCTTCTCCGACGCCGTGCACGTCGGCGGCGGTGTGGTCGCCTGGGTCGACCAGATCGACCCGTCCCAGCCGTCCTACTGACCCTCCCGGCCCGGCCCCCGTCGTACTCCGGTACGCCGGGGGCCGCGCTGTTCTCGAGGCCGTCGGCGGTCGGTGGGTCAGCTCTGGTCGGCGGCGGGGCGGGTGGAGCGGGACCTGCGGGGCAGGATGCTGGGGTCCTTGCGGCCGCGGCCGACGTCGATGCCGCGGTTCTGCATCTTCAGGCTCATCACGACCGCGCGGGCGGCCGAGGTGTCGAAGATGCCGAACTTGTACGGCTGGTCGGGGTCGCCGACCTCCCAGTACGGGACCTGGAGCTCGCCGCGGCGCAGGTAGTACGCCGCGGGTTCGGCGCCGGCCGCGACGCGGGCCGCGTCCTGGGCGCAGGCAGGGACCTTGCGCGTCCCGCCGGTCGGCGGGGTCCACACCACGTCGACCGCCGACGGACCGTGCTCAGGGTTGAAGAAGCACGGCACCCTGCGCTCGGGAAGCGGCCGTCCGGTCGCTCGGGCCTGGACGCAGGCGACGGCGTACCGGCCCTCGACCAGGGTGTCGACGACGCCTCTCGCGGCTTCGGTGGTCGGCAGCGCGGCGACAGCGCGTTTGGCCTGCTCGTACGCGTCCAGCGCGGACTGGTAGTCGGCCCGCGTCGCCGCATCCAGGTCGCGGCCCTGCAGCACCTCGCCGAGGCGGCTCAGCTGCTCACCGAACAAGGTCACGTCCTCGCCGGCGCGCCGGCGAACGTCCTGGAGCTCCTGGTCCCGGCGCCGGCCGGCGACCCTGCGGGCCCGCAGGTAGCTCCCGACCGCGGCCGCACCCCCACCGCCCAGCACGAACAGCAGCCACTCCATCCTGAATTTTAACGTGCTGCCTCGGCTCGTGCCCGGCTTCGAGCCGCCCAGTGTCCCCGTGGCCGCGTACCGTCGGAGCATGTGCCGAAACATCACTGTCCTCCGGGGTCTCGAACCGGCCGCCAGCTCCGAGGAGATCTACGCGGCCGCCCTGCAGTACGTCCGTAAGGTGACCGGCGTCGGCTCGCTCAGCGCGACCACCCGGGAGCCCATCGAGCGCGCCGCCGCCGAGGTCGCGCGCATCACCGAGGCGCTGCTGGAGGAGATGCCGGCCCGCCGCGTGCCCCCGCCGACGGTGCCGCCGCTGCGCCGCCCCGAAGTCCGCGCCCGCCTCGGCCTCGACTGACCCACCGACGCCGCGCCGGTCTCCCGGGCCAAGGGGTAGGTTGCCGAGTGGGAAACCCCTTACCCGGGAGGCATGATGCGGTTCGCGATCAAGACCAGGCCGGAGCACACCACGTGGCAGCAGCTGCGGGACGTCTGGGTGGCCGCCGACGACTACGAGATCTTCGAGTCGGCGTGGCACTGGGACCACTTCTACCCGCTCACCGGTGACCTGGCCGGCCCGAACCTGGAGGCCTGGACGACGCTCGCCGCGCTGGCTCAGGCGACCAGCCGGATCCGGGTCGGGTGCCAGGTGACCGGCATGATCTACCGGCATCCCGCGGTGCTGGCGAACATGGCCGCGACCACCGACATCATCTCCTCCGGCCGGCTCGAGCTCGGCGTCGGCGCCGGCTGGAACGAGATCGAGACCGCGGCGTACGGCATCGAGCTGCCGCCGCTGAAGCAGCGCTTCGACCGGTTCGACGAGGGCGTCGAGGCGATGATCGCGCTGCTCACCCAGAAGGTCGCGAACTTCGACGGCCGGTACGTGCAGCTCACCGACGCGTACTGCGAACCGAAGCCGGTGCAGACGCCGCACCCTCCGATCACCATCGGCGGCAAGGGCCCGAAGCGCACCCTGCGCGCGGTCGCCCGCTGGGCCCAGCAGTGGAACGTGATCGTGCCGGGCCCGGAGGACTGGAAGCCGCTCAAGCAGATCCTGGTCGAGCACTGCGACGAGCTCGGCCGCGACGTCGGCGAGATCACCTGCTCGGTCAACGTCCGGATGGAGCCCGACCAGCCCCTGGACGACGCGGTCGCGGCCGCCGCGGCGTACGGGGAGGCGGGCGTCGACCTGGTCGTCATGAACCTTCCCCACAACGCCCCGCCCTCGATCCTCGACCCGCTCGCCAAGGCCCTCGCCCCGCTGGCCTGAGCGCGCGCATGGTCCGGCCCGGGCGCTAGCGTGTGCGGGTGGATCGGGAGGAGTACGTCGAAGCAGTGCTGCGGGCCGTCGAGTCGATCCCGCCGGGCCGGGTCGCGACGTACGGGGACATCGCCGCGTACGTCGGGCAGGGCGGTCCCCGGCAGGTCGGCGCGATCATGCGCGAGTACGGCGGCGGCGTGCCGTGGTGGCGGGTGATCCGCGCCAGCGGCGTGCCCGCCGACGAGGTGGTCGACGACCAGCTCCAGCTGCTGCGCGGCGACGGGGTGCGGGTCACCGACGGCAAGGTCGACCTCCGCGCGGTCCGCTGGGACCCCGAGGACTGATCCCGGCGTCCGCAGTCCGGCCGTCTCGGCCCAGGGCGTGTTGATCAATTCCCTGCGTGCTGCGCGGCACCCGGCACGGCACCTCGCCGCACTGGGCACCTGCTCGCGACTGCAGGGAATTAATCAACACGCCCTGGTGGGGGTGGGCGGCGCGGATTGTCGGTGGGGTCTGATGGGATGTGACGGTGGTCAGCAGAACAGGATCCCGCTACCGGCTCGTGAAGCCGCCGGGCCGTGTCGAGGGGCCGGCCCCTGCGCCGGTTCTGGATGCTGATCAGCAAGCTGTCGTGGACCACCCCGGTGGTCCACTGCTCGTTCTCGCCGGGCCGGGCACGGGCAAGACGACGACGCTGGTCGAGGCGGTCGTGGACCGGGTCGCCAACCGCGGGTTGAGCGCCGACCAGGTGCTGGTGCTGACGTTCGGGCGCAAGGCGGCGACCGAGCTGCGGGACCGGATCACCACCCGGCTGGGGCGGACGACGCGGTCGATGCCGTCGATGACGTTCCACTCGTTCTGCTACGCGTTGCTGCGCCGGTTCACGCCCGCGGACGCCTTCGACGTACCGCTGCGGCTGCCGTCCGGGCCGGAGCAGTCGCTGCGGTTGAGCGAGGTGCTCGGTGGCAGCCGGGAGGTCGGCGTCGTGCACTGGCCGCGCAGCCTGCACCCGGCGCTGAAGACGCGCGGCTTCACCGACGAGGTGCAGGCGGTGATCGGCAAGGCGCGGCAGCTCGGGCTCGACCCGGAGGACCTGTCCGCGATCGGGCAGTCCGCGAGCCGGCCGGAGTGGGTCGCGGTCGGCGACTTCTTCGAGGAGTACCTGCAGATCCTCGACCACGAGCAGGTGCTGGACTACTCCGAGCTGATCCACCGCGCGGTGATCCTGGCCCAGCAGCCCGAGGTCCAGGCGAAGCTGCGCGAGGAGTTCAAGGTCGTTTTCGTCGACGAGTACCAGGACACCGACCCGGGCCAGACCAAGCTGCTGCAGGCGATCGCCGGTGACGGCCGCGACCTGGTCGTGGTCGGCGACCCGGACCAGTCGATCTACACCTTCCGCGGCGCGGACGTGCGCGGCCTGCTGCGGTTCACCGAGGAGTTCCCGACCGTCACGGGCGAGCCGGCCGCGCAGATCGCGCTCGCGACGACCCGCAGGTTCGGTACGACGCTGCTGCGCGTGTCCCGCAACGTCGTCAACCGGCTCGGCGTACCGGGCACGCTGGACCGCGAGACCTTCGAGCGGTTCCGCAATCCCGACGCCAGCGGCTGCGTCTTCGGCCCCGGCAAGGTCGAGGCGAATCTCTACTCCACCAGCGGTGCCGAGCTGGAGCACATCGCCGACCTGCTGCGCCGGGCGCACGTGCAGGACGGCGTCGCCTGGCACGACATGGCGGTGCTGGTCCGGTCCGGCAGCCGGTCGATCCCGCCGTTGCGCCGGGCGCTGGCGGCGGCGGGCATCCCGGTCGACGTCGCGGGTGACGAGCTGCCGCTGTCGCGTGAGCCCGCGGTCCGGCCGATGCTGCTCGCGCTGCGCGCCGTCGCCGATCCGGCGACGCTCACCGTGGACGTCGTCCGGGCGCTGGCGCTGTCGCCGCTGGGCGCGATGGATGCCGGGCAGTTGCGCCGGCTGGCCCGCGTCCTGCGCAAGCGGGACCGGGAGGCCGCGGGCGGTCAGCGGCTGCCCCGCTCGTCGGACGAGCTGCTGCGCGAGGCGCTGATGGAGCCGCTGCTGCTGGACGAGCAGGCGTCACCCGCCGAGGCCCGGTTCGTCGCGCTCGGCGAGAGGTTGCTCAAGGCAAGAAACATCCTAACCGCCGGCGCCGCGCCGGACGAGGTGATGTGGTCGCTGTGGTCGGAGTCCCCGTGGCTGCGCCGGCTCCGCGGCCAGGCGAACAGTGGCGGCGAGGTGGCCCGCGCCGCCAACCGCGACCTGGACTCGTTGTGCGCGCTGTTCGACGCGGCCGGCCGAGCCGAGGAGCAGGTCGGCTTCAAGGGCGTCTCGGCGTTCCTGAGCGAGCTGGAGTCCCTCGAGATCGCCGCCGACAACCGGTACGACGCGACCTACCGGGAGAACGGCGTGCAACTCATGACGGCGCACCGCTCGAAGGGGTTGCAGTGGCGGCTCGTCGTGGTGGCGAGCGTGCAGGAGGGGCAGTGGCCCGATCTGCGCCGACGCGGTTCTCTGCTGGAGCCGGACCGGCTCGGTCCGGACGGCCTGGTCGAGCCGTTGTCCGCCGGCGCCCTGCTCGCCGAGGAGCGGCGGTTGTTCTACGTCGCGATCACCCGCGCGCGCGAGCGGCTCATCGTCACGGCCGTGCAGGCGCCCGAGGCGGACGGCGACCAGCCGTCGCGGCTGCTGGCCGAGCTGGACATCCCGGTGAAACTGGTCGCCGGACGGCCGCGGCGCCCGTTGTCCCTGCCGGGACTGGTCGCCGACCTGCGCTGCGTGCTGGCGGACCCGGCGTCCTCAGCCGCGCTGAAGCGGGTGGCTGCCGACAAGCTCGCGCAGCTCGCGGAGGCGACCGACGAGCGCGGCTACCCCCTGGTCCCGACCGCCGACCCGGATCGCTGGTGGGGCGTGCGGGAACGGACCAAGTCCGAGCGGCCGATCGCCGTACCGGATCAGCCGGTGCCGTTGACCGGCAGCGCGTTGACCACGATCGTGGACTGCCCGTTGCGCTGGTTCCTGCAGCGCCGGGCCGGTGGCGAGACGCCGAGTACGTCGGCGATCGGCTTCGGCATGGTGCTGCACACGCTCGCGGACGCGGTCGCGACCGGCACGCTGCCGCCGGACGCCGACGAGCTGAACGGGTGGCTCGACAAGGTGTGGACGCAGCTGGAGTTCGAGTCGGCCTGGATCTCGGACCGGGAGCGGGTCGAGGCGGAGCAGGCGCTGCGCCGCTTCGTCGCCTGGCACCAGGGCCGGCCGGACCGCCGGATGATCGGCAGCGAGGTCGAGTTCAGCGTGCTGCTGCCGGACGCCGACCACCCGGCCGTCCAGGTGAAGGGCCGGATGGACCGGGTCGAGCAGGACGCCGACGGCAAGATCCGGGTGATCGACCTGAAGACCGGCCGGACCGCGCCGACCAAGCCGGCCGTGGCGCGGCACGTCCAGCTGGCGATCTACCAGCGCGCGATCGCGTCCCGCCAGCTGAAGCTGCTCGGCGAGGACGCTGAGAGCGGCGGCGCCGAGCTGGTCCAGTTGCGCCACGACGACAGTGGGCTGCCGAAGGTCCAGGGGCAGGCGCCGCTGGAGCCGGGCGAGAACGGCCGGACCTGGTTGGACGAAGCGGTCGAGGAGGCTGAGGAGATGGTGCGGTCGGAGGAGTTCGTGGCCAAGCGGAACGACGGCTGCAGCCGGTGCGACGTGCGCGGGCTGTGCCCGATCCAGCCCGAAGGCCGGGAGATCGTCTGATGCGCTCCGCTGCGGCGCCCCTGTTCGTCCTGCCGCTGTCCGCCCGCTCTACCGTGTCCGCCCGCTCTGCCGTGTCCGTCCTGTCCGCTGGTCGTCCGGGGAGCTGCTGATGGCTGCCAAGCTGGAGAGCACGGCCGACCTCGTCGACCTGCTCGGCATCCCGTTCAGCGACCAGCAGCTGGAGGCGATCACCGCGCCGCTGGCTCCGGGCGTGATCGTGGCCGGTGCCGGCTCGGGCAAGACCACCGCGATGGCCGCCCGCGTGGTGTGGCTGATCTGCACCGGACAGGTCAAGCCCGAGGAGGTGCTCGGTCTCACCTTCACCAAGAAGGCGGCCAACGAGCTCGACGTCCGGATCCGCGAGGACCTGACCAAGGCCGGCGTGCTGGGCTCGACCCTGCCGCCCGACCAGCACCCGATCCTGGCCGCGCACCTGCGCAAGAACGTGCCGAACTGGGAGCCCGAGGAGCCGGGCGAGCCGGTCGTCTCGACGTACCACGCGTTCGCAGGCACGCTGATCGCCGAGCACGGGCTGCGGCTCGGGCTCGAGCCGGACGTCCGGGTGCTCGCCGACGCAACCAGGTACCAGCTCGCCGGCCGCGTCGTGCGCCGGTCCGCCGGACCGATCCGGTACGCGTCGCACCACGTGCCGACCCTGGTGAACAGCCTGCTCTCGCTCGACGGCGAGCTGGCCGACCACTTGCTGCGCGCCGACGAGATCCGCGACCACGACGAGGCCGTGAGGCAGGAGGTGGCCGCGGCCCCGAAACAGACCGTCGAGGTGAAGAAGCTCGCCGAGACCGCGTTGAAGCGGGGCGAGATCCTGCAGCTGGTCGAGGAGTACCAGGCGTACAAGGCCGAGCGGGGCGTCGTCGACTTCGCGGACCAGATGGCGCTCGGCGCCCGGCTCGCGGAGCAGTGTCCCGAGGTCCCGGCGATCGAACGCTCGCGGTACAAGGTGGTCCTGCTCGACGAGTACCAGGACACCTCGGTCTCGCAGCGGCGGATGCTGACCGCGCTGTTCGCCGGCCCGGATCCCGAGCACGGCCGCGGCCACCCGGTGACCGCGGTCGGTGACCCGTGCCAGGCGATCTACGGCTGGCGCGGCGCCTCGGTCGCGAACCTGGACGAGTTCCCCGAGCACTTCCGCAACGCCGACGGCACGCCGGCCCGGCGGTACGTGCTGAGCGTCAACCGGCGCTGCGGCAGCCGCATCCTCGCCGCCGCGAACGAGCACGCCACCGAGCTGTACGAGCAGCACCCCGGCGTCATCCCGCTGGAGGCGCCGGACGGGGCGCCCGAGGGCGCGATCACGGTCGGGCTGTTCGAAACCCGTTCGCAGGAGATCGAGTGGATCGCCGACTCGATCGTCGCGGCGCACAAGACGCCGAACCGCCGGTGGAAGGACATCGGCATCCTGATGCGGACGAACGTCGACCTGAGCGCGGTGCACGAGGCGCTGATCGCGCGCAAGGTCCCGGTCGAGGTGGTCGGGCTCGGCGGCCTGCTGGCGCTGCCCGAGGTGGTCGACGTGGTCGCCACCCTGCAGGCGGTCAACGATCTCACCGCGAACGCCGCGATGCTGCGGATCCTGACCGGCCCGCGGTACCGGATCGGTCACCGCGATCTGGCCCTGCTGGCGAACCGGTCCCGCGCGCTGGCCGACGGCGGCGACCGCCCGGCCGCCGACGACCTGGTCGCCGCGCTGGACGCGGCCGTCGCCGGGATGGACTCGACCGAGGTGATCTCACTGGCCGAGGCGGTCGACGACCCGGGACCGGCGGGCTGGGGGTACTCACCGGAAGCGCTGGAGCGGTTCCAGGAGCTGTCGACCGAGCTGCGGGAGCTGCGCGCGCATGCGGGGGAGCCGCTGCTCGACCTGGTCCGCCGGGTGATCAGCACGATCGGGCTCGACGTCGAGCTGACCGCGACGCCGGACCACGTCGACTCCGGCCGCCGGGACCACCTGGCCGCGTTTTTGGATGCTGTCGGCAACTTCGTGTCGACCGAGTCGGACGGGTCGCTGGACGGGCTGCTGGCCTACCTGGCCGCCGAGGAGGAGTACGCCGCGGGGCTCGACCTCGCTGTCCCGAGCGAGGCGGACTCGGTGAAGCTGCTCACCACGCACCGGTCGAAGGGCCTGGAGTGGCCGGTGGTGTTCGTGCCGACGCTGGTGAACAAGGTGTTTCCGTCCGACCGCGGCCGGGACAAGTGGACCACCAACGCGAAGGTGCTGCCCTGGCCGCTGCGCGGTGACGCGGACACGCTGCCCGACTTCCACGACCTGTCGAACGCCGGGCTGAAGGCGTTCAGCGACGAGTGCAAGCAGGTGAACTCGCTGGAGGAGCGCCGGCTCGGTTACGTCGCGTTCACCCGGGCCAAGGAGGTGCTGATCGCGACCGGGCACTGGTGGGGACCGACGCAGAAGCGCCCGCGCGGCCCGTCGGCGTACCTGGAGATGCTGAAGAAGCACGCCGGGGACCGGGTGATCGCCTGGGCGCCGCAGCCCGAGCTGAGCGAGGAGAACCCGGAGCTCGCCGAGCAGACCCAGGCCGCCTGGCCCGCGCCGTACGACGCGGAGGCGTACCGGCGGCGGCTGGAAGGAGCCGCGCTGGTGCAGCAGGCCCGGGCGGAAGGGCCGTCGGCGGAGGCCGAGGAGTCGCTGCTGCTGGACGAGCAGGCGACGGTCGCGCGCTGGGACTCCGAGCTGGAGCGGTTGCTGTCCGAGGCAAGGGAAAGCCGGAGCCGCAAGGCGTACGACGTCGAGCTGCCGCGCACGTTGTCGGCGACGCAGGTCATGCGGCTGGCCAAGGACCCGGACGGGCTGGCCACCGAGCTGGCCCGGCCGATGCCGCGCAAACCGAACCGGGCGGCGCGGTTCGGCACCCGGTTCCACGCCTGGGTGGAGAGTTACTTCGGCCAGCAGTTCCTGCTCGACCCCGACGACCTGCCCGGCGCCGCCGACGAGGGCATCGTGGACGACACCGACCTGACCGAGCTGATGGACGCCTTCCGGGTCGGCCCGTACGGCGAGAAGGCGCCGTACGAGATCGAGGCGCCGTTCGCCCTGTCGATCGGCGGCCGGGTGGTCCGCGGCCGGATCGACGCCGTCTACCAGGTGGTCCGCCCCGACGGCTCCCGCGGCTACGACGTCGTCGACTGGAAAACCAGCCGCTCCGAAACCGCCGACCCGCTCCAGCTCGCCATCTACCGCGTCGCCTGGGCCGAACTGCTCGGCATCCCCCTCACCCAGGTCGGCGCCGCCTTCTACTACGTCCGCACCGGCGACATCGTCCGCCCCGACAATCTGCCCACCAAGCAGGAACTGGTCACCCTGCTGAACGATTGACCTTCTGCACCAGCTCACTCGGGGAGATCTCCACGGGGAAAGGCAAGTCGGCGCGGAAGGTTTCGCCCGCCTTCACCGCCGCCCGCTCCAGGTAGACCCCGTCGACCAGCTCGAGGGCGGTCAGCGTCTCGGCCTCGGGGTCGATGAGCCAGTACGAGGTGACGCCGGCTTCTTCGTAGAGGCCGCGCTTCAACAGCAGATCGGTCATCCGGGTGCTGGGCGACAAGATTTCGACGGCCAGTAGCAGCGGACAGAATTCCACACCCTTGGGACGCACGTCCTCAGCTCGACAGACGAGCAGGTCCGGTTGCAGGGAACGCTGCTTGCTCGGCCGGAAATCGAAGGGCGCGAAGAAGACCTCTAAATCTTCAGGACACCCGTCCAGAAGGCGCACGAAGAGGTGCCCCGCGACGCGCTGGTGAATCGCCAGCGGAGCTGGAGTCACAAGCAGCTGCCCGTCGACCAGCTCGTACCGCATCCCGTCGTCGGGAAGTTCGTCGAGGTCCGCCAGTGTGAACGCGCCAGGCTGAAGAGTGTGCACGACTTCCATGGTGCCTCCTTCGTGGACATGCGACCAGCATCGACCCCACGAACCTCATGGATGGTCCATTCGGCCGATCTGCCCTGATCTGCCCCCGGATCTGCCCCACTGTGCCCCGTTCACCCCGTCAGTTCCGCCGGGGTCAGCGTGAGGGGAAACGGCTGGGAGACGGTGTGCGCTTCGTCGGCCTGCACGACGGCAGTGCAGACGTAGTGAGCCTCGGCGAGCTCCAGGACGGTGAGTTCCTGGCGGTCCGGGTCGAGCAGCCAGTACGACGGGACGGCGAACCGTTCGTACTGGGCTCGTTTGTGGACCACGTCGGTGATGCGGGTGCTGGGGGAGAGCACCTCGACGGCGACCAGGAGGCGCGTGGTGTGCCGAAGGCCCGCGTCGGCGGTGCGGCAGACGAGCAGGTCGGGGCGGAGAGTGTGCGGCGGAGTCGGGCGGAAGTCGAGGGAGCCGACGGCGACGCGGAGGTTGGGTGGGGCGGCGTGCTTCAGCTTCACCATCAGCGCGACGACGGCCGTGTGGTGGAGTGGCGGCTGCGTGCCGGTGACCTGCAGCCGCCCGTCCATCACCTCGTACCGCCGGCCGTCGCGGCGTGGCGCGGGCTCGGCGACAGTCTGGGCGTTCCTCATTGGTCTCACCCGACCAGCTTGGCCGGGCCCGCCGATCCGCCGCGGTAGTTGTCCACAGACCACGGATCAGCCCGCGATCGGATTCTCCAGCGTGCCGACGAACTGCAGCGAGTTCGACAGGTCGGTGAGGTCGACCATGTTCTGGTTGTTGCGCAGCTGCAGCCGGTTCAGGCAGGACAGCGCGAACTCCGGCGCGAACATGTCGTACCGCGCGAAGGCATCCGCCAGCTCCGGCGTCGCCGCCTGGTAGTCGCGCACGGACTCGCCCACGACCGACCAGAACTCCTCCGGCGTCAGCAGCCCTTCCCGGTCCAGCAGCGGCGACAGGAACCGAAAGATGCAGTCGAACACGTCGGTGAAGATGCTGAGCAGCTTCTCGTCGTCCGGCACGTCGGCGGCTCGCACGCGCTCGGCATCCGCGGGCAGCTCGGTGTCCGGGCTCAGCACCGCGATCTCCTCGGCGATGTCCTTCATGATCACCCGGGTCGGCACCGCGTCGCGCAGTACGAGGATCAGGTTCTCGCCGTGCGGCATGTAGGCGAGCTCGTAGGCGTAGAAGCAGTGCAGCAACGGGATCAGGTAAGCGTCCAGGTAGCGGCGCAACCACTGCGCGGGCTCCAGCCCCGACGCGCGGATCAGCGCGGCCGCGTGCGACGAGCCGTGCCGGTCGACGTGCAGCAGACTCGCCATCGTCGCGAGCCGCTCCCCGGAGTCCAGCGCCGGCACCGGGCTCTCCCGCCAGAGCGCCGAGAGCATCTTCCGGTACGGCGAGGTCTTGGCGGTCGCGGCTTCGTAGTACGTGTTGTGGTAGCCGACCGCGGCGATCTCGCGCAGCACGGTGAAGCCGTAGCGCTTCAGCACCACGTCGTTCTCGACCAGGTCGTGCACCCAGTCGTTGATCGCCGGCGTCTTTTCCATGTACCCCGGCGACAGGCCGCGCATGAAGCCCATGTTGAGCACCGACAGCGCCGTCTTCACGTAGTGCCGCTCCGGGTGCGACCGGTTGAAGAACGTCCGGATCGACTGCTGCGGCTGGTAGTCGTCGTCGCTGGTGCCGACAGGGATGATGTGCCGCTGCGCGACGTCGGCCGCGAAGGTGACCGAGGTCTTGTTCTCCCACTGCCACGGGTGCACCGGCATCAGCCGGTAGTCGGCCGGGTCCTCGCCGACCGCCCTGATCCGCTCCGCGAACCGCTGCAGCACCGGCGTACCCAGCTCCTCGCGCAGCAACGCGTCGTACGAGATCGTCGAGCTGTGCGACACCGTCGCCCGGTCCTTGCGTACGGCCAGCCAGGCCAGCCGGACCGCCTGGCCCGCCTCGGGTGCGAAGGCCCGGTAGTCCGTCACCCCGAAGCCGAGCCGGCCGTTGTTGGCTACGAAGCACGGGTGGCCCTCGGTCATCGCCGCCTCGATGGTCTGGAAGTCGGCGGTGACCAGGTCGGCCGCGGTGACGTCCGGCTTCGCCAGCTTGTACGCCGTACTCGCCAGCGTGCTGCTGATCTCCTCCAGGTACACCGGCAGCATCTCCGCGCCGATGCCGAGCTGGTCGTGCCACTCGGTGATGAAGTCCAGCGCGTCCAGCGGGGCGTCGGCTCCGGCGATCGTGCGCGTGATGCTGGCGGCGTCCACCTCCCAGTGGAACAGCGGGTAGCGCCGCGCCTCGAAGTAGTACTCGCTGGTCGCGTTGGCCAGCGTGTAACCGTTGCCGGTGGCCACTGGTTCGAGGATGCGCTCGTGGGTGAACTCGGCCAGCGCCTTGCGGACCAGGGCCCGGTTGGCCGCGGCCCAGCTGTCCGGGGTCAGGTGTGCGGTCGGGTCGGTCATCTCAGCCTGCCTCGTTCATCTGGACTGCTTCGGCGTACTGGTCACGGGTGCAGAAGCTCAGCCAGGACTGCTTGTCCGGCAGCTGCACGATGCTGTGCTTGCGGAACCCCATCCGCTCGTTCAGCGCCTGGATCTTGGTGTTGCGCACGTCGGGCTCGACCACCACCCGGTCCACCAGCGGATCGCTGAACAGGTAGTCGAGAATCGTCTCGAACACCGCGCCGGTGAACCCTGCCAGGTGCTCGCCGGGCGCGGGCGGTGCTACCAGGACGTGCATGCCGACGTCCCCCGGCGCCTGGTCGTACACAGCCCCGACCGCGTCGTACGCCGGGTTGTAGCGCTCCATCAGGAACGCCGGACGGCCGTCGTGCTCACCGAGCAAGGCCTGGTGGTGGCCGGTCTGCTCGATCCGCAGGTACTCGGCGTGCACGTCGGCGACCGACGCGTCCAGCAGACCCCAGTACCGCGCGTACGGCTGGGTGACCCAGCTGTGCAGCACCGGGACGTCGGTGTCCAGGTCGAACGGGCGAAGGCTGAGGGTACCGATCCCGGCGATGTACCGCCGGAAGCTCGGTTCGGGCACAACACGACTCATGGCGGACTCTGCTTTCGAGGGGGCGGCCTGTTAGCTAAGGCTTACCTTAGTAGATCGTCGGGAGTCCGCTGAACCGGGGTCCGGCCGGTGGGCCCTCGACGGACGGGGGGACCTCGCAGGTAGGCCGCGCGGCTGATGACCGGTGGAAGAGGGCCGTCCTAGGTTGGTGCACATGTTGATCGCAGAGGACCTGTTGCTGCTGCTGCTGTACGACGACGAGACCGGCAAGCCGCTGACCGGGTCGCCCGGGCTCGACTACGCGCTGGCCGGGGCCGTGGTGGTCGAGCTGACGCTGCTCGGCAAGGTGGACATCACCGGGCCGGGGGAGGAGGTCAAGGAGGGGCGGCTGAAGATCGCCGACGCCTCGCCGACCGGTGATCCGCTGCTGGACGCGCGGCTGGCGTTCCTGGCCGAGAAGGCCGGCAAGAAGCCGAAGGACGTGATGGGCAAGCTGTCCAAGAAGCTCCGGGACGAGGTGCTGCAGCGGCTGGCGCAGCGCGGCATCCTCGAGGCGGACGAGAGCAAGGTGCTGGGGCTGTTCCCGGTGACCCGCTGGCCGGCCAAGGACGCGCAGCACGAGGGCGACCTGCGGGCGGCGCTGGGCAACGTGCTGAAGCTGGGCACCCAGCCGGACGAGCGGACCGGCGCGCTGATCGCCCTGCTGAGCGCGCTCAACGTGGTGCCGAAGGTGATCACCGACGCGGTCGACCGCAAGGAGCTCAAGCGCCGGGCGAAGGAGATCGCGGACTCCGACTGGGCCGCGTCCGCCGTACGCCGCGCGGTGCAGGACATGCAGGCAGCCGTCACCGCGGCCATCGTCGCCAGCTCCACCGCAGCCGCCTCCAGCAGCTCCTGACGCCGTACGGCGCTCTGGGGGGCTGTGACCGGGTGGGGGGTTAGCCTGCCGGGCGTGAGAACGGTGAGGCGGGTGCGGTCCGAGCCTGGTGGGCTGGTGGATCTGGAGTTCAGCGCGGATGGCTGGACGGCGCGACAGATCCAGGGGTCACGGCCCGACCTGGCGCAGTGGTGCGCCATCTGGATGGGCGTGGCCCTGGGACTCGCCTTCCTGGCGAAGCAGGCCGAGCTCGACGCCCTGGTGAAGGTCCTGCTGATCGCGGCCGGAGTACTGCTTGCCATCGCGCTCCTGCTGGTCGCGCTGGAGTTCGTCGGCACGCTGATCGGGGTCGCCTGGATGACCGGCAGTGCGCTGACCCGCGGTGGCCGCCGCAAGCTCCGGGCCGAGGCCAAGGGCATCATCGACGACCTGAACGAGATGTCCAAGGCGCCGGAGACCATCCAGGCCGTCCGGGTCCGCTCAGCGCACGTACGCCGTGAGCCGCGGGGGACCGCCGTCGAACTGCTGCTCGACGACGGCTCCACCCGTCGCTACCTGCGCTACCGGCCGGGACTGGTCGACGCCTTCAGGCAGTTGCTCGGCGACCGGCTCAGCAAGGTCTGAGGGCTACTCCGCCTGGCAGTTCGCCGTGCAGAGCTTGTCCATCAGGCTCAGGTGCGCGCCCGGCTCCTCGGTGTCCACCTCGACCGACAAGTCGACCTGCCAGTCACCGGCGGTGGTCTTCGCGGCCGTCTTGCCCGACTGCTGACCGAACCACTCGGTGATCTGCTGCGCCGGAGCGATGTGCGCGATCTCCAGCACCCGGGGCAGCGCCTTGCCGATGTCCGTGGTCGCCTGCTCGGCGGTCCCGAGCGAGTGCAGCGACACCACCGGTGGGCGCTTGTGATTCCCGGTCAGCACCCAGACGGCCACCGGGGCCGCCGTACAGATGGCGTAGTCGCCGTCCTTGCCGCACTTGTAGCCCGCGCCGGTCAGTCCGGAGACCACCTGAGACGCGGAGAGGTCGCCGGCCGGAGCCGACGGGGTCTGACTCGCCTGGCTCACCGCGGAGGACGTCGCGGTGGCCGGGGCCTCACTGGACGAACTGTCGTCGCTGGAGCAGGCCGTGGTACCGATGAGCAGGGCAGTGCTCACCAAGGTGACGGCGTACCGGTTCAGACCGGCACCTCGACGGCCGCGTCGAGCGCGATCGTGATCATCTCGGAGAAGGTGGTCTGCCGCTCCTCGGCCGACGTCTCCTCCTTGGTGATCAGGTGGTCGGACACCGTCATGATGCCGAGCGCCCGCCGGCCGAACTTGGCGGCCAGCGTGTAGAGCGCCGACGCCTCCATCTCGATGCCCAGCACGCCGTACTCCGCGGTGCGCGAGACCAGGTCCGGCCGGTCGTTGTAGAACAGGTCGCCGGAGAACACCTGGCCGACGTGCACGTTCAGCCCGGCGGCCGCGGCGGCGTCGGCGGCGGCGCGCAGCAGCTGGTAGTCGGCCGTCGGCGCGTAGTCGATGCCGTGGAAGCGCAGCCGGTTCATCTGCGAGTCGGTGCTGGCCGACATCGCCACGATCACGTCGCGGATCTTCACCTTCTCGGTCAGCGCGCCGCAGGTGCCGACCCGGATCAGCGTCTGCACGTCGTACTCGGCGAACAGCTCTCCTGCGTAGATCGAGGCCGACGGCTGACCCATGCCGGAGCCCTGCACGGAGACCCGCTCACCCTTGTAGGTGCCGGTGAAGCCGAACATGTTCCGGACCTGGTTGTACTGGATCACGTCGGTCAGGTACTCCTCGGCGATCCACTGGGCCCGCAGCGGGTCACCGGGAAACAGGACCCGCGGAGCGATCTGCCCCTTCTCGGCGGCGATGTGAATACTCATGCCGGGATGCTCTCACGCTGACCGGGGTCTATATGTTGGGCCCGTGGCCTACTCGATCGCTCCAGGTTCCCTCGCCCTGTCCCGTGCCGTCCTGGACCGTGCTGCCGATCGCCGGCGGGACGAGGGGTGGCTGGAGAAGGCGTGGGCCGCGCCGGACACGCAGGTGGCGCTGGTGCTGGGCGACCAGCTCGCGGTGACGCCCGAGCGCACCGCACTGCGCTTCGTGACTCCGGCGGAGGCGCCGGAAGGCACCAGGGTCTTCCTGGGCATGGACCGGGAGGCCGGGGCGGGTCAGACCGCCGAGGGGCGCGCTGTGTTCGCCGTACTGTCGCCTGGGGAGCCGGACGAGTCGTACGCCGGCCTGCGGGAGATCGGTGGCGTGCTGGACGACCGGGAGGCCGGCATCGCGGTCAACGTGGTCGGCCTGGTCAACTGGCACGCGGTCAACACGCACTGCTCGAACTGCGGCGCCCACACCGAGGTCGCGGACGCCGGCCACCTCCGGAACTGCCCCAACTGCGGAATGCACCACTTCCCGCGCAGCGACCCGGCCATCATCGTGCTGGTCACCGACGACCAGGACCGCGCTCTGCTCGGCCGCAACGAGAACTGGCCCGAAGGCCGCTACTCCACCCTGGCCGGCTTCGTCGAGCCCGGTGAGTCGCTGGAGGCCGCGGTTCGCCGCGAGGTGCTCGAGGAGAGCGGCGTCGTGGTCGGCCCGGACGTCCAGTACGCCGGCAGCCAGCCCTGGCCGCTGCCCGCCAGCCTCATGCTCGGCTTCTACGCCCGAGCCACCGCCTTCGACATCGAGGTGGACGCCGACGAGATCGTCGACGCGCGCTGGTTCAGCCGCGACGACCTGCGCGCCCAGATCCAGTCCCAGGACGTCGCCCTGCCCGGCAACATCTCGATCTCCCGCCGCCTCATCGAAGGCTGGTACGGCGAGGAGCTCCCGGGCAGCTGGTAGCCAGCAGCACGACGCGGCGCCGGCCCAGGGGGCGCGGCGCCGCGTTCGTCGTACTGGGGGGAGGGGTCAGGCGGCCAGCTTCTCCGCGACCTGGGCCAGGCTGGGGTTGGTCATCGCGGTGCCGTCGGGGAAGACCACGGTCGGAACCGTCTGGTTGCCGTTGTTGATCTTCTCGACCAGCTTCGCCGCCTCGGGCACCTGCTCGATGTCGACCTCGGTGAACTCGATGCCGGCGCGCTTCAGCTGACCCTTCAACCGGTGGCAGTAACCGCACCAGGGTGTCGAGTACATCGTGAATGCCGCCATCGTGGCTCGCTCCGTCTCTGTCGTGGCCGGGCCGCGAAGCTGTCCGCCGGCCCGTCTAGGGTTGACCCGTCCTAGCGAAGAACCACAGCGACAGGGGTCCTGTTCCCGCATGTCTCAGCCCGTGAGCGATATCACACAGGTCGCCTCGAGCCGGTCGGCCGACGCCCTGCTCGAGGCCCTCGACCCCGAGCAGCGCGCCGTCGCCACCGCCCTGCACGGACCGGTCGTGGTGATGGCCGGGGCCGGCACGGGCAAGACCCGCGCGATCACCCACCGCATCGCGTACGGCGTGCGCACCGGTACGTACGACCCGGTCCGGGTGCTCGCGGTGACCTTCACCCAGCGCGCCGCCGGCGAGATGCGCGGCCGGCTCGCCCAGCTCGGCGCGGACGGCGTCCAGGCCCGCACGTTCCACTCGGCCGCGCTGCGCCAGGCGAGGTTCTTCTGGCCGAAGGTGTACGGCTCCGAGCTGCCCCCGATCGCGGACCGCAAGTTCCCGCTGCTGACCGAGGCGGCCGGGCGCTGCCGGGTCCGGGTGGACACGCCCGCGCTGCGCGACCTGGCCGGTGAGGTCGAGTGGGCGAAGGTGAGCAACGTCCGGCCCGACGACTACGCCCGGATCGCGCCCCGGTCCGGCCGCGCGCTGGCCGCGTTCGACCCGGCCACGATCGCGCGGATCTTCGCGGCCTACGAGGACGTGAAGCTGGAGCGCGGCCGGATCGACCTGGAGGACGTGCTGCTCTGCGCGGTCGCCCTGCTGGCCGAGGACGAGCGGGTCGCGGCCGAGATCCGCCGCCAGTACCGCACGTTCGTCGTCGACGAGTACCAGGACGTCAGCCCGCTGCAGCAGAGCCTGCTCAACCTGTGGCTCGGCGGCCGCGACGACGTCTGCGTGGTCGGCGACCCGGCCCAGACCATCTACTCCTGGGCCGGCGCCGACCCGGAGAACCTGGTCCGCTTCGCCTCCAAGCACCCGAACGCGACCGTGGTCAAGCTGGTCCGCGACTACCGGTCGACGCCGCAGATCGTCGACGTGGCGAACAAGGTGCTCGACGCCACCGGCTCGGCCGGACTGCCCGGCCGGGTCACCCTGCGCTCCCAGCTCGAGCCGGGCCCGGAGCCGACGTACCGCGAGTACTCCGACGAGGTCGCTGAGGCCGACGCCGTCGCCCGCGCGATCCAGCGCCTCAAGGACGGCGGTACGGCGCTGCGCGACATCGCGGTGCTCTTCCGGACCAACGCCCAGTCGGAGAACTTCGAGCAGGCGCTCGCCGAGCGGAAGATCCCGGCGGTGCTGAAGGGCGCCGAGCGGTTCTTCGAGCGCACCGAGATCCGGCAGGCGGCGATGCTGCTGCGCGGCCAGGTCAAGGCGGGCGACCCGGGTGACGACCTGGAGGAGACGGTGCGCGGCGTCCTGGCCGGCGCCGGCTGGAGTCCCGAGCCGCCGGCCGGCAAGGGCGCGGTCCGGGACCGCTGGGAGTCGCTGAGCGCGCTGGTGACGATGACCTCGGACTTCGCGGCCGCGCACCCCGAGGCCGGGCTGGCCGACCTGATGGCCGAGCTCGACCGGCGGGCGTCGATCCAGCACGCGCCGCTCGCCGAGGGCGTCACGCTCGCCACGCTGCACACGGCGAAGGGTCTGGAGTGGGAGTGCGTGTTCATCGTCGGCGCGCACGAGGGCACGCTGCCGATCAGCTACGCCCAGACGCCCGCGCAGGTCGAGGAGGAGCGCCGGCTGTTCTACGTCGGGGTGACCCGGGCCAAGCGGCAGCTGTTCATCAGCTGGTCGACGTCGCGCTCGCCGGGCGGACGCGGTCAGCGCGGCCCGACCCGGTTCCTGGACCCGGTCGGCGTCCGCGGCGCGACCCGGCCCGCCTCGGAGTGGCAGCCGTCGCCGGGACGGACCGGGCGGGAGCGGTCCGACAAGCCGATCCCGAAGTGCCGGGTCTGCGGCCGCGGCCTGCTCGAGGCCGGCGCCCGCAAGCTCGGCCGGTGCGAGGACTGCCCGTCGCAGATGGACCAGAAGCTGTACGACGCGTTGTTCGAGTGGCGGGCCGAGCGGGCCGCAGAGGAGAACATGCCGGCGTTCGTGGTGTTCACCGACGCCACCCTGACCGCGATCGCCGAGGCCCGTCCGACCGACGAGCGGGAGTTGCTGCGCATTCCCGGCATCGGCCGGACCAAGCTGACGAAGTACGGCGAACCGGTGATCACTATCTGCACTCGTCAGTAATGCAAACCTGAACTGTCCTTCAGCGTCTGCCGGTGTGCGGCAGATGTCGGGAGAGGGACCCCGGGCAACGGCCGGAAATCTCTTGCAGGCTTGGCGGTCCGCGGCGCACAGTAGTGCAGACGTTTCTGCTGACAGCAGACGCGCTCCGCGCCCGTGGCATTTAGGTGACAGAGGCAACGATCCCGGAGGGTGCCGGACACGCCCCGGAGCGTGCCGGACGGTGCGCCGGCGACAAGTTCCCGCCTGTCCGGCGGCAACTTCCGGCCAACTTCGCAAACTGGCGATAAATAGTTTGCAGCCCTCGCGCGCCTCGGCGTACTGTTCTTTCTGCGGTCACGGGTGTGGCCGAAAACTTCAAACTACAGCGACCGAGCTTGCCGCCCGTTCGCGACAACGAGAGGAGGTGCCCTGGAAATGATGACGAACATGATCATGAAGCCGAAGTTCGTCGGCGCTGCGCTGCCGTGTGCCCAGATCCCGGGTGCCGTCTCGCGTCTGCACGTCGAGACCGTTGTCCTCACGGCCACCGCTGTCGCCCCGATCCAGGGCGGAGCTGTCGGCGATGTGAAGCGTGGCGGTTCGGGTTCTCGATCTTGGAGTCCACCGGTCTGACTCTCGAAGTCAGCCGGCACCTCCGAGGCCGCGGAACCCACCAAGGGTCCCGCGGCCCTTTTGTTTGTCAGCCCAAGTTTGCCGGCCATCAACCGGTGGTCGGTTCGGACGACAAGAGATCAGCAAGACAGTCACTAGGAGGTGACCGGAATGAGCGTGAGCTTCCTCGATGCATTCACCGAGGTGGCCGCGTCGCAGGACCTGCCCTGTCGGTCCTACGCGCCCGAGCTTTTCTTCGCAGAGTCCCCGGCGGACGTCGAGTACGCCAAGTCTCTGTGCACCACGTGCCCGCTGAAGGCGGAGTGCCTGGCCGGCGCGCTCGAGCGCTCCGAGCCGTGGGGAGTGTGGGGTGGGGAGCTGTTCGTCCAGGGAGTGGTGGTTCCGCGCAAGCGGCCCCGTGGACGTCCCCGCAAGAGCGACACCGTGACCGCTGCCTGACATCCGCCCCAAGAAATCGAGACACCAGCCATGAACCCGAACCAGACTGCCAGGAGCATTCAGATGAACCTACTGCCAGAAGACCTCGCCCGTGCTCACTGTCGATCTAGGATGAACGACGCCGAGCAGAACCGGCGCTTCCGTCTGTCGAGCCAGCTCGTCAAGGCGCAGAAGCAAGCCGAGCGGGCCACCCGGCGCGCGGAGAGGGCCAGCGCAAAAGCGCGCCTCACCCTCGCCCGCCTGGTCTGATCCACCCGGACGCCGATCCACCGGCCGGACCACGACGGTCCGGCCGGCCGGCGACCAGCACACCGGCTGACGCGGCCGGAGCCGATCTCCACCACGCCGCGTCCGCCCGAACCTCGCGGTCGACCGCCCCGGCACAGGGCGGTCCTCCCGCGGCGGCCCACCTGCCGCCGCGGGCGACCGCATCCCAGCTCGCCGTGCAGCCCCGGCACAGGGGACGGAGCGCTGCACGCCCGAGCTGCCCGAGGGGCGGCATCCAGTTCGGATGCCGCCCTTCGTGCTGTTTGTCGGCTGGTACTTCCTGTTTGTCGGCTGGTACTTCGGCCCACGCAGTCCCGCTTCTGCTCGCTGTCGCTCGCGCGGGGACTGCTCCTACCCACCCGGAGCGCGGGGACTGCTCCCGCCCACCCGGAGCGCGGGGACTGCTCCCGCCCACCCGGAGCGCGGGGACTGCTCCCGCCCACCCGGAGCGCGGGCTCCTGCGTCGTCCGGTTGGCGAGAGACGGTGGTCGCGGGGTGCGAGGTCATTCGCCGTGGGCGGCGGGGCGGCGTCGCTCGGCTGGTTACGTCGGTCGCCGGGTCGAGTCGGGCGAGCGGCGCACCTACCGTGTCGGCGTCGAGGTCGTGGCCGGGCGGTGAGGTTGGGCGCCTGTGGTCCGCTCCGAACTGGCGCGCACGCCGAAGCTGCACCTCCCCGCATCCAGCCGAGGCCACCACTTCGGGGGAGAACCCTCCAAGTTGTGGCTTATGGGCCGGACAAACCGAGGGAGAACCCACCTGCTGAGGGGATCTCCCCTCAGATGCGCTGGGCCGGGGCGATCCCGTCAGCAGGCCGGGCCGACGCGTAGTCCAAGCCGGGGCTGGCCGCGGCAGCGCTTCGGCCGGGTCGGGGCTGGCATCGGCGACGCTTCGGCCGGGTCGGTGCGGGCCGGTGCCGGCCGCGGCAGCGCTTCGGTCGAGGCGGCGCTCGCCTCGGCAGCGCTTCAGCGGGCCGGTGCTCGCCTCGGCGACGCTTTCCCTAGGCGGGGCTTCGGCGCGGCGAGGCTTCGGCTGGGCGGGTTGTTGTCGGCGCCGCTTCGACGCAGTGATCCGGCCCTCCGCCCGACCGTCCGCCGAAGAGTACGATCTCCGCCATGTTCTCGAAGGACAGCAACCGTGTCCGCGCCTGACGCGGCGCCGGTCTGCGCGCTCTGTGGTCAGCGGGCAGAGGGCGGCGACGTACCGATCACCTGGATGACGTCGGTCGAGAACGGCCGTCGGCTCGTGTACTGCGACCGCTGCGCCCGGGAGAACGTCCGCAGCATCGAGGGCAAGCTCGACAGCGCCTGGTGGTGAGGCTCAGGGCCGTGCCTAGTCCTCGTCGGTGAAGCCGGGCAGGAACTCCTCCAGCACCTCGCGGAACGGCGCTTTGGCCTCCAGCTGGGACAGCACGGCGATGCCGCCGATCCAGACGCGGTGGATGAGCAGGTACGACGGCGGCATGTTGAGCCGCAGCGCCAGGGACGCGTTGGGGGAGCGGAAGTCGCCGGTGCGGTTTGCCTGCTCGCGCATCCAGGCGCGGCTGAACTGGAACGTGTCGGCGCGGGCCGGCTCCGCGAACGGGGCCAGGTAGTCCATCAGCTGGTCCGGGTCGATCTCCATCCGCGGCTTGATGAAGCCTTCGGCGCGCAGGCCTTCGAGCACCGCCGCGCCGTCGCCGTTCAGCGAGATGCGCAGTAGCTGACCGATCGCCGGCGGTAGGCCGTCGGGCAGCCGGGCGCAGAGTCCGAAGTCGACCACGCCGAGCCGGCCGTCCTCCAGGACCCGGAAGTTGCCCGGGTGCGGGTCGGAGTGCAGCAGCCCGGCCAGCCGGGGACCGCTGAACATGAACCGGACGTACTTCAGCCCGATCTCGTCGCGCTCCTGCTGGGTGCCGTCGGCGATCACCGACGACAGTGGCCGGCCCTCGATCCACTCGGACACGATCACGGTGGGGGAGTGCTTCACCACCCGCGGCACCAGGAACTCGGGGTGCCCCTTGAACGCGTCGGCGTACTGCTGCTGCGCCTGGGCCTCGCGGTCGTAGTCGAGCTCCTCGCCGATCCGCTCCTGCAGCTCCGCGATCAGCGGCTTCATGTCGAGGCCGGGCACCATCGTGCCGAACGTCCGGGCGAACCGGCCGAGCTGGCGCAGGTCGGCCCGCAGCGCCTCCGCGGCACCGGGGTACTGCAGCTTCACCGCGACCTCGCGGCCGTCCTTGAGCACGCCCCGGTGCACCTGGCCGATCGACGCGGCGGCGGCCGGCTTGTCGTCGAACTCGGTGAACCGGTCGCGCCAGCGCTTGCCGAGCTCGCGGGACAGGATCGTGTGCACGGTCGCGGCCGGCATCGGTGGTGCGGAGTCCTGCAGTTTCGTCAGTGTCGCCCGGTACGGCGCCGCGAACTCCTCCGGCATCGCGGATTCCATCAGGCTCAGCATCTGGCCGAACTTCATCGCGCCGCCCTTGAGCTCGCCCAGGACGGAGAACAGCTGGTCGGCGGTCCGGCGCTGGAACTCGGCCATCACCGCCTCGGCGGGCGCACCGCCGATCCGTTTGCCCAGCCCGAGCGTCGCGCGCCCGGCGGCACCGAGCGGGAGGCTGGCGAGCTTCGCGGTACGGCTCAGCGCCTTGCGGGGGAGGTCGGACACGTCCCCATTCTGTCGGTCGACCCAAATGCGCACCCCGGCGGGGGCGCCGGCGCGTCCCCGATCGGCCGCCGGACGACGAGGGGCGGTGGCCCGGCCGAAGCCGGACCACCGCCCCTACGACTTGGTGCGTCAGGCCTTGCCGAGGATCCGGTTCAGGTTCGTACCGCACTCGGGGCACTTGGCCTTGGCCATGCGCGTGCCCTTGTCGTTGACCTTGACCTCGCCGTCGGCGGTGCGCTTGGCCTTGCACTTGACGCAGTAGAACTCGCCGCTCCAGGTCTCTGCCATGAGGGCCCTCTCCTTGCTCTGATACCAGCCGGGACGTTTCGTCCCAGGCCGTCGTGGATGCTAACGGCAGACCGTCCTGCCGTGAGGCCGTTCGGCCCAGTCGGGATTCACCCTACGGCAGGCTGAGCGTGGCTCAAGCGCACCTGTCGGTCCGCGTGCCGCGTGGAAACCCTTTTCCGAGATCGGTCCCGGCACGGAACAGGCTCCCGGTGATCCGCCTGCGGAACCGCTCGGCTTCCCCTCCGAGCAGCCCCGGAGGCAATCCGGGAGCCTGTTGCCACCGACGCTAGAAGGCGCCCGGCGCGCTGGCAAGTCCGGGTTGTCCACCCCTGTGGATAACCCTGTGGGCAACCTGTGGGGCGCGCCGGACGACGCTGTGGACGGACGGGGGAACAGGATGTGAACAACGGACGTCCAGCGTCTCGCCAGAAGCGGTCTGACCTGCGAAAACGTCCGTGCACAGGATGTGGACGGAAGAAAGTTGGGGGATTCGGGCGCTACGGTTTGCCCTATGGCCGACTCTCCACCGCGCCCGATCCCGCCGTACGTCGACATCCGGCGCAGCAAGCGGCGCAAGCGGACCGTGAGCGCGTACCGCGACGGCGAACGGGTGGTCGTGCTGATGCCCGACCGGCTGTCCGCCGCGGAGGAGGCGCGCTGGGTGGAAACCATGCTCCAGCGGCTCGAGCGGCAGCGCAGCAAGTCCCGCGTGTCGGACGAAAAATTGTTGGCCAGAGCACACGAACTAGCGTGTCGCCACCTCCCCGAGGTGCCCGAACCTGCGTCTGTCCGCTGGGTTTCGAACCAAAACAGACGGTGGGGTTCCTGCACTCCGGCGGACCGCTCGATCCGGTTGTCGACCCGGCTGCAGTCGATGCCGACCTGGGTGGTCGACTACGTGCTGGTGCACGAGCTGGCCCACCTGGTCGAGGCCTCGCACAACGCCGCCTTCTGGGAACTGGTCCACCGCTACCCCAAGGCCGAGCGCGCCGAAGGCTATCTCGAAGGTGTCTCCGCCGCCGCCGGCCTCACGCTCGACGACTTCTGATTCCAGCCCTCCCGCCCGCGAGTCCGGCGGCGCGGGCGCGCGCAGTACGCCGTCCGGAGGCGCGCCGCAGGGGTGCCCCTGGGGTTTCGCCCAGGGGCGGGTGGGGCTGACCCCAGGGTGAAGTCGGTGGTCTCCTGCATGGTCGCGGCGGTGTCCCGAACGGGAGGCTGAGGCCATCGCAGCGGCGGCGTCAGGCCCCGCTGGTGGGGCGCCGGTGGGGGCGCAGAGGGGTAGGAAGCCAGATGAGGGGTCAGACGAGAAGCCGGGCCGACGGCCGGGCCGGTCGAGCGGGGGGCCAGCTGACGGTCCGGGTGGCGCGGTGGAGCGCGACCCATCCGTGGCGGGCGATCGGCATGTGGGTGGTCGTGGTCGCGGCGTGCTTCGCGCTCGGCTCGTTCACCGGGACCAAGGAGTCCGACAACGAGGGCGACATCGGCGAGGTGACCCGCGCCGACGCGATCGTGAAATCCGGCGACTTCGCCGATCCCGACGTCGAGAGCGTGCTGATCACGCCCCGGGACGGCAAGCTCGACCAGGCCGAGGCCCAGCAGGTGGCGAAGGTCGTGACGGAGCGGATGCGCGCCCTCGGTGGGGTCGCGGACGTCGCCCAGCCGATCCTCGCGCCGAGCAAGGAAGCGCTGATCGTCAGGGTCACCCTGAAGGACGGCGACGACGAGAACCGGGTCCAGCCGTTGCTGGACACCACCGCGAAGGTCCAGCAGGACCATCCGGACGTCCGGGTCGAGCAGGTCGGCGGCGAGTCGATCGGCAAGGCGCTCGAGGAGACGCTGGGGGAGGACTTCAAGCGGGCCGAGATGTTCAGCCTGCCGATCACGCTGGCGATCCTGCTGGTCGCGTTCGGCGCGCTGATCGCGGCCTCGGTGCCGTTGGTGCTGGCCCTGTCCGCCGTCGCCGCGGCGATCGGGCTGTCGGCCGCGGCGTCGCAGCTGGTACCGGCGGTGGACGCGGTCAACAGCGTCATCCTGCTGATCGGCATGGCGGTCGGCGTCGACTACTCGTTGTTCTACCTGCGCCGGGAGCGTGAGGAACGGGCCAAGGGCCGCGGCCACGTGGACGCGGTCGAGATCGCCGCGGCGACCTCCGGCCACGCCGTCGTGGTCTCCGGTACGGCGGTGATCATCTCGATGGCCGGGTTGTTCCTGGCCCGGGACGCGGTGTTCTCCTCGTTCGCGGTCGGCTCGATCCTGGTCGTCGCGGTCGCGGTGGTCGGCTCGCTGACCGTGCTGCCGGCCGTGCTGGCCAAGCTCGGCCGCTGGGTGGACCGCCCGCGGATCCCGCTGCTGTGGCGGCTCACCGCTCGCAACGACGCTCCGCGCTTCTGGCCGGCCGTGCTCAAGCCGGCGTTGAAGCACCCGGTCGCCACGCTGACGGTCTCCGTCGTCGCACTGCTCGCGGTCGCCGCCCCGGCGCTCGGCATGACGCTGAAGTTCCCGGGCACCGAGGACCTGCCGCGGGACACCGCGGTCATGCAGGCGTACGACCGGCTGACCGCCGAGTTCCCGAGCACGGGCACCAGCCACCAGGTCGCCGTCCGCGCTCCGGCGGACCAGCAGGCCGCGGTCCAGGCGGCGGTGACCGACCTGGTCAAGCGGGTGCAGAGCGATTCGCTGTACGCCCAGGACGGGTTGGAGCAGCCGCGGGTCTCGCAGGACCGCACGGTGACCGTGCTGGAGGTGGCCACGCCGTACGAGGGGGGCAGTGACCAGGCGCGGGAGTCGCTGACCAAGCTGCGCAAGGAGCTGATGCCGGCGACGGTCGGCCAGGTGCCGGGCGCGGAGTACGCCGTCGGCGGGTTCGTCGCGGCGGACGTGGACTACGCGGCGCACACCCGGTCGAAGCTGCCGCTGGTGATCGGCTTCGTGCTGCTGCTGACGATGATCGTGATGATCGTGACCTTCCGGTCCGTGGTGGTCGCGGTGACCGCGATCCTGCTGAACCTGCTCAGCGCCGGCGCGGCGTACGGGGTGGTGACGGCGGTGTTTCAAAACACCTGGGCCGAGGGGTTGCTGGACTTCCGGTCGAACGGCGCGGTGGTGTCGTGGCTGCCACTGTTCCTCTTCGTGGTGCTGTTCGGGTTGTCGATGGACTACCACGTGTTCGTGGTCAGCCGGATCCGCGAGGCGGTACTGCGCGGGGTGCCGACCCGGCAGGCGGTGGCCGAGGGCATCACCAGCTCGGCCGGAGTGGTGACCAGCGCGGCGGCGGTGATGATCGGGGTGTTCGCGGTCTTCGCCACGCTGAGCACGCTGGACATGAAGCAACTCGGTGTCGGCCTGGCGGTCGCCATCCTGATCGACGCGACGATCATCCGGGCCGTGGTGCTGCCGGCTGCGATGATCCTGCTCGGCGACGCGAACTGGTGGGCCCCGAAGTGGTTTCGGCGGACGCCGCCGAAGCATGCGGTCACGCAGGCGCCGGAGGAGCGTGAGCTGACTCCGGTCGGCTGAGTCAGCCTCGGAGACCTCGACCAGCAAGTCGGGACCTCGGACAGGACACAACCTGTCCGAGGTCCCGGCTTCAGGTGCGAGGTCCCGGCTTCACAGGCGAGGTCCCGGTTTCACAGGCGAGGGCCGGGGGTCACTCGGTCGGCGACTGCCGGGCGCGGTGAGCGGCCGCCTTGACCCGGCTCTGGCACTGCGGTGAGCAGAAGCGGCGCTGGCCGTTGCGGGAGACGTCGACGAAGACCCGGTCGCACTGCGGCGCTGCGCACACGCCCAGCCGGCCGGCGAGCTCGCTGCCCACCGCGAGCGCCAGGCCGGCCGCGCAACCGGCGGCCCAGCCGTTGACGAGGCCGTCGTCGGGCCCGTGGAAGTGCAGGCTCCAGCCGTTCTCCCTGCGGTCTAGCTGCGGCCGCGCGTTGGTGTCGAGCAGCAGTGCGTTGATCTCCGCGGCGGCCCGGTCGAGATCGCCGCTGTGCGCCGCCTCGAACACGATGCGCATCCGCGCGGCCAGCGCCGCGAGCCGGCGCGCGTCAGCCGTACGGACCGACGGCCGTGGGTAGCCGATCGCCGCCAGCGCATCGGAGACGGCTTGCGCCGCGTCGGCGGGCGCGTCGAACGGTACGCCGCCGGAGTACCCGGGCGTCAGGCGGTTGACGTACTCGACCGAAGCGGCCAGCACATTCCGCGTATGACTATCAAAAGACACTTGACCGGTCATGTTTCGCCTCCGTAGCATCACCGTCGTGCGTGACTGACCATACCGCTTTAGACAGTCATGGAGTTGAGATGAGCGCTGCAGCGACGCTGGCCGGCCCCTGGCGGGGTCTGTCCCGGGCGGTGTGGATCCTGGTCGTGGCCCGCGCGGTCAACCGGATCGGCGCGTTCACGCTGCCGTTCCTCGGGGTGGTGCTCGTCGTCGAGTTCGGGGCGTCGCTCGGCGAGGCCGGGCTGATCCTGGCCGTCTTCGGTGCGGCGACCGTTCCGTCCCGGCTGCTCGGCGGTCAGCTCGCCGACCGTCTCGGTCGCCGCCGCACGATCGTGCTGGGCCTGACGAGTTGCGCCGTCGCCCAGGCCTGGATCGCGCTGAGCTCGACGCTGTGGTCCGTGGTGCTCGCCACCGTGCTGCTCGGCCTGGCCTTCGAGATCTACGAGCCGCCCAGTCAGGCGACGATCGCCGACGTCACCGAGCCCGCGGACCGGCCGGCGGCGTACGGGCTGCTCGGTGCGGCGATGGCGGCGGCCGGCGTCCTGGCCGGGCTGCTCGCTGCCGCGGTCAGCCACTGGGACCTGCGCTGGCTGTTCGTCGCGGACGCGATCACCTGCTTGGCCTGTGCCGTTCTGGTCGCGGTCGCGTTACCGGCCGACGTACGGCGGGACGGCGGGCAGACGCCTCCGGTCGCGGTGTGGCGAGACCGTCGGCTGCTCCTGCTGCTGGCCGGCGGCACCGTCTTCGCGACGATCTACATGCAGGTGATCATCGGTCTGCCACTCACTCTGCTCGAGCAAGGCCTGCCGGAGTCGGGGACCGGCTTCATCCTGGCCGTGTCCGCCGCCAGCCTGATCCTGGCCCAGCGCTTTCTGCGCGTGCAGTCCCTCGACGACTTCCGGTCGATCGCGATCGGTTACGGCCTGCTCGCCGCCGGCCTGGTCGTCACCGCCTTCGCGCAGAACATGACCGTGTTCCTGCTTGCCACTGTGCTGTGGAGTGTCGGCGAACTCTTCCTCCTGACGCGCTATCTCACCCAAGCGTCAGGTCTCGCGCCCGGCCACGGCCGGGGCCGGTACCTGGCTGTGTTCGGCCTGAGCTGGGGCATCGCGACGACCGTGGCGCCGCTGACCGTGACCCAGCTCCTGCAGTACGCCGGTCCGGAGGGGCTGTGGCTGTCCAGCGCTGCGGCGGCCGTGACGCTGGCTGTGCTGCAGCCCTGGTTCAGGAGGCGGCTGGCTCCAGCCGGACCGTGAGCCCCTTGGCGACCGGGGTGTTGCTCTCCTTCGCCACGTCGTCCGCGGACATCAGCACGTTGGTCTCCGGGTAGTACGCCGCGACGCAGCCGCGGGCGGTCGGGTACGACACCAGCCGGAAGCCCGGCGCCCGCCGCTCCACGCCCGCGAACTCGCTCACGATGTCGACCAGCTGCCCGTCCCGCAGGCCGAGCTCGTCCAGGTCGGCCGGGTTCACGAAGACGACGTCGCGCGTGCCGTGCACGCCGCGGTACCGGTCCTCCAGTCCGTAGATCGTGGTGTTGAACTGGTCATGGCTGCGCATCGTCTGCAGCAGCAGCCGCCCGGGCTCGGTCGGCAGCCAGGTCAGGTCGTTCACGCTGAACTGCGCCTTCGCGTCCGACGTCTTGAACTCGCGGTGGTCCCGGGCCGCGTGCGCGAGCAGGAAGCCGCCCTCGTTCGCCCGCAGCCGGTCCTCGAAGTTCTCGTAGCCGTCGCAGGTCCGGCCGATGCGCTGCCGGATCAGGCTGTAGTCCTTGGCGAAGTCGCTCCACGGGATCTCGCCGACGTCCGGCACCAGCCGCTGCGCCAGCGCACAGACGATCTGCACCTCCGACAGCAGGTCGGGCGCGGGCGGGACCAGGTTGCCGGTCGACAGGTGCACCGCGCCCTGGGAGTCCTCGACCGTCACCGACTGCGGTCCGGCCGCGGTGTGGTCGTGGTCGGTCCGGCCGAGAGTCGGCAGGATCAGCGCCTCCCGCCCGGTCACGGTGTGCGAGCGGTTCAGCTTGGTCGACACCTGGACGGTCAGGTCGCACGCGCGCAACCCCTGGTGCACGACCGCGGTGTCCGGCGTCGCCATCGCGAAGTTGCCGCCCATCGCGAAGAAAACCCGCACCGAGCCCTCCCGCAGCCGCTGGACCGTCGCGGTGGCGTCGACGCCGTGCTCGCGCGGTGCGGTGAAGGCGAACTCGTTGTCGAGCCGCTCCAGGAAGGACTCCGGCATCTTCTCCCAGATGCCCATGCTGCGGTCGCCCTGCACGTTGGAGTGCCCGCGGACCGGGCACGGCCCGGCGCCGGGCTTGCCGATGTTGCCCTGCAGCAGCAGGACGTTGACGATCTCGGTGATCGTCGCGACCGCCTCCCGGTGCTGGGTGAGTCCCATCGCCCAGCAGATCACGGTCGCCTTGGACTTCAGGAACCGTTGGGTGAATTGCTCGATCTCGGCCCGGCTCAGCCCGGTCGCCAGCTCGACGGCCGGCCAGTCGAGCTCCGCGTTGTGCTTGGCGTACAGCTCGTACCCGCTGGTGTGCCGCTCCAGGAACTCCTTGTCCAGCACCGTTCCCGGCGCGGCCGCCTCGGCCTCGAGCAAAAGGTGGCCGACGGCAAGGAACAGGGCCTGGTCGCCGCCGATCCGGATCTGCAGGTGCTGATCGGCCAGCGCGGTGCCCTTGCCGACCCAGCCGGACGGGCGCTGCGGGTTCTTGAAGTTCATCAGGCCGGGCTCGGGCAGCGGGTTGACCGAGACGATGTCGGCGCCGTGCTTCTTCGCGACCTCCAGGTGGCTGAGCATCCGGGGCGCGTTGGTGCCGGGGTTCTGGCCGACCACGACGATCAGCTCGGCCTCTTCGAGCATCTCCAGCGTGACGGCGCCCTTGCCGCTGCCGATCACCCGGGTCAACGCCGTACCGGAGGACTCGTGGCACATGTTCGAGCAGTCCGGCAGGTTGTTGGTGCCGTAGGCGCGGACCAGCAGCTGGTACAGGAAGGCGGCCTCGTTGCTGGTCCGGCCCGAGGTGTAGAAGACGGCGTCGTCGGGCGAGTCCAGGGCGCGCAGGTGCCGGGCCACCACGTCGAACGCCTCGTCCCAGCCGACCGGTTCGTAGTGGTCGGCGCCGGCCCGCAGCAGCAGCGGCTCGGTGATCCGGCCCAGCTTGCCCAGCTCGTACTCCGAGATCCGGAACAGGTCGTCGATCGAGTTCTCGGCGAAGAAGCTGCGCGGCACCCGCTTGCGGGTCGCCTCCCAGGCCACCGCCTTGGCGCCGTTCTCGCAGAACTCGGCCGCGTGCTTGCGTTTGTGGTCGGGATCGGGCCAGGCGCAGGAGGGGCAGTCGAAGCCGCCGTCCTGGTTCATCTTCGCGAAGACCTTGCCGGTGCGGGCCGGCCCCATCTCGCGCAGCCCGAACTTGAACGACGAGAGCACGGCCGGGACGCCGGCCGCCTTCTTCTTCGGCTGTTCGATGTCGACCATGCTTCAACCATAAATCGTCCTATCAGCACAGGCGCGGTTGATAGGAGTCGCCTTGGGTGCGATAGCCGGCGCCTGGGCCGCGATCCGGGGCCGGCACCCGGCGGCCGATAGCGGACACATCTCTCGACAGCGCGGCGACCGGCACCCTAGCGTGCCAGGAAAGCGTTTGCCGCCCGCAAGCCGAGGATCTGCCCATGTCGATCTTTTCCGTCCGGTGGCGCCCAGCCGCCGTCCTGCTCACCGCCCTGACACTCGCCACCGGTGCTACCGCCGTGCCCGCCGCCCACGCCGGGCACACCAGACCGCAGCTGGAACGTCTCGATCGCGGACTGGTCGCCACGACGACCAGCGAAGGCGTCTTCCTGAGTTGGCGTCTGCTCGGTCCGGAGGCGACCGGCCACTCCAGCCGCGGCCTGACCGGCGCGAACTTCGCCGTGTACCGCGACGGCCGCAGGATCGCCACTGTCACCGACAGCACCAACTACCGCGACCCCGACGGCACACAGACCTCCCGTTATCGCGTCACGTCCCTGGTGAACGGCCGCGAGCGGGAGCGCAGTCCGGAGGTGTCCCCGTGGACCGGCGGCCACCGCGACCTGCCGCTGCGCAAGCCCGCTGACGGCGTCACTCCGGCGGGTGAGGCCTACACCTACGCCGCCAACGACCTGAGCGTCGGCGACGTGGACGGCGACGGCCAGTACGAGTACGTCGTGGTCTGGAACCCGTCGAACGCCAAGGACGTGTCCCAGGTCGGCTACACCGGCAAGGTGTTCGTCGACACCTACGAGGCCGACGGCACGTTGCTGCACCGGCTCGACCTCGGCGTGAACATCCGGGCCGGCGCCCACTACACCCAGTTCCTGGTCTACGACTTCGACGGCGACGGCCGCTCGGAGACGATGCTCAAGACCGCACCGGGCACCAAGGTGATCCGCTACGACCGCTCCGGCCGTGTCACCTCCGAGCGCTACATCACCATGCCGAAGGCGGACCGCCGCGCCGGCTACTCGCACCAGGACGACTACCGGGTCAGCAGGACCGACTACTACGAACACCTGGTCGACCTGTTCCTCCAGTGGCACCAGCAGCCCGAGGTGAAGAGTGGCCAGTGGCCGGCCTCGCTGGAGGCGGCCTTCGGCATCCCGGTCAAGTACAGCTACCCGCTGTCCCGCGCGGACGCCACCGCCCTCGTCGACTACTTCATGGACGTCTACGCCCCCGGCCGCAGCGCCCGGAACCAGCTCAGGGCCTTCGAAGGCTTCATCCTGAGCGGACCGGAGTACCTGAGCGTCTTCCGCGGATCGGACGGCAAGGAGCTGGAGACCATCCGGTACGAGCCCGGCCGTGCGGACGACGGGCTCCGCTGGGGCGACTACGCGATGTCCCGGATCGAGCCCGGCAACCGCGTCGACCGCTTCCTGGCCGGGGTGGCCTACCTGGACGGCACGCACCCCTCCGCCGTCTTCGCCCGCGGCTACTACACCCGTACGACGCTCGCGGCGTACGGGTGGAACGGCCGGAAGATCACCAAGCGCTGGGCGGTCGACAGCGGCTGGACCCCGATGACGAACCCCTTCAACGACAGCCCGCACGGCCGCGACGGCACCGATCCGCAGTACGGGTCGATCACCACGCAGGGGTTCCACTCGCTCAGCGCGGCCGACGTGGACCTGGATGGCCGGCAGGAGATCGTCTACGGCTCCGCCACCATCGACGACGACGGCAGCGTGCTCTACAGCTCCAAGGACGTGCTGCCGCCGGGCAGCGCGAGTCCCGGAGCAGTCGCCAAGCTGGGGCACGGCGACGCGATGCACGTGACCGACATCGACCCGCAGCGGCCGGGCCAGGAGATCTTCACCGTGCACGAGGGCGCCACCTCCGCGCCGTACGGGTACGCGTTGCGCGACGCCCGGACCGGTCAGGTGATCTACGGCGAGTACTCCGGTCGCGACACCGGCCGAGGCATGGTCGGTGACATCGTGCCGGAGGAGCCCGGCCTGGAGACCTGGGCGACGCGCTTGCGCACCGCGGACGGCGATGCGCTCGGTACGGCGATCCCCGGCACGAACCAGAGCATCCGCTGGGCTGCTGACATGACCACACAGATCGTGGACGGCGCAGGGACTGTCACGCCGACCGTCAAGGACTGGCGACGCGGCACGCTGCTCACCGCCACCGGCACGCTGACGAACAACGGCACCAAGGGCAACCCGTCGCTGGTCGCGGACGTCCTCGGTGACTGGCGCGAGGAGCTTCTGGTCCGCACGGCCGACAGCAGCGCGATCCGGATCTACCTGAGCACCGAGCTGACCGACCGCAAGCTCTACACGCTGATGCACGACCCGCAGTACCGGGTGGAGGTGGCGCGGCAGAACACGGCGTACAACCAGCCGTCGTACACCAGCTTCTACCTGGGCTCCGACATCGACTGGGCGAAGGTGCCGCTCAGCAGGTGACGCCGGAGGGGCGGCCGGCGGACTCCGGTCGCCCCCGATGCGTAGGGCGCGCCCGGCCGGGGTACCGCCGGGCGATGAACACCATGCCGATGGATCCGCAGCCGGACCCGAGCCGACCAGGCCAGGACGAGTCGGTCAATCCTCCGCACCGCGACGACGACCCGCCGAAGCGGGAGCGGTCGGCGTACCTGTGGCTGGCGCTCATCGGGCTCGCCGTGGTCGCCTTCGTCGGGCTGTTCCTCGCCTACGCGGTGATCGTGGCCCGATAGCCTCTCAGCACACACCTCGCCGCCCAGGTGTGTGCGGCGATCCCATGGTTGGTGCCCGCGCGGATTCCTAGAGTCTCCGCCATGACCACCCCACGTCGTGCTCTCGTCACCGGCGCCGCCTCCGGGATCGGCGCGGCCTGCGCCCAGCGGCTCGCCGCCGACGGGATGCGCGTGATCGCGGTCGACTACGACGCCGACGGTCTGCAGGCCGTTGCCGGCGACGGCATCGAGGCGGTCCAGGCCGACCTGGCCGACCTGGAGCGGCTGGCCGACCTGCCGACCGACGTGGACGTGCTGGTGAACAACGCAGGCGTCCAGCTGGTCGCTCCGGTCGAGCAGTTCCCGCCCGAGCGGTTCGGCTACATCCTGCGACTCATGCTGGAGTCGCCGTTCCGGCTCATCCGGCAGTCGCTGCCGCACATGTACGGCCGGGGCTGGGGCCGGGTGGTCAACATCAGCTCGGTGCACGGACTGCGCGCCAGCCCGTTCAAGTCGGCGTACGTCGCGGCCAAGCACGGGCTGGAAGGTCTCAGCAAGGTGGTCGCGCTCGAAGGCGCGCCACACGGCGTCACCAGCAACTGCGTGAACCCGGCGTACGTCCGGACGCCGCTCGTCACCGCCCAGCTCGCCGACCAGGCCGCGCTGCACGGCCTGACCGAGGCAGAGGTGCTGGACAAGATCCTGCTCGAACCGGTCGCGGTCAAGCGGCTGATCGAGCCGGCCGAGGTCGCCGAGCTGGTCGCGCTGCTCTGCGGCCCGGCCTCGGCCTCACTCACGGGGAGCTCGTTCGTCCTCGACGGCGGCTGGACCGCCCATTAAGGAGCCCTGCATGCCCACGTCCACAGAACCGGTCCAGAAGCGGACCCCGATCGCCCGGGTGGTCGGTGCCAGCCTGGTCGGCACCACCGTCGAGTGGTACGACTTCTTCCTGTACGGCGTCGCCGCGTCGGTCGTGTTCGGCGACCTGTTCTTCCCCAAGGGCGAGCAGCTCACCGGCACCCTGCTCAGCTTCGCCACCTTCGCCGTCGGCTTCTTCGCCCGGCCGATCGGCGGCGTGGTCTTCGGTCACTTCGGCGACCGGATCGGACGCAAGAACCTGCTGGTGCTGTCCTTGCTGATGATGGGTCTGGCCACCTTCGCGATCGGCCTGCTGCCGACGTACGCGCAGGTCGGCGCGCTGGCCCCGATCCTGCTGACCGTGCTGCGGCTGATCCAGGGCTTCGCGCTCGGCGGCGAGTGGGGCGGTGCGGTGCTGATCGTGTCCGAGCACGGCGATCCGGCCCGGCGCGGGTTCTGGGCGTCCTGGCCGCAGGCGGGCGCGCCGGCCGGGCAGCTGCTCGCAAACGGCGTACTGGCGGGGCTCGCGGCCTTCCAGAGCGACGCCGCGTTCAACTCGTGGGGCTGGCGGATCCCGTTCCTGCTGTCGGCCGTGCTGGTCCTGGTCGGGCTCTGGGTCCGGCTGCGGATCGAGGAGTCGCCGCTGTTCCAGCAGGCCCGGGCCAAGCAGGAGCCGGCCGAGCGGATCCCGTTCGTCGAGGTGATCACGAAGTACCCGCGCGAGATCTTCACCGCGATGGGCGCCCGGATGGCCGAGAACGTCAGTTACTACATCTTCACGATCGTGATCGCCACCTACGCCAAGGAGCACCTCGGCCTGGGCAAGTCGTTCGCGCTGAACGCGGTGCTGATCGGCGCCGCGATCCACTTCTGCGCGATCCCGCTGTGGGGAGCGCTGTCGGACCGGATCGGCCGCCGGCCGGTGTACCTGCTCGGGGCGACCGGCGTCGGGATCTGGGCCTTCGTCTTCATCGCCTTCGTGGACACCAGGAACTTCGCCCTGGCCACGCTGGCGGTGACCGTCGGGCTGGTGCTGCACGGAGCGATGTACGGGCCGCAGGCAGCGTTCTTCACCGAGCTGTTCGGCACCCGGGTCCGGTACTCCGGGGTCTCGGTCGGCTACCAGCTGGCGTCCATCGTCGCCGGTGGGCTGGCGCCGTTCATCGCGGTCGCGCTGCTCAAGGCGTACGACTCCGGCTACGCCATCTCCATCTACGTGGCGGCGTGCTCGGTGATCTCGATCGTCGCGGTGACCAGCTACGGCGAAACCAGCAAACGCGACCTGGCCACGGTCTGACCTGGCATCATCGCGAGGGTGAAGGACCTGCTACGGCTGCTCGCGGAGGACGCCTCGGGCAGTGAGCTGGCCCGGGCCGCCGGGGACGACCCGGAGGCCCGGGACCTCGCTCTGCGGATCAGAGCGGGCATGGACGCGAGCAAGAAGCGTGAGGCCGAGCTTTCCGCGCTGGTGGACGTGGCGCGGGAGCTGGCCTCGGCGCGCGATCCCGGCAGCGTGCTCGACACGATCGTGCACCGGGCGCGCACGCTGATCGGCACCGACGTCGCCTATCTCACGCTGTACGACCCGGAGCAGGGCGACACCTACATGCGGGCCACCGACGGCTCGGTGTCGGCGGCCTTCCAGCAGCTGCGACTCCCGCTCGGTGCTGGACTCGGCGGGCTGGTCGCGGAGACGTACAAGCCGTACTGGACCACCGACTACCCCAGTGACTGCCGCTTCCGGCACACCAGCCCGATCGACGACGCTGTCGGCGAGGAAGGTCTGGTGGCGATCCTCGGCACGCCGCTGATCGTGGACGGCGCGTTCGTCGGCGTGCTGTTCGCGTCGAACCGCACCGCTCGGCCGTTCAGCCGGGCCGAGGTCTCGCTGCTGGGCTCACTGGCCGCGCTCGCGGCGGTCACCATCGTCCAGGTCAGGGCTGCCGCGGAGACGGCGGCGGCGCTGGAGCAGTTGTCGGTCGCGCACACCGGAGTCGAGCACGCCGCTGCCGCGCACGACAGGTTCGCCGAGATCGTGCTGTCCGGTGGGGACGTCGACGCGATCGCGGCCGCACTGGCCGAGCTGCTGGACGTCTGGGTCGTGCTGGTCGATGCTCTCGGCAACGAACTGGCCGCTGCCGGGCGGGTGGTCCGCCGCCGGGCCGTCGAGGTCGGCGCGGCCTCGGACTCCGGCCGGCTGACCTGGACGGGGGACAGCTGGACGGTCGCCGCCACCGCCAAGGGCGAGCGACTCGGTGCACTGGTCATCGGAGGGGTGGCCGAGCTGTCCGCCGCCGACCAGCGGATCGTGGAGCGGGCAGCTGTCGTCACCGCGCTGGTGCTGCTGTTCCGCCGACAGGCTGCCGAGCAGTCGCAACGCGCTCAGGCGGACATCCTGGCCGATGCGCTCAGTGGCAGCGCCGACCCCCGCGCGCTCACCGATCGGCTGCGCCTGCTCGACCACGCCCGTCGGGTGCCGACGCAGTTGGTCGTCGCCGTCTGTCGAGGCGACCACAGCGGCGTACTGGCTCGACTGTCGGCTCCGCTGGAGGAGCGACTCGTCCTGGTCGGCCCGTACGCCGGGGATCTGGTGCTGCTGCTCGCACTGCCTGACGCGAAGTCCGGGGCGCAAGCGCTGACCGACGTGGCTCGCCGGTGCGGGGTGACGGTCGCCGTGACTGGTCCAGCGGCCTGGGGACAGCCGCTGGTCGACGCGTACCAGCAGGGCCTGCGGCTGCTCACGACCATGGTGCGTCTCGGCAAGTCCGGCCAGTCCGTTGCTCCCAACGACCTGGGCGTCGCCGGCCTGGTCGGAGCCCCGGAGGTCGATGTGGCAGCGCACATCGCCCACGTCCTGGGACCAGTGAGCGACTACGACGAGCAGCGGGGCACCGATCTGGTCGGCACGCTCGAGGCGTACTTCGCCGCGGGCCAGAGCCCGACCCGAGCAGCCACTGCGTTGCACATCCATCCCAACACGGTGCAGCAGCGCCTCGACCGCGTGACCGCCCTGCTGGGCGACGGCTGGCAGCAGCCGGAGCGCGCTCTCGACGTACAGGTCGCTCTCCGGCTGCTCCGCACTCTGCACGGCTGAGCCTAGGTCCGCGCCGGCAACCCGGATTCGGTTCGAGCGACGTCGAAGTGATGTCGCTGGTCGACGACGAAGCTCTAGCGTTCGAACCGTTCCGGCACGTGCCGGGGACGACCGCTGAGGAGATCAATGAGACTGAAATCCGTGACAGTGCGAGCCGGTTTCGCCACCGCCGTGGTCGCAGCGACCCTGGGGATCATCGCTCCGGCCGCGCACGCCCAGCCCTCGGCCGCCGCGACCGAGACCTCAGGGGTCTCCGCCCAGGGCTTCGAGTACCGCGGTATCTACCACTACATCGAGTGCCAGAACAGAAAGGCGGCGACGATCGCCATCGGCGGATACGCCGAATGCCGGTGGCGAGTCCCGTTGCTGCCCGACTACCGCGAACTGTGGTCCACCTGAGGGATCAGGGGACCAGAACCACCCGGCCGCGCACACCGCCCTTGGCGACGCGTTCGTACGCCGCGACCGCGTCGTCGAGGGGGTAGGTCGCGGCCACCCGGGTGGAGAGGATGCCCTGTTCGACCAGCTCGACCAGTTCGGTCAGGGCCTGCCGCGTCGCGTGCGCGAACACTGGCCGCACGCTGATCCCCCGCAGCGGCGTCGGCGGGGTTCCGGCGATCACGTGGGCGTGGACGCCGTTGTTGCGCACTGCCTCCTGCGCGGCGACTCCCAGCACCGCCGCATCGACCAGCCCGTCCACACCACCGGGGACAAGGTCGTGCACCGCAGAGGTCAGGTCGGCGCTCCTGGACACGAAGTGGTCGGCTCCGAAGCTCCGGACGAGTTCCTCGTCCTGGCCGCTGGCGGTGGCGATCACGGTGAGGCCGCGGTACTTGCCCAGCTCAACCGCGTAGCCGCCGACGCCGCCCGCTGCACCGGTGACCAGCAACGTCTGACCAGCGGAGAGGCCGAGTGCGTCCACCGCCTGCTGTGCGGTCCGCGCGTTCAGTGCAAAGGTGGAGGCGGCTGGGAAGTCCAGGCCTGCCGGAGCCGGAGCCACCGCGTGAGCCCCCAGTACGACGTACTCGGCGTGCGTCTTGAGTGGGCGGCCGAGCAGGTCGGACAAGCCGATGACGGGTGTGCCCGGAGCGAGGCCGACGCCCGGACCGGTTGCATCCACGGTGCCGGCCACGTCCCAGCCGGTGCCGAACTGCTCCCGGGGCGCGGCGATGCCGTAGCGGATCAGGGAGCCGTCACTGGTCGCCACGTCCACCGGGTTGACGGCTGCCGCTGCCACCTTGATGCGGACCTCGCCCGGCCGGGGATCGGGGCGGTCGGTGGTGATCAGTTCGAGGGCTGCCGGGCCTTCCAGCCGGCGGGCCACGAGTGCGCGCATCGTTCTCCTCGCAGGGTTGTTGGTGACACCACTCTGGGAGAGTTACTCTCTGCCGGGAAGTAGGCACTTCGAAGTACGTACCGCACCCCGAGGAGAGCGATGCCGACCCGAGACGCCGCCGCCCTGCGCCGCGAGGCGGCCCGCGCCTACGACGCGTACCTGGCGTCCTGCCCCGCTCGTCAGCTGGTCGACCGGATCAGCGACAAGTGGGTCACGCTGATCCTGCCCGCGCTGGCCGACGGCCCGCAGCGATACTCCGACCTGTCGCGCCGGATCGCCGGTGTCAGCCAGAAGATGCTCACCCAGACCCTGCGGTCGCTGGAGCGCGACGGACTGGTCACCAGGCACGTCACGCCGTCGGTCCCGGTGCGCGTCGACTACGAGCTGACTCCGCTGGGCCTGAGCCTGATGCCACTGATCGCTTGCATCAAGGACTGGGCCGAAACGCACATGGACCAGGTGGCTGCCGCTCGTCAGGACTACGACTCGGCCAGCAGCACAACTGGAGCGAAGGTATGAGCGATCGGCGAGTGGTCGTGCTGGTGGTACCGGCTGTCGGGAGTTGGGCTCCGCCTGGACGGGAGCCTGATGCCTGGCGACTGGCTCTCGCTGAGGACACCTACGAAGTGCTGGCCGCGCTGGACCTTGTCGAGGTGGCGATAGCTGTTGTCGGGGGCAATGACGAGGCGGTGGCGGAACTGGCCGCGCTCACGTGGCCGGGCACGCCCGTCTATGCCGTGGACGCGGATCGGCCGGTGCTCGACGCGGTGGACAAGTCCGGACCAGCCGCGGCGGTGGTGGCCGTGAGCCACGACGTACCGGACCTGCCTGGGCTGCTCATCGGGAAGCTGTTCCGCGCGCTGGGCTCCGCGGATCTCGCGGTGACGCCGGCCGAGGACGGCTCGCTGGCCGCGATCGGGGTCCGGCTGCCGGCCGCTCCGTGGGTGGTCGACGCCGGACCGACCTTCGACACCCCGCTCAGCACGCTCGACGAACTCAAGCCCCGCCGGCACGCCGTCGCCCTCGGACCGGGCTGGCACCGGCTCCGCTCCAACGCCGACCTGGCCCGGCTCGACCCGGGCCTGGAGGGCTGGGACGCCACCCGCGCGGTGCTCCGGGGTAAGTAAAGCCGATGGGAAAAAGCTGAGCCGTCACCTTCCTGTCGGTGGCTCGTTGGGACAGGCAGCGGGGACATGGGGGTGTCCTAGCGGCGACTCGTCGCGACTGACCTGCTGCCGGTGCCGTTCAGGGGCGGTGAAACCGGCCGGAGGCCAGGGGAGGGGGGAGCGACGAAGCCCCGGGCAGACGTGTGCGGGCCGGATCACAGGGACCGGCCCGCACACCCCGAACCCGGACACGCCTCACTCGAGCTGCCGGGACGACCTGCCGACGAGCTCCGTCACCGAGTGGTCCAGGCCCGCGGGCAGCGCATCTGTGGCGAACCAGGCCAGGTCGTCCGACTCCTCACTCACCACGTACTGCGTACCCGCGGTGGCCGTCACCTGGAACTGCACGTCCAGGTGGTAGGCGCCCTGGCAGCCACCGGCGCGGAGCAGATGACGGGACAGCTGCAGCGGCTCGGGCTCGATCGTCAGGCCGGTCAGCCCGGACTCCTCGGTCGCCTCCCGCAGGGCCGCACCGGCCAGGGTGGTGTCGCCGGCCTCGCAATGTCCGCCGAGCTGCAGCCAGGCGCCGACCGTCCGGTGCAAGGTGAGCAGCACCTTGCTCCCGCTCGGGTCCACGACCAGGGCGGAAGCGGTGACGTGCGCGGGCCGGCAACTGCGCCACATGCCGTCGTCATGCTCCGACAGATGGCGCAGGTAGAGCTCCCGGAGGCCCGCCTGCTCCGGGTCAGGGGGTGTCCAGCGGGTCAGGGTGGCGGTGGCGTCCTCGTGCAGCGTCACCGGTCCTTGTTGCCCTCGTCATCCTTCGACGTCTCGTCGTCCGATCCGTCAGCCGGTCCGCCGGTGGCGTCCGGCCGGTCGGACTGCTCGGTGAGGAAGTCGGAGATGTCCAGGTCGGACAGCTCGCCGGAGTGCCGGGCGAACCCGATCGGGTCGTCGAGATCGGCAGCGCTGGGCAGCAGGTCCGGGTGCGACCAGAGCTCGTCACGGCCGTCGGCGCCGCGGGCATCCCGGATGGCGGCCCACAGGTTCGCGGCGTCGCGCAGCCGGCGCGGCCGCAGCTGCAGACCGACCAGGGTGGCGAAGGTCTGCTCGGCCGGACCACCCGCCGCGCGCCGGCGGCGTACGGTCTCGGCCAGCTGGACGGCGGCCGGCATCCGGTCCTTGGTCGCCTCGCGGACCACGTCGTCGACCCAGCCCTCGACCAGCGCGAGCGCGGTCTCCAGCCGGGCCAGCGCGGCCTTCTGCTGCTCGGAGTCCTCCGGCTCGAACAGACCGCCGGCCAGCGCCGCCTGCAGTGCCTCCGGGTTCGCCATGTCGACGTCGGCCATGGCGGACTCGATCTTGCCGGTGTCCACCTGAATCCCGGCGGCGTAATCCGCGACGTGGGAGAAGAGGTGCTGCCGCAGCCACGGCGCTCCGGCGAACAGCCGCTGGTGCGCGGACTCGCGCAGCGCCAGGTAGAGGCGGACGTCCTCGTCGGTCACACCGAGGCCCTCGGCGAACTTGGCGACGTTGTCGGGCAGCAGCACGGCCTGACCGGCCGGCCCGAGCGGCAGACCGATGTCGGAGGAGCTGACCACTTCACCGGCCAGCTCACCGAGCGCCTGACCGACCTGCGCCCCGAAGATCGAGCCGCCGAGCTGGCGGAGCATGCCGGCCATCGGCCCGGCCAGCTGCTGCGCCTCGGCCGGCAGGGCGCTGCCCATCGCGCCGGCCACGTGCTCGGCGACCGGGTCGACCACGGTCTGCCAGACCGGCAGCGTGTTCTCCACCCACTCCGCGCGGCTCCAGGCCGCCGACGTGGTGGAGGCCTCGGGCAGCGTGGTGGCCTGGTCCAGCCAGTGCTCGGCCAGCCGGACCGCGTCGGCCACGCGGTCGTTGTCGGTGGGGGTGACGGACCGGTCGCCGTGGGCGGCGACGGTCTTGCGGGCGATGTCCTTGGCCAGGTCCCAGTTCACCGGCTTGCCGTCGGCCGAGCCGCTGAGCAGCTGCTGGACCTGGGCGAAGATCGCGTTCAGGTCGGGGGCGCCGCCCGCGCCGGACGCACCGGAGAACTGCTGGAACATGGCCTCGAACGGAGTTCCCTTGAACGGGTTGTCCGGTTCGTCGCTCATCGGAGTGGCCTTCCTGTGCAGATGGGGCGTACAACCCCAACGTACCGGTGGACGGCTACCGTTCCTCCACAGGCGAACGGTTTCGCCTGATCCCCACGGCAGACGCAAGGGATACTGTGGGCAGTCCGGCGGGAGGCGAGGAAGGTCATGACCGAGGCGATCAGGCTGCTGGACATCCGTGACAGCACGCTGTCCAGCGACGAGGTGCTGGCCGCGGTCGCCGACCCGGCGGCCGGCGGGACCGCGCTGTTCGTCGGTACCGTGCGCAACCACGACCACGCCCGGCCCGTCGACGAGCTCAGCTACGAGGCCCACCCGGACGCTCTCGCGCACCTGCGCAAGGTGGCGGAGCGGATCTGCGAGGACCCGGCCGTGACCGCGCTGGCGGCGGTGCACCGGACCGGTCCGCTGGCGATCGGCGACGCCGCGGTGATCGTCGCGGTCGCCGCCGCGCACCGGGAGACGGCCTTCGCCGCGTGCCGCCGGCTGATCGACGACCTCAAGGCCGAGGTCCCGATTTGGAAACACCAGCACTTCAGCGACGGTGCGAGCGAGTGGGTCGGCGCCTGCTGACCCGTACGCTGGGGCGTATGACTGCGAAGGTGACCGGATGAAGGTGCTGGCCTGGCTGGCGTTCCCGCTGGCCGCGACCGTGCTGGCGATGGGCTGGGCGGCCTGGCGTGGCCGCGCCCGTGGTCCGCGCCGCTCCGGTGGCGCCTTCTCCTCGGTGGAGGACTTCCGCCGGTTCAACGAGGCCATCGCCGCTCCCGGCCCCCGGGCCACCCCCGCGCCGCGCGCAGGTTTGCGCGGTCTCACCGGCAAGTTCAAGAGTGCAGGGCAGGGTTCGTGACACGTCGTACCGCCACGCTGGTCACCTCGATCGTCGTGCTCGTCTTCTCGCTCGGCCTGGTCACCGTGTTCCCGGTGCCGTTCGTCTCGTTCAGCCCGGGGCCGGTGAAGGACACTCTGGGCAGCAGCGGCGGCAAACCGGTGGTCGAGGTCACCGGGCACGAGACGTTCCCGACCGACGGCCAGCTCGACCTGACCACGGTCTCGGTGACCTCCCCGGACCGTGACCTGACCCTGCCGCAGGCGATGCGCAACTGGCTCGACCCGCACCACGACCTCTTTCCGCGCGACATCATCTACCCGCCCGAGCAGACCGCGGACGAGGTGGAGCAGCAGAACGAGGCCGAGATGACCGGCTCCCAGGACAGCGCCGTCGCGGCCGCTCTGCAGGCGGCCAAGGTGCCGTTCCACCCGAAGGTGTCGACGGTGTCCAAGGGCAGCCCGGCCGACGGCAAGCTGAAGCCGGGCGACGTGGTGCTCGAGGTCGACGGCGTCGCCGCCACCCAGGTGCCGCAGGTCGGCGAGCTCGTCCGCAAGAACAAGGTCGGCGACGACGTCGACTTCCTGATCCGCCGCGGCGGCGCCGAGCGGACCGTCGTGGTCAAGGCCGCGGCCGCCCCGGGCGACCCGAAACGGCCGATGGTCGGCATCACGATCGGCGTCGACTCGCCGGTCAAGGTGAGCGTCAACCTCGGCCAGGACATCGGCGGCCCGAGCGCCGGTACGGCGTTCGCGCTGGCCATCTACGACAAGCTGACCCCGGGCCCGCTGCTGGCCGGCAAGCACGTCGCCGGCACCGGCACGATCGACGCGCTCGGCCAGGTCGGCGCGATCGGCGGCATCCAGCAGAAGATCGCCGGCGCGAAGGAGGCGGGTGCGACCGTCTTCCTGGTCCCGGCGCCGAACTGCGAGGCCGCGCTGCACGCCGGCGTGGACGGCATCCAGCTGGTGAAGATGAGCACCTTGGACGACGCGATCGGCGCCCTGAAGGCGCTCGGCACCGGAACTGGAGACGTCCCGTCATGCACGCGATAGACAACCTGCCCGCCGACGCCCTGAGCCGGGCGGTGGTGGAGATCGAGAAGCACGTCAGCAGCGGTGGCTGGGACCAGCCCGCCCAGCTGTTCGCGCTGGTCCCGACCGAGGAGCTGCTGGCCGCCGAGCCGAAGCTTGCGGCCGAGCTCGGCGCCGACGACGCGTCCCAGCCGCTCACCCCGGTCGCCCAGGGCGAGCTGCCCGGCGGGACCGACGACAGCGACCTGGCCGGCGTGCTGGCCCCAGATCGAGTGGCCGGACGGAGTCTCCGGCTGCGCCCTCGCGGTCGAGCGCGTCGTGCTGCCGGCCGCGGCCGAGGCCGGGCTGTCGAGTGCCGAGTCCGACGCCGAGCTGGCCCGGATGGCGGCCAGCGACCCGCGCCGGCACGAGGTCCGGATGGTCGCCGCGGTGCTGCGTGACGGCGACCGGTTCGGTGCGGTCCGGCTGCGGTCCCACGACGAGGACGCCGCGGTGCTCACGGGTACGGACTTGGTCCCCACGCTGTGCGAAGTACTGTCATTGACATTCGAGCCTTCGGCCGGCACCGCGCCGGCCGGGGGTGACCGGGCTGAAGCCAGTCCGGTCGACGGCGCCTCGGCCGACCACGCCCGGGGCTCGCGTCAGAGTACGGACGAGGAGAACCGAGCATGAGCGACGGCGTCTACGACCTGCCGGAGGAGCCGCGGCGGTCGCGGCGTACCCCCGGCCAACGCCCCCGCGCGTTGCTGCCCACGATCGCCACCCTGATCGTGCTGCTCATCTTGTTCAGCGTCTTCACCGACGTGTGGACGCAGCGACTCTGGTACCGATCGGTCGACCTGAGCTCGGTGTTCAGCACCGTGCTCGGCACCCGGGTGCTGCTGTTCGTCGTGGTGGGTCTGCTGATGGCCGCGGCCGTGGTGACGAACGTGGTCATCGCCTACCGGACCCGGCCGCGGGTGGCACTCGCGCCGTCGCCGAGCCCCGGCTTCGAGCGGTACGGCGAACTGCTGCAGCAGCGCGGCAAGCTCGCGGTCGCCGTGCTCGGCGCGCTGATGCTGATCTTCGGCGGCTCCGCGGCGTCGGGGGAGTGGAAGGTCTTTCTCGCCTGGCGCAACCGGACCCCGTTCGGCGTGAACGACCAGCACTTCAACATGGACATCGCGTTCTTCGTCTTCGACTACCCGTGGCTGCGCGTCCTGCTCGGCTTCGGTTACTCGATCGTCCTGCTCTCGCTGGTCGCCGCGATCATCACCCACTACCTGTACGGCGGGTTCCGCCCGTCGGCGAAGGGGCAGAAGGCCTCCGGCGCCGCGCAGGTGCAGTTCTCCGTGCTGCTCGGTCTGCTGGTGCTGCTGAAGGCCTTCAGCTACTGGCTCGACCGGTACGGCCTGACCACCTCGGACAGCCGCCTGTTCACCGGCATCTCCTACACCGGTGACAACGCGGTCCTGCCCAGCAAGGAGATCCTGGCCGTCATCGCACTGCTCTGTGCGGGACTGTTCTTCGCCAACGTGGTCCGCAAGACGTGGTTGCTGCCGGGCGTCGGCACCGTCGTGCTGGTGCTGTCCGCGGTGCTGCTCGGCGCCCTCTGGCCGGCCGCGCTGCAGCAGCTGCGGGTCCGCCCGAGCGAGCCGATCCGCGAGGCGGCGTACATCACCAAGAACATCGAGGCCACCCGCCAGGCGTACGGCCTGGAGAAGACCGAGGTCGTGAACTACGCGGCCAAGACCACCACGGCCACGCCGTCGGAGCTGGAGGCCGACGCCGGCGTGCTGCCCGGCATCCGGCTGATCGACCCGAGCGTGGTCGGTCCGACGTTCGAGCAGCTGCAGCAGGTCCGTGGTTTCTACTCGTTCCCCAGTGACCTGGACGTCGACCGGTACAAGATCGGCAACGAGGTCCGCGACACCGTGATCGCGGTCCGCGAGGTGCAGGTCGACCGGCTGCCCCCGGGCCAGCGCAACTGGAACAACGACCACACGGTCTACACCCACGGCTACGGCGTGGTCGCCGCGAACGGCAACCAGCGCTCTCCCGACGGTACGCCGGTGTTCTCCTCCAAGGACCTGCCGCCGACCGGTGATCTCGGCAAGTACGAGCCCCGGATCTACTTCGGTGAGCAGTCGCCGGACTACTCCATCGTCGGTGCGCCCGAAGGGGCGCCGCCGGTCGAGCTGGACACGCCCGAGGGCAAGAACGGCGGCGACCCGACGCTGAACACCTACGAGGGCAAGGGTGGCGTCGAGATCGGCTCGTTCGGCAACCGGCTGCTCTACGCCACCAAGTTCCGGGACGCGAACATCCTGCTGTCCGGCCGGGTGAACGAGGCGTCGAAGATCCTCTACGACCGCAACCCGCGCGAGCGGGTCGAGAAGGCCGCGCCGTGGCTGACCCCGGACGGCGACCCGTACCCGGCCGTCGTCGACGGCCAGGTGGTCTGGATCGTCGACGGCTACACCACCTCGGCGAACTACCCGTACTCGCAGAAGGTGGCGCTGGACGACAGCACCCGGGACACCACCACCGGGCGGGGCGCGATCGCGACCCAGCCGAGCGAGGAGATCAACTACATCCGCAACTCGGTGAAGGCGGTCGTGAACGCCTACGACGGCTCGGTCGAGCTGTACGCCTGGGACGAGAACGACCCGCTGCTGAAGACCTGGATGAAGGCGTTCCCCGGCACGGTGAAGCCGCGTGCCGACATCTCGCCGGCGCTGATGTCGCACCTGCGCTACCCCGAGGACATCTTCAAGGTGCAGCGCGACATGCTGGCCAAGTACCACGTCCGCGACGCCGGCACCTGGTACCAGAACAGTGACCTGTGGCGCGTGCCGGCCGACCCGACCGGTACCGGCACGGCCGACTCGCCGGTGCAGAACCAGCCGCCGTTCTACCTGTCGCTGCGGATGCCGGGCCAGGAGACGCCGAAGTTCTCCCTCACCTCGGTGTACGTGCCGAACGCCGAGCGGGAGAACCTGACCGCGTTCATGGCCGTCGACGCGGAGGCGTCGTCGCCGGACTACGGCAAGTTCAGGATCCTTCGCTTGCCGGGCAACGTGCAGATCCCTGGTCCTGGACAGGTCTACAACAAGTTCCAGACCGACGAGGGGATCCGGTCGGCCCTGCTGCCGATCAACCAGCCGACCAGTGGCGCCCGCGCGCAGTACGGGAACCTGCTGACTTTGCCACTGGGTGGCGGTCTGCTCTACGTCCAGCCGGTGTACTCCGTGCGGACCAGCGGTCCGGGTAGCTACCCGGTGCTGCGGTACGTGCTGGTGTCGTTCGGTGAGCGGGTGGCTTTCGGGTCGACGCTGTCGGAGGCGCTGACCAAGGTGTTCAACACTTCGGTCGGCAACGACCCGGACCCGGATCCCAACCCGAACGAGCCGACTCCGCCGCCGGCGAACCAGACGATCAAGCAGGCGCTCGCGGACGCCGACAAGGCGTTCGCCGACGCCGACGCGGCCCTGCGGCGCGGCGACCTGAACGGGTACCAGGCCAACATCAAGAAGGCGCAGGCCGCGGTGGCCCGGGCGATCGCGGCCGGTGCCCAGGTGCCGAACAACCCGACACCGACGCCGACCCCGACCGGTACTCCGCCCACACCGACGAATCCGCCGAGCTCACCCACCGGCTGAGTTCACGCCAGGCGGCGGCCTCCCCGCTCCACGGGGAAGCCGCCGCCTTCGCGTTGTCCACAGGCTTGGCGATCGCGGCCGGAGATCGGCCACGATCACGGCACCTTCTAGGCAAGAGATCACCCACCGGTGGTCGCCGAGCCTTCAGGAGGCAGCATGTTCACAGCCCGTACCCGTCTCGTGGCGAGCGGCTTCATCGCCCTGCTGGCCGGTCTGCTGCCCGCCTCCGTGCCCGCGGCGCAGGCCCGTGAAATCCCGTCGACCACCACCCAGCGAGAGGTCTGCACCTTGGACGGCTTCGTCATCGACCACCTGCCCGACGGCCTCGGCACCCCGAGCGACTTCGAGTACGAGTGGGAGGAGGTGACCTTTCACAGCCGGGTCTGGGAGACCGGGCCCGACCCCGACGGCGCCACCAAGGTCGACCTCACTCTCAAGACCATCCGCGGCGACCGTGTCGCCGACCTGGAGACCCTGCGCGAGTTCCTCACCGAGTACCACGAGAAGGACCCCGCGGCCTGGCAGCTCACTCCCGCGCAGCTCGGGTCCTACGGCGGCTACACCGTGGACGGGCAGGCCTTCTACTTCGTCTCCCCAGGGCTCGCCGCCGAGTTGACCATCGACCGCACCCGCTTCCCGCAGGAAGCACTGCTGGCCACGGCCGAGGGGTTCCACCCGGCCCCGGCTTGATGCGGTAGGCCAGGGGGCCGGCTAGTAGCCGATCAGGCGGTGCATCCGCAGGAACGACTGCTCGAACCCGAGTCGCGGCCAGGTGCGGGAGGACAGCAGGTTCGTCACCCGCCAGTCCGTCACCACCGAGTCGTAGCCGGCCTCCCGGCACCACTGCAGCACGGTCTCACCGAGCGCTCGCCCGGCTCCCCGCCCGCGCGCCGCCGGCAGCACCGCCGCGAACCCGAGGAACCCGGCGTTGTCCGGGCGCGCCAGCCCTTGGTGGGTGCTCGACTTCTCCAGCGAGCACCCGATCGCCGAACCGATCACCTGACCGTTGTCCTCAGCAACAAAGGTGGCGAACTCGGGGTCGTCGATCGACTGCTGCCAGTCCGCCACCGCCTCCTGCACCGTCGGCACCACCCCGGCCGAGAACACCGGCGACAACCCTTGGTGCTGCGGCAGCGCCAGATCCAGCTCCGCCAGCACCGGAATGTCCTTCCGCTCGGCTCGCCGGATCACCAGTTCCGTGCGGGGCTTGGCCGGCTCCGGCAGGTCCCGGATGCCGTGCGCATGCTGAGCCCCGAACCCCAACCGGAACCACGCGTCCACCAGCGCCGCGTCGTTCGGCACGAGCACGTAGTGCGCCGTCCGCCCCTCATCCACCCAGCGTGCGGCGGCCGCGGCGTACAGGTCCCGCACTGTCTCAGCCTCGAGCGCAGCGACCCCAGCCGACTCCACCCAGACGTTCGGCCCCCACACCGCGCCCTTCGGTGCCCCCAGCAAATACCCCCTGAGCTCGCCCCCGTCGACAGCGACCGCCCCGGAGGCGCCTTCGCTCTCCCACACCCCGGTCACCTCGGCCAGCGCGATCTCCACATCCTCGAAGTCCCCGCGCAACAGCGGGTACCTCCTCCGATGCTCGCGGTGACGCCCCGCCAGCAACCGAGCCGCCGCACCCAGATCCGCCTCCGCGAACCCCCGAACCACCATCCCACCCATGCCCCGCACGCTACGCCGACCACCCCGCACCCCACACCCGTTTTTCCCTCCGGCCCCCGATTTGGTTCTTCTCCCACCCATCCCCTAAACTAAAGACACAACGGCGCGGGGTGGAGCAGCTCGGTAGCTCGCTGGGCTCATAACCCAGAGGTCGCAGGTTCAAATCCTGCCCCCGCTACCACAGAAGGCCCGGACCATACGGTCCGGGCCTTCGCTTTGGTGGTTGGACTGGGCAGCGAACACCGCCTTGTCGGTGAGCTCGCCAACTCGATCGAGCTGGTCCTCGACCGAGTTGGGTCAGATGCACGGTTCGGGCTGCAGCGCGCGCAGCGGCAGCCGGTCGTACGCGCCTTCGTCGACGCCCGGGGGCAGCAGCTGTTTCCGGCTTAGTACCCGACGTCGAGCGATACGTGGCACAGGTCGAGCGTCTGACCGATACCCGAAGGCACGACAACGAAGGCTTGGTCAGGGGCGCCGACCGAATCCGGGCGCGGGGCCACGCTCCGGTGCCGGGATGCGAGGTGCGGTCAGCGGCCTTGGTCCTTGCCGTAGGAGGCGGGCGGGAACTTCCAGAGCGGGCTGTCGACCAGCTGGGTGAGCTGAGTGATCGACAGCAACGGCAGTGTCCGGGTCGGTGCAGCCTTCTTGGTGGCCGTGGCGTTGGCGCTCGACGCGTAATTGACCCTTCCGTCGGGACGGTAGACGGAGACACTGTTGATGATCGGTTCCCCGGTCCGGGTGGGCTTCACCTGATAGGCCAGGATCGTCGAGCCGTCCGGCCGGACCTTGCAGTTGACCGTGGTCGGCTGGTTCGCGCAGCCCATGGCGAGCTTGCTCGTCTGGACCGAAGCCTCGATATGGGAGGCGCCCTTGCCGTCATCGGCCAGGACCGAGACGCCGATGAAGTTGTCGCCCCACACCTTGTCGCCGGAGACCTGAAGGCCCCGCGGCAGCAACGCCTTGAGCGTTCGCAATGTCTGCTGCGGCGTCGTCTGGACGGTGGAAGAGGTGGTGGCAGCGGTCGTGTCGACGGAGGCGGCTGGAGCGGGCGCACCAGCGACAGACACTCCGTCGGCGCCGGAGCTGCCGACCAGGTTGATCCCGCCCATCACCACTGCGGCCGTGGTCAGGGTCGCGCCGATGGCGGTGATGCCACGCACGGCGGTTCGGCGGCGCCGCAAGGTGATGCCACGGCGCAGGCCGCGCTCCACCAGATCCACCGACTCGAGTTCGACGTTCTCGACTTCTTGCCGCAGGAGCTCCGGCAGGGTGTTGCTGAGGTCGTTCATGAGTTTCTCCTTGGTCATCGAGTCAGTAGGTGGTCAGCTGCGTGGCTTGATCGCCGAGAACGTCGCGGAGCCGGTCGAGGGCCCGCATGGTCCGGCTTTTCACCGAGTTGGCGGACTTGCCGAGATCGAGTGCGACCTGCTCGACGCTGCGGTCCTCGAGGAACCGCAGCACCAGCACCGCACGATCCAGCGGAGGCAACTCGGCCAAGGCCTTCTGCATGGACATCCGCAGCTCCGGGTCGTTGACCCGGTCGGGCCGGTCCGGGATCGTCGAGGTCGGCCGCTCGGTCCAGCTACGACGTCGTCGCTGGGACAGGAAGGTGCGGGTCAGCACGGTCTGCGCGTACGAGGGCGGGTTGTCGATTTGGCGCCACCCCAGGTACATCTTGGCCAGCGTCTCCTGCACCAGGTCCTCGGCGTGATGCCGATCGCCGGTCAGCAGCCAGGCGGTCCGGTAGAGGGAGCGCGCCCGTGCCTTGGCGAATTTCTCGAAGTCGTCCGTGCTCATCGCAGCCCTTCGTCGCGGTCTCACTGAGAAGGACGCATCGACGCGCCGACCAGGTGTCAAAATCCGCCGGGGCCCGTGGTTCCCGGCGCGGGTGACACGCATCGTGGGGCCCGGGGCGTCCTTGAGGGTGATCCGATCCAGGCCCAGTGCGTCCTGCGGGTTCAGGTGGGCGAAATTCCTGCCCCCGCCGCGGGACGACGAAAGGACGTTGGCATGACCTCCACGAACCACGCGGCGGCGAGGCCGGTGCGCCTGTGGCGAGCCGGTATCGCACTCCTGCTGGTCGCCGCCCTGCCGCTCATCCCGAGCAGCGGGGCGAACGGCGCCGGTCCACCGGACCGGGCCGGCCCCACCGACTCGACGGTGAACGGGCAAGCACCGAAGTACGTCACGCTGATCACCGGCGACCGCGTCAAGGTGGTCCAACGCCCGGGCCAGCCCGAGCGCGTCACGTTCGAGCCGGCCAAGGGCAGCGGATCCACCGGCGCGATCACCACGTACTCCGGTGGGCACGTGTACGTCGTGCCGGTCGCGGCCCAGCGGGCAGTGACGCGAGGGCGGCTGGACCGGACGCTGTTCGACGTCACCACGCTGGTCCGGGAGTTGCGGGACGACGGGCGGATCCCGGTCATCGTGCGGTACGCCGGGACCCGCGCCACCGCGATCGGCCGAGCCCGGCAGACCGCCGTACCGGGCCTGCGGGGGCAGCGGGTGCTGACCAGTCTCGGCGCGCGGGCCGGCACCGTCACCCCGGCGACCGCTCCGCCGTTCTGGACCGCGGTGGCCTCGGCCCCTGCGATCCAGCGCGTGACGCTCGATCGCCGGGTGTCGGCCACGCTGGATCTCAGCGTGCCCCAGATCGGTGCTCCCGCCGCGTGGGCGCGCGGCCTGACCGGTCGCGGCGTGAAGGTCGCGGTTCTGGACACCGGCATCGATCCTGCCCACCCGGACGTGGCCGGGCGGATCACCGGTTCGGCCAACTTCAGCGAGGCACCCGACGCGATCGACCACTCCGGCCACGGTACGCACGTGGCCAGCACCATCGCGGGCAGCGGGGCCGCGTCCGGCGGGAAGTACCGCGGTGTCGCGTCGGAAGCTTCGCTGCTCAACGGCAAGGTCCTGGACGACGAAGGATCCGGTACGTCGTCGAGCATCATCGCCGGGATGGAATGGGCCGTCGCCCAAGGCGCGGCGGTCGTCAACCTCAGCCTCGGCAGCGTCTTCCCGAGCGACGGGACCGACGAGCTGTCGGTGGCGCTCGACCGGATGACCCGGGACAGCGGCACCCTCTTCGTCGTCGCCGCGGGCAACTGCGGTGCGCCCGAGTCGTTCTCGATCAGTGCACCGGCGGCCGCAGCCGAGGCTCTTGCCGTCGGCAACCTCGAGCGCGACGGTTCGCTCAACGACAGCTCGTGCCGCGGGCCGCGTCTCGGTGACGGCGCGGGCAAACCGGAGATCTCGGCCCCGGGCACCGGCATCGTGGCCGCCCGGGCCGCGGGCACCGGCTTGGGCACACCGGTCGACGAGCACCACACCACCCTCACCGGTACGTCGATGGCCACCCCGCACGTCGCCGGTACGGCGGCTCTGGTCGCCCAGGCCAACCCGGGATGGAAGGCGGATCAGCTCCGGGCGCGGCTGATGTCGACCGCCGACCCGCAGGGCGCGCTGTCCGATGAGGAAGGCGCGGGCCGGGTGGACGCCGATCAGGCGACCGCGACGGGCGTCGCCGTCGACACGGGCGAGCTCGAACTCGGCCGGCTGTCGTGGCCCTACCCGGCCAAGGACGAGATCAGCCGCGTCCTGACGTATCGCAACCCGACCGGCTCGCCGGTCACGCTGCGACTGGCGGTATCGGTGGAACCGTCGCCGGCCGGGCTCAAGGTCGGCACGGACCAGCTTGTCGTACCCGCGAACGGTGAGGCGGCGGTGACAGTCACGGCTGACCGAACGGTCGCCGGCGCTGGAGATTTCGCCGGCCGGATCACCGCCCAGGCGGCCGGCGCCGACCCGCTGGTGACGACGGTTGCCTGGTCGACCGAACCCGAGCGGTACTCGCTGACCGTGAAGGGTATCGGTCGCGACGGCGCGCCGGCGGACCTGGGATATTCGGTAGCGCCGCTCGACTCCGGTCGGCTCCCGCCGGGGTCGCTGCCGGAGATGCGCGACGGTACGGCGACGGCTCGTCTGGCGCCGGGCCGGTACCAGGTCACGGCCGCCTACTTGTCACCCGCCACCGACACACGGCCGGAGACGTTCGAACTGCTCGCCGGTGACGAGCTGGCGCTGGCCGGTGACACCACCGTGACGATGGACCTGCGCACCACCCACCCGGTGCGGATCGTGCCGCGCGACGATGGCCGGGTCGCGCCGGCCGACCGAACCGTGAGCTACCTGGCGAAGAACGCGGCCGGTCTGATCACGGGCGGCTTCATCCTCGACTGGGGTGTCGCGGGTGAGCGGTCGGCCGCGGTAGCGGCCAGCCGTCCGCTGACCACGGGCAGTTCCGAGTTCATGATGGGCGCCCGGCTGTTCGTGCCGGAGTACCGGGCCGCGGTGCTTGGTGGTGCGGCGCTGTCCGTCCTGCCGTTCTGGGGAGGTCCGACGTTCACGGGCGTTCGTGACCTGCCGCTGGCCGACGCGGGATCGGCGACGCCGGACGAACTCGCCGCTGTTCGCGGCAAGGTGGCTTTGATTCGTCGCGCCGGCGACGACCCGCGGGAGAACGGCGAACTGGTCAAGCTGGCCGAGGCCGCGGGCGCGACCGGTGCGATCATCTACACCACCGAGCGCCCGGGCGACAACGCGGTCTTCGGCGGGTGGCAAGGCCGGGAGCCAATCGAAGCCGGCATCCCCGCGATGCGCGTCTCGCGGGTCACCGCGCGCCTGCTGCTCGACCGGCTGCAGGCCGGACCGGTCACGCTGCGGATCACCGGGACCGCGCATCCGTCGTACCTGTACGACCTGACGCAGTCGTGGCCCGGCCGGATTCCGGTGCTCGGCACGGTGCGGGTCGCGCCGGAACAGCTCGCTCGGCTCGACGAGACCTTCGGCGCGCACACGACCGGCGTGCAGGTCTATACCCCGCGCGCCGGCTACACCCCGATCGGCAACCACTTCGTCGGCCGGAGCGTGGCCCGGGAGGCGCCGTACCGGCTGACCTCGTTCGTGCAGGCCAACGACACGGCCTGGGAAACCGCCTACGCAGCCGGTGACGGGTCGAGGCACCACTTCTCTGCCAGAGAGGTCAGGAGGACCTACCAGCCGGGGGAGCGGGTCAGCCTCAGATGGGGCGCCCCTGTGCAGAACAGCGGACTGCCCGACGCGCCCGGCGAGGAGTTCATGGGGGTCCGGTGGCAGGACTCCGGCTTGATGTTCCAGGTCGCGCAGTACCAGAACAAGTACGAGAGCGGCGAGGACTCGTTCCCGGCGGAGGGCACTTCGCTGACCATCCGGCGGAACGGTGAGCAGGTCGCCGCCGCGGACTGGACCCGTGTCTTCGTGGCCGGGCTGCCGGCTGGGCCCGCCGCCTATCAGGCGAGGCTCGACACCACCAGGACGTCTCCGTTCTGGAAGTACGCCAAGCGGGTCCGGACCACCTGGAGCTGGTCGGCACGCGGTGGCGAGTCCGAGGTGATGCCGCTCGTGCTCGCAGACGTCGACCTGCCGCAGGCCAGTGCCGCCAGTGAAGTCCGAACGGGCGTGCCGGTGAGGATCGGGCTCGGACTGCGGCATCAGCACGGCTCGGCGGGTGCGCCTTTCACCGGCGCGACGCTGCAGTTGTCGTACGACGGCAAGGCCTGGAAGCGGCTCGCGCTGACCAAGGTCGCCGATGGCGAGTACGTCACAAGCGTGCTTCATCCGGCCGGAACGGCTGGTGGCGCTCCGTCGTTGCGGCTGGCAGCAACCGACGCCAAGGGCAACCGTATCGAGCAGGAGATCCAAGCCGCCTACGGCCTCAAGTAGAAGGGATCACGGCTTGGGGTGCGAGTCCGCACCCCAAGCCGTGCTCGTGGCAGCGGGCGGAGCTGTCTCTGAATCAGCGCTCGGGGCTGAGCGACACGTCGCACAGCTAGGGTTGCCGAATGCCGAGCAGCCAGGCGGGGGCGGATCAGAGGACTCAGGACTGGGCTCCTCCGGCGCCCCGCGACACGAGTGGGCCTTTCCGGTTTCTGTTCTGGCTTGCCCGGTCGCAGCCGCGGCGCGTCGCGGCGGGGGCGGCGCTGGGCAGTACCTGGATGGTCGGGCTGGCGGTGCCGCCGTGGGTGCTGTCTCGCGCGGTCGATGACGGACTCGTTGCCGGCGATACCGCGGCCCTGGTCACCTGGTCGGTGGTGCTCGTCGTGGTGGGCGTGCTGATCGCCGTGCTCGCGATCGCCCGGCACCGCACGATGACGAAGATCCGGATGGACGCGTCGTTCCGCACAGTGCGCGCGGTCGTGCGGCACACCGCCCGCTTGGGCTCCACGCTGTCCCGGCGGATCGGCGCGGGGGAGGTGGTGACGATCGGCATCACGGATGTCCAGGCGGTCACGCTGACGATGACCGTGACCGGTCCAGGGTTCGGCGCGGTGGTGGCGTACGCCGTGGTTGCCGTGGTGCTGTTCACGATCTCGCCGCTGCTGGCGTTGATCGTGCTCGCCGGCGTACCGCTGCTGGCTGTCACCGTCGGGCCGTTGCTGCGGCACATCGAGCACACCGGTGGCGACTACCGCACGGACGTGGGAACGCTGACCACGCGGCTGGTGGACATCCTGGGTGGCCTGCGCGTACTGAACGGCCTTGGCGGCAAGGAGTTCGCGGCCGAGCGCTTCCGCCGCCAGTCGCAGGATCTGGTCGAGCGTGGCTACCGCGTCGCCGGCCCGGCGAGCTGGGTGACTGCTCTGTCGAGCGGACTGCCTGCGCTGTTCCTGGCCGCAATCGTATGGCTGGCGGCGCGGATGACCGCGCAGGGCGAGATCACCATCGGCGACCTCGTCGCGGTGTACGGCTACGTCGCTGTCCTCGTCGTACCGGTGGCGTCCTTCATCGAGAGTGGTGGCGACATCGCCCGCGGCCGGGTCGCCGCGCAGCGCATCATCGACTTGCTCAATCTGCAGCCTGAGCGCGACAACGGCCACCAGACGCTGGATCTGCCAGCCGGCTGTGGACCGCTGGCCGACCCGGAGTCCGGCGTCGTCGTGCGTCCCGGTCTGTTCACGGCGCTGGTGAGCGCGCGTCCGGAGGACGCGATCGCGGTGGTGGAGAGGCTGGGCCGCTTCGCCCGCACCGACGCGACGTGGGCGGGCGTGCGGGTGGACGGGGTGCCGGCTGATCAGCTGCGCGAGCGGTTGGTTGTCGCCGACAACAATGCCGAGCTCTTCGCCGGGACGGTACGCGCGGCCGTCGCAGGTCGGCACCTGCCCGACGACGAGCGGGTGCGGTCGGCCGTGCGGATCGCCGTGGCGGAGGACGTCGTGGATGCGTTGCCCGGCGGTCTGGACGCGCCCGTCACCTGGGGCGGCAGCACGATGTCAGGTGGGCAGCGGCAGCGGCTCCGCCTGGCTCGAGCCGTCTATGCCGCACCGGACGTGCTGCTGGCCGTCGAGCCGACGTCCGCGGTCGACGCGCGTACGGAAGCAGCTGTCGTCGAGCGGTTGCGTGCGGCCAGGCGGGATCTCACCACAGTGGTCACCACGACGTCGCCGCTGGTTCTCGACCAGGCCGACGAGGTCATCTTCCTGGCCGACGGCCGCGCTGCGGCGTCCGGCACTCATGAGGAGCTGCTGCGCGACAACCTGGCCTACCGCGAGCTGGTCTCCCGCGTGCAGGACGGGGAGGTGGGCTCGTGAGTACGACGCTGCCGGTGGCCGGGGCAGCCCGCGTCCGGGCCGCGGCCTGGAGCGACATCCGCGCGGACCGCGGCGCGGTAGCCGGCCTCGTACTGCTCAACGGGCTGGCCTCCGCGGCGGGCTTGGTCGGCCCGTGGCTGCTCGGCCGGATCGTTGACACGGTTCGGGCGGGGTCCGGCGACGTTCTGGGAACGGTTGATCGGCTGGCGCTCGGGGTGCTGGTGTTCACCGTCGTGCAGCTGCTGCTGGGGCGGTGGGCGCTGGCTGTCGGCTACCGGTTCGGTGAGCGCACGGCGGCTCGGGTTCGCGAGCGGTTCGTGGCTCGCACGCTGGCGCTGCCGCCGTCCGTCGCGGAGCATGTGCCCGCCGGCGACCTGATCGCGCGCGGCAGTACCGACGCCTCCGTGGTGGCGTTCACGTTGCGCCGGGCGGTGCCCGAGGTGCTGGTGGCCGTCGTCCAGGCGCTGTTACTCATCGCCGCAGTGCTCGTGCTGAACCCGCTGCTCGGGTTGTGCGGGCTGGTGTGCCTGGTCGGCGTGGGCGTCGCGCTGCGGTGGTACCTGCGACGTGCCCGTACGGCGTACCTGACCGAGGCGGCCAGCGGTGCGCAGCTCGCCGACGTCGTCACGAGCACAGCGAAGGGCGCCCGCACGATCGAGGCGCTCGCGCTGGAAGGCCGCCGCGCAGAGGCCACGGACGAAGCAGTCGCCGACCTGAGAGCTGCCCGGCTGCGGACACTGTGGCTGCGGACGGTGCTGTACCCGTCGTTCGACATCTCGTGCGCGCTTCCGCCGGTCGGCGTTTTGCTGGTCGGCGGAGCACTGCATGCGAACGGTGCCGTCAGCATCGGTGTGGTGGTGGCCGCGACGGTGTACATGCGACAGCTGGTGGGTCCGTTGGACACACTGACGATTTGGGTCGAGCAGCTGCAGGCCGCGATCGCCTCCTACGCGCGGATCGAGGGCCTCGCGGACGTACCGCGTGAGGAGCCCAGGCCGGCCGCGGACCCGGTCGACGACCGCATCGAGGTCGCCGACGTCCGCTTCGCCTACGACGGCGGCCGGGACGTACTGCGCGGAGTCGACCTGGTGGTGCGGCCCGGCGAACGACTGGCCGTCATCGGCACGTCCGGGGCGGGGAAGTCCACGCTGGCCCGGTTGCTGGCGGGTCTGGAACGGCCACGCACGGGGTCGGTCACCGTGGGCGGGACCCCCGTGGCGGACCTCTCGCCGGACCGGCTGCGGGAACAAGTCGTCCTGGTCACCCAGGACCACCACGTCTTCCACGACACGGTGCGCGACAACCTACGGGTGGCGAAGCCGGACGCCACCGACGAGGAGCTGCACGGCGCGCTGGAGGCCCTGGGTGCGCGCTGGATCAAGGATTTGCCGGAGGGCTTGGACACGGAGGTCGGCACCGTGGTCAGCCTCGACGGCGCGCGCGCCCAGCAACTGTCGCTGGCGCGCGTCGTACTTGCCGACCCTCACACGCTGATCCTCGACGAAGCAACCGCGCTGCTCGATCCGACCACCGCCCGGGAGACGGAGCAATCCCTCGCCGCCGTGCTCCGCGGCCGCACGGTCATCGCGATCGCCCACCGTCTGCAAACCGCCCACGACGCCGACCGAGTCGCGGTCCTGGAAGCCGGCGAACTGGTCGAACTGGGCACTCACGACGAACTCGTCGACGCAGGCGGCCCGTACGCCGCCCTCTGGGCGTCGTGGCACGGCGGCCACGACGACCAGGACCCGAGACGCGAGCCGGGGGCGACCTGACGTGCAGAACAGTCACGCTGCCGACGGCCCGGACGCCAGCTGTCGTTAGCGTCCGGGCCGTCGAGCTACTGGACCTGCAGCGTCGGGCTGTGCATCGTCTGCTCCGCGCCGTCCCTGACGAAGCCGACGGCGGCGTACGCCGCGGAGACGCGAGTGAGCACGCAGGACAGTCGGGGCGTGCTGCGGGTCGAGTGGGCGCTCACCACGAAGTCGTCGAAGATCCCGGCCGGGACACTGCCAGTGGTGCTGACCTCCTGGTGGTTCCTGAAAGTGCCTGTGGTTCGGGGGCGCTTCGATCTTGTGCGTGGAGGGTACGCGGTGAGTAGATGAGCCGCTTCCGCCTGATGGAACCCACCAAGGAGTACCGCATGTTCGCGATCATCGCAGCTGTCATCTTCGGCCTCGCCCTCATTCTGGACTGGGCCAATGCCAGCGTCAGTGATGCCTTCACCCCGCAGACCCTGCTGATGGCAGGTCTGCTCTGCGTCGCCCTGCACCTCGCCGGCGTCGGTGCCGGTGCCCGGTGGGGCCGTCGCCGGTAACCCTTGACGACCACCGGCGCCGATCATTGCTGTGGATCGGCGCCGGCCCGGTCGATGCAGTTGCTCCAGGCAAGGAAGCGCTAGGACCGGCCGCGCCGCGCGGTCCGTACGCCGTACACGATGGAACCGAGCGCGAGCAGTACGCCGAGTCCTTGCAGGCCGGGGGAGTCGTCCCCCTCGCCGAGCACGACAGCCGCGGCGCCGATCAGGACGCCGATCACTACGAGCAGATATCTCATCAGGACTCCTCTTCGACCCACTCGAGCAGGTCGCCGGGTTGGCAGTCGAGGACGCGGCACATGGCTTCCAGCGTGCTGAAACGCACGGCCTTGGCGCGCCCGTTCTTCAGTACGGCGACGTTGGCCGGGGTGAGGCCGACGCGTTCGGCGAACTCGCCGACGCTCATCTTGCGCTTCGCCAGCTCGACGTCGATGCGGACGACGATCGGCATCAGATCACCGCTTCCATGTCGGACCGCAGCGTCGTGGCCTGCCGCAGCAGGGCGCGCATCACGACCATCAGCAGGCCGAGCACGGTGACGCCCATCAGCATCAGGAACATCAGCAACGGCAGTCCGGGATCGGTCGCCTTGAAGCCGAAGTACAGGAAGACGCCGAGCAGCACCAGCCACGCGGCGGCGATGGCCCAGATGATCGCGTCCACCCACACCAGCGAGGCGTCGCTGAAGATGCGGTCCTTCTTCACCAGCGTGAGCAGCTTCCAGGTGGACACGATGACGACCTGGACGCACACCACCCAGAAGATCGAGATCGCGGTCATCGGCCACCGCAGGTACGCGTGCTCGGGGGACTCCTCGGCCATGTACGCGAACTGACCCGGCAGCGACACGGTCTCGAAGAAGACGAGGATCCCGAACAGCAGTACGAGAAACACTCGAAGCGGGGCGACGGCCCGGTGCTCTGCGATCATGCATCGAGTATCGCTGACAACCTATCGAATATCAATCGATCAGCAGGGTGAGCGAGTCGCCGGGGTCGACGAGCTGCGGACCCAGTACGTGATCGAGAGCGGGCTTGATCTCAACAGCACTTCAACTTGCACGATCTCGGCATGGACATCAGCGGAACGATCCCCAGCCAGAACGACGTCGACCAGATTCTCGAGCTCGTGAAGACGGTCGACAAAGCCCAGCGCGACGAGGATGCCGACGCCTTTCTCGCACTCTTCCGGCAGGACGCCCTGTGGGTCACCGGCCACGGCAAACGGCTGTACGGTCGCGACACCATCGCCGAGTTCACCCGCCGCGTCCTGCCCGGCGCCACTGCTTCGGGCTACGCCACCTACACCCCCGACCACCTGCTCTTCGTCCGCCCCGACATCGCCGTCGTCAACGTGAACCAGACCTACCACCAGCACGACGGCACTGCCACCTCCCAGGGCAGCCCCGTCTACTTCCTCGCCAAGGACAACGACACCTGGCAGATCGCCGCCGCCCAGAACACGGTCGTCGTCCCGGAGGACTGAGGCTCCCGGGACTGGGGTCAGTCGGATCGACGGGCCAGTTGGCGGTCGCGCAGATGTCCGACCGCGGAGACGATGCCGGCCGACAAGGAAGCGATCAGTGCGCTGGGCGCAGGCTCCAGGGTGGGCGACAGCAAGAAGTAGAGCGGCGGGGCCATCATCGCGAAGACGATCAGTCCTCCCAGCACGGGGTGCCGCCGGAACCAGGCCGTGCCACGGCCGTCGTACAGCCACCTCGGGGCGGCCATGTTGACCGACATCAGGGCGACCAGCCATGCCGTGGTCGCGAAGGTGAGGCCGTCCGGGTCGGCGATCAGGTGACTCACTGCTATCAGCGACACGACCGCCGACGCGATGCGCATCCAGCGCGAGGGTCTGGACGGCACCCAGGGGCCAGCCTTCGTCATGCGTCTGCCGAGGTTTCGGATCATCGTGATCAGCGGTTGACGGCTAGTTCGCCGAGTTCGGACCAGTTGGACTGGTCGAGCTTGACGTTGACGATGCGGGGGGTTTCGGCCAGGTGGGGTGGCAGGGTTTGCTGGGCGGCCTGGAAGTGGGCGGAGGTGACGTGGGCGGTGGCGGCCTCGTCGTCGGCGAAGGCTTCGACCAGGACGTACTCCGTCGGGTCGTCGACGGAGCGGGACCAGTCGAACCACAGGCAGCCGGGTTCGGCGCGGGTGGCGGCGGTGAAGTCGGCGGTGATGGCCGGCCAGTCGTCCGCGTGCTCGGGCAGGACGGGGAACTTCGCGGTGATGAAGATCATGGCCGCGATGCTACCGACGGCGACCGCCGCGAGCGGGTCTTCAGGCAGCGGCGCGGGTACGGTTCTTCTGGGCCCAGACGGCCCGGCGCAGCTTGGCCGGGTCGGGGTAGCCGGCCGCCTTGCCGATCAGGTAGACGTCGTGGCTGCGCATGTTGACCATCGCGGCGACGAACCAGACCGGCTGGCCCTCGGCCAGCATGGTGACGATCATCTGGTTGGTGGTGTTCTCGTTCATGCTGACCCTCTCCTCGATCTGTCGGTGCCTGCTCTCACTGGTACGTCGGACCAGCCGGGCCGAAATTGACACCCCAACCGAAAAATTCTTGTCAAGGCAGGCGGCGACCGTTGGGCGCAGGGATCGACCGTTCGGCGGAAAACGCGTGGCTGGTTCTGACATGACCCGAGCGGCGGGATAGATTCGAGGTCCCCCCACGTGTGGAGGTCCCACTCCCCCCGGGACCCGCACGGACGAGTGCCCCGGCCCCTGGCCGGGGCACTCGTTTTTGCTCAGCCGTTCGCGCGGCGCCGGTAGAGCAGGGTCGCCGTCGTCACCGAGACGACGAGCAGGCCGCTGCACCAGGCGAGCGCGGTCCAGCCGTTGCTGCCCAGCGGCGTACCGGTGAGAAAGCTGCGTACGGTCTCGATCACCGGCGTGATCGGCTGGTGCTCGCTGATCGGGCGCAGCCAGCTCGGCATCGTCTCGGGGCGGACGAACGCGCTGCTCAGGTAGGGCAGGAACAGCATGAAGAAGCTCAGCGCGCTGGCCGACTCGACCGACTTCGCGACCACGCCGAGGCCGGCGGCCAGCCAGGACAGCGCGACGACGTAGAGCAGCAGCAGACCGATCGCGCCGAGCCACTGCGCGACGCCCGCCGACGGCCGGAACCCCATCGCCAGCGAGGCGACCAGCACGATCGCGGTGGACACGGCGTTGCGGGCGACGCTCGCGGTGACGTGCCCGGTCAGCACCGCGAAGCTGCGGATCGGCAGCGAGCGGAGCCGGTCGATCATGCCGCTGGTCATGTCGTCGGCGACCGCCATCGCGGTGTTCGACGCGCCGTACCCGGTGGTGAGCAGCAAGATGCCGGGCACGACGTAGTTGATGTACTGCGTACCGGTCTCGATCGCGCCGCCGAAGACGAAAACGAACAGCGTCATCATCAGCAGCGGAAGCAGGATCGAGACGAACAAGGTGTCGGCGTTGCGCCGGGTCAGCCGGACGCTCCGGCCGATCATCGTGGCGGTGTCGCTCAGCGCGGCCGCGTAGCTGTCGTGGCTCATGGCTCTCCTAGGCCGTCAGGGTGAGGAACACGTCGTCGAGGGTGGGCCGGTGCGACGAGACCCGGACCGGCTGCAGCCCCTGGGCGCGCAGCTCGTCGAGAACCGCGTGCAGGTGGGTCGCGGTCCCGTCCGACGGCAGGTTCACCAGTACGCCGTCCGCGACGCCGCCGAGCACGTCGACCGTCTTCACCGCGTCGGCCGGGTCGGCGAAGAACAGCTCGATCCGTTCGCCGCCGATCTGGCTCTTCAGCGCGTCGGCGGTCCCGGCCGCGGTGATCCGGCCGTGGTCGAGCAGCACGATCCGGTCGGCCAGCCGGTCCGCCTCTTCGAGGTACTGCGTGGTGAGCACGATCGTCGTGCCGTCGCGGACCAGTTCGCCGATCGCGTCCCACATGGTCAGCCGGCTGGCCGGGTCCAGGCCGGTGGTCGGCTCGTCCAGGAAGATCACCCGCGGCCGGCCGATCAGGCTCATCGCCAGGTCGAGCCGTCGCCGCATGCCGCCGGAGTACGTCTTCACCCGCCGGTCCATCGCGTCGGTGAGGCCGAAGCGGTCGAGCAGGTCACCGGCTCGCTGCCGGGCCGGACCGCGGCCGAGGTGCATCAGGCGGCCGACCATGACCAGGTTCTCCCGGCCGGTCTGCTCGGCGTCGACGGCGGCGAACTGGCCGGTCAGGCTGATCACCTCCCGAACCTTCGCGGCGTCGCGGACCACGTCGTACCCGGCGATGGTCGCGTGGCCGCCGGTGGGCCGGCTGAGCGTGGTCAGGATCCGCACGGTGGTGGTCTTGCCGGCGCCGTTCGGGCCGAGCAGCGCGACGACCTCGCCCTCCGCCACGGTCAGGTCGACACCGCTCAGCACCTCGGTGCCGCCGTAGGACTTCCGTAGGCCGGTGGCCTCGACGATCATCAGGTCCCCCTTACTGCGTAGTGAGTACGCTAATTAGCGTAGCAGATACGCAGTAGTCGTTTCTAGACTGAGGTGGTGGAGATGAGCGAGCTGCCGCCGGACGTCGTGCTGCTGTGGGGACTGCAGAACGAGAGTCGCCGCGGGCCGAAGCCGTCCCTGTCGATCGAGGACATCACCCAGGCAGCGATCGAGCTGGCCGACGCCGAAGGGCTCGCCGCGGTCTCGATGGCGCGGGTGGCCGAGCGGCTGGGCAACTCCACGATGGCGCTGTACCGGCACGTCAAGAGCAAGGACGAGTTGCTGACGCTGATGTCCGACGCCGCGCTGGAGCAGCCCGACCCGCTGCCGGAGGGGGTGGACTGGCGGACCGGCCTGACCTTCTGGGCCGACAACGTGCTCACCGTGATCCGCCGGCACCGCTGGTACGCGCAGCTGCCGATCCCCGGGCCCCCGACCGGGCCGAAAAACCTCGCCTGGTTCGATGCGGCGCTGGGGGCGTTGGCGGACACCGGGCTGAGCGAGGAGGCCAAGGTCGGGGTGGTGATGGGCCTGATCACGTACGTGCAGGGCGAGGTCAGGCTGTCGCTGGACCTGGCGGCAGGCTTCGCGGACAACCCGGAGGCGTTCAGCCGGTACGGCGCGACGCTGGCGAGGGTGGTCGATCCGCGTCGGCTGCCGGCGCTGGCCCGGGTGCTCGAGGCCGGCGTGTTCCAGCCGGACCTGGAGTTCGAGCAGTCCGGCGACGCCGACTTCGACTTCGGTCTGCAGCTCTACCTGGACGGCATCGCCAACTTCATCGAGCGGACCTGCCAGGACGGCGCGGACCCTGCCCCGGCTCCCGGCGCCGAGAGTTAGCCGAGGTCGAGAACCGCGTCCGCCGACGCCTTGGTGGACGCGATCAGCTGCGCGTTGCTCTCGTCCGAGCCGTAGGTCCGGGCGCGCGCCTCGGCGGGGGAGCGGCCGAACCGGCGGTGCCGGGCTTCGAGCCGGGCGCGCCGGACGTCGTCGGCCAGGTCGATGTACCAGACCTCGTCGAGGAGCCGGCGACCCGTCGTCCACGGCTCGCTGTCCAGCAGCAGGTAGTTGCCCTCGGTCAGCACCAGGTCGATCTCCGGATCGACGCCGATGCTGGCCGCGATCGAGTCCTCCAGCTCCCGGTCGAACCGCGGCGCCCACACCGTGCCGCCGTCGCGCTGCCGCAACCGCCCGAGCAGCGCCACGAACCCGCCGGCGTCGAACGTCTGCGGCGCTCCCTTCACGTCCGCGAGCCCGAGGCTCTCCAGCGCGGACTGCGCGAGGTGGTAGCCGTCCATCGGCACCAGCGCGACCCGCAGTCCCGAGGCGACCAGGTCGGCCAGCAGCAGTTCGGCGTACGTCGACTTGCCGGCCGCGGGGGCACCGGTGATCCCGAGCATCGCGCGTCGTCCCCGCGTCGCGAGCTCGACCGCACGGTCACGAGCGGCGGCCGGATCGAGTGAACGCATCTGCAGATCCTAGGGCGTGTTGCCCGCGGAACATCGACGTTGCGCCGCGTCCGTCTTGCAGTGGTGTGACGTCCGGCGCGGTTCGCGGCGTCGAACAGGGAAAGCAGCAACCCTGACAGAAACGTTTTCGGTGGTTCGTTACGTCTTCGCTACAAAGGGATGCTGTTCACTCTGACCCGGAGGTGCTGTGGTGCCGACCGCGACGTTGAGTCCACTGCGACAGGCCCAGCTGACGGTGTCCCCCGTCGACAGAGCGCAGTACTTGTCCGCCTCCGACCTGTACGGCGGCCGCAGCTTTCTGCAGGCCCCGTCCTGGGCGCAGGTGAAGGCTGAGTGGCGGTCGGAGCTGCTGGCGTGGCGGGACGCCGACCAGCAGATCGTCGGAACAGCGCTGGTGCTGTACCGCAGTGTCCCGCGACTGCGCAGATCCTTCGCCTACCTGCCCGAAGGGCCTGACATCGATTGGTCCGAGCCGAGCTTGGACCGGTGGCTCACGCCGCTGGTCGATCACCTGGCGGCGGGCGGAGCGTTCGCCGTACGGATCGGACCGCCGCCCGCGCTGCGGCGATGGCGGGCCGGCACGTTGAAGGCGGCGGCCGGTCCGTCGCTGCGGATCGGACACGTGCTGCCCGACTTGGTCGAGCCGATGGGTTCGTCGGTGAGTGACCGGCTGCGGACGCTGGGCTGGCGGCGTTGTGGAGAGGACGGGGCCGGCGGTGACGCGCAGCCGCGCTTCGTGTTCCAGGTGCCGTTGCAGGGACGCAGCCTCGACGAACTGCGCAGCGGGCTGAGCAGCGAGTGGCGGCGAAACCTCAACAAGTCGGTGCGTTCCGGTGTCGAGACCCGGATGGGTACGGAAGCCGATCTGCCGACCTTCCACCACCTCCTCGGCGTCACCGAGCAGCGCAACGGCTTCCGGCTCGGCCGGTCGCTGCCGTACTACCAACGCCAGTACCGCGCGCTGAACGCCGAGGCCGACGGCCGGATGCGGCTCTACCTGGCCTCCTACCAGGGCGAGGTGCTCGCGGCGCACACCATGAACGTCGTCGGGCGGCGGGTCTGGTACCAGTGCGGCGCATCCGCCAACCACCGCCGCGACGTCCGGCCGAGTCATGCGCTGCAGTGGCGGATGATGGAGGACGCGCACCGGCTCGGCGCCGCGTACTACGACATGCGCGGGATCTCGGACTGTCTCGACCCCGGCCGGCGCGAGTTCGGCCTGCTGCGCTGGAAGCTCGGCACCGGGGGAGAGGTGGTCGAGACGCTGGGGGAGTGGGAGCTCACCCTGCCCGGCGTCGTCAACCAGACCCTGCACCACGCGATGCAGCGCTACCGCAACCGGTGAGTCAGTCCTCCGGTGGGACCTCGGCGCCTTCGCGTTCGTCGCGCTCGGCCCACTCGAGCAGGGTGTCGAGGGTGTAGACGTCGTCGTCGATGCCGGCGTGCAGGTCACCGAGCTCCGCGAAACGGGCGGGAACGGTGGCGATGGTGAACTCCCGCGGGTCGACGTCGTCGATCTCGTCCCAGCGGATCGGCGTGGAGACCGTGCCCTCGGGGTTGCCGCGCACCGAGTAGGCGGCGGCGATCGTGTGGTCGCGGGCGTTCTGGTTGAAGTCCACGAAGAGCTTCGCCGGGTCGCGGTCCTTGCGCCACCAGGTCGTCGTGACGTCGTCGGGCGCGCGCCGCTCCACCTCGCGGGCGAAGGCCAGCGCGGCGCGGCGTACGTCGGCGAAGCCGTGGTCGGGCTTGATCCGGACGTAGATGTGGATGCCGGACCCGCCGGAGGTCTTCGGGTATCCGACGGCGCCGAGCTCGTCGAGCACCTCGTGCGCCACGTGCGCGACCCGGCGGACCCGGTCGAACGGGCAGTCCGGCATCGGGTCGAGGTCGATCCGCCACTCGTCCGGCTTCTCGGTGTCGGAGCGGCGGCTGTTCCACGGGTGGAACTCGACCGTCGACATCTGCACCGCCCAGGCGACGTGCGCGACCTCGGTGACGCACAGCTCGTCGGCGGTCCGGTTGTAGCGGGGGAAGTGCACCCGCACGGTCTCCATCCACGCCGGTGCGCCGTGCGGCAGGCGCTTCTGGTGCACCTTCTCGCCGGCGACGCCGTCGGGAAACCGGTGCAGCATGCACGGTCGCTCCCGCAGCGCGCGCACGATGCCGTCGCCGACGGACAGGTAGTACTTCACCAGGTCGAGCTTCGTCTCGCCACGCGCCGGGAAGTACACCCGGTCGGGGTTGGAGATCCGGACCGTGCGCTCGCCGACCTCCAGCTCGATCGACGGGCTCTTGCTCTTCGCCGTCTTCTTGGCCGTGCTCTTCGCCTTTGATCCCGCTGTGGACTCAGCCATGACGTCAACCTAACCGCCGACACGGACATCCAGCACTCACCAAGCCGGAGTTGCCGGGCCGCGTTCGCGCCTGAGCGGCCCCCGGAGGGGCGACGGGCGGTGGTTGGTGAGTGGTGAAGATCCGGCTCAGGCCAGTCGGGTGAGCCAGCCGTGCGTGTCGGGGACACGGCCGTACTGGAGGTCGAGCAGGGTCTTGCGCAGGGTCGCGGTGACCGGGCCGACGCCGTGGTCGACGGTGTGGTCGCCGATCACCAGGTCGCCGTCGGCCCAGGCGACCCGGCCGATCGGGGTGATCACGGCCGCGGTGCCGGAGGCGAAGACCTCGGTGATCTTGCCGCTGCGCACGCCGTCGCGCCACTCGTCGGCCGACACCCGGCGCTCCTCCACCTGGTGCCCGAGGTCGCGGGCGAGGTCGAGCACCGAGCTGCGGGTGACACCTGCCAGGATCGAGCCGGACAGCTCGGGCGTCACGACCGTGCCGTCGGCCTGCACGAAGAACAGGTTCATGCTGCCGATCTCCTCCAGCCAGCGGTGCTCTACCGCGTCGACGAAGGCGACCTGGTCGCAGCCGTTGGCGACGGCCTCGGCCATCGCAGCCAAGCTGGCGGCGTAGTTGCCGCCGCACTTGGCCGCGCCCGTACCGCCCGGGGTGGCGCGGATCGAGCTGGTGGTCAGCCAGATCGAGACCGGCTTCGGCCCCGTCTCGAAGTACGCGCCGGCCGGTGAGGCGATCACGCCGAAGAGCACCTCGTTGGCCGGGCGCACGCTGAGCGCGGCCTCGGTGGCGATCATGTACGGCCGCAGGTAGAGGCTGGTCTCGCCGGTGCCGGTCGGCGGCACCCAGACCTCGTCGACGGTGACCAGCGCGCGCAGGGCTCCGATGAAGTCCTGCTCCGGCACCGGGGGCAGCGCCAGCCGCTGGGCGCTCCGGGTGAAGCGGGCGGCGTTCCGCTCGGGGCGGAAGGCCCAGACCGAGCCGTCCTCGTGCCGGTAGGCCTTCAGCCCCTCGAAGATCTCCTGCGCGTAGTGCAGCACGGCTGCCGCGGGGCTCACCTTGAGCGGGGCGAACGCCGTCACCTTCTGGTCGTGCCAGCCGCGGTCCGCGGACCAGGACGCCACCACCATGTGGTCGGTGAAGGCCTGTCCGAAGCCGGGCTTGTCCAGTACCGCTGTCCGGGCTTCCGCGCCGGCCGGATCACTGCGCAGCTCCAGCTCGAAGTCCCACGCGTCTGTTGTCGTCGCTCCACCGCTCACTTCAGTCACTCTCGGCACGCTACCCCTGGGGACTGCCGATACTCGACCCACTGCCCACACTCCGGCCATTGAACGGCCGGCGCCGGAGCAGGTCGCGGTAGTCCCGCACCGCGGGCCTGCTGAGCTCCTTGCCCTGCACTGCGGACAGCACGCGGCCGCCAGCGTCGTACAGAGCTGGGGTGTGCCACTGGTCCTCGAGCTCGACCAAGACACGCATCGCCATCGACAGGCCGATCGCAGCGTCACCGTCGAGCACAAGGCACTCGGCCAGCTGCAGTTGAAGCTCTGCTTGCTCGCGGCACCTATCTGCCGGGCACAGCGCCAGTGCGCAGTCGAGCGCCGCGTACGCCGCTGCTGTGTCGCCCAGCGTCGTGTGGACAAAGCTCGCCACGCCGGGCGACTCGTGCGGCGCCCAGCCGAAGAGCGACGTGTCGCACGTCTTCTCGGCGGGCGGTAGGTCACGCACCGCCTGACGGGCTTCGTCTGCCAGACCCAGCAGGGCCAGCAGGCGGGCCTGGGCCGCGGTGGCCCGGGCGTGATCGGCCGGACGCTCCGCCAAGGCTGAGGCCTCGGCGGAGACCGGCAGCAGAGCGGTCAGAACCCGCGGCTCGGCGGTCGCACTGAGAACCTGCCAGCTCCTGGCCTGGCTGGCGATCGAGCGCTCGGTGGAGCCATCAGCGGTGGCTCGGGCCGTACGCCACCAGCGGTCGGCGGCCCGGGACCGGCCCAGCGCCGTCAGTGTCAGTGCGATCAGTACGGCGTACTGCGCGGCGGGCACGGCCAGGTCGGGGGAGCCGGGCGCGACGGATCGGTGCAGGAGGTCGAGGTCGGCGGTCAGCTCCGGCAGCAGCTCGCCCGGGGGAATGCGCGGGAGGTCGGTGGCGTAGCCGTGGACCAGGGCGGTCCACTCGTCGGTCGCCCGGGTGTGGCCGAGCGAGCCGGTCAGTCCGTGCCGAACCGCTTCCAGCACGTCCGCTCCACCCCGGGCCGGCGCCGTCGTCGGCACCGGCGAGGCCGGCCCGGTGACCGGCGTGGGGCGCGGCCGGTGGGTCTGCTGGCTCTGGTGGAAGGCGGTGGTCAGGGCGCCGGCGGTGCCGAGCTCGCGGTCGCAGAGCTGGGCCAGGTCGGCGGAGCCCGGCCGGCGGCCGCGTTCCACCTGGGACAGGTAGCTGTGGTCGTAGCCGACCCGGGTCGCGAGCTGGCGCAGGCTCAGGGCGGCTGCCTGCCGGGACCGCCTCAACTGCACGCCGAACGCTGCCTCAGCCACAGATCCTCCCCCGCTCGAGCTGTGGGCCGGCCGGCCGGACCACTGGTCACGCCTGGTGGTTGCGGTGCGTATCCGGAACGCTACAAGGGCCTACCGACAGAAAGTGGGGCAGCGACTCGTCGTGCGGTGCCAGTGTCCTGCGCCGGGCACTTGATGGCTGTGGGCTGTTTGGAGAGCCCACAGATCACACCTGGTAGGGCAAGTGGCCGGCGGTGAGGCTTGCTGGTGTGGACCGACAGCGCATGACACCGGGCATGACACCGGGCATGACACCGGGCATGACACCGGGCATGACACCGGGCATGGCGCAGCAGGGGCCGCCGCGGCCCTTCTGGCTGGTGCGGTCCGACGGTGGTGGCACGGTGGCGGAAGGGGTGCTGTGGGCTGATGGGGTGGTGGCTGTGCGGTGGTGCGGAGAGCAGACCGGTGTCTCGGTGTGGTCCGGAGGCCTGGCCGCGGTCCTGGCCGCTCACGGACCCGCCGGGACCACGGAGGTGCGCTGGCGGCCCCAGGCGGAGCCTTCGCCTGCTGAGCAAGGGCCGGTGGACGAGCCGGGCAGGGCTCCTCTCCGTGGATCGCCCGGGCCGTGGCTGCCGGCGCCGGACGTGGCCGGGCGCTGCGTGCGCTGTGGCGGGGTCTGGCCGTGCCTGGACTGTCTTTCCTGACGGAATGAGCAGTGCTGCGTCGGCTTCCGGACAGCGGCGGTGATCCGACAGCTCGACGCCTTGACCGCGAGTTTCGGAACCTCTCTACTAAACGAACCCCCCACCGCCCCCGGAGGTCCGCCCATGCGTTCCCGGTTCCTGGCCGCGCTCACTGCGCTCCTGCTCGCCGTCACCGGTCTGGTGTCCGCCACCTCCACCGCGCAGGCTGCCAACCTGCTGACCAATCCCGGCTTCGAGAGCGGCTCTCTGAGTGGCTGGACGTGCTCCGGCGGCGCAGTGGTCTCCAGTCCAGTCCGCACCGGCAGCTACGCGCTCAACGGCGGGGTGACCAGCTCGGACCGCGGCCAGTGCAGCCAAACAGTCCCGGTTCAGCCCAGTACGGCGTACACGTTGTCGGCCTGGGTGCGTGGCTCCTACGTCTACCTCGGCGTGACCGGTGGAGCGTCGACATGGACGCCGTCGGCCAGTGGTTTCACCCAGCTCACGGTGTCGTTCACCACGACGGCCAGTCAGACGTCCGCCCAGATCTACCTGCACGGCTGGTACGGGCAACCGGCGTACCAGGCCGACGACGTGAACTTGGACGGCCCGGGCGGCAACCCGCCGACCGGCGGAGCTCCCAGCGCCCCGGGGACTCCGTCCGTCACCAGTACGACGAACAGCGCGATCGGCCTGTCCTGGGCTGCTTCCACCGGCACGGTGACGGGCTACCGGGTCTACGAAGGCGCCAACGTCGTCAAGACGGTGACCGGCGGAACCAGTACGACGATCGACGGGCTGAGCGCCTGCACGAGTCACAGCTACTCGGTCGCGGCGTACAACGCGAGCGGGGAGTCGGCGAAGTCTGCCCCGGCCAGTGCGACGACGACTGGTTGCACCAGCACAGGGCTGCCGAAGCACGCGCTGATCGGGTACCTGCACGCCAGCTTCGCCAACGGATCGGGCTACGTCCGGATGGCCGACGTCCCGGCCGCCTGGGACATCGTCAACCTGGCCTTCGGCGAACCGACCTCGGTGACCTCGGGCGACATCCGGTTCAACCGCTGCCCGGTCGCGGAGTGCCCGAACGTGGAGAGCGAGGCCGAGTTCGTCGCGGCGATCCGGGCCAAGCAGGCGGCCGGCAAGAAGGTGCTGATCTCGATCGGCGGCGCGAACGGCCAGGTCCAGCTGACCAGCACGGCCGCCCGGGACGCCTTCGTCAGCTCGGTGTCCGCGATCATCGACCGGTACGGGCTGGACGGGCTGGACATCGACTTCGAGGGCCACTCGCTCTACCTGAACTCCGGCGACACCGACTTCCGCAACCCGACCACCCCGGTGATCGTGAACCTGATCTCCGCGCTGAAGACGCTGAAGGCGCGGTACGGCAGCCGGTTCGTGCTGACGATGGCGCCGGAGACCTTCTTCGTCCAGGTCGGCTACCAGCACTACGGCGGCTCCGGCGGCAGCGACAACCGGACCGGTTCCTACCTGCCCGTGATCCACGCCCTGCGCGACGCGCTGACCGTGCTGCACGTCCAGGACTACAACTCCGGACCGGTGATGGGCCTCGACAACCAGTACCACACGATGGGCGGCGCCGACTTCCACATCGCGATGACCGACATGCTCAAGGCCGGCTTCCCGGTCGCGAACACCGGCCAGACCTTCCCGGGCCTGCGCCAGGACCAGATCGCCTTCGGCCTCCCGGCCGCCGTCAGCGCCGGGAACGGCTACACCGCCCCCGCAGCCGTTCACCAGGCGCTGGACTGTCTGGTGAAGGGCCAGAACTGCGGCGGCTACAGCCTGCGCGGCGGCGCGTCCCCGGCGTTGCGCGGCCTGATGACCTGGTCGATCAACTGGGACCGCTACTACAACTGGGAGTTCCAGAACAGCCACGCGCCGTACCTCGCGGCGCTGCCGTGACCGTCAGGCCGTGATCGCCACGCCTTGAGCAGCTGCTCGCTCAGGTCCCACCGGCGCCGGGTCGATGACCGGGCTGCTCGCGCACCGCTCCCGGAAGTTGGCCACGCGCTGGTATGAAGGACGCATGACAGCGTCGACTTCCCGCCCGGTGATCATCACCGTGGACGACGATCCCGGGGTGTCCCGGTCGATTGCCCGCGACCTTCGCCGCCGGTACGGCGAGCAGCACCGGGTGGTCCGGGCCGAGACCGGTCCGCAGGCGCTGGACGCGTTGCGGGAGCTGAAGCTGCGCGGTGAGCCGGTGGCGTTGCTGCTGGCCGACTACCGGATGCCGCAGATGACCGGGATCGAGTTCCTCGAGCAGGCGATGGACCTGTTCCCGCTCGCCCGCCGGGTGCTGCTCACGGCGTACGCCGACACCGACGCCGCGATCCAGGCGATCAACGTGGTCGACCTCGACCACTACCTGCTCAAGCCGTGGAACCCGCCGGAGGAGAAGCTCTACCCGGTGGTCGACGCGATGCTGGAGCTGTGGCGCACCACCCCGGACCCGTCCACCGACGAGACCCGGGTGATCGGGCACCGCTGGTCCGCGCCGTCGTTCGCGGCCCGTGACTTCCTCGCCCGCAACGCCGTCCCGTACCGCTGGTACGGCGTGGACGAGGACGAGAGCAAGCGGTTGCTGGAGGCGGCCGGCGTGGACGGCTCCGCCCTGCCGGTGGTGATCACCCCGGACGGATCGGTCCTGGTCGCCCCGAGCGAGTCGGAGCTGGCCGACAAGGTCGGGCTGTCCACCTCGCCGGCGGAGGAGTTCTACGACCTGGTCGTGGTCGGCGGCGGTCCGGCCGGCCTCGGCGCTGCCGTGTACGGCGCGAGCGAGGGCCTGCGGACTGTGCTCGTGGAGCAGTTGGCGACGGGTGGTCAGGCCGGGCAGTCCAGCCGGATCGAGAACTACCTGGGCTTTCCCGACGGGGTCTCCGGCGCGCAGCTGACCGACCGGGCCCGGCGGCAGGCGGTCCGGTTCGGCGCCGAGCTGCTGACCGCGCGTCAGGTGGTAGGGCTGGAGTCGCTCGGCTCCGCCCGGCGGCTGCTGTTCTCCGACGGCAGCGAGATCTCGGCGCACTCGGTGATCCTGGCGACCGGCGTCTCGTACCGCACCCTGCAGGCGCCGGGCGTCGACGAGCTGTGCGGCCGCGGCATCTACTACGGCTCGGCGACCACCGAAGGCCCGAACTGCGCCGGCCAGGAGGTCTACATCATCGGCGGGGCGAACTCCGCCGGTCAGGCCGCGGTCTACTTCAGCAACCATGCCAAGCGCGTGCATATGCTGGTCAGAGGTCCCTCGCTCGAGGCGACCATGTCGTCGTACCTGATCAACCAGATCGACGGCATCGAGAACATCGAGGTCCATACCTGTACGCAGGTGGTGTCCTGCAAGGGCTCCGAGCACCTGGAGCGGATGACCCTGCAGAACAGCGCGACCGGACAGACGCGGGAGGTGGACACGGAGTGGATGTTCGTGTTCATCGGCGCGGCGCCCCGGACCGACTGGCTGCCGGGTGACCTGCTGCGCGACGAGCGGGGTTTCGTGCTGACCGGGCCCGACCTGCGCGGCAAGCCGCCGGGCTGGGGGCTGGAGCGCGAGCCGTACCACCTGGAGACGTCGATGCCGGGCGTCTTCGCGGCCGGCGACGTCCGGGCCGAGTCGGTCAAGCGGGTGGCCTCCGCGGTCGGCGACGGGGCGATGGCCGTGACCTTGGTGCACCGATACCTGGAGATGCTGTGACGAGGGAGACGGTTCGATGAGCGCCGCGGAGACCACCGAGGCGGAGTCCCGGCGGCTGTCGGTCGACGAGCTGCGCACGCTGTTCCTGTTCGAGAGCCTGACCGACGAGCAGCTGCAGTGGCTGGCGCGGGAAGGCACCGTCGAGAGCATCGAGGACGGCATCGTCTTCAGCGAAGGCGATCCAGCGGTCTGCTGCTACATCCTGCTGACCGGCGGGATCCGGATGTGCAAGCTCTCGCACGGCGAAGAGGTGGAGATCAACCGCAGCACCCAGCGCGGCGTGTACGCCGGGGCGGTGACCGCGTTCCTCGGCGCCGACGAGCGCAAGGCGTACAACGCGACCATGCGGGTGCTCGAGCCGTCCACGTTCTTCGTCATCGGCGCCGAGACGATGGCGACGATGATGAACCAGTGGTTCCCGATGGCCGTGCACCTGATCGACGGGTTCGTCCAGGGCATGCGCCGGACGAACGAGACGATGGGCGAGCGCGAGCGGCTGCTGGCGCTCGGCTCGCTGTCGGCCGGCCTGACCCACGAGCTGAACAACCCGGCCGCGGCCGCGGTGCGCGCCGCCGCGACCCTGCGCCAGCGGGTCGCCGGGATGCGGTCGAAGCTGGCGATGCTGGCCGACGGCACGCTCGACGCGACCAAGCTGCACCAGATCGTCGAGCTGCAGGAGGCCGCGGTCGAGCGAGTCGCCAAGGCGAAGGCCAAGGAGCAGTCGCCGATGGAGCAGTCCGACGCCGAGGACGCGCTGTCGGACTGGCTCGACGACCACGACGTCCGGGACAGCTGGGACGTCGCGCCGGTGCTGGCCGCGGCCGGCCTGGACGTGCCCTGGATGGAGGACGTGCTGACCGCGGTCGGCCCGGCGTACCTCGAAGGGGCGGTGCGCTGGCTGATGTACACGATCGACACCGAGTCGCTGATGAACGAGATCGACGACTCGGTCACCCGGATCTCCACCTTGGTCGGCGCGGCCAAGCAGTACTCGCAGATCGACCGGGCACCGTTCCAGGTGGTCGACCTGCGCGAGCTGCTGAAGTCCACGCTCGTGATGATGTCGGGCAAGCTGCAGGGCATCGAGGTGGTCAAGGACTTCGATCCCGACCTGCCGGCGATCCCGGCGTACGCCGCGGAGCTCAACCAGGTCTGGACCAACATCATCGACAACGCGGTCAGCGCGATGGGCTCGTCCGGCACCCTGACGCTGCGCACCCGCCGCGACGGCGCCTACGCGGTGGTCGAGATCGGTGACACCGGCCCGGGCATCCCGCCGGAGATCCGCCGCCGGATCTTCGAGCCGTTCTTCACCACCAAGCCGATCGGCGAGGGCACCGGCCTCGGGCTGGACATCTCCTGGCGGATCGTGGTCAAGAAGCACCACGGCGATCTGCGGGTGGAGTCCGAGCCGGGCCGCACGGTCTTCAAGATCACCCTGCCGCTCGACCCCGAGCAGGAGATCGAGGCCCAGGCCGCCTTGATCTGACCGGCGGTTTCCGGTCCCAGCGGCGTCCGCCCGGGCCAGGTACCTTGCGCTCCGGCGAGGACATGGGATGTCCTGGTTTGAGAGATCAGATATGTGGAGAAGTTACGGCATAGCAACTCGCCCCGTTGTTATCTGGCGCTGCCCGGAAGGCAGGACTTCATGCCCACACCTCTCCGCCTGATGCTTGCTCTCGTTCTTGTGCTCCCGGCGCTCACGGCGACCACCGCCGGCGCCCGTCCGATGGCCGAGCCTGCTGCCGTCGTCCAGACCGTGCTGTTCGACAAGGGTGGCGCCGGCTACGGCTGCTACCGGATCCCGGCCATCGTCCGGACCAAGGCCGGAACGCTGCTCGCCTTCGCCGAAGCGCGGCGGACGTGGTGCGGCGACTCGCAGGAGATCGACCTGGTGATGCGCCGCTCCACCGACAACGGCCGAACCTGGTCGGCGCAGAAGGTGGTGCTGTCGGGCACCGACACCGACCCGAACGCCGTGGCCACCCGCGGCAACCCGACGCCGATCGTGGACTACCAGACCGGCCGGATCGTGCTGCTGACCACCATGGATCCCGGGAACGGGACGGATCGCCCGCGCACGCCGTACGTGCAGTTCAGCGAGGACGACGGCCTGACGTTCAGCAAGGCCCGCAGCATCGGCGGCCAGATCGACGACCCGGCCTGGGGCTGGTACGCGACCGGGCCGGTGCACGGCATCCAGTTGACCCGCGGCGCGCACCAGGGCCGCCTGGTCGCCGGCACGAACTACGACGTGAGCGGCAAGCACGCCGGTCAGCTCGTCTACAGCGACGACAGCGGCGAGACCTGGCACAAGGGTGCGACCGATCTGCGCTCCGACGGACTGGTGCCGCAGGAGATCAGTGTGGTGGAGAAGGTTGACGGCGGCATCTACGCGGGCGCCCGGAACAACGGCGGCAGCGCCGGCAACAGCCGGGCCTTTGCTGTCAGCAACGATGGCGGCGAGAGCTACGTCGCGCCGTACGCGCCGGTGGTGGGGCTGACCACCCCGACGGTGCAGGGATCGTTGGTCCGGCTGCGGGCGACCGACCAGGGCGCGAAGTACAACCGGATCCTGTTCGCGTCGCCGGCCGATCCGGAACGGCGGCGGTACCTGACGATCCGGTCCAGCTTCGACGAGGGAAGGACCTGGCAGACCGTGGAGCAGGGCACCCGGATCACCAGCGACTGGTCCGGCTACTCCGACATGGCGGTGCTCGGCACCGGCGAGATCGGGCTGCTGTACGAGGGCGGCACGGTCGACGCGCGGGACCAGATCCGGTTCGCGCGGTTCACCGAGACCGACATCGGGCACCCGGACGGAGCGAGTGGGCCGACCACGCCGGACGTGTCGGGGCTCGGCAACCACAGCTACCTGCGCGGCGGGACGACGGCGGTCGCGGGCAGGTTCGGGCAGGCGCGGGACCTGGACGGCACCGACGACGCGATCCAGCTCCCGTACGCCGAGTCGCTCGCGCTCGGATCGGGCGACTTCACCGCGATGGCCTGGATCCGGTACGGCGCGAGTACCGCGAGCCAGGCGATCTTCTGGGGCTACGGGATCAACGAGTTCTCCCAGTTCTGGTTGCGAGCCGAGCCGGCCAGCAGCCGGATCCGGGGGCTGATCACCGTCAACGGCAGCACCGCGGCGGTCGCCTCGACGAGGGCCTACAACGACAACGCCTGGCACCACGTCGCTCTGCAACGAAAGGCGGGCACGCTGTCGCTGTGGGTCGACGGAGCGCAGGTGGGATCGGTCGCCGCGCCCAGCGGGTCGATCAGTCCGGGCCGGCCGTTCAGGATGTACGTCGGGCAGCGGCTCGACGGCCTGCACCGGTTCGACGGGTCGCTGGACGAGGTCCGGATCTACAAGCGGGCGTTGACGGCGGCGGAGATCGCGAGCATCCGCACCTCCAACGTCACCACTGTTCCGAACGTCGTGCTCGACCTGCCGCTGGGATAGCGCGGCCGGTCCCTGTCATGTCCTGAATCAGTCAGCCGACAAGGGGCAGACCGGTCGCCGGTCTGCCCCTTCGTCGTGTTTGGGTGATCCTCGATCATTCGCCTGCACTGTCGTGAGGACCCCTGCATGAAACTGCGTCACCGTTGGAAGCTCGGCACCGCCGTCGTCGTGAGCCTCGGGCTCGTCGCCGGTGGTGTCGCGCACATGGCGACCGCCGGCACCGGAACCACCGGCGTTGCCGAGCTGCTCCCGCCGACGGGCGGCTCGGTTCCCCTCAGCGCCGCCGAAGCCGCGGCGTACGCGCCGAGCGTCGTCGGCGGTGTCACCCGCCCGGGCGGTTCGACGACTGCGACGGAGGTCGCTCCCGGTGTAACCGCGCGGCCCAAGTCGGCGACCGCGCTGGCCGCCGCGGTCGCCGCCGCGCCGACCGCGGCGAAGGTGACGATCAAGGGCGTCTACCAGAGCACCAACTACTACTGCGTGCCCGCGTCCAGCTCGATCACGCTCGGCACGTACGGCGTGACCGTCTCGCAGGCGACGCTGGCCAAGGAGATGGGCACCACCACCGCCGGGACCTACAGCCGGACGTCGTTGCCGGTGGTCAACAAGTACGTGAACCCGCTCGGCTACTCGGTCTGGAACGCCGAGACCACCGGCAACGCGACGAACCTGCTGAACTGGGCGGCGTACGACATCGGCACCCTGAAGCGGGCGCCGACCATCGGCGTCTGGATGGAGAAGCTGCCCTGGAACAAGGGCATGAGCGGCCACTTCGGGCACCAGATCCTGATCTACGGTTACGACCTCACGAAGAAGACGCTGACCGTCTGGGACCCGTGGAAGCCAACCGGTGGTACCCACACGCTGACCGCCGCGGCGCTGAACGCAACCATGCAGAGCTACGGCCTGGCGTACGTCGCCGGCCACTCCGACGCCGACCTGACCGCCGCCGGTGACCTCAGTGGCGACGGTCTGACCGACATGATCGCGGTGCACCGGCCGAGCGGCGCGCTGTACCGGTACACCAACACCGGCCACGGCTCGTTCCAGGGCGGCAGCAACGCGGTCAAGCTCGGCACCGGCTGGAACGCGATGACCGAGCTGGCCGGGGTCGGCGACCTGACCGGCGACGGCAAGGCCGACGTGGCGGCGGTGGAGAAGTCCACCGGCAAGCTCTGGCTGTACCGCGGTCCTGCCCTGGCCGCTTCGACCCGGCTCCTGATCGGCACCGGCGGCTGGAACGGCATGCGCGACCTGATCGGTGCCGGCAACATCACCGGCGACTCCAAGCCGGACCTGGTCACGATCGAGAAGTCGACCGGCAGGCTGTGGGTCTACCCCGGCAAGCTCAACGGCCTCGCCGCCCGCAAGCAGCTCGGCACCAGTTGGACGAAGATGACCAAGCTCGCGCCGATCGGCGACCTGTCCCGCGACGGCAAGCCCGACTTCGTCGCGGTCGACTCCGGCACGGGCAAGCTGTGGCTCTACAAGGGCCTCACGTTCGCCGGCGGTACGTCGCGGGTCGAGATCGGCACCGGCGGCTGGAACGGGATGCGCTCGCTGACGGGGGTGAGTGACCTCACCGGCGACAAGATCCCGGACCTGATCACGGTGGCGAACACCGGCGGTGACATGTACCTGTACCCGGGCAAGGCGAGCGGGCTCGGCACTCGGGTCAAGCAGGGCTCCGGCTGGAACGGCTGACGCCTCTCACCCGGGTCACCGCACGGTGACGTAGAGGCGCCGCCACGGGCCCGGACAGAGCTGAACGCCGGGCCCGGAGTCCGGCGTTCGGCAGGGTGGTGGCCGGTGACTTCGCGGGAACACCGGCCACCACTGGGTCTATTTGATCAGAACTTCAACTCTTTGGGCAGCAGGCGTGCGCTGCACAAAGCTGCAGTTACCACATCGGTACCCGCCCCACCTTCTGTCGACTGGAGCGCGGAGGGGAGCGCGAGCGCTACTCACGGTCGGGCTTCTGGGCCCAGGTCGGGGGCTGCTCCGATTCCTAGGGTCGGAGCATGCGAATCATGGCTGCTCTGCTGCTCCTCCTGCCCGCCGTCGTACCGCTGGAGGCGCGGGCCGCACCGGCCGAGCCGACCTGGCAGGACTGCCGTACTGGCTCCGGCGACGCCGGAGCCGAGCTCGACGCCGCGGACGCCACCTGTACGACGGTCCGGGTGCCGCTGGATCCGCTGCGGCCCGACGGGCGCACGATCGATCTCGCGGTGTCGCGGATCAAGGCAGACCCGGCCAAGCGGCGCGGCGTACTGCTGGTGAATCCCGGTGGCCCGGGTGGACCAGGAATCGGCTATCCGGCGGAGCTCAAGGGGCTGCTGGGCGAGGTTGCCGCGCAGTACGACCTGATCGGGTTCGATCCGCGCTTCACCGGGCGCAGCGCTCCGATCGACTGTGGTCCGGTGCGGCTTGCTGACGTGTTCCGCTCGTCGCCGACCGCGGCGGACTTCCAGGCGTCGAGCCGGAACGCCGCGCGCTTCGTTGCCGGGTGCCCGCGGGACGGCCTGCGCCACGCGAGCATCCGCAACACGGCGCGCGACATGGACGCGATCCGGGCCGCGCTGGGGGAGGAGAAGATCTCGTACTACGGGGTGTCGTGGGGTGCGGATCTCGGAGTCGTCTACAGCCAGCTGTTTCCGTCACGGGTCGACCGGATGGTGGTCGACAGCGTCACGGACGTCGAAGGTTCGGAGTACCACCACCTGGCGACCGGTGAGCAGAGCGAGGCCGCCTTCGACGAGTGGGCCGCCTGGGCCGCGTGGCGTGACGACACGTACCACCTCGGCCGCTCGGGTCTGCAGATCCGCACCGCCGTCACCAGGGTGCTGCGGCAAAGGAAGACTCTTGCCATCGGCGACTACCGCGTCGACTCGGCCGCGCTGCCCTGGCTGCTCCAGTCGGCCCTCGGCGACGAGAGCGACCGGGACCTGATGGCGCGCAACGTCCGCACGGTGCTCGACGCCGCGGCTGGTCGGCGCGCCGAACCCTCCGAGGAACTGGCCGGCTGGCTCGCGCAGTACTACGGGACCGTGCCGATGATCTCGCAGTTCGTGGCGGCGTCCGTCGCGTACACCTGCAACGACCGAGGCTGGCCGAGCGACCTGGCGGCGTACCGGCGGGATCTGCGCAACGCCCGTGACACGCAACCGCTGTTCGCCATGGCATTCCTGCCGTGCGCGTACTGGACCCAGCACACGACCGAGCCGGATCTTGCTATCGGCAACAACGTGTCGATGCTGATCGTGCAGGCGGAACGAGACAACATCCCGGTACGGTGGGCGCGGGCGCTGCACCAGAAGCTGCCCAACTCGACGCTCAAGACAGTTGACCGACGAGCCCACGGCGTCTACGACGAACGGGTGCCGTCGATGGTGGCTGCTGTCAACGAGTACTTGGGCGGGTGACCACCGGTACGCCGTACCCCGCAGTCGGCGTCGGTCGGCTAGTGAGGCTGTTGCGGCCCGAACACATCCGCGGCAGCCTGCACCCTCGCCACGAACGCTCGCCGCACCTCCGGGTCCTTCTCCGCATCCCGCGCGTCTCCGGTCCCGTCGACGAGCTCGCGCACGACGTCCAGCTGTCCCCCGTGCCGGCACTCCTCACCGAGCACGCGAACCATCATCGCGCCGAGCGTCGTCGCCTGATGCCCCTCGTCCCAGTGCCCAACCCACCCCGGCGCATCCAGTTCCAGCATCGCGATGGTCGCGTCGGCATGCGCACAAGCCTCCCGGTACCAGTCGACGATGAACCCCGCCGACTCGTCCGGCCGCGCCCACAGGTCGGCGGCACCCTCCCAGTCCTCGTCGCCGGGAATCACCCGATCCAGGTCCCGCCCGAAGGTTTCACCGAGGTACCCGCACTCCATCCCGCCGAGGTGCTTCAGCACCCCCAGCAGGTTGGTCCCACTCGCCGTCATCGGCCGCCGCAGGTCGTACTCGCTGAGCCCCTCCGCCTTGCGCAGATTCGCCTCCCGCGCCGCCCGCAACCCCGCCCACAACTCCTCCTTGACCCCAGCCAACCCCCACCTCACCCCTTCACTGACGCGCTATCTCATCGCTGATGCCGTCCTCCAAGTTATCGGTGTCAAAGGCTGCCAGCGGTGAGATTGCGCGTCAGCGGCGCAGCAGTCAGCGCCGGCGATGCTGCTCGGCCAAGTCCTTCAAGTACAACGCTGACTGCTTAGGGGTCCGCGCCTGGGTTCCGTAGTCCACGCGCACGATGCCGAACCGCTTCTCGTAGCCGTAGGCCCACTCGAAGTTGTCCAGCAGCGACCACGCCAGGTATCCGCGGATGTCAGCGCCCTGCTCGATCGCCGATGCCACCGCCGCCAGGTGGGCCGTGAAGTACGCCGTACGCCCGTCGTCGGCGACGAAGCCGTTCTCGTCGGGCTCGTCGTCGAAGGCGGCGCCGTTCTCGGTGACGACCATCGGGAGCCCGGGGTAGTCGCGGCTGATCCGGACCAGCAGGTCGGTGAAACCTTCCGGCACGATCTCCCAGTCCATCGCCGTGCGCGGCCGGTTGAGCGGCAGGGTGCGGCTGATCGGCAGGCCGTCCTCACCGACCGTGCGGCCGTCCTCGGCGTAGCCGGTGAACTGCTGGCTGAAGTAGTAGTTGATGCCGAGCACATCGATCGGCGCGGAGATGGTCGCCAGGTCGCCGTCCTGGACCGGGAGCTCGGCGCCCTGGGCGGCCAGGTCGGCGATCACGTCGGCCGGGTAGCGGCCGTGCACGAGCGGGTCCAGGTACAGCCGGGCGCCCATGCCGTCGGCGCGCCGGGCGGCCTCGAGGTCCGGTTCGGCGTCGGAGGCCGGGTACGCCGTGGCGGCGTTCAGGGTGATGCCGATGTCGAGCTTGCGCGGGGCGGCTTCGCGCATCCGCTCGGTGGCCAGGCCGTGGCCGAGCAGCAGGTGGTGGACGGCGGCGACGGCGGCGGGGAAGTCCTGCTTGCCGGGGGCGTGCGCGCCGTACGCGTAGCCGAGCATCGCCGAGCACCACGGTTCGTTCAGCGTGGTCCAGGTGTCCACCCGGTCGCTCAACGCGTCGAACACCAGCATCGAGTAGTCCGCGAACCGGTACGCCGTGTCGCGGGCCGGCCAGCCACCGGCGTCCTCCAGCTCCTGTGGCAGGTCCCAGTGGTACAGGGTCACCCACGGATCGATGCCACTGGCAAGGAGCTCGTCGACCAGGCGGTCGTAGAAGGCGATGCCGGCCGGGTTCACCCCACCGGTGCCGCGCGGCTGCACCCGTGGCCAGGACACCGAGAACCGGTACGTGTCCAGGCCGAGGTCCTTGATCAGGGCGACGTCGTCGGGCATCCGGGTGTAGTGCTCGCAGGCGACGTCACCGTTCTCGCCGTTGTGCACCGCGCCCGGGACCCGGCAGAAGGTGTCCCAGATCGACGGCGTCCGGCCGTCGGCGTCGACCGCGCCTTCGATCTGGTACGCCGAGGTGGCGACACCCCAGCGGAAACCGGCCGGCAGGCCCGCGATCAGGGCGGCCTCCGTCGAGGTGGAGGGGGCAGCAGTTGTGTTCATGGTGGACGTACGTCACCCGCACCCACCGGTGGGCAGGCGCGGGCGCCGTACTGACTCCCTTCGGGGAAGTGGGCGAGTTAGGCGACAGGGACCCGGCCGGGCAGCCAGCAGGCCACCGAACGGTTCGGGTCGTTCCTGGCCTCCGGGACGCCGAGGACGGGGATGTCCGTCGAGCAGCGGTCGAACGCGTGCGGGCAGCGCGGGTGGAACGAGCAACCGGTCGGCATGCCGCGCAGGTCGGGCGGCGAGCCGGGGATCCCGCTCAGCTCCCGGCGCGGTCCGCGCAGGGCGGGGAAGGACTTCAGCAGGCCTTCGCTGTACGGGTGCAGGGAGTCCTTGTAGAGGTCGGCCGAGCGCGCCTGCTCGACGATCCGGCCGCCGTACATGATCGCGATCCGGTCGGAGAACTCGACCAGCAGCGACAGGTCGTGGGTGATGAACAGCACCGAGAAGCCGAGGCGTTCGCGCAGCTCGACCAGCTGGGCGAGGATCTGGCGCTGCATCACCACGTCGAGCGCGGTGGTCGGCTCGTCCATGATCACGATCTGCGGCTCGAGCACGAGCGCCATGCCGATCATCACCCGCTGCCGCATGCCGCCGGACAACTGGTGCGGGTAGGCGTCCATCCGGTCGGCCGAGATGCCGACCAGCTTGAGCATCTCCTGGGCCCGGGCGACCCGGGCGGGCCCGCTCAGCTGGGGTTCGTGCGCGCGGATCACGTCGAGCATCTGGGTGGAGACCTTGTGCACCGGGTTGAGCGAGTTCATCGCGCCCTGGAACACGATCGACGTCTCGGCCCAGCGGAACTTGCGCAGCTCGGCCGGCGACAGCGCCATCACGTCGTACGGCTGGTCGCCCGGCGGGTGGTAGATCACCGAGCCGCCGCTGATCACGCCGGGCGGCGGCAGCAGCCGGGTGACGCCGTACGCGAGCGTGGACTTGCCGCTGCCGGACTCGCCGGCCAGGCCGAGCACCTCCCCGCGGTGCAGGGTGAGGGTGACGTCGCGGATGGCCCGGACCGCCTGGTCGCCGAGGCCGTAGTCGACGTTGAAGTTCCTGATCTCCAGGACTGGTTCCTTCGGCATCAGACCGTGCCCTTCGCTTCGTCGACGCGCACGACCGGGGTCACCGGCGCGGTCTTGTCGTGGGTGGTGAGCACCGGGGTGAAACCGACCTTCATCCGGACCGTGCGGCCGTCCTTGGTCTTCACCCGGGTGTGCCCGCTGCTGCGCAGCCGCGGGCTGACGAACTCGTCGATGCCGAAGTTGACCAGCGACAGCGCGGTGCCCAGCACGGCGATCGCCAGGCCGGCCGGGACGAACCACCACCACGCGCCCTGGGCGAGGGCCTGCTGGCTCTGCGCCCAGAACAGGATCGTGCCCCAGTTCCACTCCGAGATCGTCGAGATGCCGATGAAGGCCAGCGTGATCTCCGACATCACCGCGAAGATCACCGTACCGACGAAGCCCGAGGCGATGATCGCGGTCAGGTTGGGCAGGATCTCGACGGTGATGATGCGCCAGGTGCTCTCGCCGGTCGCCCGGGCGGCCTCGACGTAGTCGCGGCGGCGCAACGACAGGGTCTGGGCCCGCAGCACCCGCGCACCCCAGGCCCACGAGGTCAGGCCGATGACAAGGGCGATCATCAGGTCGCCGGCGCCGGGAATGGTCGAGGCGACGATGATGATCAGCGGCAGCGCGGGGATGACCAGGAAGACGTTCGACAGCGCCGACAGGGCCTCGTCGGCGGCACCGCCGAGGAAGCCGGAACTGACCCCGATCAGCACCGACAGTGCGGTCGCCACGATACCGGCCAGCAGGCCGACGAACATGACGCCGCGGGTGCCGACCAGCACCTGCGAGAAGATGTCCTGCCCCAGGTGGGTGGTGCCGAACCAGTGCTGGGCCGACGGCGGCTGGAGCAGGTCGCTGCTGCGCGCGGACGGATCGTACGGCGCGATCCAGGGCCCGATGACCGCGATCAGGCAGAAGAGCGCGAGCACGACCAGGCCGGTGGTGGCCTTCGGGTTCGCGACGAACCGGAGTCGTTGCCGCTTGGCGGGCGCGGCCTCGACCTCGGGGCCTTCGGGCGTGACCGCGGTGATGGTGGTGGCGGGTGCCGACATCGTCAGCCCTCCTTGCGGGTGCGCGGGTCGAGCAGCAGGTACGCGATGTCGGCGATCAGGTTGGCGACCAGCACCGAGATCGTGATCACCAGGAAGACGCCCTGCATCAGCGGGTAGTCCTTGGCGCCGACCGCCTGGAACAGGTTGTAGCCGATGCCGGGGTAGGAGAAGACGATCTCCACCAGCAGGGTTCCGCCGACGATGAAGCCGAGCGACAGCGCGAACCCGGACACGTTGGGCAGCAGCGCGTTGCGGGCCGCGTAGCTGACCATCACCCGGCGCTCGGACAGGCCCTTGGCGTGCGCGACGGTGATGTAGTCCTCCGAGGCGACGGTGACCATCATGTTGCGCATGCTGAGGATCCAGCCGCTGACCGACGAGATCAGGATGGTGACCGCCGGCAGCAGGCTGTGCTGGACCGCGCTGCCGATGAACTCGCTGTTCCAGGACGGCACCAGGCCGGGCTCGTAGCCGCCGGACGACGGGAAGAAGCTGCCCTGGCCGGCCAGCAGGGTGATCGCGATCAGGCCCAGCCAGAAGTACGGGATCGAGGACAGGAACGTGGTCACCGGCAGCAGGCCGTCGAGCCACGAACCCCGCCGCCAGCCGGCCAGTACGCCGAGGCCGGTGCCGATCACGAAGCTGGCGAAGGTGGTGATGCCGACCAGCGCGATCGTCCACGGCAGGCTCTGGCCGAGGATGTCGGAGACCGGGGTCGGGAAGAACGTGAACGACAGCCCGAGGTCGCCGCGGAACACCTGACCCCAGTAGTCGACGTACTGGCTCCACACGCTCGCGTCCTTGTCCAGGCCGAACAGCACGTAGAGCGAGTCGATCGCCTCGGTGCTCATCTGGCCCTGGAACTTGTTGATCAGCGAG